>CAJXRD010000042.1 GCA_913058295.1 uncultured Flavobacteriales bacterium | reverse complement strand
ATGTTACAGTACTTTGCATAACAAAGTAGTAATTTAACATATTTTAACAATAAAAGGCTTTATTACAAAGGGATAGAGAAGGTTTTGGTTTGTGAATGTATTAAAAAACACAACATAAAGTTATAAATTAACAAAAGTATTCACCTTAATTTTGATTAAAACACAGTGTTTAGCTAAAAGTCTTAGTGATTTGATAATTCTTATGAAATAGGCATTATTTTTTTATAAACTTTTTTATAGATTTTCCAGATTCCGAAGAAATCTCGATAAAATACATCCCTTTAGATAATGTTGAAACGTCTATGGAATTTGTTTCGGTTATATCTTCTACGACTTTCTTTCCATTCAAAGAATAAATGGTGATGGTTTCGCTTACTGTGTTTTCAGAAGAAATATAAAGTATATCAGAAACTGGATTAGGGTAAATTATGATGTTATTTAATGTAAAGTCTGATGTTGAAAGAGGATAATTTTTAAAAGTTGCATACCCCATTAAAAGGTTTCCTAAAGATAAAGTTAGTCCATCGCTATCTTGATCAATATAATACCAAAATTCACCTTGCATAAACCCGAAATAAGAACTTTCGAAGGAATTATGAACTTGTATTTCACAATCATTATCGGTACTATTAAAATTAATAGTATTCATTAAGTTTGTCCCAGTATGGTCATAATTGCCATTAAAAGTATTGCATGCACCCTCACCATTAAAATCTAAGTTTTCTGAAATTGTAATAAAAGGTTGAATAGAAGGGTCTATTTCTGAAACAACATATTCAGTATCTAAATCTGTTGCTTGGATAATATGCAAATACCATGTTCTAAATAATTCTGGATCTGGATCCTGCCCAAAACTTTGAAGACTAAAAAAGCAAGTCAATACAATAAGTAGTGTTTTTTTCATAAAATTCAAATAAGTGGGGGAGCAGTATATAAAGATACGATAATTAAGCCATATTCATTACCTTTGGTTTTTAACATATTAATCCTATATGCATGTCAGATTTTTGGCTATATCTAAAGTTAGGTCTAAATCACGTTTTAGATTGGCAGGCATACGACCATATTTTATTTTTAATTGTATTGGTAGCTGCCTATACTTTTTCTAGTTGGAAAAAAATATTGATTTTAGTGTCCTTATTTACGGTAGGGCACACGATATCGTTATTACTAGCAAGTTATAATGTAGTGACGGTTTCTAGTACTTGGATAGAGTTATTAATTCCCATTACCATATTAATTGCTGCGGTATATAATTTATTTACAACCGGGAAAAATAGAGATTCAGAATCTCTAGGTTTATTTTATGTGATTACTATTTTCTTTGGATTAATTCACGGCTTTGGTTTTGCTTCCTATTTTAAAATTATAAACGACGACAATACAATTCTTCCATTATTAGAATTTGCTCTTGGTATTGAAATAGCGCAACTCGTTGTTGTATTATTGGTTTTACTTCTTGGTTTTATTTTTCAAACTATATTTAGATTCAATAAAAGAGACTGGGTATTAGTAATATCTTCCATCGTAATAGGCCTGGTTATTCCAATGTTACAGCGGAATTGGCCATTTTAATTTAAATCCAAATTTAGTTCAGACCTAGGGTATGTTAATTATACTTTATAGAATATTTAACGCCGACATATTTTGATGGCTAAGAACTTCACATTAAATTCGCCTTGTATATTTTAATTCTATCAAATAAAATATCTAATTCCGATAGCATAACAAATCCTGAAAATATTCAGGAAGACCATTTTAAATCATAGCATAAATACATGAAGCCCGAAAAACAACTCAAATATGATATTGCCTATTTACGAATGGCAAGGGAATGGAGTAAATTATCTTATTGCAATCGAAGACAAGTTGGTGCTTTAATTGTTAGAAATAAAATGATTATTAGTGATGGTTATAATGGTACGCCATCGGGTTTCGAAAATATTTGTGAAGACGAAGAAAAAAACACAAAATGGTATGTTCTGCATGCAGAAGCAAATGCCATTTTAAAAGTAGCATCCTCTACACAATCATGCAAAGGCGCGACATTATATATTACCATGTCACCCTGTCAAGGTTGTAGCAAGTTAATTCACCAAGCAGGAATAACTCGAATGGTTTATATGGAAAAGTATAAAGACACTTCTGGAGTAGATTTTTTAAGAAAAGCTGGAGTTGAGATTGTACACATTAATGATTTAGATGAGTAAATGAGTTTTCAGAAAAAATATTTACCCTTATTATTAGGAGTGGCTGTTGCCGCAGGTGTATTTATTGGTTCTAAATTTAATTTTTCAGATACTTCGGAAAAGATATTTGCAAAAAATTCTAAAAAAGACAAACTCAACCGTCTTATAGATTATATAGATTACGAATATGTAGATGAAGTAAATACGGATAGTATTGTAGACATTACCGTAAACCGAATTCTAGAAAACCTGGATCCACATTCGGTGTATATTCCAAAAAGTCAATATGCTGACAATGCAGACGATATGCGTGGAAACTTTGTGGGTATTGGTGTGAGTTTTTATGTATATAAAGACACGATTGCTGTGATTAGAACCATTGCTGGTGGTCCCGCAGAGAAAGCAGGGATAAAAGCTGGAGATCGATTATTGTATGCTAATGAAAAAAAGATTTTTGGAGATTCTATACAAAGAGACAGTATTACCAAATACTTAAAAGGAAAAATAAACAGTAAGGTTGATTTAAAAGTTTTTAGAAAAGGAGAGGAAGACTTACTTAGTTTTAAAGTGAAGCGAAAAGAGGTTCCAATTATTAGTGTCGACGCTTCCTATAAAATAACAGAAGAGCTTGGGTATATAAAAGTAAATCGATTTTCTGAAACTACCTATGACGAATTTAAAGAATCTTTAGATCAACTTTTAGAGGATGGAATTAGCAAACTTATATTGGATTTGAGAAACAATCCTGGGGGTTATATTTCAGCAGCTGAAAAAATTATTGATGAATTTCTTGAGGATGACAAGCTTATTTTAATCACTAAAAATAAAAGTGGAAAAGTAGATAAAACCTTTGCGAATGGAGGAGGAGATTTTGAGGATGGAAATTTATATGTCTTAATAAACGAGAATTCTGCTTCGGCTAGTGAAATCATTGCAGGAGCATTACAAGACAACGATAGAGGGACAATTATTGGGCGTAGGTCTTTTGGTAAAGGGTTGGTACAACGAGAAATGTCTCTTGGTGACGGAAGTGCAGTGCGTTTAACAATTGCCAGATATTATACGCCTACAGGAAGATCTATTCAGCGACCTTATGGTAATGGGAATAATGCCTATTATAAAGATTATGAAAAACGCTATAGTAACGGTGAAATGAATAGTGCAGATAGTATAAAAGTTGCAGATACATTGCGTTTTATAACCCCTAAAGGTAAGGTGGTTTATGGAGGTGGTGGAATTATTCCAGATGTTTTTGTTTCAAAAGATACCAGTTTAGAAAATGAAACCTTAGAGTATATTTCCAGAAGTGGATTTGCAAGTTATTTTGTGTTTGAATACTTAGAAAGAAATCGAGAAAGTTTTAGCGATTATCAACTTCAAGATTTTGTAGATACTTACCAAGTTGATGAAGATTTAATGCGTGAGTTTTTTGAATATTCAAGAATGGATGAAGCTCATATTGGATTTGAAGATCATAAAGATCATATAAAAAACATATTAAAAGCCTGTATTGCACAGCAGTTGTTTGGCAGTAATACATTTGAGTTTATTCTAAATCAAGACGATCCAATGCTTAAAAAGGTAATGGAAATAGAATCTAATAAAACGATTCAAACACCAGAATAATTATCTTTTCTTCTTCGCTATTTTACGAGATTTGTGTAAAATCAGCATTAATAAAATAACACAAGCTCCACATAAAACTCCAATTAATGCGATGCTGCTTTCTCCTTCAAATAGATTAGAAAAGTCTAAAAAGGTAAGATTATAGATAATGAGAATAATGGCAATTCCAATAAAAAGATAAATTACTTTTTTCATATTAATTTATTTTAAGACATTGATCAGGTCACTAAGTAGGTCACTGAGATTGTCGAAGAGTTAGTTAAATAATAACTGTATGTTAGAGGTAAACAGTTTTACAGCAATAGCTAATAGAACTACACCAAATACTTTTCTAATAATGATAATCCCGTTTTTACCTAAAATACGCTGTAATTTTCCCGAAGTTTTTAAAACTATATAGATAAATAAAATGTTTATCAATACCGCTACAATAATATTTTCAATATTATATTCGGCTCTTAAAGAAAGTAAAGTCGTTAAACTACCAGGTCCTGCCAATAAAGGAAAGGCTAATGGAAAAACAGAAGCTAATTTTGGGCTACTATCTTCATCTTCTTTGAAAAGTGTGATTCCGAGAATCATTTCTAAAGCCAAAAAGAAAAGTATTAAAGAACCAGCTACAGCAAATTCGTTTACATTAATACCAATCAAGCTTAGAATTTGTTTTCCTATAAATAAGAAAACGATCATTAAAATCGCTGCGATTATCGAAGCCATTCCTGATTGAATGTGCCCAGCCTTTTCACGAAGTGAAATAATAATAGGCAAACTCCCTACAATATCGATCACCGCAAAAAGAATCATGGTTGCGGTTAATATTTCTTTAAAGTTAAATTCCATGGTTGAAAGATTTTATAGGGCAAAACTAATTATAAAACTGAAATATTTTTAAAATAAAACAAACTACTTTTGCCAAATGTTTCAATTAGGAAAAACAATAGTATCTGAAGATATCATCGAAAAGGAGTTTGTATGCAACCTCAGTGCCTGTAAAGGGGCTTGTTGTGTAGAAGGAGAGGCAGGTGCTCCGCTTACTGAAGAAGAAGCTAAAACCCTTAAAGAGATTTATCCCAAAGTGAAACCTTTTCTTAGAAAAGAAGGGATTAATGTGATAGAAAAAATTGGAAATCATGTGGTTACAGACCTTTCTGAATTAGAAACCCCACTTGTAAATGGAAAAGAGTGTGCTTATATTTCTTTTTCTGAAAATGGAATAGCAGGTTGCGGAATTGAAGATGCTTATAATGCAGGAGAAATTTCGTTTAAAAAACCCATTTCTTGTCATTTATATCCTGTTCGTGTACAGGATTATAGTGAGTTTGCTGCAGTTAATTATCATAAATGGCCAATATGTAATGACGCATGTTCTCTTGGTAAAGAGCTTTCAGTACCCGTTTATAAATTTGTAAAAGAAGCTTTAATTCGGAAATTTGGAGAAAATTGGTATTTGGAATTAGAAAAAGTTGCAGCGGAACATCTCGATTAAAATTTCATTATCATTTCTTAATAATTTCATCTTTTTTTATTTTTATTTTTCCATTTCTGCTTTTTTTTCAAAGAATTTAAAAAATAATTCAAGCTTTTATTGTTGAAAAATAAGCTAAAAAATTACTTGTATTTTTATAGCTTAAGTGTTGTGAAATTGCATCCTTTCAGGGTTTTTAACTGCTTATTTTCACTTTGTTTATAAATATATTTTGTAATTATAAAAACCTGATAACCAATAAGATAAACTATTAATTTAACAAAATATTTGTAAGGCGCAAAAAATACTATGTTGAAAACTTTGTTGAAAACCTAAATTATTTTTTTCTGAAAACATTCATAAAAAATTCCATATTTGTTACAACACAACAAG
This sequence comes from uncultured Flavobacteriales bacterium, assembly GCA_913058295.1. Taxonomy (GTDB): domain Bacteria; phylum Bacteroidota; class Bacteroidia; order Flavobacteriales; family Flavobacteriaceae; genus Marifrigoribacter. Next base: position 23,187 of record CAJXRD010000042.1, on the reverse strand, counting down.
AGGTTATTTTATCAAATATTAAAGCAAAAGGATTATGAGTGAAGTAGAGCCAATTTTACAAGAAAATAAAGACAGATTTGTGATATTTCCTATCCAACATCATGATTTATGGGACTGGTATAAAAAGCAAGAAGCTAGTATTTGGACAGCTGAAGAAATTGATCTTCATCAAGATATTATCGATTGGAAAGAAAAATTAAATGACGATGAGCGTTATTTTATCAAACATATTCTTGCATTTTTTGCAGCCTCTGATGGAATCGTAAATGAAAACTTAGCAGAAAATTTTGTTTCGGAAGTACAATATACCGAAGCAAAATTCTTTTATGGTTTTCAAATTATGATGGAGAATATCCACTCTGAAGTATATTCACTTTTAATTGACACCTATGTAAGTGATGATAAAGAGAAAGATGAGCTTTTTAATGCAATTGAAGTTTTTCCCGCAATTAAAGAAAAAGCAGATTGGGCACTAAAGTGGATAGATAGCCCAAGTTTTGCAGAAAGATTAATAGCTTTTGCTGCAGTAGAAGGAATTTTCTTTTCAGGAAGTTTTTGTTCTATCTTTTGGTTAAAGAAAAGAGGATTATTGCCAGGATTAACTTTTTCTAACGAGTTAATTTCTCGTGACGAAGGATTACATTGTGATTTTGCAGTGCATTTACACAATAACCATATCATAAATCAAGTTCCTAAAGAGCGTATTACTCACATACTTACAAATGCTTTAGATATAGAACGATCTTTTATAACAGAATCATTACCAGTAAGTCTTATTGGTATGAATGCTAAACTAATGACACAGTATTTAGAATTTGTAACCGACAGACTGTTGGTAGAATTTGGCTGTGAGAAAGTATATAATGCCACCAATCCATTCGATTTTATGGATATGATTTCCCTTCAAGGAAAAACTAATTTCTTTGAGAAACGTGTTTCTGAATACCAGAAAGCTGGTGTTGCAAATGCAGGGAAAGACAAAGAATCAGGAAAAATAAGTTTCGACGCAGACTTTTAGAAATTTCCGCCTTCTCCCCAAGGGGTGGATTTTTTTATTACACTAATACCTACACTATATGTAGTTACTTGGACAAAGATTTCTTTGCCCAAAAACAAATAAACCAACAAATCGAAAAAATATAAAATTAATGGATGTAATTAAAAGAGATGGCCGGAAAGAACCAATAATGTTCGATAAGATTACGGCGCGAGTTCGTAAATTGTGTTATGGGTTAAATGATTTAGTAGACCCTGTAAAGGTTGCAATGCGAGTAATTGAGGGGCTTTACGATGGGGTTACTACCAGTGAATTGGATAATCTAGCGGCAGAAGTTGCAGCTACCTTAACTACTTCTCATCCAGATTACGCACGTTTGGCAGCAAGAATTTCGGTGTCTAATCTTCATAAAAATACCAAGAAAACTTTTTCTGAAGTTATGAAAGATTTATATGAATATGTAAATCCACGTAATGGAAAGAAAGCACCACTTTTAAGTGATGAGGTGTATGATGTTATCATGGAGAATGCTGACGAATTGGATTCTACGATTATTTATAATCGTGATTTTGGCTACGATTATTTTGGGTTTAAAACTTTGGAGCGTTCCTATTTATTAAAACTTAATGGTAATATTGTTGAGCGGCCTCAACATATGCTAATGAGAGTTTCTATAGGTATTCATTTAAACGACCTTAAAGCGGCTAAAGAAACCTATGAGTTAATGTCTAAACGATTTTTTACTCATGCTACTCCAACATTATTTAATAGTGGAACTCCAAAACCACAAATGTCTTCTTGTTTCTTGTTAACCATGAAAGATGATAGTATTGATGGGATATACGATACCTTAAAACAAACTGCAAAAATCTCACAATCTGCAGGAGGAATAGGATTATCTATACATAATGTAAGAGCTACTGGTTCTTATATCTCAGGTACAAACGGAACTTCAAACGGGATTGTGCCTATGCTTCAGGTTTATAATGACACTGCTCGTTATGTGGATCAAGGAGGTGGAAAACGTAAAGGTTCTTTTGCTATTTATATAGAGCCATGGCATGCAGATGTTTTTCAATTTTTAGATTTGAAAAAGAATCATGGAAAAGAAGAAATGCGTGCTCGTGATCTTTTTTACGCAATGTGGATTCCAGATTTGTTTATGAAACGAGTTCAGGAAGATGGTAATTGGACTTTAATGTGTCCTAATGAATGTCCAGATTTGTTTGATAATTATGGCGATAAATTTGATGACCTTTATTTAGATTATGAATCTAAAAATAAAGGAAGAAAAACAATTAAAGCTAGAGTTCTTTGGGAGAAAATATTAGAATCTCAAATTGAAACAGGAACTCCTTATATGCTTTATAAAGATGCTGCAAATAGAAAAAGCAATCAGAAAAACTTAGGTACAATACGTTCCTCTAATCTTTGTACAGAGATTATGGAATATACATCTCCTGGAGAAGTTGCCGTTTGTAATTTAGCTTCTATTGCATTACCAATGTTTGTGAAAAATGGAGAATTTGATCATAAAGAATTATTTAGAGTTACCAAGCGTGTAACTAAAAACTTAAATAGAGTTATCGATCGAAATTATTATCCAGTAATTGAAGCGGAATATTCTAACTTTAAACACAGACCTATTGGATTAGGAATTCAAGGCTTGGCAGATGCATTTATTATGCTACGCTTGCCTTTTACTAGCGATGAAGCTAAAAAATTGAATCAAGAAATATTTGAAACACTTTATTTTGCTGCAGTAACTGCTTCTATGGAAGAAGCAATAATAGATGGCCCTTATGAGACTTATAAAGGTTCTCCAATCTCTAAAGGTGAGTTCCAATATAATATGTGGGGCATAAAAGATGAAGAATTAAGTGGTCGATGGGATTGGGCAAAATTGCGTAAAGAAATTAAAAAGAATGGCGTGCGTAATTCATTATTAGTTGCTCCAATGCCAACAGCATCTACTTCACAAATCTTAGGGAATAACGAAGCTTTTGAACCATATACTTCAAATATTTATACTCGTAGAGTACTTTCGGGAGAGTTTATTGTTGTGAATAAACACTTGTTAGAAGATCTAGTTAATCTTGGACTTTGGAATGACGATTTAAAAGAAGAAATCATGCGTGCTAATGGTTCTGTACAAGGTGTAGATATCCCTCAAGATCTTAAAGAATTGTATAAAACAGTTTGGGAATTAAGTATGAAAGATATTATAGATATGTCTCGTCATAGAGGTTATTTTATAGATCAATCTCAGTCTTTAAATCTGTTTATGGAAAACGCAAATATGGCGAAGTTAACATCGATGCATTTTTATGCTTGGAAGAGCGGATTAAAAACAGGAATGTATTATTTACGTACGAAGAGTGCTGTAGATGCAATTAAGTTTACGCTAAAAAAAGAAGTTAAAAAAGAACCGGTTGTGGAAGTTGCTGAAGTAAAAGTGGAAGCAACCTCTGCAATATCCGATAAGCCAATGAGCCCACAAGAGTTTCGTGAAATGTTATCGAAATCTCAAAATGGAGAGCCAGATGATGATTGTTTGATGTGTGGGTCTTAAAATCACTTGATAAGACAAGAATCTTAATTAAAATGTTGATTAAAAAAGGAAAGCGAAAGCTTTCCTTTTTTTTATTTTAAAATATCGGTTCCTAAGAGTTGGTCTTCTTTGTTAGTATACCAAGCACGATTTTTCGGCATTTTAATTCCATTAATAATTTCTTCTTCCGTTAATAGAATGTATTCTCCATCGTTTTTGGATTCCTCATGAAAAAATTGGTAAATCTCCATGGCGTAAGATTCAGGATTAAAATAAAAATACCAAGTGTCACCACCAACAGGCTCCTTATAAGTTACTTTTATGACCAAATACTCTTTTCCCATAAAAGATTTTCGTTCCACTTTATTATCCACTATCGTTCCTGGATCTTTTAGTTTCATTGGTAAGCCATATAAATAGGTATAATAATTTTTATACATAATAGCTCGTTCGCAGCTCAAACGTTTTTCCTTTGCTATTTCTTCAGAAAAAGTTTCACTTCCATTATAAAGGATTTTACAATCCTCTTTTTCTAAAATGAATTCTGTAGAGATTGAATCTTTAACTGCCTTAGAATAGAAATACTCTTCTGGTAGGTTGATCTGTATTTCTGTATCTCTGTTGGGTTTACCTGGAGATTCCATAGTTACATGAACTGTCCCATTAAAAGTATTCCAATTCCCATTTGGATCGTGATAAGTAATTGCATTTTCTAATAATTCGACTCCTGTTAACTCTTGGCAAAAGGAAGTAGTGCTAATCAAAAAGATACTTAAGTAAAGTAGTATTTGCTTCATTTGTATTTGTTTTGTTTCCGAAGTTATAACAAATGGGTATAAAAACAAAAGCCCCTCCATTTCTATTTAAAGAAAAGGAAAGGCTTTTTTGGTTTCAAATAAATGAACTAGTTTTTATTATAACTGTTATAATATTCTTCAATTAAATTCATAATTGCAGATAATAAATCTTTAGTCTCTATTAATAAACTAAAATAGAGCGCAGTGTTTTTAGGACTATCATCTTCTTCGGTACGAGTTCTAGTAATTTGACTTGCTATTTTAACAGCAAGATCATCTTGAGCTCTTTGTTTACCATTAAGAATATCTCCTAATTTTTCAAATTTTCGGCTTTTAAAGATGCTTTCAATTTCATTTAATAAATTCTCAAAAGAAGAATCTATATCTTGCAAATCTTTAATTTGATTAAAACGAAGTGCTTTGTGATTGTTATTAATATGCTTGTAACTCGTTTTAGCCAAAAAGTCTAAAGATTGTCCAACGTCTTGTAAGTAGCCTAAAATAATAATATAGAAATTGGAACCACGAACACTGGTTTCATCTAAGTTTTTAATAAAATAGAAGATATCGTCTCGAAGCTCATCCACTTCTTTATTTAATTTTTCAACACCTTTTCTACTCTTTTTAAGTTTGGATAAATCTTCTGTAGCCAAACCGCTTAGCATACCAGAATAAATCTTGTTAGTCCTAGATACCACATTTGAAATATGGTCTGCAGATTCTTGAATAATCCCTTGAACGGTTTTACTTTCCGTTTTCTTTAAGCCTTCTTGTAATAATGTATTATTGCCTTTTTTCTTGTGACTAAGATAATTCCTTACTAATAATATTACTGTTAATAATAAAAGTATGGCAATCATTGGAGTCTTTCCTAAATAAATTAAATAGGCTATAATTCCTGAAGCTACAAATGCACTAAAAGCGGTAAAGAACCATCCTCCAATAACATTTAATACCCCCGCAACTCTATATACAGCACTTTCTCTTCCCCAAGCTCTATCGGCAAGTGAAGTTCCCATGGCCACCATAAAAGTTACATAAGTTGTAGATAAAGGAAGCTTCATAGAGGTTGCAATAGAAATTAAGATACTTGCTACCATTAGGTTTACAGCAGCACGAACCATATCGAAGGCAGGTAAATCTTGATGATTTCCAGCTAATTTAAGTTCTTTTGGTTTTTCAAATTGCTTGTCTATTTTACTTTGAACAGATTTAGGTAATATAGTGCCATGGTACTTTGATATTAATGTGGAGAAACGAACTAAGCCTCTTGATAAAAAGTTAGGTTCAAAACGTTCTTTTACTGAATCTTGGCTCGATAAATCTATGGATGTTTTTAATACTGCTTTAGCTTTTTTAGAAAACCAAAGTGTTAATACCATAACTAATCCAGCTGCAAATAACAGAAGGCTCGGTGTTGGTACTTTTTTAGACATTACTTCCATACTAAATTCGGTTGCAGGGACTCCAGATGCAACCCATGCTTCGTAAGATTGCCATGCCGCAATAGGAACACCAATAAAGTTTACTAAATCATTACCAGCAAATGCCATAGCTATGGCAAAAGTTCCAATGATAATAATAAACTTGTAAACACTCATTTTAAAAACTGCAGTAATAAGTGTAGATAAAGCAGTCCAGAAGAGAAAACTTAATGCTACAATCATGACGGAGTTTTCAGAAACAAAAGCTTTAAAATCACCCGAAACAAAACTTGCTCCTTTTAATCCTTTTATTAAAATAAAGTAAGTGATTGCAGTTGCTGCTATTCCCCCAAACAAAGCAGAAACCCATTTGGCTTTTTGCTCAAAATTGAAAGTCATTAAGAGTCTAGAATTGTATTGAACAAAGGCCCCAACCGAAAATGCGACGACGACCGAAAGGAGAATCCCCAGTATAATCTCGGTGGCTTTTGCGGTATTTATATATTGACCTAAATTGGCTATTGTTTCAGTATCTGAAATACTAATCTTTATTAAAGACATCACAACAGCTGCACCTAAAAGCTCAAAGACAATGGAAACTGTTGTAGAAGTAGGCATCCCTAAGGTATTAAAGAAGTCTAAAAGCAGTATATCAGTAATCATTACTGCCATAAAAATGATCATAATTTCATTAAAGTAAAATTCACTCGGCATAAAAATACCTTTTCGAGCAACTTCCATCATACCACTAGAAGAAAGGGCTCCAAAAGCAACCCCTAAACTTGCGACGATCATAATGGTTTTAAATGAAACGGCTTTAGAACCAATTGCGGAGTTTAAGAAGTTTACCGCATCGTTACTAACTCCAACCACTAAATCAGCAATTGCCAAAATGGCTAAAGCAGCAATCATTAAAATGTAAATATTATCCATATAGATTAATTTTAAAGGTGCAAATATCTCAATTTATGAGATTTTGAATGTTACCTAAAGGTTATTTTTAAAAATGAACATCTAATTGTAAGCGAAACATCACATCATTACTAATGTCTGCCAATGTTAAGTAACTTATATCCGATTGAATTTTTAATTTGTGTCCAATTATATATTTAGAAACTCCTAAGGTATATTGATTAGAAACGTCTTTTTCTTTCATGTCAATGGTTGAAAAACGTCCTGTAACTTCCCAGTTTTTTTTGAACAAATAGCCGGATTGTAGATTAATACCATATCCTTCTGGGACAATAACCCCCGTTTCTGTACCATCACTATTTTTTGCTATTGGATCTTCGGCATCTCTATTAGAATATTCCCCCATAAATGAAAATCCTTTATGTTTTAAAATGGCATCAATAAACATGGTCTTAATATCGGTTTCGTATAAACCAAGATCATTTTCCATATAAGTACCCCTGTTAGATCTGTTTCTAACAGCATTATTATTAAAATCATAGGAAACTCCCACAGCTAATTTAGGCTTGGCTTCTCTTTCGAGCGAACTTCCTAAATAATCCCCTTTGTTTTTAAATTTTCCAAAGGGTAAAAATTCTAGGCGCCCCGTATATTGATGGCCTCCTAAATTTCCGGTAACTACATTTCTTCCTTCCCCTTGTGCTACTGAGAATATTTCGCGGATTACAAAGTTTTCGCCAAGTGTTAGATGATGTCTTAATTGAATTCCTAAATCTCGATCAATATTAAAAGCTGCATTTAGAAGAGACCTATCCACTAATTGTAGATTAGCTGAAGAAATTACTCGTTCTCTATTTCCAGGAAGCTTAGTTTGTCCCGCCCATAAAACAAAATTTTCATGAAAATTCCACTTTATTACTGCATCTAAAATATATCTTGGTGCATTCCCTGTGTAAACTGTGGCGCCTGCAATATCTCTATTAGATAAACCTAATTCTATTTTGTATTTAAGTTTTGGGCTTAATACAAAACCACCAAACTTTAAACGAGCCCTTCGTATTAAAAAGCTAGTATTTGCTTTTCCAAATTCGTCGTCTTCATAATTCCAATTTGTTGAAGAAAGTATTTGTATTCTAGGAGCAAATTTCACACTAAAGGAACTGTCTTTGGCGGTGAAATTAATCATTCCCTTTCCAAACTTCATGTCTTCAAGCGCTTGGGATTGGGCAGTAAATGATGCAACTAATAAAAAAACTGCTAGTGCAAAGTAATTTTTTCTCATTATAAAATCGTTAATAGTTTTTGTCGCTGCAAATAACTAACCTCAATGTTAAGTGAATGTTAAGTATATGTAAAAAAATTAAAAAGGTTTTACGATTTTTTCCTGTAAATAAAACTTTAATTATATGAAATAGAGAGGTATATATATTTGCTGTTAGAACTTTAAAAAATTAACAAAATACTTTGAAATTCAATGTCTTTTAAGACTATTTTTGCCGCCGTGTTTAAGTCATTTATTTATATAACGTTATCGACAGTTTTGATTATTTCAATTCTGGCGCCCTCTGTTATAAATTTATGTTCAGAAACGGATGTCATTGTATTAGTGGAAAATTCAGAAGAAAAGAAATCTGAAAAAGCAGAGAAAGACATAGAAGAAAAGGTTTTGAACTTTTATACTTTACATAAAAAGCTTTCATTTTCTCTTAAAAAGAAAGCAGCTATTTCATTTTACTTAGATAGTAAAACAGACCATACATTAAAGGTAATGGTACCTCCTCCAAAACAGTTTATATAGTTTTAATTTTTATCAATTTAATTAATGTCTTCATAAACTAATGAAGACAAAAAACTATATATTATGTTTACATATATTAAAAACGACTTGCCAGCAAGTATCGTTGTATTTTTTGTTGCACTACCTTTATGTTTAGGTATTGCATTAGCCAGTGGAGCACCATTATTTTCGGGAGTTATCGCTGGTATTATTGGGGGAGTAGTTGTAGGAGCTTTAAGTGGTTCTCAAATTGGAGTAAGTGGTCCAGCAGCTGGATTAGCGGCTATAGTTTTAACTGCAATTGGAACCTTAGGTGGTTTCGAGAACTTTTTATTAGCAGTTGTTTTAGGTGGAATTATTCAAATAATACTTGGCTTTTTAAAAGCTGGAGTTATTGGTTATTATTTTCCTTCATCCGTTATAAAAGGAATGTTAACTGGAATAGGAATCATCATTATTTTAAAACAAATCCCTCACTTTTTCGGTTATGACGCAAATCCTGAAGAGGATTTTGCTTTTCTTCAAATGGATGGAGAGAATACCTTTTCAGAAATAATAAAAACGTTTAGTTTTATTAGCCTTGGCGCTACAATTATAGCAGTTTTAGGTTTGGCTATAATCCTATTTTGGGATAAAGTATTACTAAAGAAGGCTAAAATATTTACATTAATTCAGGGGCCTTTAGTTGCTGTAGTTATTGGGATTATTTATGTAAGTTTTACCGAAGGAAGTAAGGCCTTTGGAATATCATCAGATCATCTTGTAAGTGTTCCAGTTCCGAATGATCTTTCCTCCTTTTTAGGTCAATTTAATTTTCCAAATTTTGGAGCAATTACAAATACAGATGTTTGGATTACTGCTTTTACCATTGCATTAGTGGCAAGTTTGGAAACTCTATTATGTGTTGAAGCTACCGATAAATTAGATCCAGAAAAAAGAGTTACTCCAACCAATAGAGAATTAATTGCACAAGGATCTGGGAATATTTTATCTGGACTTGTAGGAGGATTGCCAATAACACAAGTAATTGTTCGTAGTTCTGCAAATATCCAATCGGGTGGAAAAACCAAATTGGTTGCTATTGTCCATGGATTATTGTTATTAATTTCTGTGGTGTTGATTCCTAAATTATTGAATTTAATTCCACTATCGGTACTTGCTTCCATTTTATTAGTAGTAGGATATAAATTAGCTAAACCGTCCTTATTTAAAACCATGTATCAATTAGGATGGAAACAATTTGTGCCATTTATTGTGACGGTATTAGGAATTGTTTTTACCGATCTTTTAATTGGTATTTCTTTAGGAATGGGAGTTGGTATTGTCGTAATTCTAATAAAAAGCTACCAAAATTCACATTTCTTACACATGGAAGATATTAGTAATGGTAAAACTAAATTTAAGATTACACTAGCTGAAGAAGTTACTTTTTTTAATAAAGGAGCGATATTAAAAGAATTAGATCAATTACCTGAGGAATCGTTTTTAGAATTAGATGTTCAAAAAACCCGATATTTAGACAATGATATTGTTGAAATTCTTGAAGATTTTTCAGAAAAAGCAAGAAATAGAAATATTAATATTAAATTAATCTCCGAAATGGGGATTGTAGAAAACCCAAATAGTTTTATCAAATTTTTTAATTTAAACCCTAAAAAATAAGAATCATGTATACACACACAAAAGAAACACAATCCGCAATGACACCAGAATCGTCATTAGAATATTTAAAAGAAGGAAATAAAAGATTTCAAGACAATGTAAGGATAAGCAGAAATTTAAATGAACAAGTAAAAGAAACCTCAACAGGACAATTTCCTTATGCAACAGTATTAAGTTGTATTGATTCTAGAGTTTCTTCTGAGTTGATATTTGATCAAGGTATGGGAGATTTATTTAGTGTCCGTATTGCTGGAAACTTTATAAATGAAGACATTCTAGGAAGTATGGAATTTGCCTGTAAATTGGCAGGAACTAAATTGGTTGTTGTATTGGGTCATACTGCTTGTGGAGCAGTAAAAGGAGCTTGTGACCATGCTAGATTAGGAAATTTAACGGCTTTAATCAATAAGATTGAGCCTGCTGTAGAAGCGGTAAAAGAGCCAGCTGATGAGAGTATTAGAAATTCAAAAAACATTGATTTTGTAAATAACGTTGCAGAAATGAATGTAAGAATGTCTATTGAAAATATTCGAAATCAAAGCCCTGTTTTAGTTGAAATGGAAAAAAATAAGGAGATACAAATTATTGGAGGAATGTATGATATCTCTAATGGAAAAGTAACTTTTTTCAACTAAGAGGATTAATAAATTAGATTTTTTAAATAAAAGAGGCTGTTCAAATTGAACAGCCTCTAACTCTAAAAATCTAGTCGACAAAAACTACACGATTTTGAAGAGTACTCTTGGTTAATTCAAATTAATTTCTTGTCCAGCCATTTTTCCAAACTGCATAATCTGTTCCTGTTCCATTTCCGTCTCCTGTAATAAAGTTTTCTTCAGTAAAAATAACTTCAGTGTCATTTTTCATATTTAATAAAACATCATTAAAAGAAACATCATTTACTTGTAAATTTCCGTCTACAACTCCTTGTCCAGTTGGGCTATCTCCTAAATCCCCATCTAAGTCAAACCCTTCTTCAAAACCGATAATTAAAATATTATTAAAGATTCCTTGGGTTCCTGCTCTAAGACGAATAGCTTCATTTCCACTTGCCGAACCTCGACCTAAAATAACTACGTTATTTATGGTTGGTTTTGAAAAGAATTGAGGATTTGCATTGTTTCCAATATCGGTATTAAATCCATCCGCTTCTATTCCTTTGTCGTGCTCTACGCCATGCTCAATATAAATATTACTTAAGGTTCCCGAAAATCCTTCTGTCCAATCTACGGAATCATCTTGTGCTCCAATTACAGAAATAAAACTTGCGTTTACTGTCCCTCCAAAAAATTCGATTCCATCATCTTTTCCTTCAAAAGCTTGAATATATTCTATAGTAGTTCCGTTTCCAACACCATAGAAAGAAAAGCCATTATTCTCTGAAGATGCATCTGCCGCACCACCAGAATATTCCACACGCACATATTTTATTATACCTGAGTTGTCTTCTATATGGCTTCCTCCATAAGGTAAGCCTCCAATTTCTGAAGTAGAAGTGCTTTCTCCTCCAGCAACAGAATTGACCGGTGCTTTTCCTAAAATAATTAACCCTCCCCAATCTCCAGCATTTGGAGTTGCTACATTTGAGGTGAAAACTATTGGTTTGCTTGAAGTTCCTTCGGCAATAATTTTTGCTCCTTGTGAAATTGCTACATAAACATCTGCTCCAGCAGATGCTTTAATTACGGTTCCTAATGGTATGGTTAAAGTGGTTCCATCCATCATTATTAAAGCTTCTGTTAGGGCGTATTCCTTGTCGATTTCTAAGGTGAAATCTTCTGTTTTTGTACCTCCAATTTCAATTAAGTTTGAAGTTTCTTCACTTCCTCCTCCATTATTATTGGTAGTCGAATTAATGATAATGTCAGAAGTGTCGTCTGCTTCACAGGAAGCGAAAAGTATTGCTACAAGTGCAATGCTTAAAAATAAATAGTTTGTTTTCATTTTATTTGTTTTGATTAATTATTGTTTTAAAATTTGTATTTTACTTGTAAAGCAAGGTTGATTCCTCGCTTATATTGTGATAGAATTACATCGCCTTGCGATGTGTTTTCTCTAATTCTTTCTATGCTTGGGTTTAATAGATTTTTTGCACTTGCATTAATTTCTAAATGATCGCCAATTCTATTTTTCCAGATGAAATCTAAAGTTGAAATCGATTTTTCGATGACATTTCCCAATTGTCCTGATCCAATAGCATCAATTCTATCTGAAAAATAAGAGAACACTAAATTTCCCATTGGTTGGTAATTCCCAAAATCTGGGCTATAACTTAAATCAGCATTTAATATTAATGGTGATGCGCCCTGAAGTTCTTCTTCCTCTCTCTCAAATGTGGTGGAATATAGTCCGTCAGAGTCTTTTAAATCTTGATTGGTATACATATAGGTAGCATTAAAACCAAGAGATACTATTGGACTTTCATTTTCTGTTTTCAATAATGCTTTTCTCATTTCTATTTCAGCACCAAGAATTTGAGCTTTATCTCCCGTTCTAAAATAGCGTTGGGTTCCAGTTGCATCGTTTGCAATTACTTTGTTAATAGGGTCATTTATTTGTTTCGCAAAAGCAGCTGCGGTTAAGATTTCTCCTTTACCGAAGAACCATTCATATTTTAAATCAATATTGTAAATTTCAGAAAAGGATGGATCGTTCAATAAATCTGGATTACCACCAATTCGTTGCGTAACATCTTCATAAACAAAAGGAGCAACTTCTTTAAATTCTGGATAAGAAATGGTTTTACTAGTAGCAAATCGTAAATTTTGATCCTCATTTAAAGAATACTTTATGTTTAAACTCGGCAGATAAAAATTACTATATGTTTTTCTGAATCCAGAATCATCTGGAGAAAGATTAATTACATCATATTCAATTTCTTGTTGAAAAGATTCCAGCCTAAAACCAGGGACAAACAGCCATTTTTCATCTAAAGAAATTTCTGCATTTACAAATCCCGCATGAATATCTAGTGTTCCATTATAGGTGTTTTCAGGCAGACCGGGGTAATTGACATTACCTATTCCACCTTCAGGGTCAATAGCATTAAAAACGACAAGATCGTATACAATACCAATGTTTTCTGCAGCAAATACATCATTTAAATTGTTTACATCCTCTACTGGTGTATGAGGCTCTATAAGGTCATAACCATAACGAATATTTTCAAAATCACGTTTTTTGCTTCTTCCGTTATATCCAAAATTTAAAGCTACATTTTCTGAAGCTTGGTAAGTTAAATTAATATAACTGTTGAGTTCATTATCTTCAATTTCTTGAAAGTAGCGTTGATTGTCGAAAGGGATATTATTGTAAAAAGTAGGATTTGTTGAAGAGTCATTATCTAATGCTAAATCATATTGTTCTATGCTAATTCTTTTTCGATCGGGTTGTCTTGCATCTACTTTATTATAACCAATACCCCAATTCACTTCCATCTTTTCATCTACTTTATGTTTTCCGAGCAACTGGTTTACAAATACCATGTCCTGGTTAAATTGAACGTTCATTTGATAAAACCCTTTGTCTGTATTTAGAATTGCATCCCTATTGGTTCCTTCCCCATTTGTTCCATAATAACCAACTTCATCTTTAGAGCTATTTATAAATAAAGAGTTAAAGCTAATTTTATGTTCTGTATTTATTTTGTATTCTACGTTTGCCATTGCAGTTGTGGTAGTAGAATATTCATGTTCTTCAGCATTTGGGAATCGCTTTTTTTCTACTGTGGTATAATCCACAATTTCTCCTTCTCTGAATTCAAAATCGTTTTCAAATACAGCGGTCAAAAACACATTTAATTTAGATTCACTTCCTATAACAAAGGATTTTCCTCCAGAAATACTTCCTTGTAAATTAATTGGCGTTCCTGCTGAAATAGGATCAATTCCGTGAGATAAAACAATTGCAAAGGCATTGTTATCATAACGATTGTAAAAACCGAGCTTGCCAGTGCCTTCACTTTTCACTAAATCATTGCCTATAGCATTTGTGTTAAACCCAAAACCTAAATCGGTAGTTAAAAAGCCTTTTCCTTGTTGTTTTTTTGAAAGGACATTTACATTTCCTGCAGCAAAATCACCAAAGAAACTCGTGTTATAAGCCTTGCTTATAGATATGTTTTGAATAATGTCTGAAGAAAATAAATCCAGATCCATATTCTTTTTTTCAATGTCATTCGACGGAAGAGAAAGACCATTATAAGTAGTATTCAAATATCGATCTCCCAAGCCTCTTACATAGACATTACTTCCTCCTTCTTGTCGGGAAACCCCAGAAACTTTTGCTATAGCTCCAGCTGCATTGCTAATTCCTTTTTGAGAAAGTTCTTCGGCCCCAATACTTTGTTGCATCACTTTAGCTCTCTTTTGTTCTATTAGAAGAGAGGCTACACTTTCTTTTTTAGTGGAGGTTTTTATAATTACTTGGTCTAAGGCTGCGGCACTAATTCCCATTGGGACATTTACAGTAGTTACTTTTCCTGCTTCTATGATGATGTTACTTAATTCAACAGTTTCATAACCTATAAAACTAATCACAAGAGTATAGCTACCTATGGAAAGGTTTTCTAAAATATAAATTCCATCAATATCTGAAGTAGTTCCAATACTAGAATCCTTAATAAGGACATTTGCAAATGCTAAAGGTTCATTATTATAATCTTTATCGGTTAAAGTCCCAACTAAAGATCCAGTTTCTTGTGCGTATGAAAAGCTAATAATAGTTAGGAGTAAAAGAGTAATTGTTTTTTTCATTTCTTGGTTTAAAATCTTGGTACAAATAAACTATATCAATGTAAACTTGATGTTACTGATAAATTATCACTAGGTCACTTTTAGGTTAATAAATTGTTACCCCCTTAACATTTAGTTTTTATAGAAATAGAACATAGAAATAGTATATTGCATCACTAAACAGCTTATTTATTATGATGAAATGGGAACAATTACTCTCTTTAAAGAGGCAAGGAGATACCAATAAAAGATTACGAATAGAACAAGATGAAACTCGATTGGGATTTGAAGTGGATTATGATCGGATCATTTTCTCATCAGCGTTTAGAAGTTTACAAGATAAAACACAGGTAATTCCCTTATCTAAAACCTCTTTTATTCATACAAGACTAACCCATAGTTTAGAGGTTTCTGTAGTGGGAAGGTCTTTGGGGAGAACTGTTGGTAAAGCAATAATAGAGAAGCATCCACAATTACAAAAATCACAAGGCTACCAGTTTAACGATTTCGGGGCTATAGTTGCGGCCGCTGCTTTAGCACATGATATAGGTAACCCTCCATTTGGGCATAGCGGTGAAAAAGCAATTGGCAACTATTTTTTAAATGGAAATGGAAAACGATTTCAATCTAAATTAACCAAAAAGGAATATCAAGATTTAATAGATTTTGAAGGAAATGCCAACGGGTTTAAGATTTTAACTGAATCCAAAAATGGAGTAGAGGGAGGGCTAAGATTGTCTTATGCAACTTTAGGAGCATTTATGAAATACCCAAAAGATTCACTTCCTAAAAAACCAACCAAACATATTGCCGATAAAAAATATGGTGTATTTCAATCTGAAAAAGAATTTTTTGTAGAAGTTGCGGAAGAGTTAGGTCTTCAAAAAAGAGGGGAAGCATCAGATTTAAGTTATGGTCGACACCCATTAGCCTATTTAGTAGAAGCTGCAGATGATATCTGTTATACGATAATTGATTTTGAAGATGGTATTAATTTGGGTTTAATTGAGGAAGAATTTGCCCTGGAATATTTGATAAATTTAGTAAAAGAGAATATTTATACCGAAAAATATAACAGCCTCACAAAGGCATCTGATAGATTGGCTTATTTACGATCCTTGGCTATTAATACTTTAGTGACAGAAGCTACAAGCGTTTTTATTGAAAATGAAGAAGCGATTTTAAAAGGGGATTTTTCTGAAAGTCTTTTAGATAAAAGTAAATACAAAGCACAGATTGAAGATATTATAAAGATAAGTGTAGAGAAAATTTATAAAAGCAATGAAGTGACCGATAAAGAAATTGCAGGCTATAAGATCCTTCAAACATTATTAGATACTTTTACTACTTCTGCAGAAAATTTACATAACAATACATTAACGCATTTTGACCAATTAATACTAAAAAATATTTCCACAGATATTTCAAAATCTAAAAGTGAATATGAATACTTAATAGAAACCTGTAATTATATTTCCCGCCTAACGGATGGTAATGCTTTAATGTTATTTGAAAAAATTAATGGAATTCTTTAATTGTTTGGCATTTATGTGTTATTTTCACAGCTATTTAAGAAAAAAAATAACACTTTTATTATTACTTAATTACTAATTTAAACAAAAAAATTTATGAAAAAAGTTCTTTACTTAATGATGTTTATTGCTGTTAGTTTTGCTTATGGGCAAGATTTCTCTAGTGAATTAAACTCCTATTTAAACACTAACAAAACACAGTTAGGTTTACAAACACAAGATTTTTCTGACATAATTGTTGATAAACATAGTTTCTCAAAAAGTATGAATTTAGAAAATGTTTACGTTGTTCAACGATACGAAGGAATTGAAATTTTTAATTCAACCTCTTCATTTGCAATTAAAGATGGAGCAGTTCTATATTCTAGTCTATCTTTTTCAGATAATTTAGCACAAAAAGTGAATACTACAAGCCCTTCTGTTTCTGCAGGAACGGCAATAACAAATGCAGCTCAAAGTTTAGGCTTAAATAGTCCAACGAATCTTGAGTTATTAGAAAATACTTCTGACAATTCATTTGTATATTCTAAGGGAAACATTTCTTTAGAAAATATTCCAGTAAAATTAGTTTTCCAAAAAATGGAAGACAATTCCTTAAGACTTGCTTGGGATCTTAGCATTTATGTTTTAGATGCAAGCCATTATTACAGTGTACGAGTAGATGCTGTTTCTGGAGCTCTTATTAACCAAGGAGACTGGGTTATAAGTTGTGATTTTGGAGCAAATGCAAGTCACTCTGAATTAGCTCATGTTGAAAATAGTGTTTTATTTTCTAAAGAAGAAGCTATGACAATGAGTGCAGGTGGTGCTCAATATAGAGTTTTCCCAATACCAGCAGAAAGTCCTAACCATGGTCCTGAAGAATTATTAGCTGACCCATCTGGTGCTGGAGACGGTTCCCCTTTTGGATGGCATGATACTGATGGTGCTGCTGGTGCTGAATATACAGTTACTAGAGGTAATAATGTTTATTCATATGATGATATTAATGGAAACAATTCACCAGGAATCTCTGCTGATGGTGGAGCTGGATTAAATTTTGATTTTCCTTATGATTTTGATGAGAATCCAAATGTTTGGATAGAGGCTGCTACGGTAAATTTATTTTACATGAATAATATCATGCATGATGTGTATTATCAATATGGTTTTGATGAAGAAAGTGGAAACTTTCAAGAATTAAATTATTCAGGATTAGGAAATGGATCTGACTCTGTAAATGCAGAAGCGCAAGATGGAGGTGGAACTAACAATGCAAACTTTGCTACTCCACCGGATGGAGCTAACCCAAGAATGCAAATGTATTTATGGGATGGACCAGTTTCTTCTGGTCCTATTTTAACTCTTAATGATGGGCCTTTAGCTGGAGATTATGATGGAATACCAGCTGCTTTTGGTGGAGCAATTGTTGATTTGACTGAAGATTTAGCTTTAGTGGAAGATGATGATTCAGGAACTTCATCAGATCCTAACGATGCTTGTGATCCTATTACCAATGGTGTTGATTTAACTGGAAAAATAGCAGTAATTAGAAGAGGTGATTGTGAATTTGGATTTAAAGGATTAGCTGCTCAAAATGAAGGAGCTGTTGCTGTAATAATGGTAAATAACGTTCCTGGAGACCCAATTGCTATGGGAGGTGGTGCAGTTGGAGACCAAGTTACAATACCAATGTTTATGATAAGTGATGTGGATGGAGAACCAATTATTGCAGAATTAATGGCAGCAAGTATAAACGCTACTATTAATGGAGTTACAATAGGATTGCCATTAGATGGTGATTTAGATAATGGAATCATTGCTCACGAATTTGGACATGGAATCTCAAATAGATTAACAGGTGGTGCAAATAACACTAGTTGTTTAAATAATGCAGAGCAAATGGGCGAAGGTTGGAGTGACTGGGTAGGTTTAATGTTAACCATGGAACCAGGAGATACAGCTGAGGATGCTAGAGGAATAGGAACATACGCGACAGGACAAGATGTTGATGGTACAGGAATACGCCAATATCCTTATAGTTATGATATGACTGTTAACCCATTAACTTATGCAGACTTACCAGCTACTGGTGGTCAAGTTCATGCAGTTGGAACAATTTGGGCTACTGTTACTTGGGATTTAACTTGGGTATTAATAGACGAATATGGATATGATGCTGATTTATATAATGGTACTGGAGGTAATAATATTGCCATGCAATTAATACTTGATGGTATGAAATTACAAGGTTGTTCTCCTGGATTTGAAGATGGTAGAGATGCTATTTTAGCAGCAGATTTAGCTGCAAATGGAGGAGCTAACGATTGTTTAATATGGAATGCTTTTGCAAGAAGAGGACTAGGATTTAGTGCTTCTCAAGGAATTTCTGGAAGTGTTACGGATGGAACACCAGCTTTCGATTTACCTGATGGTTGTGATCCTTTAGGAGTAAATGATAATGGTTCAATTGAAAACAACCTTATTATCTATCCAAATCCTTCAAATGGAAATATTAATATTAGAGCACTTATTGATTTAGGTGATGCTACAATTTCTATCTATGATATTAATGGAAGAAAAGTATTTAATCAAGAAGTAACTTTACAAGACAATGTAAATGTTAATGCTACCAACTTAAATACTGGAATGTACATTATGCAAATAGAAGGTGTGGATTATTCTCATACAGCTAAACTTATTATTAACTAATAATTAGTTTTACAATAATTTAAAAGGCTGCCTGAAAAGGCGGCCTTTTTTTATAGATATTTTTTAATGACTTGCTTTATTTTTTCGGAAGAAATTCCAGCAATGTCTTGAAGTTCTTCCACACTTCCTTGTCCTGAAAAAGAATCGGAAATCCCCAATACCTCCATTTTATTATGATAAGAATGCTTTACTGAAAACTCAGCAATAGCAGATCCAAAACCACCAGCAATAACTCCATCTTCAATAGTAATGATTGCTTCATATTTTTTAAAAATACCATGAAGTAAATTTTCATCCAAAGGTTTTACAAATCGCATATCATAGCAAGAAATTAATTTAGAAGAAGCAATACCATTTATGGCTTCTAAAGCATTATTTGCTATAGTGCCAATAGTTAAAATAGCGATGGTATTCCCCTTTTTAATCTGTTCCCCTTTTCCTATTTCAATTTTTGAAAAGGCTTGTTGCCAATTTAAATTAATTCCTCTTCCTCTTGGATATCTAATGGCTATAGGAGATTCTAATCCTAATTGAGCAGTGTACATGATGTTTCTGAGTTCCATTTCATTTCTAGGCGCAAAAACGATAAGGTTAGGAATACATCTTAAATAAGAAAGATCAAATATTCCGTGATGTGTTGCTCCATCTTCTCCAACGATACCAGCTCTATCTAAACAAAATATTACAGGGAGGCTTTGCAAACATACATCATGGATTACTTGGTCATAAGCTCTTTGTAAAAAAGTAGAATATATATTACAAAAAACAACCAATCCTTGTGTCGCTAGTCCTGCAGAAAAAGTAACTGCATGTTGTTCGGCAATACCTACATCAAAAGCTCTTTCAGGAAACGCTTCCATCATATATTTTAAAGAACTTCCTGTTGGCATTGCAGGAGTAATTCCTATTATTTTTTTATTTTGAGAGGCTAGTTCTACAATTGTTTTACCAAAAACATCTTGAAATTTGGGAGGAATATTATCTGTTTTTTTGATAATTATATCCCCGGTTTTTGCATCAAATTTTCCTGGAGCATGATAAAGCACTTGATTGTCTTCAGCTTGTTGTAAGCCCTTTCCTTTTTTTGTAATAACATGTAATAATTTAGGGCCGTCTATGTTTTTTAAACGATTCAATTCAGAAATTAAATCTTCTAAATTATGTCCATCTACAGGCCCAGAATAATTAAAGTTTAAAGCTTCAAAAATGTTATCTGTTTCTGGGGAAGCTTTTAGTGTAACCTTAGTTAAATATTGTTTTAAAGCACCAACACTTGGGTCAATGCCAATGGCATTATCATTTAAAATAACGAGAATATTTGTATTGCTAATCCCCGCATGATTTAAGGCTTCAAAAGCCATCCCACTTGCGATGGATGCATCTCCTATTATAGCAATATGTTGCTTGTTATCATCTCCTGCCAGACGGGAAGCCATTGCCATTCCTAATGTAGCAGAAATGGAAGTGCTACTATGTCCAGTTCCAAAAGCATCGTATTTGCTTTCACTTATTTTAGGGAAACCACTAATACCTCCTAACTGTCTGTTGGTATAAAATTCATTTTTTCTACCCGTTAATATTTTGTGTACATATGCTTGATGGCCTACATCCCAAACTAAGAGATCTTTGGGAGTATTAAAAACATAATGCAAAGCGATGGTTAATTCAACAACACCAAGGCTAGCTCCTAAATGACCTTCTTTGGTGGCGACCATATGGATAATAAAATCGCGAAGTTCTTTTGCAAGTTTGGGCAAATCTTCTTTTGGAACTTTCCGGAGATCTTCAGGAAAAATGATCTTATCTAATATTGATTTTAACACGGTGTAAAGATACTGTTATTAGAGATTTGTTATTTGGTTAATTTGTATTTTCGTGGAAAACTAATTAGTCTTAAGATATTTTATTTTTAAATACTGAATATTGTGATACAACCCTTCGACGATACTTATTTTATGAAAATGGCTTTACAAGAAGCCAAAGAAGCATTTAAAAAAGGAGAAGTGCCTATTGGAGCTGTTATTGTTGCGAACAATCAAATTATTGCAAGAGGACATAATCTTACCGAAACTCTAAACGATGTAACTGCGCATGCAGAAATGCAGACCATTACCGCAGCGGCTAATTATTTAGGTGGAAAATACCTTTTAGATTGTACTTTGTATGTAACATTGGAGCCTTGCCAAATGTGCGCAGGAGCATTGTTTTGGAGTCAGATATCTAAAATTGTGTATGGAGCAAGAGATGAACAAAGAGGATGTATAAACTTAAAATCAAAATTACACCCGAAAACAAAAATGCAGGGAGGTGTTATGGCAGAGGAAACCTCATTATTACTGAAGAAATTTTTTATTGAAAAAAGAAATTTGAATTAAAAAAAACCCTTTTGTTTAACAAAAGGGTTTTTAAAAGCTTGTAATCTATATCCTATTAGTGAATAAGACGAACTTGAGCTGCAACTGTTCCTTTTCTGCCCTCTTCTTCTACGTATTCAACTTTATCTCCTTCGTTTAATGCATCGCCACTAAGACCGGTTATGTGTACAAAGATGTCTTTTCCTGTGTCATCGTTTGTAATAAATCCGAAACCTTTAGATTCGTTAAAAAATTTTACTGTTCCTTCCATTGTAAATAAAAATATAATTAATAATCTTTCAAAGATAACAGATTTATTAAATTTTTCTAAAAAAAACAAAAAATTAAAAATAAAGCCCGTGTTATCCTTTGGTATAACTATCTTTTATCATCTTTAGAGTCATTATACTCTCTCATCTTTAATATGTTTTCTTTAGAAAGCATATAGTCCTTTACATTTTTATTTTTCCAACGATGGTAAATAAAAAGAGGCATAACTATAAAAAAACCAAGAACTAAGGAAAGGCCAATAATAAGCTCCCCTTGGGCGATGTTTTCAGATTTTATATAAAAACCAATACAAAGCCCAATTATATTGATAAGCAAAAGGATTTTCAATAAGAGCTTCATCGGTTAACTTATAAATCTAATTTTAAATGTAATTCGTTTAGTTGAGCGCTATCAATTGATGCAGGGGCATCGATCATTACGTCTCTTCCCGAATTATTTTTTGGGAAAGCAATAAAATCTCGAATAGTTTCTTGGCCTCCTAAAATAGAAACTAATCTATCCAATCCAAAAGCAACTCCTCCATGTGGTGGTGCGCCATATTCAAAAGCATCCATCAAAAATCCGAATTGTGCTTTAGCTTCATCAGGAGTAAAGCCTAAATAATCAAACATCATCGCTTGGGTTTCCTTATCATGAATACGAATGGATCCTCCACCAATTTCGTTTCCGTTAAGAACTAAATCATAAGCATTTGCTTTTACATCACCAGGATTGGTTTTAAGTAACTCAATCTGTTCAGGTTTTGGTGAAGTAAATGGATGATGCATTGCGTGATAACGCTTGGTGTCTTCATCCCATTCTAATAATGGAAAATCGATTACCCAAAGTGGAGCAAAATCATCTGCTTTACGCAAGCCTAATCTTTCTGCCATTTCCATACGTAAAGCACTTAGTTGTGCTCTTACTTTATTGGTGTCTCCAGATAAAACACAGATTAAATCTCCCTTTTCAGCACCAGTGGCATTTGCCCAATTTGCTAAATCTTCTTGATCGTAAAACTTATCTACTGAAGATTTGTAAGTTCCATCGTCATTACAACGAACGTAAACCATACCTAAAGCTCCAACTTGAGGACGTCTTATCCAATCTATTAATTTGTCTATTTCTTTTCTAGAATAATTATTTCCACCTGGAACTGCAATTCCAACTACTAATTCAGCACTGTTAAATACCTTAAATTCTTTATTTTGAGCAACTTCATTTAACTCACCGAATTCCATTCCAAAGCGAATATCTGGTTTGTCATTTCCGTAGCGTTGCATTGCTTCATCGTATGTCATTCTAGGAAATTCTCCTACATCTACTCCCTTTATTTCTTTTAGTAAATGACGAGTTAATCCCTCAAAAGTATTTAAAATATCTTCTTGTTCTACAAAGGCCATTTCGCAGTCAATTTGCGTAAATTCTGGTTGACGATCGGCACGAAGATCTTCGTCTCTAAAACATTTTACAATCTGAAAATATTT
>CAJXRD010000041.1 GCA_913058295.1 uncultured Flavobacteriales bacterium | reverse complement strand
CAATTGCTCTTATACTTAGACTATCTGTAAACACCCTTTCAATACTAACCGAAGTGAAGTTTTTGGCAGGATTGGTAGTACATGAAACTATAATAATAGAACATAAGAAAATGAGCAGATAACGCATAGATTATTTTTTTTCAAAAGTAAACAAATCGATAGACCATATTATAATATCTTTGCAAACAATTTTATAACTATGAAACTTCATCGAAATCTAGTATTTGCAACTATAGATTCTCTTCAACTTATTTTTAACGAACAGAAACAAGCGGATAAAGTATTAAGAAACACTCTAAAAAGAGATAAACGCTGGGGATCTAGAGACCGGGGATTTATTGCTGAAACTACCTATGATATTGTACGATGGAAACGTCTTTATTCTAAAATTGCGGAAGTAAAAGAACCTTTCGATAGAACCAATTTATTTCGCCTTTTTACAGTTTGGGCAACACTAAAAGGAATTCAAATTCCAGATTGGCCTCAATTTGAGAATACTCCTACCCGTAAAATAAAAGGTCGTTTTGATGAATTATCAAAAATTAGAAAATACAAAGAGTCTATTCCAGATTGGATGGATGAATTAGGAGTTAAAGAGCTAGGAAAAAATTGGGATAAAGAAATTCATTCTTTAAATCAAGTTGCCGATGTAGTTTTAAGAGTAAACACTTTAAAAACTACCAAAGAAAAACTTCAAAATACATTACAAGATTTAGAGATTGAAACAGAAATCTTAAAAGGGTATCCTCAAGCTTTAAAATTAAAGGAACGTAAAAATGTATTTGTAACCGACGCATTTAAAAAGGGTTGGTTTGAAGTTCAAGATGCATCTTCTCAAAAAGTCGCAAAGTTTTTAAATCCAAAACCTGGCTCTAAAGTGGTGGACACTTGTGCTGGTGCAGGAGGGAAAAGTTTGCATTTAGCTGCATTGATGGAAAATAAAGGTCAGGTGATTGCATTAGACATTTATGATAACAAGCTAAAGGAACTTAAAAGAAGAGCGAAAAGAAACGGAGCACATAATATTGAAACCCGTGTTATTGATTCTACAAAAGTAATTAAAAAGCTAATCGGAAAAGCAGATAAAATTTTAATTGATGCACCTTGTTCTGGCTTAGGAGTTCTAAGAAGAAATCCAGATGCGAAATGGAAATTACAACCTGAATTTTTAGATAATATAAGAGAAACCCAAAAAGAGATTATAGATTCCTACTCAAGAATGGTAAAACCTGGAGGGCAAATGGTCTATGCTACTTGTTCTATTTTACCTTCAGAAAATGAAAATCAAGTTAAAGCATTTTTAAAACGGGATGAGGGGAAAGATTTTAAATTTATTAAGGATGAAAAAGTACTTCCAAGTAAATCAGGTTTTGATGGGTTTTATATGGCTTTACTTCAAAAGAATAGTTAATTCATCATAAAATCTATCAAGCAGTAAAATATCAGTATATTAAAAAAGCGCCCATTAGGGCGCTTTTTTTGTTATAAGAATAGTAAATAATTACTTCACTATAACTCTTTCAGTTTTATAAGAAGATCCTTTTTGACTTCCAACTTTTATAATATAAACTCCTGTTTCAGCATTAGATAAATTAAGTTCCATTCTGTAAGAATCCCCTATTTTATTTACGTTTTTAAATCCTAATTGCTGTCCTAATAAATTATATACTGCTACATACACTTCTCCATCATAATTAGATTGCAATGAAATTGAAAAGTTTTTATTATCTGTAGAATATACAATTAAATCTGAATTATTGAATTCTAAATCATTAACTCCTAATTCACCCATATTAGCTGAATAGTCTTCAGTTTCTCCATATTGAGTTTCCTCACAAGCATCATCTGGTACTGGAGCTTGCCAGTTAGATTTTACACGCATTCTGTGTTGTATACCAGTTGTTTCACCTGCAGGAATTGTTAAATCAACAGTTTCTGTATATGATCCAGCCGCTTGTCCAGGGGCAATTACAAAATTAGGAACTACAATTTCATCATTAGTGAAATTTGAATCATCGTTAAAATCAATCCAAACTTTTACATTTTGATCTCCATATCCAGTAGTAACTGTAAAGTCATAAGTAGAACCAGGTGCTAATGTTGCAGCCTCATCTGTAAAATCTGCATATCCTTCACAACCTGAATCATTATCAATTTCTTCAACAGTAACATTTGTAAATCCGTCTCCAAAACTACAATCTCCTAATGGTTGACAAAGTAGATTTTCAATCTCAACTGTTATCGAATCATTTGAAGCTTCTTCATCTCCTGATAATAATGTTGTAACTACTAATTCGTAAGATCCCAATACTGAAAAATCTGCCTGTTGTGTAAAACTAAAAGAAACCTCTTCTTCTGTATCTATTGGACCAGCAAATGTTTCAACAACTGGTGTACCATCGTTTACAACATATTGAATATCAAAATTTGATTGAATAGCAGCACCAAAGTTTTTTAAGGTAACTGAAATTGTCTCATTACCTAATCCATTACTACTTACTGGAGCAGTAACTTCTAAAGGACCAACATCATTTGTTGCTAAATGCGTTACTTCTTTTGTAAATGCATCATTCCCTTCAAATTCATCTCCTGATAAATCTGTACTTACTTCAATAGAATATGTTTGTCCGGAATTTGATAAATCTACTGTCTGTGTAAATGAATATAATGATGTTTCATTAGCAGCAACACTTCCTCCAAAAGTTTCAGAAGCTACTAAATTACCATCCACTCTTAATTCTAAAGGTATATTAGATTGTGTTGCAGATCCAAAATTACGGATGCTAACCTCTACTGTTTCAGTAGTAGTTAAAATTCCATTGTTTGGTTCTGTTATATTATTTATTCCTACATCTGCAGTAAAGCCACCACTTAATGAAAAAGAAGCAACTTGAGATCTCCATTGGTTTGTAGCTGGGAAATATTCAGCTGTATGCCAGAATGTAAAGTTATCCGGATCCATTGTTAAATGTGAATAATCCCCAAATCTATTGGTGGTAGTTTGAACTCCTACTCCATCAACAATAGTAGTTTCTGCAATTGTCATTTCTCCTAAAGCATCTCCGTCAAAACGACCAGTATAACGAATACCAACTGGAAGAGTTGCGCTTGCAATATTAAATCCTAATCCAATATTACCAGCAGCATCCATAGCTGCACTACCCATAAAACGACTATGCCCATCTGCTGGAGCATAGGTTCCTTCTTGGTACACATCCCAATCATTTGCGTCGTCATTTCTTAATTCTATCCATCTAACTCCTGAAGTATCATTACCGTCAATATCATCATTAAAAGTAATTACCCATGAGTTATGACCTGCAAAACTTCTGTAATTAGCAGCGAAAGAAATAACTCCACCAATCATATCAATTTTATTTCCAGTTCCTGGTTGTTCTACATCTCCAGTTCCAAAAGGCGCAAAGACAGAGTTAAAAGGATCTGTTGGAATTTCTAATGGTGCAGAGATTGTTGAATTAGATGCAGTCACAAAATCAACATCTATTTCCCATACTTTTAAGTGATCATAAGTTACTCCACTCCAACCATCATCTTGAAGGTATACAATATAACCTGGCACATCTGCAGGAGCATCTGTCCCTAATAAGTTAGCTGGTTCTGGACTATAAACAGTGTTTGTGTTTTGTACAGATCCTGGTAATGGAAATCCAATAATTTGTGGATCTGGCCCACCTGCTAATATTACATCTCTTTCAATAGCATACACTTTATTTGCCCCCCCTTTATTAGCTGTCAAATAATAAGCATCTGGCCAAACACTATAATGTGGATAATCTGGAAAAGCATCCAAAGAAAATTGATACACATTATAAGCTCCAGTTGGATCGTTTGTTACAGATACCCCTATTGCTAAAGAATTAGATAAAGAACCAAATTCACTCACAAAAAAGCGATCTGCTAATTGATCATATAAAATAACTGGATCACCAGAGTTAGAACCTATTCCTAAGAAAGTACCTAAAGGTGTTGGTCCTGCTAATAGATTACCTGTTTTATCAAATATTTTAACGCTTGAGTTTACGGCATGAACATAATGATTTGGTCCAACAGCACCAGATGGATCTGGAGGAGTAAAACCTGTATTATCAAATCCAATAAAGTTTTGTTCTAAAGCATAAGAATGAACTCCTCCTACTTCTTTTTGAACATTCACATTAATGTCATTTAATGGTAATGCATCGTCATTAACTTTAGCATTATAACGAGATCTATTTGGGAAAATAGTCATCGTTTTAACCTCATCTGTATTATATACAGTGGTTGGAAAATCTCTTAATGGAATCGTAGTTCCAACAAAAGTTCCTTGAATTACTTCCACTGGGGGAAATAATTCTTGGGCGAAAATTCCACAACTAAATAATATTGCAGAAACAAGTAGTAATTTTTTAAGTTTCATAAAAGTGTTTAAGTTAAATTTATAAGTTTCAAATATATAACAGAATTAATTACAATTACCCTACTTATTAATTCAATATTTTTCTATTACTATTAAATTACTTTAGAGTAAAAAATGTAACTTCGCAGCGTATTTTTTTTCAAAATTATTATACCATGATTCACTTTTTTGGAGACCTAAAAAAAACAGTTTTTATAGTCCAAAGCAACAATTCACTTTCCAGCCCAGACATTAAAAAATTACAGTGGTTATTTGCAGAGCAAGCCAAAATTGAAGAGTCCGTTATCACAGATTTTTTTGTTGGCCCTCGTGCAGCTATGATTACTCCTTGGAGTACCAATGCTGTTGAAATTACTCAAAACATGGGGATAGAAGGGATAATTCGAATTGAAGAGTTTAAACATGTTTCTGAAAGCTTTTCAGATTTTGATCCGATGTTGTCTCAAAAATATTCAAGCTTAGGTCAAGATGTTTTTAAAATAGATGTTCAACCAGAACCTATTTTAGAAATCGATAATATTTCTGCATATAATCAATCGGAAGGTTTAGCCTTAAATGATGAAGAAGTAAGCTATTTAGAAAATCTTTCAGAAAAATTAAATCGAAAATTAACAGACAGTGAAGTCTTTGGTTTTAGCCAAGTAAATAGCGAACACTGTCGTCATAAAATATTCAATGGTACTTTTATTATTGATGGAGTAGAAAAGCCTTCTTCCCTTTTCAAATTAATTAAAGAAACCTCTAAAGAAAACCCGAATACAATTGTTTCGGCTTACAAAGACAATGTTGCTTTTGTTGAAGGACCTAATGTGGTTCAATTTGCTCCAAAAAGCCCAGACAAGCCGGATTTCTACGAAAATAAAGATTTTGATAGTGTAATCTCTTTAAAGGCGGAAACCCATAACTTTCCAACAACGGTGGAACCATTTAATGGTGCAGCTACCGGAAGTGGTGGAGAAATTAGAGATCGTCTTGCAGGTGGAATGGGATCTCTCCCATTAGCAGGTACCGCTGTTTATATGACTTCCTATTCTAGGTTGGAAGAAAACCGCCCATGGGAACAAGCGATGAACGAACGAGATTGGTTATACCAAACTCCATTAGATATATTAATAAAAGCTAGTAATGGAGCCTCAGACTTCGGAAACAAATTTGGACAACCATTAATTTGTGGTTCTGTATTAACTTTCGAACATGAAGATCAAGCGCGTAAGCTAGGTTTTGATAAAGTTATTATGCAAGCCGGTGGAATTGGTTATGGGAAGAAAGAACAAGCCATAAAAGATATTCCAAAAACAGGTGATAAAATCGTTATTCTAGGAGGAGAAAATTATAGAATTGGTATGGGTGGCGCTGCTGTTTCTTCTGCAGATACTGGAGCTTTTGCTTCAGGTATAGAATTAAATGCAGTACAACGTTCCAATCCTGAAATGCAGAAACGTGCAGCTAATGCTGTTCGTGGGATGGTAGAAAGTGAAGAAAACTTTATTGTTTCTATTCACGATCACGGTGCTGGTGGACATTTAAATTGTTTATCGGAATTGGTAGAGGACACCGGAGGGAAAATTGATTTAGATAAACTTCCAGTTGGAGATCCAACTCTATCTGATAAAGAGATTATTGGAAACGAGTCACAAGAGCGTATGGGATTAGTTATTGCAGAAGAACATATTGATTATTTACAACGTATTGCAGATAGAGAACGTTCTCCAATGTATACTGTAGGTGATGTTTCAGGTGATCATCGATTTTCTTTCCAATCCAAAACCAAAGGCAATAAGCCAATGGATTTTGCCTTGGAAGATATGTTTGGAAGTTCTCCTAAGACAATCATGACAGATACTTCTATAAAAAGAAAGTATGCTGATATTGTTTATGATACTTCAAAATTTAAAGAATATTTAAATCAAGTTTTACAATTAGAAGCTGTTGCTTGTAAAGATTGGTTAACTAATAAAGTAGACCGTTGTGTTGGTGGAAAAGTTGCTAAACAACAATGTGTTGGTCCTTTACAAATCCCTCTTAATAATTGTGGGGTTATGGCATTAGATTATAAAGGTAAAGAAGGCGTAGCAACTTCTATTGGGCACTCCCCTATTAGTGGTTTAATCGACCCAATTGCTGGAAGTAGAAATAGTATTACCGAAGCGCTAACCAATTTGGTTTGGGCGCCAATAGATCAAGGCTTAAAAAATGTTTCCTTATCTGCAAATTGGATGTGGCCTTGTAAAAACGAAGGAGAAGATGCACGTTTATATGAAGCGGTTCAAGCTATTTCAGAGTTTGCGATAGATTTGGGAATCAACGTTCCTACAGGGAAAGATTCTTTATCTATGAAGCAAAAATATCCTAATGAGGAAGTAATCTCTCCAGGAACAGTAATTATTTCAGCAGTTGGAAATTGTAATGACATTACCAAAATTGTGGAACCCGTTTTTAAGAAGAATGGAGGAAGCATTTATTATATTAATGTTTCTCAAGATGATTATAAATTAGGAGGTAGTTCATTTGCTCAAATTCTTACCAAAATTGGAAACGAAGCCCCAAATGTATTAGACGCTAGTTATGTAAAATCTGTTTTTAATACTCTTCAGGAATTAATTAAAGAAAATAAAATTAGTGCTGGTCACGATGTTGCTTCTGGTGGATTAATAACTACTTTATTAGAAATGTGTTTTGCAGACAACAAGCTTGGAGCAGATTTAGATCTTAGTAGTTTAGCGGAACAAGATTCTATTAAATTATTATTTGCAGAAAATTCTGGAATTGTTATTCAAGCTATGGATGATTCGATAGAAGAAACATTAACGGAAGCTAATATTAACTTTCACAAAATTGGAAAGGTTACCGATAATGAGGTATTAAACATTACAAATCAATCGGAAACATTTGCATTATCAGTTACCCAATTAAGAGATACTTGGTACCATACTTCATATTTATTAGACCAAAAACAAACTTCAAGTAATTTAGCTGAAGATAGATTTAACAACTATAAAAATCAAGCTTTACAGTTTACATTCCCTAGTCAATTTACAGGAAAACTTCCTCAAATTGATGCTAGTCGACCAAGACCAAAAGCGGCGATATTAAGAGAAAAAGGCAGTAATAGTGAAAGAGAAATGGCTAACGCTATGTACTTGGCAGGCTTTGATGTAAAAGATGTTCATATGACCGATTTAATATCGGGTAGAGAAACATTGGAAGATATTCAATTTATAGGAGCCGTTGGTGGTTTTAGTAATTCAGATGTTTTAGGTTCTGCAAAGGGATGGGCAGGTGCTTTTTTATATAATGAAAAAGCCAATACTGCCTTAAATAACTTCTTTAAAAGAGAAGATACATTGTCTGTTGGAATTTGTAATGGTTGCCAACTTTGGATGGAATTAGAACTCATCAATCCAGAACATGAAACTCATGGTAAATTAACCTATAACGATTCTGGCAAACATGAAAGTGCATTTACTTCAGTGAAAATTCAAGAGAATAACTCCGTGATGCTTTCAAGTTTAGAGGGAAGTACTTTAGGGGTTTGGATCTCTCATGGAGAAGGTAAATTTAATCTACCCCTAACAGAGGACAAATATAATATTGTAGCAAAATATGGATATGATTCTTATCCTTCAAATCCTAATGGATCAGATTATAACACTGCAATGCTTTGTGATAAAACAGGACGACATTTAGTGATGATGCCACATATAGAACGCTCTACTTTTCAATGGAATTGGGCTAATTATACAGACCATAGAGTCGATGAAGTATCTCCTTGGTTAGAGGCTTTTGAAAATGCTCGAAAATGGATTAATAACAACTAATATTTTAGCTTAAATATACTTCATATTTTAAGTAGGGTGTTACAACTTATAACTGTTTTATACCTAAACAACCCTTATTATTTCTATGAAAAAAATTATCCTCCTCGCATTATTAATTGTGTTTCAGATTGGTTATACTCAAAACCAACAAGAGAAACACCAGCGTGCAAAAATTAATTATCAAAACTCAAGTGATTTAACAAAACTAGGTGCTTTAGGAATTCCTGTAGAACATGGGATTCATAAACAAGGGCATTTTATAATTTCAGATTTCTCGCTTTCAGAAATAAAGAAAGCTAAAGATGCAGGTTATATTGTTGATATTTTAATTGAAGATTCAAAGGAATATTTTCTTCAACAAAATAGTTTTAACAAGGCTCCAGAAAGAAACCTAAGTTGTAATGGAGGAAATACTATAGATTATCAAACTCCAGATAATTTTGGATTAGGTTCAATGGGTGGCTATTTTACCTATCAAGAAATGTTGGATGAATTGGACCAAATGAAAGCTTTGTACCCTAATTTAATTACAACAAAATCTAATATCAGCAACTTTTTAACTGAAGGGCAACCAGACAATTCTACTTCGCCATCTATTGGTAGTAACGGAATTAAATGGGTGAAGATTAGCGATAACCCTGATAATACTTCTGAAGGAGAACCACAAATTTTATACACTGCGATTCATCATGCTAGAGAGCCAAACTCTTTATCACAACTAATTTTTTATATGTGGTATTTGCTAGAAAATTATGAAACGGATAACGAAATAAAAAGCATAGTAGATAATACGGAGTTATTTTTTGTGCCGGTTATCAATCCTGATGGTTATTTATATAATGAGAAAACAGATCCTAATGGTGGTGGATTTTGGAGGAAAAACAGAAAGAATGGAAATGGTGTAGATAATAACCGTAATTATGATTATTATATTAATGGTGATCCTAATAATGGAATTTGGGGAGGGGAAGGAGCTTCCAACAATCCAAACGATGACACCTATCATGGTACCGCACCCTTTTCTGAAGTTGAGAATCAAGCAATAAAATGGTTTTGTGAGCAGCATGACTTTATAATGGCATTTAATAATCACTCTTATGGTAATTTACTATTATATCCTTATGGTTATACCGATAATGCTCCAACCCCTGAAAACAATCTTTTTGAAGGGATATCTGAAGAATTAGTATCCCAAAATGGATTCAATAATATTCTATCTTCAGGGTTATACCCAGCAGCAGGAGATAGCGATGACTTTATGTATGGAACAGTTGGTACTCATGATAAGATTTATGCGATGACCCCTGAAATTGGCCCCTCTTTTTGGCCTCCTTCAAATCAGATAGAAGGAATTGCAAAAAGCATGATGTACTTAAATATTACTTCTGCGAAAATGGTGAATAATTATGCTTCATTAAAAGACACTTCTCCCCTATTTACTGGAGATGATGTTATTGTAGATAATACTTTCGATTTAAAACGCTTAGGAGTTTCAGGAACAGGTAATTTTACAGTTAGTATAAATCCTATTTCTGCTAATATCACCGCAGTTGGAGATCCAATTATTTTTTCAGATTTGGATATTTTAGAAGAAAGCAACGGTACTATACAATATACCTTAGCGAATGGTACTGAAGCTGGAGATCCAATTGTTTTTGAAATCATTGTAAACAACGGAAGTTATGATAATGTAACGCTTCTAAATAAAGTATTTGGAAATCTAGTTCCAATTTTCGAAGATGAAGGAGATAGTGCAACCGATAATTTTGATAATAATGGATGGGATATCACCAATGCAACTTATGTCTCTCCATCAAGTTCTATAACAGAATCTCCAAGCGGAAACTATCAAAACAATGAAAACAAAACCATTACTCTATTAAATGATATCAATTTAACAAATATAATTGGCGCTAATGTTACCTTTTATGCAAAATGGGATATAGAAAATAATTGGGATTATGTTCAATTAGAAGTTTCTACAGACGATGGTAATTCTTGGATTCCTCAATGTGGTCTTTTTACCAATGAAGGAAGTAGTAATGGAGGTCAACCAACTGGTGAACCTTTATACGATGGCACACAAAATGATTGGGTATTAGAACAAATAGATTTAAGCGATTATTTAGGCGAACAAATAACTCTACGCTTTCAATTTCAATCGGATGGAGAAGTAAGAAGTGATGGGTTTTATTTTGATGACCTAACTGTTAATGTACTTGATGACGGGAATTTAAGTACCTCAGATGTTTTAGCATCTCAATTTAGTGTGTATCCAAACCCTGTAAGTAACTTATTATACATAACCACTCCTGTAAGTAATTATAAGGTGAGTATCTATAATATTCAAGGGCAATTAATAAGTACACCTTCTACCTATTCTGGTTCACAAACTATAGATTATAGTCTATTTTCTAAAGGAGTTTATTTAATGAAGTTTACTTCAGAAAACTTTACTAAAACTTTTAAAATTGTAAAGAACTAAAATAACTGTTCACCGAATTAGAAAGAAAAGGAGAAACAATTATGTTGCTCCTTTTTTTTGTACTTTTAAATAAAAATTTTACTATGAAAAAAATAGCATTTTTACTATTGCTAAGTACCTTTATTGGATTCTCTCAAATTGTACAGGAAAAACACCAAAGAGCTAAAATAAATTTAAACAGTTCAGAAGATTTATCTAAACTTGATGCCCTAGGCATTCCTGTGGATCATGGAATTCATAAAAAAGGTCAATACTTAATTTCTGACTTCTCTATTTCAGAAATTGAAAAAGTTAAAAACGCAGGTTTTGCGGTTGAAATATTAATAGAAGACTCAAAGGAATATTTTCTAGAA
Source organism: uncultured Flavobacteriales bacterium (assembly GCA_913058295.1). Classification (GTDB taxonomy): domain Bacteria; phylum Bacteroidota; class Bacteroidia; order Flavobacteriales; family Flavobacteriaceae; genus Marifrigoribacter. The sequence goes on along the minus strand of CAJXRD010000041.1, from coordinate 18,699 downwards.
CAAAACAGAAACAGCAGAGCTTCACAAGAAAACTTAATTTGTAATAATTCTGTCGGTTATGTAACCCCTGATAATTTTGAATTAGGTTCTATGGGTGGGTACTTAACCTACCAAGAAATGTTGAATGAATTGGATGAAATGAAAGCTTTATATCCAAACTTGATTACTTCAAAAGAAAACATAAGCACTTTTTTAACCGAAGGAGAACCAGACAATTCTACTACTCCACCAATTGGAGGCAACGGAATTAAATGGGTAAAGATTAGTGATAACCCTGATGATTCCTCTGAAGGGGAAGCGCAAATATTATATACTGCCATTCATCATGCTCGGGAACCTACATCGCTTTCTCAATTAATTTTCTATATGTGGTATTTATTAGAGAATTATGAAACGGATAACGAAATTAGAAGTATCGTAGATAATACTGAACTATATTTTGTTCCAGTAGTAAATCCTGATGGATATTTATATAATGAAAAAACGGACCCTAATGGTGGAGGGTTTTGGAGAAAAAACAGAAAGAACGGACATGGAGTAGATAACAATCGTAATTACGATTATTATATAAATGGTGACCCTAATGATGGAATATGGGGAGGAGAAGGAACCTCATCAGATCCAGATAGTAATATTTATCATGGGGATGCTCCATTTTCAGAGGTTGAAAATCAAGCCATAAAATGGTTTTGTGAACAACATAATTTTGTAATGGCTTTTAATAATCATTCCTCTGGAAATTTATTATTATTCCCTTATGGATATACAGAAAATATGCCAACGGCAGATCATGATTTATATCTAAATATCTCAGAAGAACTTGTTTCCCAAAACAACTATACCAATCAATTAGCCGCAGCATTATACCCTGCAGCAGGAACAAGTGATGATTTTATGTATGGAACAGTGGGAACGCACGATAAGATAATTGCTTTTATTCCTGAAATTGGTTCTTCATTTTGGTTACAAACAAGTCAAATTATTCCCACTTGTAAAGATATGATGTATCTTAATATCACTTCGGCAAAAATGACTAACAATAGTGTGAATTTTAATGATTTAAGTCCTGAATTTATTGGACAACAATCCGCTATTAATTACGATTTTTCAATCAAATATTTGGGTCTATCAACTAATGATAATTTGACAATAAGTTTCAGTCCTATTTCTTCTAACATTACCTTTACAGGAGATCCTATACTACTAAATGATTTAGAAACTTTAGAGGAAGTAGATTTATCTTTTCAATATATTGTAAATTCAGGTACCATGCCTGGAGATGATATTTTATATGAATTGATTATCAATAATGGAAGTTTTGAATATGCAATTCCTGTTCATAAAAAGTTTGGTGCGCATCAAACTATTTTTGAAGATTCTGGAAACAGTGTGACTGAAAATTATGAGAATAATGGATGGGATATTACTACTGCAACGTTTGTATCACCATCAAGTTCTATAACTGAATCTCCAGATGGTAATTATGAAAATAATGAAAATAAAACGATTACACTTAGTGAAGAATTAGACCTAAGTACTGCAATTTATGCAGATGTTACATTTTATGCTAAATGGTCTATTCATATTAATTGGGATTATACACAATTTTTAGTGTCCACAGATAACGGTATTACTTGGATACCTCAATGTGGTAAATATACACAGCCTGGAAGTGATTTAGGATTTCAACCCGAAGGCGAACCTCTTTATCATGGAACTAATACCAGTTGGGTTTTTGAAGAAATCAATTTAAATGATTATTTAGGAGAATCTATTTTAATACGTTTCCAATTTGCTTCAAATGATTTTGGAACTCAGGATGGGTTTTATTTCGATGATCTAACAGTATCCATTGTTGACGAAGAAATATTAAGTACTTCTAATGTTGAAGAAATTCAATTTATAGTATATCCAAATCCTGTAAATAGTTTATTAAATATCACTACTGCGGTTACTAATTATTCGGTGAGTATTTATAATATTCAAGGGCAGCTAATTAGCTCCCTTTCCAATTATTCTGGGTCACAATCTATAGATTATAGTTCCTTTTCTAAAGGGATTTATTTAATGAATTTTACTTCAGAAAACTATACAAAAACCTTTAAAATTATAAAAGAATAAGGTTTTAAATTTTAAATAAAAATAATTTAAAGGGGCAACTAATAGTTGCTCCTTTTTTATTTCAGAATACTGAATTATTTTCCTATTTTGCACAATAGACAAAATTGCAGTTAAATGACCGATGTAAAACTCCTTTTCGATTTTCCTTATTACCAATTAGAAAATTACAATCTTGAAAAATCATTAGTATCCAAATACAATGGCGAATGGATAGCTACGTCTACTCAAGAATATATAGATAAAGCAAATGCCATAAGTAGAGGTTTAATTAGGTTAGGTGTGCAACCCAATGATAAAGTTGCTATCATTTCACTTACCAACCGAACCGAATGGAATATATGTGATATTGGTATTTTACAAACTGGAGCGCAAGATGTACCAATTTATCCTACTATTTCTGAAGAGGATTATATGTACATCCTAAATCATAGTGAAAGTGTATATTGCTTTGTTTCGTGTGAATTTGTATTAGAGAAAATAAACAAAATTAAAGATCAGGTTCCTACTCTAAAAGGAGTCTTTAGTTTTGATGAAATGGAAGGTAGTGATCACTGGTCAGAAGTTTTAAAATTAGGAGAAGACGATAGCAATCAAGATGAAGTAGAAAAAAGAAAAAGTGATGTTAACGAATTAGATTTAGCTACTATTATTTATACTTCAGGAACTACTGGAAGACCAAAAGGAGTAATGCTTTCGCATAAAAACATTGTAAGTAATGCCATAAGTAGTACCTATCGATTACCTATGGAGTTAGGGAAATCTAAATCCTTAAGCTTTCTACCTGTATGTCATATATATGAAAGGATGCTATTATATATGTATCAATATTGTGGTGCAAGTATTCATTTTGCAGAATCTTTGGAAACCATAAGTGATAATTTAAAAGAAGTGCACCCTCATGTAATGTCGGCTGTGCCAAGATTATTAGAAAAAGTATATGATAAAATTTATGCAAAAGGAGCCGATTTAACTGGAATTAAAAAAGGACTGTTTTTCTGGGCGGTTGACTTGGGCTTAAAATACGAGCCTTATGGACAGAATGGTTGGTGGTATGAATTCCAGCTAAAAATTGCACGTAAACTTATATTTAGCAAATGGAAAGAAGCCTTGGGTGGAGAACTTAAAGCAATAGCTTCTGGGAGTGCTGCTTTACAACCTCGTTTAGCAAGGGTATTTAATGCCGCAGGCTTGCCAGTAATGGAAGGCTATGGTTTAACCGAAACCTCTCCTGTAGTAAGTGTAAACGATATGCGTGATTTTCATTTTAGAATTGGAACCGTTGGTAAAGCCCTAAAAAATACCGAAATAAAAATTGCTGAGGATGGTGAAATATTAATAAAAGGGCCTCAGGTGATGATGGGTTATTTTAAAGAACCAAAACTGACCAACGAAGTCCTTAAAGATGGATATTTCCATACTGGTGACATAGGTGAAGTAGATGATGAAGGCTTCCTGAAAATCACAGATAGGAAAAAAGAAATGTTTAAAACTAGTGGTGGAAAATATGTTGCACCACAGATTTTAGAAAACGCTATGAAAGAATCCTTTTTTATAGAACAAATCATGGTGGTTGGTGATGGTGAAAAAATGCCAGCAGCATTAGTGCAACTCAATATTGATTTTGTAAAAGAATGGGCAAAACGGAAAGATCTTCAATTAGGTGAAGATTTATCTGAAATCATTAAAAACGAAAGACTCATCCAAAGAGTTCAAGAAGAAATAGACCTTCAGAATGAGAAATTTGGAAAGTGGGAGAAAATAAAACGATTTGAGTTAACACCAGATATTTGGAGTATAGAATCTGGTCACTTAACCCCTACTATGAAATTAAAACGTAAAGTAATTAAGCAAAAATACATCGCGCTTTACAATAAGATTTATGAGCATAATTTTTAATTTGGTTTATTTTCATAACTATAATCCTACTATGATCTTATAACAGCATCATTTTCAGTTACATTAAATATATTTTTTCTTTTCTTTAGATTGGATATGAATTAAGGTTTTTTTCAAAATCTAACATTAATCATATTTCTTTTCTTACTTTTATGTAACATTTGTTACATAAAAAAAACAATGCCCATAAAAAGCTATTTAGCATACCCTATCGATGGCAAAAAAAATGCACTTATACTGGCATTAAATGCTTTAGACAATTGTGAAGTAATCCCTTCTGAAAATGAAGAGCTACTAGTTGTCCTAACCGATACCCTTACCATAGAAGAAGATAAAAGTTTAAAAGACACCATAGATTCTTTAGACAGTCTGAAAATGATTTCTTTAGTATCTGGATTTAATACACCAAAAACCAATTAATATGCAAAGCACTCTATCCAACAGCGTTCTTTCAAGTAGACGAAGTTTTATTAAAAAAATGGCTGCAGCTGCGGCAATGACAGCTGCCGCAACCATGTTTCCCGGAATTATTTTTGCAAGTGAACAAGAAGCAAACATTCCAAACGGAGCAAATTTAGATTGGAAAAAAGGTCCTTGCCGTTTTTGTGGTGTTGGCTGTGGAATATTAGTAGGTGTCGAAGACGGCAAAGCAGTTGCCGTTAAAGGAGATCCAAATTCTAGTGTAAACAAAGGGCTTCTTTGTGTAAAAGGATACCATCAAATTATGTGTATTGAATCTAAGGATAGGCTAACCCATGCTTTGGTAAAAAAGAATGGTGCATACGTAGAGACTCCTATCGAGGAAGCATTGGATTTAGTTGCCAGCAAAATGAAACAAACCATTGAGCAACACGGTAAAGATTCAGTAGCAATGTATACTTCTGGACAATCTACCATACCTGAAGGTTATGTAGCTTCAAAATTTATGAAAGGAGCAATAGGTACTAATAATTTAGATTGTAATGCCCGTCTTTGTATGGCAAGTGCTGTAACTGGATTTTTAACCTCCTTTGGAGCTGACGAACCTATGGGCTGTTATGAAGATATAGATCAGGCAGATTATTTTATCACATGGGGAAATAATATGGCTGAAATGCATCCTGTTTTATTTTCAAGAATGCTAGAACAAAAAAACAGAAGAGGTGCTAAGATTATAGATTTTGCAACCAGAACATCTCGTTCTAGTATGGCATCTAATAAATCTATATTGTTTGAACCACAAACGGATCTTGCAGTTGCAAATGCAATATGTTACGAGATTGTTAATAATGGTTGGGTGAACAAATCATTTGTTGAAAAACACTGTAACTTCAATAAAGGACTTACCAATATAGGATATGGCCTAGAAGATAAATTTAATTTTAAAGACGAGGCTACGAGTATTTCTTTTGAAGAATATAAAACATTTTTAGAAGATTATACTCCCGAAAAAGTTGCTGAATACTCTAGGGTGTCTGTATTAGATATTAAATATCTAGCCTCCATATATGGTGATCCAAATAAAAAAGTTGTTTCTTATTGGTGTATGGGAATGAACCAACATACCAGAGGAACATGGATGAATAACTTGGTTTATAATATTCATTTACTTACTGGAAAAATATCACAACCAGGTAACGGCCCCTTTTCTTTAACTGGGCAACCTTCTGCCTGTGGTACAGCTCGTGAAGTAGGAACTTTTACTCATAAATTACCAAAAGGAGTTGTTACCAATGAAAAAAATAGACAACTAGCAGCCAAAATTTGGAAAGTGCCTTACGAACGTATTCCTTCTAAACCCACTTATCATGCTACCGAAATGTTTAGAGCAGTTGATAGAGGGGAAATTAAATTTATATGGACACAAGTAACCAACCCTTTAGTTTCTTTACCTAAAACAGGTAGATATAGACCAGCGATGGAAAAGGACTCTTGTTTTGTTGTTGTTTCAGATGTATTTCCTACCCCTACTTCAGATGTTGCAGATGTTATATTACCAGCATCTTGGCATATTGAAAAGGGTGGATTGTATGGTAATTCAGAAAGAAGAACTCAGTATTGGGAAAAAATGGTGGAAGGTCCTGGTGAAACTACTGATGATGCATGGATGACCATTGAGGTAGCTAAACGAATGGGTTATGGTGATTTATTCCCATATTCTAAAGAAGGACACGTAGAAGAAATTTATAATGAATATCGTCAATTTCATGAAGGTGCCAAACATGGCATGGCTCCATTAGAAGTTTTAAAAGAAGAATCGGGAGCAATTTGGCCTTATGTAGATGGAAAATCTACTCAATGGCGTTTCAATGCAGAGTATGATCCTGCTTGTAGCAATGGTGAAGATTTTCATTTCTATGGAAAGCCTGATGGGAAAGCTGTTATTTGGCAGCGTCCTTATGAACCAGCTCCAGAGGTTCCAGATTCAGAATATCCATTTTGGTTAAATACCGGACGAGTTATAGAACATTGGCATACAGGCTCTATGACCCGTAGAATACCCGTATTACATAAAGCAATGCCTCATGCTTATGTCGAACTTCACCCAGAAGATGCGGAAAAATATGGATTAAGTAATGGAGATCAAGTTAAAGTAACTTCTCGTAGAGGTTCTTGTACTTTACCTGCTTCTATAAACGAGAGAGGATTGCCTACTATTGGGCAAGTTTTCGTTCCGTTTTTCGATGAGAACATGATGATTAACGATGTAACTTTAGATGCTTTTTGTCCAATATCTAAGGAACCTGATTATAAGAAATGTGCCGTTAACATAGAAAAGGTATAATTATGAAAAGATTAGGAATCATATCATTATTTGTACTTCTTTTTGTCGCTTTTATCGCCATTTGGAATTATAGTTATTATCAAGGTTTGGAAGAAGCATATATCCCAACTACTCATGATAGTTCTAATTTAATTATTCCTTCGGAAGAAGGGGTTTTTAAGAGATCAAAATATGCTTTAGATTATGCTAAAATGCCAATTGATGAAGAACATCAAAGAAGTTTATCCGACTATTATAATAATAGAGCCTTTCCAGGTGCTCCTCCTTCTGTTCCCCATCCAATTGAAAAAGATGGTTTAATTGGAGAAAACACCTGTTTAAAATGCCATGACAATGGTGGTTTTGTGCAAAAGTATGACGCTTATGCACCAGTTAGTCCACATCCAGAAATGGTGAATTGCAGACAATGTCATGTAGCACAGCTAAGTAAAGGAGATTTTAAAGAGAATTACTTTGTTAAGAAAAGTCCACCAAAAGTTGGAGATAACAATGCATTATTAGGCAGCCCTCCAATGATTCCCCATCAAATTCAGATGCGAGAAAATTGCTTGTCTTGCCATGCAGGATCTAGTGCACCAAAAGAGATACTGGTGTCTCATCCAGAACGTGTAAATTGTAGACAATGCCATGTTCCTACAAGTGTAGATGCAAATACTAATGGATTATTTATAAGAGAAAATTAATATGCGAAATACTATTAAAATAATACTTCATACATTTTTCATAGCATTGCTATTGTTTTCCTGTAAAGGTGATAAGGATAAATATCATAGTGTCTTAGAAAGAATTGAAGCAGAAAGTAAAGATTACCATGGAGATTCAATTTCTTCAGAACCTTATATCAGTGAAATTAAAAGTATTGAGATTACTGAAGGAGAGCATACTTTTTTAATTCCGGAACGTAAAAGTCAGATAAAGTCTTATAGTTGTTCCGAATGTCATACTGCATCTTTAAAAGAATTGGAAGATGGCCGCAGTGGTAAAAAAGCACATTGGGATATTAATCTAAATCATGCCAATGAAATCACGATGAATTGTGCTACTTGTCATAATGGCAATGATATGGATAATTTAAAATCATTAACCGATACACCGATTGATTTTAACTACAGTTATCAGGCTTGTAGTCAATGTCACAGCAAACAATTTAATGATTGGAAGGGAGGCGCACATGGCAAACGTATAGCCAGTTGGGCTCCACCAAGACTATCTAATACTTGTGTAAACTGTCATAATCCTCACGACCCTCATTTTGAGACGAGGTATCCAGATAGATTTAATACAGAATATGAAAACGAAAGAAAATAGAACGCCATTTTTGGTATATAAACCCTAAGCAATATGAGTAAGAATAAAAATAAATGGTTTTCTTTAAATTTAAATTCAGATACAGTTCAACAAAAAAGTTCTTGTGGATGTGGAAAGACTTCGGGGGGATGTGGATCACATACACCAGAGCCACAAGACATGACCGATGAAGCCTTTGCAGAAGCTGCAATAAATGCATCCATTGGCGAGGAAAGAGTTAAAGATGGTTTTGAGCAAGTTTTTGATGTAAAAATGGATCGGCGTACTGCTTTTAAGAAACTAACTGCTAGTTTATTAATTGGTGCTGGGGCTGTTAGTACTTCTTGTAGTGTTGTTGCTGGGGATGAATCTAAAGAAAAAGCACAGATTGAATGGGAAGAACAGTTTAAAGGGAATTACAAATTGATGTCCAATAAAGAAAAATCTGCTACAGTAGATAGATTGGTTCGTTCTTATCAACTACGTACAGGGAAAAACATTAATATGTCTTCCCAAAACGCCAAAGATGATGTACTGTTTGGTTATGCTTTTAATATCTCGAAATGCCAAGGGTATATGGACTGTGTATCTGCCTGTGTAGAAGAAAACAACCAGGATAGAGATTCGCAAATGCAATACATCCGTATTCATGAAATGAAAGACGGTGAAGGGCTTAATTTTAATGAGGCAGATGATAATTATTACCACGAGGTTCCTGCAGAGGGACACTTTTATATGGGGACTCAATGCTATCATTGTGACAATCCTCCTTGTGTAGAAGTTTGCCCGGTTCAAGCTACTTGGCGTGAAGATGATGGATTGGTAGTTATAGATTACGATTGGTGTATAGGTTGTAGATATTGTATGGCAGCTTGTCCCTATGATGGAAGAAGATTTAACTGGAGTACTCCTGAAGTTCCTGAAGAAGAAGTAAACAAAGACCAACACTATTTAGGAAATAGAATGCGTAAAAAAGGGGTAATGGAAAAATGTACTTTTTGTGTGCAACGTTCTAGGGCAGGTGAAAACCCTGCCTGTGTAGAAGCTTGCCCAACTGGAGCAAGAATTTTCGGAAACCTATTAGATCCTAAAAGCACCATACGATGGGTTCTAGAAAATAAAAAAGTATTTAGACTTAAAGAAGACTTAGGTACAGAACCTAAGTTCTGGTATTTTATGGATTAACAACAGGAATTAATTTTATTCAAAAAAAATGATTAAGGTATTTATAAGTTTAGTTAAAGACAGTTTGGACAGAATTACCCACGGTTCCAAAAAATACCATTTATGGATGGCTTTACTCACATTTATAATGTTGTTTGGAATGTATTGTTATTCCATTCAGATTCGGGAAGGATTAAGCGTTACTGGAATGACAGATAGAGTGAGTTGGGGTTTGTATATTTCTAATTTTACATTTTTGGTAGGTATTGCTGCTGCTGCAGTGATGTTGGTAATGCCAACTTATGTATTAAAGGATATCGATTTTAAACAAGCCGTTCTTATTGGTGAAGGTATTGCAGTAGCTGCTCTATGTATGTGTTTGGCTTTTGTTGTTGCAGATATGGGAGGACCAGCTGTTTTATGGCATATGATTCCAGTAATTGGAGTCTTTAATTTCCCTAATTCCATGCTTACCTGGGATGTATTGGCATTAAATGGATATTTATTTATTAATATCTCAATTCCTTTTTATATTCTTTTTAGACATTATCAAGGAAAAGAAGCTAAAAAGAATGTGTACTTGCCAGGAGCGATTATCTCTGTTTTATGGGCAGTTAGTATCCATTTAGTTACTGCATTTTTATACCAAGGATTACAAGCCAAACCATTTTGGAATAACGCTTTATTAGGACCTCGTTTTTTAGCTTCAGCTTTTGCAGCAGGACCAGCTTTAATTATATTGGTTTTAGCTTTTATAAGATCTCACACTCTATTTGTAATACCAGATAAAACAATAAAGAAAATTGCATTGGTAGTAACAATAGCTGCACAAATTAATTTAATTATGTTGGTTTCTGAGCTATTTAAAGAATTTTATGCCCCTACACATCACAGTGAAAGCGCCTATTATTTATTCTTTGGATTACATGGCAAAAATGCTTTAATGCCTTGGATATGGACAGCCATAACACTAAACGTAACTGCAACCATTATGCTAACTTTTCATAAGCTCCGAAATAATTTTAAAGTATTATACATTTCTTGTTTCATGTTGTTCATAGCAATTTGGATTGAAAAGGGATTTGGATTAATTATACCTGGATTTATTCCTGGACCATGGGGGAAAATTGCAGAGTACTCCCCTACTTGGATTGAAATTGGGGTAACCCTAGGAATTTGGGCTATGGGAGCATTAATCTTTACGATGTTGGCAAGAACAGCAATTGCTATAGAATTAGGAAAAATCCGCTATAAAAAGAAGTAAATAATTATTCTTATTAGCGGATTAATTTAATTTGAGAATAAAAAAGGTCATTTTAGATCCTACTTTGGTAGGTATATAAATCAAAGTACCTTCCTTTTTTAGCTATCAACTCATCGTGTTTTCCTTGCTCGGCAATCTTACCTTCTTCAATTACCAGAATCTGGTCAGCTTGTTGAATCGTACTCAGTCTATGCGCAATAACAAGAGTGGTTCTATCTTTCATTAAAGTATGTAAACTTTTCTGAATAAAAGATTCACTTTCTGTATCTAGATTTGAAGTTGCCTCATCTAATATGATGATTTTCGGATTTGCTAATAAAGCTCGAGCAATGGAGATACGTTGTTTTTGGCCACCAGATAATTTTACTCCTCTTTCACCAATTATCGTATCTAATCCTTCTTCGAATTTATCGGTAAATTCATTTACATAAGCACTTTTAATAGCACTTTGCAATTCTTCTTCTGTAGCATTAGGACGAGGAAAAAGAACATTCTCACGAATGGTTCCAGCATATAAGAAATCGTCTTGCAATACCACTCCTAAATTCAATCGGAAACTACTCAAATTAACTTTTGATAAGTCTTTTCCATCTAATGTTACAACACCATTTGTAGGCTTCAAAAACGTTGCTGCCAAACTTGCAATGGTAGATTTTCCAGAACCGGAGGAACCAACCAATGCCGTTACACTCCCTGAAGATGCCTCAAATGAAATATTATGTAATACTTCTTTGCTTTCCACATAACTAAAAGATACATCCTTAAAAACTATATCACCTTTGATGTCTTTTAAATAGTTCGTTCTAACCTCTGGATCATCTTCAACAGTCATTTCCATCAACTCTTGGGTTCTATCTAATCCTGCCATCGCTTCCGTTAACTGACTACCAATATTACTCATCTGAACTATTGGAGCAATCATAAAACCTAAGAATAGAGTAAAAGAAATAAACTCCCCAAAGGTCATGGTGTTTTCCATCATAAAATAACCGCCAATTCCCATAATCCCAGCAGAGGCCAATCCTAATAAAAATGTGGATGAACTCGTTATTAAAGCAGTAGCAGTTAAACTTTGTTTTACATTGAGGTATAATTTTTCAGCTCCCTCTTGGAAAGATTTGTTTTCTTGCTCTTCAGCATTAAAACCTTTTATAACTCTAACTCCTCCTAATGTTTCGGTTAAACGTCCTGTAACTTCAGCATTAATTACCCCTCTTTTTTTAAATATTGGACGTATATATCCGAATGCTTTCATAGCAATAATTGCAAATATCCCAACAGGAACTAATACAAAAACAGTCATTAAAGCATTTATTTTTATTAAAATCACTAAGGAAATAATCGCAGTAATCGTCCCTCCTATTAACTGAACCAATCCAGTACCAACTAAATTACGAACCCCTTCTACATCTGTCATAACTCTAGAAACCAAAGCTCCAGTTTTATTATTGTCGAAAAAATTAATAGGAAGTGATAGTAGCTTACGTTGAACTTGAGAACGCAATAAATAAATTAAATGCTGCGCTTCTACGCTTAATAATCTTGTTAGAGAAAAAGAAGTTATCGCTTGTACTAAAATGGCAGAACAGACAATTAATATCAGTACCCAAAGTGTAGAAACATCTTTAGAAGGTACGATATCGTCAATCAATGTTTTACTTGCGAAAGGTAATACCATTCCAGCTAAACTTCTTATAATGATAAGGAATAAGCCAATGGAAACGATTTTTTTACGGGGCCAGATATATTCTTGAAACGCCCATTTATAGGATACTTTTGTTTTACTCATTCTAAAACTATAACCATTATTGAGCCAAAAGATAATATATGACAATAAGACAAGACATTATTTTTTTAGCATTTCAATTATCTTTAATGCAACAGGCTTGGACGATAAATAGTTTTGCCCTGTAACTAAATTTCCATCCACTTCCACATGAACTGTATTTCTTGGAGAGTAATTAAAATCCCCTCCTCTTTCTTCAATTGTTTGGGTAATTAAAAAAGGAAATTGTTTAAAATGCTCCGCATCTTTCCTTTCATAAGCATCCGGATAACCATTCACTCTTTTACCTTCCACTAAATACTTGCCAGATTTAGTTTTTAAATGCACAATCCCTGCAGTGCCATGACATACCGAAGATATTATACCTCTATGATCTTCATAAATAGTCATTACTATGTTTTGAATTGCTGTGTTTTCTGGTACTCCAAACATTGCGCTTCCTCCACCAATATAATGAACTGCTTTGTAGTTTTTTGGATTAATCTCAGCTGGCTTTTTGGTATGTTTTAAAGCATACATAAAGTCTGGATTGTATAAATAAGATTTACTAAGTTCATCTGAAGTATTGATATAGGCTAATGGAATACTTCCGCCTTCAGGGCTTACAAAGTCTACTGTATATCCAGCTTTGACAAAGGTGTCGTAAGCGTTTATAATTTCTGAATAACTGTTTCCTGTTGCTAAATTGGAATCTCCATAGAAATGAGCATTGGAAACAATAAATAAAATACGATCTCCTTTTAAATTGCTTGTTTCACTATTGGCGGTTTTACTAATGATTTTCCATTGATTATTAACTTTTTTCAAAATAAATAAGTCTACATACCTTAGGCTACTTTCTGGAATTAGAACCTCTGCCTTTGCATAGGCAACGTTTCCAAAATAATCAATAGATAAAATATTTCCAACCCTTCCAGTAAACTCTCCTTGCTCTCCTTTTTTAAACCAGCTTATATATTGTGATATGGGTACAACACGCATACCATTGTCTTTACTATCGAGATATAAATTTGCATCAGTGTAAAATGCTTTCTGAATTTGATCTGGATGATTATAAGAAGTCCCTTCTATATAATCTAATAAAGTGTTTTCTATAGATTTTATTTCGGATTGAGAAAATGATATTTGATTTAAGCTTAATACTACTAATAGAATAAAATAACGTTTCATGATTTGTCTTTTGAAATTAATATTCAACAAGAGTACAATCAGAAACACCTTCTTTTAGTAGGAATGTATAATCTAAAATTCCTAATGTATAAATCCGGAGTTTATTATTTTAATTCGTTTTTAGCGTATTTGCCTGGAGTAGTATTAGTTATGCTTTTAAAGGCAGTGTAAAATGTACTGGTAGAATTAAAACCACAGTTTTCAGCAATAACTTCCATTTTTAAGTGATTGTCTGTTATTAGCATTTTTTTTGCCGCATCAATTCTATATTCATTTATAAAATTAGGGAAGTTTTTATCTAGGTTATCATTTAATAATTGAGATAAAACATGGACTCTTACATGTATTAGTTTAGACAGTTGTGTTAAAGTTAAATTAGGATCTTTGTATAGTTGTTCTCCTTTTAAAACAGTTTCAATTTTACTTAATAAATGCAGGGCTTCTTCATTATTAATTTTTTTATCAGCATATTTTTCTTTCTTTTCTGTGCTTATATAGTCGGTCTTTTTTTTATAAAAAATCAATAAAATGGATAGATATAATACAAATGAAAAGGACAAAGCGCCAATAATATAGGAAGTATAAGAGGAAGTGAAATAGGCTAGCCAAATTAAGAATACACCACTAAACACACTAACTATCCATATTTCCTGATAATTTAAGCGCTTTTCTTTTTTTACTAATTTTTTAAATAGATCTCTACAAACTATTCCAGTTAATATTAAGAACAGTAACCATTGATAATTAATTACTTTATAAAAATACAACCCCCAAATTTCTGCATATTGTGTATAAGGATACATCCAACCAAGAATAAGGACTAATATGATAAAAGGTACTAATAAATAAAGAGACTGATTTAAAACTCGTTTGGGATCATCTAATTTAGCCTTAACGTAGAGATACAGAAATGGGCCAATAAAAAAACATGCAGTTAATCCAATCTGCAAAAATGTTTTTGATAAATCTGGGTTAAAATAAAAAAATATAGATTTCCAGATTCTAATACTTAAAACTACTAATAAGCCTCCTAAAAAATAATTGGATAGCTGTTTGGGTTTCGCAAAAAACAAAAAGTAAATGCTTAAGATTGTACTGTTAAACGCACCTAATGCACTAAAAAAAAAGATTAATTGAGTTTCTAAATTCACCTTGTGTTTTATTTATTAGTCTGCCTTTATGCTATTTAATTTTTCATTTAAATCTTTCTGAATTTCTGAATTTACTTTATATCCATTAATTAACTGATTTAATAGCACCTCATAACCAAATACAATATTTTCAAAAACTGGGTCTTTTGTATAATCAGGATGGATGGAACTAAAGTCACTAAAACGGATATTCTCAAAGAAAAACGGACTAACATATTCGCTTACATAATCTGTTAATAATTTTTCAAGATTTGCTGTGGTTTGATAATTATTATAGGTGTTAATAATACTCTTTCTTAGTTCAATATCCTTTATCAAATCAAAATCACCAGAAGCTAAAATATTTTCCATAGTGGTTATAGATGGAGTAAAATTTGCCATAGCCATCATACTAGAAGAAAGAAGTAGAATTCTACTATCGGTATAATTTTTAGTCAATAGAATGATTTTTAAGCTGTCTATATTTTTATAATTTGTTTCTGAAAAGGCTATTGCGATATCCAAGCTTTCCTTGTTAGAAATGATCTCTGAATTAAAATTTTCAATATAATCATCAACTTTACTCTTGGTTTCTATAGTTTGATTCCAAGCATTTAATTTAAATGCAATCGTTATACCGATTATCACAATTAGAAGATCCATGAATTTTGATTTCCAATCCAATTTTATTTTTTGTTTATTCTTTTTCATTTAAATCTATTATCCAAAAATAATACCAAGCAATATATAAAATTTTAAATTATGTTGCTTAGAATAAGAATGGGTCAAAATGTTTAATATTTTTTTTTATGCAGCTAATTAATTCAGAATTCTGAAAGACTGTACAATTCTATCTCGTTTTCCTTTCCACGCAATTTTATGGTATCCATTTTTTCTGCATTGTACTCATTTTCTATATTTAATTTATTCAATAAGATCCCAGAAATAAGTAGTTCACACTTAAAAACATTGCATTGTTCCTGTATTCTAGCACTTGTATTTAAAACATCGCCATTATAAATAATTTCCCTTTTAATATCTCCTATTTGGGCACTAATCACTTCACCAAAATGAAGTCCAGCTTTAAAATCGGGTATTTCTCCATATTTATCACGATAATATTTTCTATTTTGATAAACGTTTTCACGGATTTTGTAGAAAATCTTAAGGCAATTAGCATTGCTTAATCCATCATCTGTTTTCCATGTGAACACAACCTCGTCTCCAACATACTGATAAATCTCTGCATTGGTTGTTCTTACTGGTTCAGAAACTTCATGAAAGAAGTCATTAAGTAATGCATAATAGTTCTCAAGCCCTAATCTTTCCGCTAGTGTAGTTGAAGATTTTAAATCTAAAAACATAAAAATCCTGTGTTCATTGGTTGGCTTTCTATATTTTCCCATTAAAAACTTTAAGAGAACCCCTTTACCTAAAAGTAGATTTATCTGGATGTAAAATGATAGCAGTATATAAATCGTGAGCGTATAGATAATAAGGATGAATTGTTCTCTCCCGTAAAGTGAGGCGTAAAATTCTTCCATTTCTTTTCCTTGAGAAAGTCCAACGAGCAAACCAATTAATCCTGAGAAAAAATATATGATTATCAAATAAATAATCGCTTTGATGAAAATGGATTGGAATAATGAAAATTTTAGAAATTTCTTTTTTAATCCAGATAAAATAAATAGTTCGATTATTCCAAAACCAAAGCCTAAAGAAGCGCCCATGATGACACCAATATGATCCACATATTTAATATCTACTAATTGGTAAATAATGCCTGCAAAGGCAGTAATTAAACTAAACTCACCTATCATTCGGAGTTTATTTATAAATACTGAATTCATAATGGTTTACGTTTATTTATATTAACAAAGCATAGTATCCAAAAGTACTACTTATGGTTTTGGTAATGATTGTGTTGTGGCTAAATACCAGAGCTTCTTTCCCTTAATAGCGAATTTAATATATATTAGGAGTTTTTAATTCCAATACTTTAGAGATTATTTAGTCAATAACCACAAAACACGATCATATGAAACTAGGTAATGTGCCAAAACTACAATTCCAAAGATCAGGCTAATTTTGTTCCATCCCATATCATAAAGTGACCAAACTGTAAAACCAAAAACTCCAAATTCGATTATCAATCGGATAAAACCAGCCGTTATAACAGGAGCAGATCCAGAACGGCTTGGGTCATTAGGGACTGCAAATGTTCCCCAAACAACAGCTATAACGACAGGTATTCCAATAGCTAATACTAACCTAAACCAACTTTCACTTTGTTTAAAACCCCAAACACCCAAAGTAATAAGAGCAATAATTTCCAGAAAAAATCTCAAAATAAGATTTGCAATATTAGAACCCATATGATTTAAATACTATTGTCTTTAGAACCTCCTTTATAGTTTATTTATAATTTCGTAAGTTGCTTGCCAAAATCTGCTACTTTATCCCAATTAGTATATTCAATTTTTGTACTGGAATCGGTTGGCCCCTTTGTCATCCACATAATAAATTGAATCATAATTCTGTCAAAAAAAGGATATTTTTTATAGTCTAGTTTTCCTGCAAATACTTCAACAACTGTTGGTGCCCAGTCAATGGTCTTAAAAAACTTTATAACATATGGATTTGTGCTTGGTGTACTTTTTTCAGGTTTTCTTGCAACCAGATTTACAGAAAAGAAAGCTGTTTTTATGGAATCTAATTGTATTTTATTTGTTTTTACAAAGTCAATTATTCCTTCATTATGAACTCCGTATCTAATACTTGCACCAATAATAAGCTTATCATAATTGCTTATATCTCCATTAAAATCATTAATGGAGAATAGTTCTACGTTTTGATTGTTCTGTAAAAATTCATCTCTAAGCCTATTACAAATTTTCAGAGTTTGCCCATCTACAGAAGAATAAATTATCCCGGTTTTAACATCCATCTCTTTATCTAATAATATTTATTAAAGTTAAGGATTTTGTTTTATAAAATGTTAACAGCTGACATTTTTTAAAAGTTTTTTTCAATTTTATTTGGAATGATCGTTCTAATATACATACATTTGCACTCGGAACGAACGTTCTAATATTTATAAATTAATTAAAAACATAAAAATGAGAGAATTAAAAGGGAAAGTCGCTGTTGTTACAGGAGGTAATAGTGGTATTGGTTATGCTTCAGCAAAAGAATTAAAAGAAAATGGTGCAACTGTAATTATTACAGGTCGCTCTGAAGAAAAGGTGAAAATTGCTTCAGAAGAACTAGGAGTTAAAGGTATTGTTGCAGATGTAAAGAGTATTTCAGCAATAGAGAATTTGGTGGAACAAGTAAAAACAGATTTTGGAAAAGTGGATGTATTATTCGTAAATGCAGGAATTTTTCAGGCTGCTCCAATCGGACAAATAAGTGAAGAAATGTTTGACCATCAAATGGGAATTAATTTTAAGGGTGCATTTTTCACAACTGAAAAGTTTCTCCCAATATTAAATGATGGTGCATCTATTATAAATTTATCGTCTATAAATGCTTATACAGGAATGCCAAATACAGCAGTTTATGCTGCATCTAAAGCGGCTTTGAATTCCTATACTCGAGCTGCTGCAACAGAATTAGCTCCTAGAAAAATTCGTGTCAATTCTGTAAATCCAGGTCCAGTTTCAACACCAATTTATGGTAAAACAGGAATGGAGGAAGAGCAACTAAACGGATTTGCAGAAGCAATGCAAAATCGCATACCGTTAAAAAGATTTGGTCAACCAAAAGATATAGCAAAACTTGTTTCGTTTTTAGCATCTGATGATGCCTCATTCATTACGGGTAGTGAGTACAATATAGATGGTGGAATTAACATTAATCCATTATTAGTATAAAAACAATAATAAATAAAAATCACAAACATGAAAATAGCAATAATTATAGTACGAGCATTATTAGGATTACCTTTCCTTATTTTTGGATTTAATCATTTCTTTCCAGTTATTCCGCGTCCTCCAATGGATGGAGTGGCCTTAGATTATATGATGGGCCTTACTAAGGTTGGTTATTTTTGGCCATTATTAAGAGGGCTTGAAGTACTCATTGGAATTGCCTTAATAAGTGGAAGGTTTGTTCC
>CAJXRD010000040.1 GCA_913058295.1 uncultured Flavobacteriales bacterium | reverse complement strand
GTAGGCTGTAGGCTGTAGGCTGTAGGCTGTAGGCTGTAGGCTGTAGGCTGTAGGCAAAAATAAAAAAAATCAATCATTATCTTATTAATTCGTTCTTTCATTGTTTCATTGTTTCATTCTCTCCTTATCAACTAACAACTCTCCATACCCGGAAACGCAAGCATCTGCCCCATTCCAACAGTAAATAACCAGTTGCCATAAAGGGCATGTTCTATACTCACCAAAAGGGTAGATTTCGTTTTTAAATAGGTCAAGCCAAATAGTAGTCCTCCTATAAAAGTTAATACAATAACCAAGGTGTTTTTAAAAAACAGATGTGCCAAACAAAAGAGAATTGCATTTATAAAAATGAGCAACTTTTTGTTTTTAAACAAGCTTTCGTATCTGGAATAGAAAAAAGTTCTATAAATAAATTCTTGTGGCCATACCGAAAGAAAGGTATACACAAAAAGGATCCCTATCCATAATTTTGGATTATTAATTGGAACACAAAACAATTTATCGGCATCCATAAAATACACATAGAGCGTTGTGATTACAGCAATGCCAACAAAAGTTACCGAGGTTCTTTTCCAGAAATGACTCCAATCCAAACTTTTATTCATTTTAAAGGAGAACTTTTCAATACGAAGCATTATGATGATGATGTAAATAAAACTCATCAAAATCAATCCTGCTTTTATCCAAATAGGAAAAGAAAATACAAGGCTTATTGGAAGTAAAACAAAAAGAATAAAAAGTTCTGAAGTTTTATAAGGAATACTTTTCATAATTGTAATGGTATTGCAGTGGTATTTTTCACTTCACTTATGGTAAAGGAAGTATGTGTACTACCAATATGTTTTAAGGTCGTTAATTTTGTAACCATAAAAGATCTAAAATGAGGCATGTCTTTCACAATTACCTTTAGTAAATAGTCATAGTCGCCACTAACGTGAAAACATTCCAATACCTCATCTAATTTTGTTACTTCTTTTTCAAATTTAGTAAGAAACTCTTTGGCATGTTGTACTAATTTTATCTGGCAGAAAACCACAAAGCCTCGATCTACCTTTTCTTTATTCAATATACTTACATATTGTTTTACAACTCCTTCTCTTTCCAATTTTTTTATCCGTTCGTATACAGCAGTAACTGATAAGTTTAATTTAGAAGACAATTCTTTATTGGTTTGTTTGCAGTCTTCCTGAAGAAAATTTAATAGCTTTTTATCAATAGCATCTAAATTCATTTTGAAAAATTTTCTGAAAAATACAAAATATTTTATTTATTAAAGAATATAAATCTACATATCATTAAATACACAGATTTATAATCCTAATTTAATCGATACTATTGACATATAAACTAATAATTGTTATTTTTGTAATCAATTAAAATATATCATACTATGAAATTTAAACCCGCAAATAAAATTCAAGACTTACAGTATTTTGGAGAATTTGGAGGCGTAAATCCTTCTATATCCGATTCATCAACCTATACTTTTCTTTCTGCGAAAACGATGTTTGACACTTTCGAAGGGAATGCAGATGGTTGTTATTTATACTCTAGACATACTTCACCAAGTAATCTTTATTTGGGGGAAGCACTTGCAGCAATGGAAGGCACAGAAACTGCAAATGTAGCAGCAACAGGAATGGGAGCAATTACTCCTGCATTATTACAATTATGTGGCGCTGGCGATCATGTTGTTTCTAGTCGAACTATTTACGGAGGTACTTATGCTTTTTTAAAGAACTTCACTCCTAGAATGAATATTGAAACTACTTTTGTAGATATTACAAACTTAGAAACCGTTGAAGCTGCTATAAATGAAAACACAAAAGTAATTTTTTGTGAAGCAGTAAGTAACCCTCTTTTAGAAGTTGCTGACATTAAAAGCTTGGCTGAAATTGCAAAAAAACATAATTTAAAATTGTTAGTAGATAATACTTTTTCTCCTTTGTCTATTTCACCAGCAGAATTAGGAGCGGATGTAGTTTTGCATAGTTTAACAAAATTCATCAACGGTAGTAGTGATACTATGGGTGGTGTAATTTGTGGAACTCAAGATTTTATAGATTCTTTACGTAGTGTAAACGATGGCGCTTCTATGTTATTAGGTTCTTCTATGGATAGTATGCGATCTGCATCAATTTTAAAGAATATGAGAACGCTACATATTCGTATAAAACAACATAGTAAAAACGCACAATACCTTGCGGAGCAATTTGAAGATTTAGGATTAAAAACAGTCTATCCAGGATTGGTTTCTCACCCAAGTCATGAGATATTTAAAAGCATGATGAATGAAGAATATGGTTTTGGTGGATTATTAACTTTAGATGTAGGATCTTTAGATAAGGCAAATGCTTTAATGGAATTAATGCAAAACAAAAACCTTGGTTATTTAGCGGTAAGTTTAGGATTCTATAAAACATTATTTTCTGCTCCAGGAAGCTCTACCTCTTCTGAAATTCCTGAAGACGAACAAAAGGAAATGGGCCTAACTGATGGATTGATACGTTTTTCTATTGGATTGGATAATGATATTGAACGCACCTTCCAAACGATGAAAGATTGTATGGTTAAAGTAAATATCTTAAAGCCAGAATTACAAGAGTTAGTATAATTCTCCACACATTTTTATAAAAAAAGCGACCTTAAAGGTCGCTTTTTTTTGTATTTGCATATCGCTGTTCAAAATCGTAACATTACCCTTCAAAAAATTAAAAACATGCAAGACGACAAAAACCTTTCCGAAATAAAAGTTGATGAACAGAAAATTATTGAAAATGTTTCTTTAAACATTTGGGAAGCGATGACCCCTGTTATTATACTAATGGGACTCTTAGCTTACAATATTTTTATTGCTGGTGGAGAAATGTTTGGAGGTTATTCTAACCAATATATTTTACTTATTGGTGGTGGTGTAGCAGCTATTGTTGGATTTAAAAACAAAGTGGGCATAAAAACTATGGTGGAAGAAATTTGGGAAAACCTAAAAAGTATTTTTGTTCCAGTTATGATTCTATTATTGGTAGGAGCTTTAGCTGGAACATGGCTAGTTAGTGGCGTAATACCCGCGATGGTTTATTATGGATTGCAGGTGTTAAGCCCTGAAATATTTTTGCCTGCTTGTGTGGTAATTGCAGCATTGATATCGATAGCAACAGGAAGCTCTTGGACCACGTCTGCTACAGTGGGTATTGCTCTTATTGGTATTGGAGAAGCTTTAGGCATCCCATTAGGAATGGTAGCTGGAGCAGTAATATCTGGTGCTTATTTTGGAGATAAAATGTCTCCATTAAGCGATACCACTAACCTTGCTCCTGCTATGGCTGGAACCGATTTATTTACACACATTCGGTATATGGCTTTGACCACAACACCAACCATTATACTTACTATAATCATATTTAGTATTATTAGTATGAATATAGATACTACGGGATCTGCAGATGTAAGCGGCTTATTAAACTCGATTAATTCTACTTTTAATATTAGCCCATATTTATTTTTAGTACCTGTAGCAGTTATTGCTTTAATTTTAACTAAAACCAAACCTTTAATTGCATTAGGTTCTGGTGTTTTACTTGCTATTGTATTTGCTTTTATTTTTCAACCAGAAATATTAAACAGCCTTTCTACTTCAAAATTTTCAGCCATAATCAATTCTATTTTTACGGATACTCAAATCGTAACTGATAATGAAAAACTAAACGATTTATTTAGCTCAAGCGGAATGATTGGTATGTTATGGACTATTCTTCTTATTATTTGTGCAATGGTTTTTGGAGGTATTATGGATGCTATTGGTGCATTAGCTAGAATAACAAAAGTTTTATTAAAAATGGCACATTCAGTGTTTGGACTGTTTGCTAGTACTGTTGTTAGTTGTTTAGGATTAAATGTTATTGCCAGTGATCAATATTTGGCCATAGTTATTCCTGGGAAAATGTTTAAACAGGCTTATGAAGATAGAGGGCTTGCTCCCCAGAACTTAAGTAGAACTCTAGAAGATTCAGGAACAGTAACTTCGGTACTAATTCCTTGGAATACTTGTGGTGCCTACCAGAGTGGTGTATTAGGAGTTGGTGTTGGCGAATATTTTGTTTATGCTTTCTTTAATTGGATGAGTCCATTTACCACCTTACTTTTTGCTGCATTAAACATTAAAATTAAACAATTAACTAACAAATCAGCTTAAGCTATCTCATTATAAATTTTTAAAATACTTATATATTAATATTGTCTAAGCAATATTTATCTTTGCCAAAATTATAAATTTACATTAATAAATAAGATATAAAATGGCAGTATTAGTAGGTAAAAAAGCTCCAGAATTTAGTGCGCAAGCGGTTATAAATGGTAGTGAATTTGTGAACGATTATTCGTTAGATCAATTCATAGGAAAGAAACATGTGGTATTATTCTTTTATCCAAAAGATTTTACATTTGTTTGCCCAACAGAATTGCATGCGTTTCAAGAGAAATTAGAAGAATTTAAATCTAGAAACACTGAAGTTGTTGCGGTTTCAACAGATACGGAACAATCGCATTGGGGATGGTTGCAATTAGACAAAAACAATGGTGGAATAAAAGGGGTTACATATCCTTTAGTTGCAGATACCAACAAAACGATTTCTAAGAATTTTGATGTTTTAGCTGGTGATTATTTTTACGATGATAATGATATGCTTCAAGCTGAAGGTGAATTAATTGCTTACCGTGGTTTATTCTTAATCGACAAAGAAGGAATTGTACGCCATCAAATAGTAAACGATTTACCCTTAGGAAGAAATGTTGATGAGGCTTTACGTATGGTAGATGCTCTTCAATTTGTAGAAGAAAATGGTGAAGTTTGTCCTGCTAACTGGAGTAAAGGAAAAGAAGGAATGCAAGCTACTCATGATGGTGTTGCTGGTTTTTTAGAAAAACATGTAAACTAAAAATATTTTAAATTATAAAAAGCCTACTAAAATTAGTAGGCTTTTTTATATCCATAATTTAAGCTAAATCGAAACGGTCAAGATTCATCACTTTAGTCCAAGCAGCAACAAAATCATTAACAAATTTTTCTTGTCCATCATTAGCTCCATAAACTTCAGCAGTAGCTCTTAATTCTGAATTAGATCCAAATATTAAATCTGCACGACTTGCAGAAAACTTCTCTGCACCAGTTTTTCGGTCACACCCTTTAAATTCTTTATCTTCAGAATTAACAGCTTTCCAAGTATATGAAAAGTCCAATAAGTTCGTAAAAAAATCATTTGTTAAACTTCCTAGATTATCGGTAAAGACCCCATGATTAGAATTGTCGTAGTTAGCTCCTAACACACGTAAGCCACCAATAAGGACAGTCATTTCTGGAATGGAAAGGCTAAGTAAATTAGTACGATCTATTAATAAATCTTCAGCTGCAACGTTTAAATCGGATTTAATATAATTTCGAAACCCATCTGCAAGTGGCTCTAGGTAACCAAAAGATTCTAAATCTGTTTGCACTTGGCTAGCATCTCCTCTTCCTTGAGTAAAAGGAACAGATATATTCTGTCCTGCATTTTTTGCAGCTTCTTCAACACCAACTGAACCTGCTAGTACAATTAAATCAGCCATAGATATAGCACCGTCAAAATCCATTTGAATTCCTTCTAAACTATTTAAAACCTTATTTAACTCCGTTGGATTGTTTACTTCCCAACTTCTTTGTGGTTCTAAACGCAAACGACCCCCATTGGCACCTCCACGCTTATCAGAGCTTCTAAATGTTGAAGCGGAAGCCCAAGCAGTTTTAACCATTTGAGATATAGATAATCCCGAAGCTAAAATCATTTTTTTTAAGGTAGAAATATCGGAATCACTTAGTACATAGTTAACGATAGGAATTGGATCTTGCCACACCAATTCTTCTTGGGCTACTTCTGGACCTAAATAACGAGAAATTGGCCCCATATCCCGATGGGTTAATTTATACCAAGCACGAGCAAAGGCATCTTCAAATGCGCTATGATCTTTATGGAAACGTTGAGATATTTCTAAGTATGTTGGATCCATTTTCAAAGCCATATCTGCAGTCGTCATCATTAAAGCCTGTCTGCCAATTGAATCCCCCGCTTTTGGTGCCATTTTAGCATTAGATGCTGCTGTTGGTGTCCATTGATGTGCTCCAGCAGGGCTCTTTGTTAATTCCCAATCATAGTTTAACAATACGTCAAAATAATCATGATCCCATTGTATCGGATTTGGTGTCCAAGCACCTTCAATACCACTAGTAATAGTATCATCTAATACACCTGTTCCAAAAGTGTTTTTCCAACCCGTACTCATTTCTTCAATAGAAGCGCCATGGGGTTCTGCACCAACATATTTATCAGGATCTGCAGCACCATGAGCTTTACCAAAAGTATGTCCTCCAGCCACTAAGGCAACAGTTTCTTCATCATTCATAGCCATTCTACCAAAAGTGATTTTTATATCATGAGCTGATTTTAAAGGATCTGGTATCCCATTTGGCCCTTCTGGATTCACATAAATTAAGCCCATATGTACCGCTCCAAGATGTCCTTCTAAATCTCCATCACTTGTATCATATCGTTCATCATTATCCAACCATCCCGTTTCTGATCCCCAATATACATCTTGCTCTGGCTCCCAAACATCCTCTCTACCACCTGCAAAGCCAAAGGTTTTAAAACCCATAGACTCTAATGCACAATTACCTGCAAGAATCATTAAATCTGCCCAAGAAATTTTATTTCCATATTTCTTTTTTACAGGCCAAAGAAGTAATCGTGCTTTATCTAAATTTCCATTATCTGGCCAGCTATTAAGTGGTGCAAAACGTTGTGTCCCAGTTCCCGCTCCACCTCTACCATCACCAACTCGGTAAGTACCTGCACTATGCCAAGCCATACGAATCATAAATGGTCCATAATGACCATAATCTGCTGGCCACCAATCTTGAGAATTTGTCATTAAATTAATAACATCTTGTTTTAATTCATTATAATTGACGCTCTCAAATGCTTTGGCATAATTAAAATCTTCACCCATTGGGTTAGATTTAGATGCATGTTGGCGTAAAATATTTAATTTTAACTCATTAGGCCACCAATCCCGATTGCTAGTTCCATTACCTGCAGGTTTTTTTTGCACACCACTCATAAATGGGCATTTTGATATATCGCCACTGTTATTATTAGCATTATTTTCCATGATATTCGTTTTAAAAAATTAGAATCCTATAAATTTAATAAATACTTACTAAAAAATGTTACATTTTTATTTTTATAAACTATCTGTTTATCAATAAAGTTTATTGTTTACTTAAATAGATTGTAATAAATATTTTAAAGCTTTTCTAGAATATTTATTCCTAAACAATTTAATATGCTTATTTTTAACCTAATTTAAAAACAAAAAAATACCGCTGATTATTTAGCGTCCTATTAATAAATAAATTAAATATATTATGGCTTCAGTAACATTAAAAGGGAATCCGTTTCAGACTATTGGAGAACTTCCTGCCCTAGGCAGTAAAGCTCTTGATTTTTCATTAACAGCAGGTGATTTATCTACAAAAACCTTAAAGGATTTTGCAGGTTTTAATCTTGTATTGAATATTTTTCCAAGTATAGACACCGGTACTTGCGCAGCATCTGTAAGGCATTTTAACAAGGCAGCTAGTGAGCTTAAAGATACTAAGGTTCTTTGTATATCTAGAGATCTACCTTTTGCTCAAGGACGTTTTTGTGGTGCTGAAGGATTGGATAATGTTATTAATTTATCCGATTATAAAAATGGAAGCTTTGGAAAAGATTATGGAATAATTTTTACCAATGGTCCTTTAGATGCATTGCTTTCTCGTAGTGTGATAATTCTTGACAAAGATGGAGTTGTTCAATATACAGAACAAGTTCCAGAAACGGTAGATGAACCAAACTACGAAGCTGCTATAGATATTCTAAAGTAATCTTGTTACCAATACATTCGAAAAAGAAAATTAGGAGTAATACCTAAGGAGTATTTATCGACTACTACAACAGGATCATTTATTTGTTATTACCTGTTTACTCGCGACTTAAATGTTTTTTTATTTTACATTTGGCATATTATAAAACAATGTCTAAAAAAGAATCTTTTTTAAAAAATCGCATAAAAGGTATTGGCTACGCTTCAAAGGGAGCTTGGTTATTAATTAAAAGTGAAGCCAGTATAAAAGTCCAGATTGCAATAGCAATTTTAGTAACTATTGCAGGTTTTTATTTTAATATCACTGCTAACGAATGGATTTTACAAACCTTAACCATTGCATTAGTTCTTAGTACCGAAGGTATAAATACTGCTATAGAAGAAATTGCAGATTTTATACATCCTAAGCAACATCCTAAAATTGGTTTGATAAAAGATATCGCTGCTGGTGCTGTGTTTTTTACTGCTATTGCAGCGATAATAATTGCTTGTATTATTTATATCCCAAAGTTTTAGTTTTTTTTTCAAATTATGTAGCTTGTACGAATTGATATTGTATTTTTGTTGGTATACAACCTCCTAATTAATGGCCAGAAAAAAGAAAGACAACGGTAAAACTTCCAAAAACAAACAAAGAAAAATTAACTTTAAATTATCCAAGCAACAAAAAGTATTGTTGGGTAGCTTTTTAATTTTATTTGGCATTGCCCTATTTTTTTCCTTCATATCCTATGTTTTTACAGGTCAAGCCGACCAAAGTATTCTTACTGAAGGAGCAAGTCGAGAGGTAAAGCCTCAAAATTGGCTCAGTACCTTTGGCGCACATTTAGGGGACTTTTTCATCTATAAAGGTTTTGGTGTTTCCTCTTTAATATTTTCATTTTTATTGACACTTACAGGTGTTTATTACTTTTTTGATTTTACAAAAATAAAGCTATTCAAATATTGGTTCTGGGGTTGTTTAGTGATGATTTGGATTTCAGTATTTTTTGGTTTCTTTTCCTCATTAAGTAACCTGTTTAGTGGTACTATTGGTTTTGAAATTAATGACCTTCTTCAAGATTATTTAGGCTTTATAGGTACTGTTTTAGTAATGGTATTTTTACTTATAATCTACTTAGTGGTTCGTTTAAACATTAGCCCAGAAAAAGTAGCATTGTTTTTTAAAAGAACTAAAAAAGACATCGAAGCAGATTTCGATTCAGAAGAAGTGCCTATTAATACCAACAATACTCCTACTCCAACAGTTAGGGTAGAAACCACTTCAAAAGAAATTGATCTTAGTGATAATTCTGAAGAAACACCAGTTGTTTCTAGTACTAAAGATTATCCACCCTTAGAAGAAATTACACTTAAAACAGAACCCGACCTTATCCTCCCCGAGGAAGAGGTAACTATGAAAGTAGAACAGGCAACTGAAGAAATAGAAGTAACAAAAAATTTAAGTGATAAATTGGTCAGTGACTTTGGAGAATTTGATCCCAAATTAGACCTTAGTAAATATAAATTTCCAACCATAGAGTTGCTAAAAGATTATGCTAAGAATACTGGGATAACGATCAATCAAGAAGAGCTAGAAGAAAATAAAAACAGAATAGTTAGTACCCTTAATAATTATAAAATAGGTATTGCAAGCATAAAAGCTACTGTAGGCCCAACGGTAACGCTTTATGAAATTGTACCGGAAGCTGGGATTAGAATTTCAAAAATTAAAAACTTAGAAGACGATATTGCATTATCACTTTCCGCATTGGGTATTCGAATCATTGCTCCGATACCTGGTCGTGGAACAATAGGTATAGAAGTTCCAAATAAAAACCCGAGTATTGTTTCCATGCGTTCTGTAATTGCATCTCCAAAATTTCAAAATGCAGAGATGGAACTACCTATTGCATTTGGAAAAACAATTAGCAACGAGACTTTTGTGGTAGATTTAGCAAAAATGCCTCACTTATTAATGGCAGGTGCAACTGGACAAGGGAAGTCAGTTGGATTGAATGCTATTCTTACTTCCTTACTTTATAAGAAACATCCCGCAGAAGTTAAATTTGTATTAGTAGATCCTAAAAAAGTGGAACTTACCTTATTTAATAAGATAGAGCGCCATTATCTTGCTAAACTCCCAGATGCTGAAGAAGCCATTATTACTGATACCACCAAAGTAGTACACACTTTAAATTCTATGTGTATTGAAATGGATACACGTTACGATTTGCTAAAAGACGCAATGGTTCGTAACATTAAAGAATACAATACAAAATTTAAAGCTCGGAAATTAAATCCTAACGATGGACATCGATTTTTACCTTATATTGTTTTGGTAATCGATGAGTTTGCAGATTTAATCATGACGGCTGGGAAAGAAGTAGAAACTCCAATTGCACGTATGGCTCAATTAGCACGTGCTATTGGTATTCATTTAATTGTTGCTACCCAACGTCCTTCTGTAAATGTAATTACCGGTATTATTAAAGCAAATTTCCCTGCCAGAGTTGCATTTAGAGTTACCAGTAAAATAGATTCCCGTACTATTTTAGATAGTTCTGGAGCCGATCAATTAATTGGCCGTGGGGATATGTTATATACCCAAGGAAACGATTTAATTAGAGTACAATGTGCTTTTGTAGATACTCCAGAAGTAGCGGATATTACAGAATTTATTGGTTCGCAAAAAGCCTATCCAGATGCACATCTATTACCCGAATACGTTGGCGAAGAAGGTGGCACAGCTCTTGATAATGATATCAGCGAACGAGACAAACTCTTTAGAGATGCTGCGGAAGTTCTGGTTATTGCTCAACAAGGATCTGCTTCTCTTTTACAACGTAAATTAAAACTAGGTTATAATAGAGCAGGAAGAATTATTGATCAATTAGAGGCATCGGGAATTGTGGGACCATTTGAGGGCAGTAAAGCTAGACAAGTACTAGTTCCCACTTTAGAAGCATTAAACCAACATTTAGAAAACGAAAATAATGAAATCTAACATTTATAAATTTGCTGTTTTAGGCATTTTATTTATTACAGCACTAACGGTACAAGCACAAGAAGCAACAGTTTTATTAGATGAAGTTTCTAGCAAAGTTAAAAGTTACGATAATATTGCTATTAATTTTAAATACACCCTTAACAATACCAAGGAAAACATCAAGCAAGACACCCGAGGAGACATTACATTACAGAGTGATAAATATGTTCTTAATATGATGGGGATTACTCGAATGTTCAACGGAGCCAAAATATATACTATTGTTCCCGAAGATGAAGAAGTAACTATTTCTAACTATAATGAGGAAGAGGATATTGATATATCTGCTTCCAAGTTACTTACTTTTTACGAACAAGGTTATACCAATAAGATGGATGTTGTACAGACTGTAAAGGGCAGAAAAATTCAGTTTGTAAAGTTAATTCCTATCGATACCAATGCAGAGATTAAAGACATTCTATTAGGTATCGATATGCAAACAAAACATGTATACAAATTAATACAAACCGATTCTTTTGGGACCCAATACACCATTACAGTGAATTCTTTTAAGACCAACCAACCTATTTCAGAAACACTTTTTCAATTCGATGAAAAAAAATATATAGATGACGGCTACTATATAAATAAGCTGGATTAATCCCCTTATGAAAGTTTTAGATAAATATATTTTAACAACCTACCTAAAAACTTTTTTTAGCGTATTTATTATTCTGATGTTTATTTTTATACTTCAGAGTATCTGGCTTTATATCTCAGAACTTGCCGGTAGAGGTTTAGATCTTCTTATTGTTCTAAAATTTCTTTGGTATGTTTCCCCTAGACTAATTCCATTAGTTTTACCCCTTACCATATTGGTAACTTCGATAATGGTTTTTGGAGGTTTTTCTGAAAACTATGAATTTGCAGCGATGAAATCTACAGGTATTTCATTGCAAAGAGCGATGAAAAGTCTTACTGTTTTTATCATATTATTAGCTGTTTTGGTATTTTTCTTTGCTAATAATGTAATTCCCTATTCTGAATACAAATGGCTAAACTTAAGGCGAAATATTCAGCAATTTAAGCCCTCTATGGTTATTGCCGAAGGACAATTTAGTCAAATAGGCGAAGACTTTAATATCAAGGTGGATGAAAAAAGTGGAGATAATGATCAATTTTTGAGCAATATCGTTATCCATCAAAAAGATGCAAAAAGAATTAGTGGTAACCACACGGTTATCATTGCTGATAATGGAGAATTAACAAGTGAGGAAGGGAGCAATACCCTATCTCTAGTTTTAAAAGATGGAAATTATTATAGTGAAGTACAAAGCAAAGATGTTGAAAAACGAAAAAGGGAACCCTTTGTAAGAAGTTATTTTGAAGAGTACATTATAAACATTGATCTTACCGAGCTTAATAATAAAGATGTAGAAAAAGAGAATAAGCTGAACAGCCAAAATATGTTTAATACAAATGAACTTAGGGCTGAAATCGATTCTCAATCACAACGATATACCAATACAGTAACCGCTTTTGCAAACAATATGTATTATCGTGCTGGAATGGCAAAGTTTTATAACAAGAATAAAAAGAATGTTATTTTCAATAAAAGCAAAGACTCTTTAGTTTTTAACGCAACTACAGATACTCTGCTTCATATTTTTAATGTAAAGCATCAAGCAAGTATTGTAAAATTAGCCGTTAACAATATAAATAGTACTTTACAATCCATAGAGTCCAAAAAAAAGGAATATGTTATTAAAACCAAACGATTAAATAAGTTTGAAATCGCATTACATGAAAAATATGTATTGCCATTTGCCTGTATTATTTTGTTTTTCGTTGGTGCTCCCCTAGGTGCAATTATTAGAAAAGGAGGATTGGGACTACCAATGGTTATTGCCATTTTATTATTTTTAACTTATCATTTTATTGGAATTTTTGCAAAGAATAGCGCCGAAGACGGGACTCTGTCCCCTTTTATAGCTTCTTGGACAAGTACGGTAATTATGCTTCCCCTAGGAGCCTGGCTTACCTACCGAGCAACAACCGATCAAGGCATTATTGATATGGGTGCTTTTATGGAAAGAATTACTAAAATATTTAAAAAGAAAAAGGACTAATTCTCCACTAAATATTAAGCACTATCGTAATTAAAAATTAATATCTTTGCAGCTTATAAAAAATACTATGATTTCTACAGAAAAGGGTACCACAGTAAAACTTAACACCATTGAAGAAGCCATTGAGGACATCAAAAATGGAAAAGTTATTATTGTTGTGGATGATGAAAACCGAGAAAATGAAGGGGACTTTATAGCTGCTGCCGAAATGGTAACGCCAGAAATGATCAACTTTATGGCAACCCATGGTCGTGGCCTTATTTGTGCTCCTCTAACCGAAGAACGCTGTAATGAACTTGGATTAGAAATGATGGTACAAAACAATACGGTATTACACCATACTCCATTTACGGTATCTGTAGATTTAATTGGTCATGGCTGTACTACCGGTATATCGGTTCACGATCGCGCTAAAACCATAAAAGCCTTAGTCAGTGAAGAAACAAAATCACACGATTTAGGGCGTCCTGGTCATATTTTTCCTTTACGCGCTAAAGAAGGCGGTGTATTGCGTAGAACTGGACATACCGAAGCTTCTATAGATTTAGCTCGTTTAGCTGGATTACAACCTGCTGGGATTCTAGTAGAAATATTAAATGAAGATGGAACGATGGCTCGTTTACCACAATTGGTGAAAGTTGCTGAAAAATTCGATCTAAAACTTATTTCTATTGAAGATTTGGTTGCATATAGAATGGAACACGATTCTTTAATTAATAAAAAAGAAGATTTCTATATCAATACCAAGTTTGGAAGTTTTAGAATTAGAGCCTATAAACAAACTACAAATAACCAAATTCATATCGCGCTTACCAGAGGAACTTGGAAAGAAGATGAATCTGTTATAGTTCGTGTAAATGCTTCCTTGGTCAATAATGATATCCTAGGTATTTTGACTAATAATTCTGATGAAAAATTAAACGATATGTTTCGTATGGTTAATGAGGAAGGGAAAGGCGCTATTGTTTTTATCAACCAACAAAGTCAATCTTTAAACTTATTGGCTAGATTAAAAGTATTAAAGGAAACCCAAGAAGAAAACACTATTGCTAAGGCACCAAGAATAGACATGGATACCAAAGATTTTGGTATTGGTGCTCAAATTCTTCACGATCTTGGAATTCATAAAATAAGATTGGTTTCCAATAGTAAGGATAAAACCAAACGGGTAGGAATGATTGGTTATGGATTAGAAATAATGGAATATGTAAATTATTAAGAGTTTAAAAGTCGTTTATCTCTTATCCTTAAATAAATTTCAAAAAAATCTATTTCCCCCTTCGATACTCCTTCCTGCGTCAGGAACTCAGGTTTCCATTAAAGGACATTGAGTGATGTAAGGAACGAGCATTATATCGAAATGACTATCACCCTTCGATACTCCTTCCTGCGTCAGGAGCTCAGGGCTCCATTAAAGGATATTGAGTGATGCAAGGAACGAGCATTGAATCGAAATGATATTATAGTACGGAAACAATCGCTTTTTTAATTTTTTCAGCTCTTTCTAAAACTTCCTCATCTGTCCAACTAATTTTCAACAAAGAAGAAATGGTTCGACTCATCACCGCATCACTTTTTGAAAAATCGGTAGTATTCAGTTTTTCTAACTGGTTTCTAACTTCAGGAGTTACATTAGTCAAAGACTTTATGTTTCGTAGATGTTCCCATCCATTTATATAATGCCAGTTATTGGTATACCAATAAAAATTAGCCTCCACTCCTGCTTCAGATAAAGCATTAATGGCTTTTTTTGTTAATTCTTCTGTAGGTAAAAAGAAACTTAAAAAAGAGTAGTTTTCTTCTCCTCCTTCTGGAACTCTTCGAAAAGTAACACCCTCTAATGTTTCTAACATTTCTCTAACAAGCGTATAGTTCTTTTTCTGAATTTCTAAAATAGCATCTAACTTTTCCAATTGCGCAACTCCTACTGCGGCATGGAGTTCCGAAATACGATAGTTATAACCCATATTAGGATGGGTTTCGGCTCCTCTATCTTTCCCCACATGATCGTGTCCATGATCTTGGTATTGGTCTGAATTTACATAATAATCCTTATTATTTGTAATCACAGCTCCTCCCTCACCACAGGTAATGGTCTTTACAAAATCGAAAGAAAAACATCCCAAATCACCAATACTTCCTAAAGGTTTTCCATTATAAGATCCGCCTATTGCCTGACAAGCATCTTCTAATAAAAGTAACTGATTTTTATCACAAATGGTCTGTAATGCATTTAAATCTGCCATAGAGCCACACATATGTACTGGCATCACACATTTCGTTTTGGATGTAATAGCGGCTTCCACTGCTTTTGGATCTAGGGTTAAAGTATCGTCTATATCCACAAGAACGGGAATTGCTCCTAATGCCAAAATAGATTCGAAACTCGCAACAAAAGTAAAAACAGGCATGATCACCTCATCCCCTGCTCCTATTCCTGCCGAAGCCAATGCTATAGTTAATGCCGATGTTCCACTAGAAACCAATTGACAATACTTGGACTGCATCTTTTTGGCAAAGTTGTTTTCAAATTCTTTTGCTTTCCAATGGTTGTTTCGCAAACCATCGAAACCATAACGCATTAAAATTCCGCTATCTAAAACGTCGTTTACTTGTTTGCGTTCTTCATCACCAAAAATTTCAAATCCAGGCATATATTAGTATTGTTAATTGTTATTGATTAAGGCTATTTGTTTTACCATAATTAAGATACCCAACAAATATAAACGTTGCGTTGGTGATGTTATAGAATTTTAGTTAATTTCTATCACCACTTCTTCTACTCCTTTTCGCACCTTTTTTAAGTCTGAAAACATATCGTCTTCGGCACGGTAGCCTACTGCCAATACCAATACAGATTGCAATCCTTTTTCAGCAAGATTTAGGAATGTATCGTATTTA
The DNA here is from genome assembly GCA_913058295.1 of uncultured Flavobacteriales bacterium. GTDB lineage: Bacteria > Bacteroidota > Bacteroidia > Flavobacteriales > Flavobacteriaceae > Marifrigoribacter. The sequence goes on along the minus strand of CAJXRD010000040.1, from coordinate 14,222 downwards.
TCTGGCTCAAAGCCTTCAATAGGGCAAGAGTCTATAGCTTCCATAGCGCAAACCGTTAGTAAATTACCCAATACCAAATAGGCTTGTTTCGCTGCCCAGATCTTTATATCCCCATGAGTTTTTTCAGAAAAGGAAGAAGTTAAATACTGCTCAAAAGAACTTAAAATTTCTCTAGGCGTATTTCTTGTTTTTTCCACCAAATCGAAATAATTTTTAATGTATTCTGAATCTACAAGGGTCTCTGTACATAAAACCAAAATATGAGAGGCAGTTCCAATCTGAGCTTGGTTATAGGAAATAGGCATTAGTTCTTGAATGATTTCAGGATTGCTCACCACTATCAATTTAAGAGGTTGTAAACCGTAAGAAGTAGCCGTTAAATTAAAAGCTTCTTTTAAAATATGTAGTTTTTCTTTAGGAAGCTTTTTAGTGCTATCAAATTTCTTGGTGGCATAACGCCATCGTAATTGAGCTAAAATATCTGTTGCCATAGAGTATTAATTATTGGAAGCAAAATTACGGATATTATTGATGAGGTTAAATCTTGAAAGCTCTTAAAATAATCCCTACACATCTTCCCATAAAAGAGTTTTAAAAAATCTTTTTATTTTGGTCTCGCTTTTAGGCGTTTTCCTCTGTAATATTTTTCAGCATTCCATTAAAGATAAATCCATGAAAAGGAAAAACCAAATACCAATATAATCTTCCTGCCAAGCCTAAAGGCCTAAATGTTGCAGTTTGAATGAGTTCGTTGGAAACAATTTTAAATTCTAACCAGGCCTCTCCAGGCAATTTCATTTCTGCAAACAAAAGCAATCTGCCTTCATCCTTATCTGCATATAATACTCTCCAAAAATCTAAGGCATCCCCTACTTGTATTGAATTTAAATTGGTACGGCCTCTTCTTAATCCAACACCACCCATTAGCTTATCCATAAAACCCCGTATTTTCCATAACCAGTTTCCATAATACCATCCCGAACTCCCTCCTATACTCCAAATTTTATCTATACAATGCTCTCGATTGTTTATCTTTCTTTTCCGACTATCGACAAAGCAGCCATAGGTAGGAACTTGAATAAATTCTGAAATATTACTAGTAATGCCACTGCTAGAATAAGCATCCTTCCAACTGGATACAATTTCATTATTTTCAATTTTCGTAAATGCTTTCGCTAAAGACTCTCTATAACTTAATGGAGTGATATTTAAAATATAATTCAATTCACTATTTCTGCACACTACTTCTATTTTCATACTATTTACCAATGCAATTGCTAGTCTGTAGGAAGTGGAGGTAACAAAATATAGCCAATAAGAAGATAGTTTTGGTGTCATTACTGGAACTGTAATTATCTTTCTTTTTAATTTTCTTAGACTACTAAATTCTAATAACATATCCTTATAGGATAGTATATCAGGTCCTCCAATATCAAAATCTCTATTATACGTTTTTGCATTAAAAATAGATTTTGAAAGAAATGCGATTACGTCAGAAATACCTATTGGTTGGCATTTTGTATTTAACCATTTAGGAGTAATCATTATGGGTAATTTTTCCGCTAAATCTCTTATTATTTCAAAGGAGGCACTACCCGATCCAATGATAATACCTGCCCTTAGAGCAGTGAAATTATATTTTCCTGTACTTAGTTCCACTTCCACATTTTTTCTGGAAGCCAAATGTTTTGATAATTTACTCTCATTACAGATACCACTTAAATAAACAACGTGAGAAACTTTAGTTTTATCCAGAGCATTTCTAAAATTTATTGCAGATATTTTCTCTAAATCTTCATAATTAGAATCTGCAGACATAGAGTGTACCAAATAAAATGCTCCATCAATATCTTGAGGAATCGCAGTTAGTGACTCTTTATCTAATAAGTCTAATTGAAGGATGGTGATTTTTGATATTATAGATTTTGGCGGATTAAATCTCGCTTTATCCCGAACACAACAAATAACCTCATGTCCTTGTTCCACTAATAATGGAAGTAGCCGTTTACCAATATACCCTGTTGCTCCTGTAAGTAATATTTTCATGTATAGGGAACTATTTTTTTTATGAATTAAAAAATATCTTTAATAACTTTAGTTCTATAATCAAATATTTCATTAAGTTTTTTCTTGATCATAAGGGTATTCGCAAATTTCCCTAAGAACCCAAAAGGCGGTTGATAGCTAATGATATCTGTCATCAATGTTCCATCTTCTATTGGTTCTAAAATATGTTGATGGTGCCAAATTTTGTATGGTCCTACTCGCTGTTCATCTACAAAAAAGCTGTTTTCTTTGCAATGTGTGATTTCTGTAACCCAGGTAGTTTTTATTCCAAATAAAGGAGAAACCTTATATATTATAATCATCCCTTCCCTCATTTTTGAGGGGATAACATCCGATACAATATCGAAACCCATATAATCTGGAGTTATTTTTTTTAAATTTTCAGGATTAGAGATAAAGCTCCATACCTCTTCCACTGAGGCCTTTATTTCTTGTGTTTTTTTAAATTGATAAAAAGCCATATTTTATTTTTTTACAACAATTCTATTTTATCGATCATAAGCTTAAAGTTTTCTGCCTGATTGTTAGCAATTAAAAAAGATAATTGCTCCACTTGTAGGTGTGAGAAATTAGGTTGATTCATTTTATTTCCTCTAAACTGAGGATACATATCTTTTAATGAAATTTCTATATCTTGCCATTCCCCTGAGGTAGAAAAATAAGTGATATAAGAATAATTTGCTTTAGAATTATTTTTAATACGCAATTGATATTTTTTACCATCTCCCTTAAGTCTAATCCTTATTTTACTATCGCTATTCACTTCTATTTTTTCAAAATTATAATGAACAGATGAAAATCCGCCATTATTTTCTAAGGAGACAGCACCAGAAAACACGCCATTGCCTTTATTGTCTAATTCAATCTTACTAGATGATTTACCACCCATTACATTGTCATTAACAATTTCCCAATCCTTTAAATCTGAATTAGTATTGAAATCAAAAATCATCCTATTGCTCATTATATTTATTATCATTAGTATTCCTATAAGGTATTTCATGAGGTGTGTTTCTCTTTTAAATATTCAAAAATCATTAGATTCCCAAAAAGCATGGAAAATGCATAGCCTATATCCTCAATTGGTATGGTGTAAAGTCTAATTCCTAAATTTTCCAAATCATCATACCAAACAATTGGAGCCTCTGTTATAGCACCTGTTAATATGCCATTTACTATAAAGAATGGAATCAATACGATTAAAAAGGATAGAATAAACTGTTGCAATAAATGCAATCTGTAAATTGTTCCAAAAACTAAAATAACTAGCAGAAAGAAAAAGTTTACGAGAGTATATGATTTATCCATATTACTATAGATGACAACTACAGACAAAAGGATGAAAAAAGAAGCTATTATTAAGCTTGTTCTCCTATTTAATTTTATCTCTGGGAAGGCATAAAAAAAAGCATAGTGGGTAAACAAACTACAAAATGGAATGATAAAAAAGAACAGCCATTCTTCCAAAGGAATTTTTAAAAAGTATAGCCCCAGACAATAATCATCATTGAATCCCCAAACACCATTGCTTGTAAAAATAACATCCCATATCAGAAAAACTATCGCAATAATGGTGGTGGATATACCAAATTTTTTCCAGTCTTTTATAAAATCAATTTTAAATATTGAATATAAAAGTGGAACACTAACTGAGCATAACAAGGTTATAAAGTAAATTGGCATCATTTTTTTACTGTCGCTTTAAAATATTTTTTCGGAACATTTAGCATACCAAAACACTCTCCGTCTTCCTTGCCTAAGTGTTTATGATGGACTTTATGTGCTTTCCGTAATCCCTTAAAAAATTTGCTTTTTGTGTTTTTAAACCATTTAAACCTTTGATGTATTAAAACATCATGTATTAAAAAATAAGTAATTCCATAACCTAAAATTCCCAATGCAATAAAAAATTTATAATTTAATTCTGGATGGACTCCATAATAAAATAAAAGAATGCTAGGAATAGCTCCAATTACAAAAAACGTATCATTCTTTTCAAATGTATTTTGATATCTTGGTTGGTGGTGATCTTCATGTAGGTACCATAAAAAACCATGCATTACATATTTATGTATCAGCCAAGTAGCGACTTCCATTGACACATAAACAGAAAGTGTTATTGCTATATAAAACAGAATCATCATAAGGAAGTATTTTTATCTATATATAAATCTAAATAGTCGGAATCATCTACAATAGTCATCTTATTTTTTAAAAAAAGTTTGTCCTCTTCAATAAAATCATTGTATCCCAAAATTCCAGGAGTATTTTCTTGTAAAACCAATCGAATATATCTTAAATGTACATCATTAGGATTCTCTTCAATCAAGACATTAAGGTTGTTTTTACTTTTTTTAAATATTTTAAGTTTAGTTACAGGATTAAAAATATATTCTGCTTGTTTCATCTCCATTGCAATCACGTAAGCTATTATCGAAGGATTAGAACTGTTTTTATACTTATCTATAAAAACCACTTCTGCATCTTCCGTATTTAATTCATGGAACTCATTCACGACCTCCTTAATCGTTGTGGTATATAAGAGTTGCGATATGGCCATAAACAGCAAAATCATGATTATACTATATTTAATTTATACTTCATATAGGAATGAAAAAGCAAATAGGTTTTTGTAGAATTGGATACTCTAATTCTTTTTTCTTTTAAATACCTAGCAGGAGTTTTATCTACTTTATGTAGAAGTTGAAGGTAATATTTGTAGGCAACATAAACACCAAACCTTGCTTCCTTTGGTAATTTAATTAGTCCTTTATAGGCTATTCTAAAATCTTCTTTAATTTCGTATATAATTTTATCTTTATCTGCAGTTGTAAAGTTTTCAGGATCTACATTTGGAAAATAAGTCCGACTTAATTCGTCATAATCCTCTTTAATGTCTCTTAAAAAATTTACTTTTTGAAAAGCAGATCCAAGTCGCATAGCGGACTCTTTTAATTCATCAAATTCTTCTTGATTTCCATTTACAAATACTTTTAAACACATTAAGCCAACAACATCTGCTGAACCATAAATATATTCATCGATTTCTTTTTGATTTTCATATACCTGCTTTGTTAAATCTGCACGCATACTTTTTAAAAAAGCTTGAATCAATTCCTTATCTATACTGTATTTATTCACCGTATTTTGAAAAGCATTGATTACAGGGTTAGAGCTTATTCCATATTTCTTAGCATATTGATATTCATCTTCAAATCTATCGAGTAACTCTTCTTTTGGGTAGCCTTCAAAGCTATCTACAATCTCATCGGCAACCCTAACAAATCCATAAATATTATAGATGGCTTGTCGAATGCTTGGTGCTAATAAACGTACCGCTATAGAAAAAGATGTGCTATATTTTTTTGTTATTAAAGTAGCGCTTTCATCAGATATTTTATCAAATAATTCTTTCATAATTTAATTTGCTTTAAAATTGATTCAGCCGCTATTTTTCCTGAAATTAATGCTGGTGGAACACCAGGACCCGGAACGGTGAGTTGCCCTGTAAAAAATAAGTTTTTTACTTTTTTACTTTTAATTCTTGGTCTTAAAAAAGCTGTTTGCGTTAATGTATTAGCCAGTCCATAAGCATTTCCTTTATAGGAATTATAATCTTCTATAAAGTCATTAATACAATAAGATTTTGCAAATAAGACATTGTCTCTTAGTTTTTGATTTGTTAGTTTTTCTAATCTATCGATCATCAAATCAAAATATTCCTTTCTATGTGTTTCATTATCTTCTATACCAGAAGCTATAGGCATTAAAAATGTAGCTGCTTCATTTCCATTAGGTGCAAATGAGTTATCCGTAATACTGGGGAAACTTGCATAAAAAAGTGGGTTTTTAGGCCAAGCTGGGGTATCGTATATATATTCTGCATGAGAATCAAATTCTTCATCAAAGAATAAGGTATGGTGAGAAACATTCTTAAGTTTTTTATTAAATCCAACGTAAAATAATAAGGAAGAGGGTGCAAACGTTTTTTTGCTCCAATATTTTTCAGAATATTGCCTGTACTCAGGACTTAGTAATTGTTCGGTATGGTGATAATCTGCACCACTTAAAACTATATCTGAAGGAATTAATTCTCCATTTACAAGAATGTTTTTTGCTTCTCCTTCTTTATTTACTCCAATTTTTTCAACCGGAGCGTTTAATACAAATTTTACTCCTAATTGTTCTCTGGCTAAAATTTCCATGCCTTTTATAACTTGAAACATCCCTCCTTTTGGATGCCAAGTTCCCAAACCGAAATCTGCCCAATTCATAAAATTATACATCGCAGGAGTATTCCCTGGTTTTGCCCCTAAAAACAATACTGGAAATTCTAATATTTTAATTAACCTTGGATTGGAAAATTTTTTCTGAATTTGCTTTCTAATATCAAAGAATAACTGATTTAGTTTTGTGACTGTTTTTGGAGTAATTAACTCTAAAGGACTTACACCTGGTCGATATACCAAATCACGTACAGCAACATTATAATTGTCCTTAGCCTGTTTTAAAAAACTCTTTAAATGAATAGAACTTCCGGTTTCTTCTTTTTCAAAGAGCTCATATATTTCATTAATATCAGAAGATATTTTAATGGTATCCCCAAGGCCATAAAAGATTTGATAGGCAGGGTTTAATTTTTCTAATTGGTAATAATTAATTGTCTCTTGACCAAAGTCGGAGAAAAAACGTTCAAAAACATCTGGCATCCAATACCAAGTTGGCCCCATATCAAAAAGGAAACCATCCTTTTCATATTGCCTTGCTCTTCCTCCTACCTGATTATTTTTTTCGTATACCGTTACCTTATGCCCTGCTTTTGCCAAATAACAAGCAGCAGATAATGATGAAAAGCCTGATCCCAATACACTAATTGTTTTTTTCATTAATAATAGTTTTATAATTATTTTGTATAAGGAAACATAGTTGAATAGCCATAATACGCATAATGAATACTTTTTGCTCTAAATATTAACCATTCATTTTCAGATCTTAACTTTCTTTTAAATTTATATTTTAAAGGCTGGATTTTCATAACTTTATTATTTGATAATTAAAATTAAAGACACAATTGTCAATCTAGTTATGGTTAAAAGTTTTTAGTATTCTCAGATATTAAATTATAGTTATATTATGAATTTTTCATAATATAACACATTTTTTTTTGAAATAAGATTAAAAAAATCCCTAAGAATACAACTCCTTAGGGATTTTAACAATCAACCTAAAACAACAACTAATCAAATTTTTCTTTCTCAATGTTTATTTTCCTATGTGGCCTTCTGTAAATCAATACTTTATTATTCAAAGTGAGATTTACAATCTCAAGTGACCATACTTTCTTTTAAAAAAATATAGGATTTTAATTTAATTCTTCAGAAACTATATATTTTGTTCCTTGAACGGTTGCTTGCAATGCCAAACCTTTATCGGCAATTTGATATAGAGTTACTCCTCTAGAAACATTCATTCCTACTGCAACAGAACCTCCTTCACCATCTTTACCTGTATCTGCAGTTGCATCGGCTTGTCCGTCTGCAGACCAACCACTTTCTATAAAAAGATCGTATGCTTCTTTGTCTTCAAAAAGAAATACAGCGTAATATTTTTTATAGCCTATTCCTACACCAGCACCAATTGAAATCATTTTTACATAATCTTCTTCTCCTGTGGAATTATTATGTGCTTTTCCTCCCCCATTACCCGAGGATAATAGAAATAAATTAACACCAGTATTAGCAAAAGCAGCATAACCATAAGAGCTAGACATATTTGATTTAGACTCTGGATATGCTTTGTACATTTCTTTGATAGCATTCGATCTATTTTGATCAAAGGCCTTGCGTTGTTTGGCTATTTTCTTTTCCTTTTTTGCATCATCAGATTCTTGTGCGAAGGAAGATGACATTCCAATAGTTAGGAACACAAGTAAAAAGGAAGCAATGATTATATTGATTTTAGATTTCATAATATGTATTTTAATATTTTGATTATTTAAAATATCTGGTGAATCGAGAGTTAACTTAATCGTTATTGCCCTCATGGATTAGATGAGGGCTAACAACTAGGTTAAATTCTTATTTTTAATTCTCATTGCTTTATAAATCTCTTAGAGATTAGCCCTTTGTTTCCGTTATTAATAATCACTTGGTATACACCAGAGCTTAAATTACTAACATCTAAAGAGTTATTGTTTCCAGTGAATTTTCCTTGTGAGATAATTCTACCTTGCATATCAGTTACTGTAACATTAAGGTCGTTTATATCGTTAGTTGCAGTTTGAATAAATAATTGATCCACAACTGGATTTGGATACATCACAAATGAACTTTCATTAAAATCCTCAGTTCCTAAAGATATTGGTGGCAATTCAACTAATACACCGCCAGTTGGCAATGCAGCCCATAAACCAAAAGCAGCTCCATCAGAATTTTGAGAAGGATCTAAAAACCCACTTGCTACTACTACTAATGCAGCTCCGTCTAAACCTAAAGTAGCTAATGGCGCTTGGAATGCAGCTACAGTTACTGTACTTGTTTCGTCTCTTATTTCTAAAATATAGTCATCTGTAGGCAATTCTAAGTATCCTTGAAATTCTGTATAAGATATATCATCTACAATTAGACCTGCACCTACTCCTGTTTCAACAACATCTACTGTTGGAGCATCGGTAGAACCGTGGTGTACCAATACATCTGTATTTGAAGAGTTAGTTGCTACTTCTCTTCCCATAGCATAGATTTGTAATCCAAAAGGCTGTGGTGGATTGTAACCAGATGCACTTACAATTCCATCTGCTACTACTACATAAGTTTCATCAGCTGCTAGTGTTACTGCTACTGAATAAATTGCATCTTCTACACCAGTACTTCCAGCAGGTGCTACAGATATTTCGAATTCTACTCCTGCAGGAGCATCGATAAATGGAGATGCAGTTCTAAATTCAAAATTAGGAATTAACAATGCGTCGTCTAAATATACATCTACAAATTCTGCTGCTGCATCAGCAGAATTGTGAATCACTTGTACTCTAGCAGTTTCAACTTCTACAGTTGGCAACATAATTAAATCTCCACCTGAAGGTAATGCTACAAATATTCCAAAGGCAGGACCATCAGAGTTTTGAGAAGGATCTAAAAATCCACTTGCAACAGCCACTAAAGCCGCTCCATCTAATCCTAAAGTTGCTAATGGTGCTTGATACGTTCCAACGGTAACCGTACTTGTTTCATCTCTTACTTCAATAATATAGTCATCTGTTGGTAATTCTAAGTAGCCTTGAAATTCTGTATAAGAAATGTCATCTACAATTAATCCAGCACCTACTCCAGTTTCTACAATATCCACTGTAGGAGCATCGGTAGAACCGTGGTGTACCAATACATCTGTATTTGAAGAGTTAGTTGCTACTTCTCTTCCCATATCATAAATTTGTAATCCAAAAGGTTGTGGAGGATTATATCCAGACCCACTTACAATTCCATCGGCTACTATTACATAAGTTTGATTTGCAGTTAATGTAATGGTTGGTGTGGTGTAAATTGCATCTTCTACACCAGTACTTCCAGCAGGAGCTACAGATATTTTAAGTTCTACTCCAGTTGGAGCATTAATAAATGGAGATGCAGTTCTAAATTCAAAATCATCAATTAATAATGTTTCATTTAAATAAACATCCACAAATTCTGCAGCAGCATCTGCTGAGTTATGTACAACTTGTACTCTTGCGTTTCCAACAAAAGGTGATGTTGGTAGCATTACTAAATCTCCACCTGTAGGCAAAGCAGCCCATAGTCCGAAATCAGCTCCATCAGAATTTTGAGAAGGATTTAAAAATCCACTTGCTACTACTACTAATGCAGCTCCGTCTAAACCTAAAGTTTCTAATGGTGCTTGAAAAGCAGCAACAGTTACTGTGCTTGTTTCATCTCTTATTTCTAATACATAATCATCTGTAGGTAATTCTAAATATCCTTGAAATTCTGTATAAGAGATATTATCAACAATAAGTCCAGCGCCTACTCCTGTTTCAACAACATCTACTGTTGGTGCATCGGTAGAACCATGGTGTACCAATACATCTGTATTTGTAGGATTAGTTGCTACTTCTCTACCCATAGCATAAATCTGTAAGCCAAAAGCTTGCGAAGGATTGTAACCAGATGCGCTTACAATTCCGTCTGCTACAATTACATATGTTTCATCGGTTGTTAGCGTTAAGCCTGGTGTTATATAAATAGCATCATTGTTACTTGTGCTATTAGCAGGAGCAATAAATATTTTGAATTCCTGTTCGGCAGGAGCATCAATAAATGGAGATGCGGTTCTAAATGCAAAATCATCGATTAATAACGCATCATTTAAATATACGTCTACAACTTCTGCTGCTGCATCAGCAGAATTGTGAATCACTTGAACTCTTGCAGTTTGTGCATAAAAATACCCTGTTATAGAGAACAGGAGCATAAAAATAATTGACTTTTTCATAATAGATTGTTTTAAATTGTTTAACAAATATGTTTCTTTGTTCGACAAATATAAAACAAATATTTTATTTTGTTTAACTTTTATGTGTTTTTATTAAACATTTTAAAGAGTGCTGTTTTTTGAAAATCAATTTTTCCTTTATTTTAAAGTACTTAAGACGGTTTTTATATGACAAATATTTTTTTATTTTTCATATAAAAACCAAAAAAAGGATTGAAAACAATCCTTTTTTTGGTTTTTTACTTTAGCAAGTGAGCGATAATGGTTACTAATAAAACAATTATTTAGTGTAGAAGTGATTAGTTAACAGATAGTTTAGGTGTATCCACAAAATTGATTAAATTTTCCAAACCTGACTCAAATACTATTTGTTCATTCTTGTTTTCTATAGAGAAATCTTCCCAGATGTTTCCAACGATGATGCATTTATTCTTAGTGAATGCTAATAGCTTATCAATATTTTTAAGAAATGCCTGCTTTTCTTCTAATGGTTTGTCGATCATAAAATAATTGATCCAAGTAATATTTTTTATTTGAGAATTTAGGTAAAATAAATTATCGAAAGGGATGCTTTTTCCCAAATAAATAATTTTTTCACCTTTTTTCTTTAAATGATAATATAAAAACATTAGACCTAGCTCATGTATTTCACCATAGGGAAGAAACAATACGGTTACCGGCTTGTCTTTCTCCGTACTGGTAGGAATGCTTGCGATATTTAAGGCAATCTTCTGATAAATTAAGTTAGAAATAAAATGCTCATGCGCAGGCTTAATCGATTCTGTTTGCCATAACAAGCCTAAATGATTTAACAAAGGTATATAGGTTTTTATAAAAATTTCGGTAAAAGATTTTTCCTTTATTTGTTGGCTATAGATTTCTTCAAACAAAGCCTCATCAAAAGTAAACATTCCGATAATTAGTGAATTAATTTCATAATTATTAGAAAACTCCGTCATTGCAACTAGTTTTGTTTCCTCTACCAATTGACTATCTGATAGCTTAGCCACCTTAGATATTTTATAGTTGTTATTGTATAACAAGCTTACGTTTAAAATCTTCTGAAGATCTGTAAGATTGTACATCCTAATATTACGATTTAATCTGGTAGGGTTTAACAGTTCGTATCTCTTTTCCCAAATACGAATGGTATGTGCTTTTATACCTGTTAATATTTCTAGATCTTGTATGGTAAAAGTATCTTTTATCTTGTTCATTAAAATGTATTTTTATTTAAACAAAAGTAATCTTTTTTTTATTACCACCTATTTTTTTTTTAAATTTCCTTTTTTAATGAATTATAAAACCTAAGAATTTATTATAAACAATTTCAAACTGCATCCCCATTATTAATAGCATAAAAAAACCCGAAACTCTCGTTGCGGGTTTTCATTCAAAAAACAAAATGAATTAAATTTAGTTAGTTATATAATTGAAATCGCGTACAAGTATTATCTGAAATTGTTACCGTGCCATTCCACGATAATGAGGAACAACTTGCACTAAAACTATAATTACCAGGAGGAACATCATTAAAATTACCACCAGCTCCAAGATCTGTACAATCGGGTGCAGCGTTCCAAAAACCATTTATAGTTCTAGTCCCTACTCCAGATAAGTTTACTGTTATTGGTCCACAGCCAAAATCGCTATTGATCCAAAAGATAACATCTCCATTGTCACCACCACCGCCTGATCCTACCAATTCAACCCGAGAACAGTTATTTTCATTAATTACAAAAGTACCAGACCAATTTGAATTTGAACAAGAAGCTGTATAACTATAAGATCCAGGAGATAAATTATTAAAATTACCACCAGAATTCGTATTAGAGCAATCTGGTGTTGAATTAAAAAAGCCTGTTATCGTAGAACTTCCTGCTCCAGATACATTTACCGTAATAGGGCCACATCCTAAATCGCTATTGATCCAAAAAATTGCATCTCCAGTATCTCCACCACCCCCAGAACCTAATAATTCTATTCGAGAACAATTGTCTTCTGTAATCGTTAAAGAACCTGACCAACTTATTCCAGAACAAGATGCCGTATAACTATAGGATCCTGGGGCTAAATTATTAAAATCGCCTCCAGATCCAGTATTAGAACAATCTGGTGCCGCATTAAAATAACCTACAATCGTAGAACTTCCAGCTCCAGATACATTTACGGTTATTGGCCCACAGCCAAAGTCATCATTGATCCAAAAAATTGCATCTCCTGTACCATTTCCTCCACCATCCACCAAGGGTAAATTCTCTAATAATACCACCAAACAATCTTGTGGATTAAGATCTACATATCCCTCTCTTATAACTGTTCCGCCATTACCTACAGCTCTAACAATATGTGTTCCAGATTCTATAATTCTTCCAATAGCATCTGGGTTCCCGCAATCTAATCCATTGGGGAAATAATGGCTTAAATGACCTATAAAATCGCCATCAAAATATATATCAAACTCATTATTCATGTCGGTTATGGCACCTACATCTATTTGTCCCATATCTCTTCCGCCATAGTAATATTCGCAAGTACCATTGTCCGTATCTGCCCCAGAATCATAATTATAACTTAAGGGATCGGTGCAACCACCATTATCCTCATCTTTATCACAAGAAATAAAGAGCATGGAACTTAACATTAAAATTGAAAATAAATGGCGAATTGATTTCATATATACAGGTTTCTTATTTTTATTAAAATAAGAACTATTTTTTAAAATCCACAATACTCAAATTGAGTATTTATTAACCAGTAATAGGATATGTCGTTAAAGTTTAAAGAGAAATTTTATTCAATTTTAGCAAGCCAACCAACTCCCCAGTAGAAGATATGTTGAGCTTCTTTAGTATGTTTCTTCTATGGGTATCTACCGTATTGGGAGAGATAAAAAGCTTTTCGGCAATTTCTTTACTGGAATTATTTAATACCAACAAGCGGATAATGTCCCTTTCTCTATTGGAAACACCATCGGTTAATAGCTTTTGAGAGAAATTATTAAAGTATTTGGTCTCGTACTCCTTATTATCATTTAATAATTTTGCCGAGGCACAGACATCCATTTTAATATTATGATGTAAAACCGTATAATGCGCCAAACCAATAATCGGCTTGTTTTCTTTATCAAATTCTAAAGGAGTGGTATTCTGTATAACATTCACATATTCTCCCTTGCTATTTTTAAATCGATAATTCCAGGTATAACTCATTTGCTGTCTTTCCGAAACAGACAATTCTTTAATCGTAAAGGTCATTAATTCGTTTAAGGCAGACAACCAAGGCTCTAAATCGTCAGGGTGGATTCTAGCCCAAAAATAACGCATCCCTTTTTCTTCTAAATCAGAAGCCTTTAAACCCAAACAGGAAAACATATTTTTACTCACATATTCAAACGAAAGGTTTTGAGTATTGGTAAGGCAGAAAAAAGTGGAATTATAGGGTAAAAAAGCATCCAACTCAATAATTTTTTTAATATGATCTTCTAGGGAGGAATGCCCATAGGATTCAAAAATCCTATCATAACTACTTCTTATTTCTTCTGAAATCAAATTCGGGGGCTTATAATTAGAACTCTAAGATAATAAAAATCCTACAATTTTAAAAATAAATATTAAAATTTTCCTTTATTCATAACCCTTTTCACCATTCAATTCTCAGTTCACACT
>CAJXRD010000039.1 GCA_913058295.1 uncultured Flavobacteriales bacterium | reverse complement strand
CCCCAGTGTCGGAAGTGAATATTGGTTGGCTTTTTCTGGCCTAGGATCGTGCAGTATTTTGGGAGTCTGAATACAGGCTTGCCCTAACTTAGCTTGAAGTAGTGAGAGCAAATCTAACGCGGCAAGTGTTCCTGTATTGCCATCAAAAAGATCACGGTAGGCCATTTGCGGTTCTCCATGACGAATTACGGAAAGGGTCAGCCCCTGAACCGGTGCCGTGATCTTCAGTGACTCTAAGGTTAGATGAGTCAGGTTCGCCCACTTTGCAGCAAGGTAATCGCCTTGTGCTGAATAGAAAGAGACAGGGTGGTCATCTTTATCTCTCAGATGCAAAGTCAGTGTTAACTCGAAAGCAACTCGGTCGCGTAGCTTCAAAAAACACTCGAGTTGATTTAATAATTTCAGTAACGGCTTTTCGATAAACAGGATGTTTTCAATATCAAACAATAGCTCGAGATATTGCTGAAAATTCTCCGGTGGATGGTAGAAATCAATCGGGTGCTTGAACTGTCCGTTAAGGCGACCAACATAATTCACCAAATCGATATCAAAGCGACGTGCGACATCTTGCAAAGGCAGTTTCAATAGGTCATCCACTAAGTTAATGCCGACACGGTTCAGACGTTCCACTTGCTTAGTTGGCAACTCACTAGAACTCAATGCTTGTTGATTGACCCATGCTTTCATTTGCTCAACATTATTAGTGACTTGGTTGATGGATTGCTTGCCCAAAAGGATCGCAGAAAGTGGCGAGTAACCCGTCGCGAAGCTGAACTGGATATTGAGCGTTTCTAAGTGGCTTTTGAGCTCATGCCAGTAGTTATCTAGCCCATCGTAAAGTGACAGCATATTAGAAGCTTTAATCAACAAACCATTCGGTGGTAGTAAAGCCATGTCAGAAGTGACCAAATACGCCCATTGAGCGATCTCTTTGAGCTTACTTTTTTCTAGCTCAATACTGTAAGGGTGGACGTGTAAGTTGTGACACAGCGCCGCCGCAGACCCTAGCCCCATACCAAGTGAAATTCCCGATTGCAGCGCAGCTTGGTTAGCTTGCAGCACACGGTGATCTTTTTCATCCACGATGATCATAGGTTGCTCGTGTGACTCTTCATTAGAGTGAACTTTCTCGGAGTTAGATAGCTCAGAATTAAACAAGGTATCCAACTGCAGAGATGGAAAGTGCAGATAAAGCCACAACATACGCTAGCCTTGTTTCGCAATAGGAAAAGCCAGCACGGTGTTATTTGATAAAGCACTATGTGAACTGTCTTGAAGGGTGATTTTTTCAGTGAGTAACGGCCAATTTTGGCTCATGTCTAGAATAAAGCTGCCATACGACCAACTGCCTTTCCTTTTTGTGACCTCAACCTTTAACCCTTGGGCGTGAGAAGATAGCTTCATGCTTAGAGAAACGGGTAGGGATAACTGATTATGGCTGGTGGCCTTAAAGTGAAATTGCAGACACTTACCGGTTTCGCTTGCTGCTTGCAGGCGCTTGGTTTGGTGTATTTCTAGATCGGCTCCCCATAGCAATACCGAGTGACAGGCGCCGCTTTTAAGGCACTGCTCTGCTGCCCACAATGCATCGAGATCGCGCTGAGGTTGGATAACGAGGATGTTCTCTAGTTCAATACCTTGGCTGCTAAAAAATTCGGCACAGATCTTCCCCGGTGGGTTAATGAAGATGGCCAATTTTTGTGAGTTTTGTTGAGCTAAATAGGGTGTAAGCAGGCGAAGTTCGCCGATCCCTTGTTGCGATTCAACCTCAATAACACCATGCGTCGGAAAGCCACCATCAAGCTGTTTATCCAGTTGAGGATAGCCTGTTGAAGTAGTACTTCCTTGCGCTGTTGATTGTAACCCTGTCCAGATTAGCTGGCGGTCTTGTAAGTTTTTTATTAGTTCATGCATAATTAAATACCTGTATATTTATACAGTATATTTAACAATGAAAAAGATGCAAAGAGAAATGATGAAAATTAGCGGAAGTAAGTGTTAGTTGATTGATTTAGATACAAAAAAAGCCGCTATGGAAGCGACTTTTTACTATTGGTTAATGATATCAGTTACTTAGGTTGAGCATCGATACATTGGCCATTAATGTCTGTCACACTTGGGTTCATTAAGTGTAGATACAGCGGGATGATGTCGAGTGGCGTTTTCAGCTTGTTCGCATCTTCACCTGGGTACGCTTTTGCACGCATGCGTGTTTGAGTGCCGCCAGGGTTGATCGCGTTTACACGGATGTTGGTGTCTTCAAGCTCGTCCGCTAGGATTTGCATCATGCCTTCGGTAGCAAACTTAGAAATCGCGTAAGTGCCCCAGAATGCACGGCCAGAGTGACCAACTGTAGAAGAGGTGAATACGATACGACCGGCTTCAGCTTTTTTAATGACAGGCAGTAATGCTTGAGTCATTAGAAATTCAGCTTTAACGTTGATTTGCATAACGCCATCAAACGTCTCTTCATCGATTTGATCAAATGGACTTAACGTGCCAAGCACACCTGCGTTATGCAGTAGGCCGTCTAAACGACCGAACTGTGATTCAATGGTTTCAGCCATATCAATGTAGTTCTGCTTTGTTGCTCCTTTGAGGTCTAGCGGAATGATCGCAGCCTGAGGGTAACCAGCACTTTCGATTTCATCGTAAATGAATTCAAGGTTTTTAACATTGCGGCCTAACAGAATGACAGTTGCACCATGTTGAGCGAAGCTTAGTGCGGCTTGGCGACCAATGCCAGCACCGGCACCTGTAACCAAAATTACTTTATCTTTGAGGGCATCTGTAGAGATTGGGTAATCCACTGTGCTTATCCTTCTTTCTTTTATTATGTTCGTCATTCCATTGGTGTTTAATCACACAGATAAACGCAGGAATGATGAGAAATTCTTGGTAATCGTGACAAGATGGTTACAATACACTAATTCATACATTAGGGGATATGACATTGGAATTTTTGTTGGACTACGGCTTGTTTTTAGCCAAGATTGCGACCGTTGTAATCGCCATCATTGCAATTTTAGTGATTGCTAAATCGGTGGGTGGAAAATCAAGCGCGATTAAAGGTGAGCTGGAAATCACGAACCTATCTGAGCACCATAAACAGACGATTGAACAATTAGAGCACCATCTACACGATGATGCTTTCATCAAAGCCCGTGATAAAGCAGAAAAGAAAGCGGAAAAAGAAAAAGTAAAATCACGTGGCAAAGAAGTGAAAAAAGCAGCGAAAGAGGGTGAGCTTGATAGCAAGCGTGAACCACACCTATTCGTTCTCGATTTTAACGGCAGCATTGATGCGAAAGAAGTGGCTTCGCTACGTGAAGAGGTAACGGCGGTGTTGGCTGTGGCTCGTGAAGGTGATGAAGTCTTGCTTAAGCTTGAGTCTGGCGGTGGCATGGTTCACGGCTATGGTTTGGCGTCTTCTCAACTCGACCGTATCAAAGCAGCAGGCCTGCCTCTGACTATCTCGGTAGACAAAGTAGCCGCGAGTGGTGGTTACATGATGGCATGTATCGCAGACAAAATTGTATCTGCACCTTTTGCTATTGTTGGCTCTATTGGTGTTATTGCTCAACTGCCAAACTTCAATAAACTGCTTAAAAAGCATGATATTGAGTTCGAACAGCTAACGGCGGGTGAGTACAAACGCACACTTACTATGTTTGGTGAGAACAGCGATAAAGCACGCGAGAAGTTTAAAGAAGAGCTCGAAGAGACACATGGCCTATTCAAAGACTTCATCCGTGACCATCGTCCAGCACTCGATCTTGAAAAAGTAGCAACGGGTGAACACTGGTTTGGTACACAAGCACATGAGCTTGGGCTGGTGGATGAGATCAGCACTTCTGATGATTTAGTCGTAGCGGCATGTAAGGACAAGACGGTTCTAGCGATTCACTACGTACAGAAGAAAAAGCTGTCAGACAAACTAGCGGGCGTGGCAGGTAAATCTGCAGACAGCGTGCTGATGAAGCTGATTGAACGCGGCCAAAAGCCGATTGTTTAAGCTTATTTAGTTTTAGCTCTAGTATCTAGTATCTAGTATCTAGTATCTAGTATTTGGTATCAGGTAATTATTTTTTTAAATGTTTTTGAAAATTGACAAGCATCTTTTGTGTTTTATTTAGTTTTTCTAATAGTTCCGTATAATTCTTATTGTCAATATAATCTATTTCAAAAGCAATTAGTAATTGAGTTTCTAATTCAAAAGTGGAACCTAAAGCAATTGCTATAAATCTTGAAAAATCTTTATTTGAATTTCTTCCAGCTCCTTCTGCAATGTTTGAAGGAATGGAAACTGCAGCTCTTCTAATTTGAGAAGTGATTCCGTAAATCTCTGAAGATGGAAAACTTGAAGTCAATTTATAAACAAGAACACTAAGATCTTTGGCTTCTTTCCAACTATTTAATTCTTTAAAATTGTGCATTTTTTGTTGTCAGGTATCTAGTAATTGTACCTGTTACTAGATACTTGCTACAAGATACTATTTTTATTTATTTCTTTGCAACAGCTTCCATAGCGGTATAAATTGCTTTTTCTGTTTTTTGTAAATCTTTTTTTGAAAGTTCCGAACATAAAAACCAAGCTTCAAATTGAGAAGGAGGTAAGAATACTCCGTTTTCTATCATTGTCCAGAAAAATGTTTTAAACAATTCGGTATTACTGGATTGCGCAGTTTTAAAATCGACTACCTTTTCTTTTGTAAAAAATGGATTGATCATCGAACCAAAACGATTTACTTGTAAGTCGATACCGTTCTTTTTTGCAGCATCCAATAAAGCGTTTTCAAGCTGCTTAGCAATTTTCTCGAACTTTTTATATGGATTCTGAAATTCTAATTCTTTTAGAGTAGCCAATCCACAAGCCATTGCAATGGGGTTTCCTGATAAAGTTCCCGCTTGGTACATATCTCCAAGAGGTGAAACCATTTCCATGATTTCGTTTCTTGCGCCATATGCACCTACTGGAAAACCACCACCTATAACTTTTCCTAAACAGGTTATATCTGCTTTAATAGCTAATAGCTCTTGTGCGCCACCAAATTTTGATCTAAAGCCTGTCATCACTTCATCGATTACTAGTAAAATTCCTTTTTCTTTAGTGATGGCTCTTAATTCTTTAATAAATTCTGGACTTGGTAAAACTACTCCCATATTTCCAGCTATAGGCTCAATAAATACTGCAGCGATATCAGAATGTTTTTCTATATGTGCTTTTACACTTTCAATATTGTTGTATTCAGCAATTAAAGTGTTTTTTACTGCATCATCTGGAACTCCTTTGCTTCCGGGAATACTTAATGTTGCCAATCCAGATCCTGCTGCTACCAATAGAGCGTCTGTGTGTCCGTGATAACAACCTGCAAATTTTATGATCTTATCATGTCCTGTAAATGCTCTAGCCAAACGAATAGCGCTTAAAATTGCTTCGGTCCCAGAGTTTACAAATCGAACCTTATCCATTCCCGGAAAAGCTTCACAAACAGCTTGAGCCATTTTTATTTCTCCTTTTGTTGTAGCTCCAAAAGTGGTCCCTTTTTTTAAGGCATTTTTGACTTCGTTCTCTACAATTTTGTTTCGGTGACCTAATATCATTGGGCCATAGGATAAAACAAAATCGATGTATTCGTTACCATCCACATCGATTATCTTACTTCCTTTGGCTTTTTTAATGAATAAAGGCGTACCTCCAACAGATGCAAAAGCTCGGACAGGGGAATTCACAGCTCCGACAAGATTTACAAGTCCTTTTTTATATAACTTTTTTGAATTTTCGAATTTCATAAGATTTGTGTAAAGAATTTAATTGAAGGGGCTAAATTTTTAACGCTTCAACAATATTTTAGCAACGTCTTTTGCAAAATAGGTAATGATTATATCGGCACCAGCTCTTTTCATAGAAAGTAAACTTTCCATCATCACCTTTTCTTCATCGATCCAGTTTTTTTCTGATGCTGCTTTGATCATCGCATATTCGCCACTTACATTATAGCAAGCAATAGGACGATCAAAGTTATTTTTTAAATCTCTAATGATATCTAAATAGGAGAGGGCTGGCTTTACCATTAAAATGTCAGCGCCTTCCATATCATCGAAATTTGCCTCACGCATCGCTTCATCTCTATTAGCAGGGTCCATTTGGTAAGTTCTTCTATCTCCAAAAGAAGGAGCAGAATCTACAGCATCTCGAAAAGGGCCATAAAATGCAGAAGAATATTTTACCGAATATCCCATAATTGGCAAATCGTAAAAACCAGTATTGTCTAAAGCTTCGCGCATAGCAAAAATAGCGCCGTCCATCATTCCTGAAGGAGCAACCATATCGGCTCCAGCCTTGGCATGGGAAATCGATTGCTTTGCGAGGTTCACTAAAGTAGCATCATTATCTACATCCTTATTGTGTATAATTCCACAATGTCCATGACTTGTGTATTCGCAGAAACAAACATCGGTTATAACATATAAACTAGGGTAGTTCTTCTTAATAAAACGAATGGCTTGCTGAACAATACCTTGGTCGTTCCAAGTTTCTGTGCCTTCATCATCTTTAGTAGATGGGATACCAAAAAGTAATACCGCTGGAATTTGTAAATCCATAACTTCGTCTAATTCTTTCGAAATGGTATCTAAGGAATATCTTTTTATTCCAGGCATAGAATCGATTTCAACTTCTATATTCGATCCTTCTTCTATGAATAAAGGGTAAATTAAATCATCAACAGTTAGTTTGTTTTCTCTTACTAAACGACGAATATTTTCCGTTTTACGAAGACGTCTTGTTCTATTCATAATTTAATTATTATAATAGTCGTTTACAGTTTCTAAAACCCCATTTACAGTAGCAATTTTAGATACTACAACTGTTTTAAAATGTTTCTTTGCTTCGGAAGCTGTAGTTTCACCAATACAAAAAGCAATGCGTTCTTCCGCTTTGTTTTCGATTAGATAACTTTCTATTCCTGAAGGACTGTAAAAGAGAATGCCATTGTATTTTTCTTCAATTTCCTTTGAAGTTAATTGAGTTTTGTAGCATTCTACTTCGTTGACTTCCATATTGTTTTTTGAAAGAATTTCAGGTAAGTCGTCTCTTCTTTTATTTCCGCAGAAGAAAGTGAAGGATTCCTCTTTTGCGTTTTCTGCCAAATAATTTGCTAATTTTTCAGCCGAAGGTTCAAAATGAGCTACTTTCCCAATTTTCTTTTCTATTAATCTCTTGGTTTTTCTGCCAACACAATAAATGTTAGTGAAATCTAATTCAGATGCAGTAAAGCAATATAGCATAGAATCAACCCCATTCTGACTAGTAAAAATCACATTCTTTATAGGGTTTTTTACCACATTGGGCTTTACTCTATTGTATTTAATAGATATAAAGTCACTCATCGCAACTCCAATATCTGATGATAAGCTGGATGCTTGATCTTTGGAAATAAATTTTGTAGAATAAACTTGAGTCTCTTTTTCGGGAGCAACAAGGCTATTACGCATTAATTTCTTTCCTCCTTTACCTAAAATATAATTGGCAGCAAACTCTCCAAGGTCGCCTATTTCGTCTTTTGTGGTTACTTTGCTAAATTCAATTTTACTCTTACCATCAGGGCTAAATAAAACCCCTTTAAAGCTGACTTTTTCTTCATCGATCTTTGCTAATGCTCCTATAGGTGCAGTACAACCTCCTTCTAAAACTCTTAAAAATTCTCGTTCTATACCTACACAAGTTTCGGTGTCGGTATCATTTAGTTCTTTACAAGCTTCTAAAACAGCAATATTTTCTTCTAAACAAGCTACCATTATTGCACCTTGGGCTGGGGCAGGAGTCATCCAATCTAACTTGATGTGTTTTTCTTTTCCGGGAAGCAAATTTAGTCTACCAAGTCCAGCTACAGCAAAAATAGCTCCATCCCAATCATTATCTTCTAGCTTTTGTAAACGAGTGTTTACATTACCTCGAAGGTTGGTTATGTTGTGTTTTGGATATCTATGTAACCATTGTGCTTTTCTACGTAAGCTGCCTGTTGCAATAGTGGCAACTTCGTTTTCGAAAAAATTCTCATCTTCTCTTAAAATGAGGACATCGTTAAAATTTCCTCTTTTTAAAACCGCAGCTTGTTGAATGCCGTTTGGCATTTTTGTCGGTACATCTTTTAAAGAATGTACCGCAATGTCAATGTCTTTATTTAATAAAGCAATGTCTAAGCTTTTAGTGAAAATACCAGTAACTCCCAATTCGTATAAGGGAGTTTTTAAATCTTGATCTCCTAGAGATTCAATTTTTATTATGGTACTTTGATGGCCTAATTCTTTTAATAATCTTGCTACAGTATTAGCTTGGTATAGTGCTAAATCACTGGATCTTGTTCCAATTCTAATCATTTTCAATATAACTTAACTCTTCTAGGTTAAATATTTTACTAATTACATCGATACTTACGTCTGCAGCGGTATCGTCTTGCTTTAAATGTTTTACAAATTGGGTGGTAATTTTTTGAATAACTTTAGATGTTATAATCTCTACATGGTCTGGGTTTATGCCATCCAACTTTTTAGATTGATGATTTATAACGTCCTTTTGAATGGTTTGCAGAGATACTTTTAATGCATTAACAGCTGGCACATATTTTCTTGATGCTATCCATTCGTTAAAATCATTTTTATAAGTATCGATAATTTTTTCTGCTTTTGGAATTTCTTTTCGTCTAGTTTCAATTGTTTTGTCTGTAATCTTCGAAAGTTCATCTACATTAACCAAGGTAACTCCTTCTATGTTTTTTACCGCTGGATCTACATTTTCTGGCATAGATAAATCTAGAATCAATAAAGGGCGGTTTTTAGGAATGTGTGTATGATTTATAGTGGGAAGGTTTGCACCTGTAGATACGATTAGGATATCCGATTCGTTAATTTGTTCTTTTAAACTGGCATATTCATTAATTGAAATATTAGGATGCGTTTCTTTAAATTCTACAGCCTTTTCGAAGGTTCTATTAATAAGGGTTACATTCTTGTTTGAAGTATATTTCAGTATGTTTTTACAAGTGTTTTTACCTATATCTCCTAATCCAAAATTGAGTATTTTCTTAGTATCATGGTTTGGAATTTTATCGACGATATATTGAACCGCTGCATAAGCTACGGAAGTAGTACCAGAACTTAATTTTGTGTTATTTTTCACCTCTTTACTGGCCTGAATAACATGGTCCATTAATCGTTCTAAGTAAGTATTAGTAGTACCTACTTTATTTGCTTGTTTAAAAGATTTTTTTAATTGTCCAACAATTTCGTAATCCCCTAATATCTGACTGTCTAAACCAGTACCAATATTAAATAAGTGATTTACAGCGTCTTTATTTTTATATACATTAGAAACTTTAATGAACTCCTCTAGGCTTCCATTAGAATATTTTATGATATAGCTAATCAATTCGAAAGGATGTTTTGCAAATCCTGTTATTTCAGTTCTATTGCATGTAGAAACTACAAATAACCCTTGAATGCCATTTTTCTTAGCATCTTCTAATAAAAGTTTTTGATTCTCTTTAGTAATAGAGAAGGTTCCTCTTACCTTAACATCAGCCTTCTTATAATTTATCCCTACATTATAAAGTTTTGTAGGTGTCCCATTTAAATTCATATAAATATGTTACTAATAAGTGTCGGCTAAAGTACTACTATATTTTACTGAAAAATATCGCTATAAGTACAATAAATATCGGTATAAGTAAAAATGGTTAATTTAGAATGTTTCTTAATAAAGATTTTTTAAAAACATCTTTTAAGTGCTTTATATAAAGGGATTAGAGGATATGACAAATGTCATATTTTATTGTAAAAAGAATTCGTATAGTCTTGTTTTTTGTCATAAATATTTGTAAAGTAACTGCGAAAATGATCTTTGGAAAGAGACAAAATTTATAATTTAAACACTAAAAATATCGGTAAAAATATATGTTATATTTATAAATAATTAATTTATTAATTTTAATAAATTTGCAATAATTAGGGATTTATGAAATAGCTTTGCAAAATGCTTTAAATAATTCGATTAATTTAATGCTAAAATAAATGGAAAAGTGAAGTTGCTTTTCAAAACTGTATTTATAAATGAAAGGTATATTATTAGTTAATTTAGGATCCCCGGAGTCTACCTCTACAAAAGATGTAAAAAAATATCTCGGAGAGTTTTTAATGGATGAACGGGTAATAGATATTCCTTATTGGAAACGTTATTTATTGATAAAAGGAATTATTTTAAATGTTCGCCCAAAGAAATCTGCAGCAGCATATAAAAAAATATGGTGGAAAGAGGGATCGCCATTAGTTGTGATTTCTGAAAGATTCGCGAAAAAAATAAAAAATAAAACTGACATTCCAGTAGCCTTAGCAATGCGATATGGGAGCATGAGTATAGAAAAAGGCATTAAAGAATTAGTGGGTCGAGGAGTTGATGAGTTCTTATTAATACCATTGTATCCTCATTATGCGATGTCTTCTTATGAAACAGTTACCGTAAAAGCAGAAGAGATTTTAGCTGAGAATTATCCAAATGTTAAAATGGATGTTTTACCTCCTTTTTATAATGACCCAGATTATATTAAAGCGATGAGTGAAAATATAGCTGATCATTTGGAAGGTTTTGATTACGATCATATCTTATTTTCTTATCACGGAATCCCAGAAAGGCATATTTTAAAAACGGATCCAACCAAAAATCATTGTAAAATTGATGGCAGTTGTTGTGATAGAAACTCAGTTGCACATCATGTGTGTTATCGTCACCAGTGTTTTGAAACTACAAAACTTATAGTGAAACAATTGGGTTTAAAAGAAGATACCTATAGCAATTCATTTCAATCTAGATTATTAAAAGATCCATGGCTTAAGCCGTATACCGATTTTGAATTGGAAAAATTTCCAAATAAAGGAAAGAAAAAATTGGCGGTTATTACTCCAGCTTTTGTTTCAGATTGCTTAGAAACGCTAGAGGAAATAGCGATGGAAGGAAAAGAAGAGTTTCTTAAAGCAGGAGGGAGTGACTATAAGCATATCCCTTGTATGAATGATAATGATAATTGGGTTGATGTTAATGTTAAATGGATATCAAACTGGTCTGAATCTAACTAAGATGGATTATTTATATGTTAAGTCGCTTCATATCATTTTTATTACCACTTGGTTTGCTGGTCTTTTTTACATAATTAGGTTATTTATTTATTTTAAAGAAGCAGAAGAAAAGGAGTCTCCAGCAAAAGAAATTTTAATAAGCCAATATCAGTTAATGATAAAGAGGTTATGGTACATTATTACCTGGCCATCTGCTGTTTTAGCAACACTTTTTGCTGTATGGATGTTGATAATAAATCCGGAATGGCTAAATTTTGGATGGATGCAAATTAAGCTTGGATTTGTTGTTTTGTTATTTTTTTATCATTGGACCTGCCAAATAATGTACCAACAAACTCAAGGAGGACATTTAAAGTATTCTTCTTTTGCATTAAGAATTTGGAATGAAGTTGCAACGATTATTCTTTTTGCTTGTACCTTCCTTGTGGTACTAAAAAACTCCATTGGATGGATTTTCGGTATTATTGGGATCGTTGGGGTTTCTATATTATTAATGTTGGGTGTAAAGCTTTATAAGCGCATTCGAGCTAAGAATAGTTGGGATAAAAATTAAAGAATTTCTTATGTCTTTAAGAATTGATTTCTTTGGTTAAGAATTGATAAAAAGTAGTAGCCAAGAAAAAGATGATACTCACCACAGTTGCATAACTAATTATCAATAATAAAATTGGTAAATTAAATAGTAGGAAGCATAAGGGTAATAAAACTCCCGACACTACTAGAAAAAGAAAGATACTGTATAAATAAAGTAAAATTCTTGGCATACGAGTATCCGCATTATCTTGCAATTGATATAATTTTGGAATGATATCATTAGCCATATAATCCCCTAATTTTGAAAGAAATACTTCATTAAATGAAGAATCCTCAAAGGTTTCAGGATCTATAGAATTTGCCAAAGCCATAATTTTATCTTGATGCCTTTCGTAAACTGACTCTATATCTAAAGTTTCTTTATAGACTCCGTATTTATAACCAAAATAATATAAAAGACCAGAGCCACATTTGTGTTCTAGCCATTTTTCAATTATTTCTTTATCATAAATATTGGGGTAATTTATATTTTTTGGAATTTTCCTTTCCTTGGGTTTGGTCATTAAAAGAGATTTTAATTCCAAGTATAGATTTTCTGTATCCCCATAATGATGACTTTCTTGTAAAAACTCTATAGCCAATTTAGATTTTCCTTTATAAAACTCTTTTACTTCAAAGAAATTAAGACCTGAGAATTCTTCATCTATATATTCTTTTAGTCCTGGTAACCACATTTTAGATTGTAACAGTAAGTTTATAATCTCTCTAAAATTGTGCATTTTTTGAGTAATCTTACTTAAACTATCAATTACAGTAATCCGATTATTTTTTAAACCAAGAGCAGAAGAAGCTAAATAAACCATAATAATAGCAGCAAGAAATCCACTAATACTTATAAATATGGAAGTTATACTAGTTAGTGTCCCAACAAAATCTGGATTGGTGTTTGTCTTTTGCCAAAGAAGAAAAATTAATGAAACGCAAAGAAGCCCACTAAATACTAGTGGGATTAGGGCGTACATATCCTTAAAAAAAGGTTTTCTACTCATTTATACCGATCCTAAATAAAAAGAATTGGAACTAATTTGCATTAATTCCAATAATGGTTATTGATAGTTTACAGTTCAAAAGTAGGGTTTTTCTGTGTATTATGTAGTAAAAAGACTACAATTCGATGTAAAGCATGTTTTTACGATAAAGTGTAATTCATTGTAAAGTGTTGAATTTAAAAGCCAACAGCGGTATCATCTCCTCGTCGGTCTGCTCCACCTTCTAATTTTCCGTTAGGCAAAACTCTAATTCCATCTACTTTACCGATAACTGTCGAGTTTTTTTCTTCCACGATATAACCTTTTTCCTCTAAGTAATTTAAAGAATCTTTTGGAAATGAATTGGGTTCAAATCGTATAACATCTGGTAGCCATTGGTGATGAAACCTTGGTGCATCTACTGCTTCTTGCATATTCATATCAAATTCATATACGTTTAAAATGGTTTGTAATACCGAAGTGATAATCGTGGATCCACCTGGAGTACCAACGGTCATCCAAAATTCACCATCTTTTTCAACAATGGTTGGAGTCATAGAGCTTAACATTCTTTTTTGAGGTTGAATGGAATTTGCTTCTCCGCCAACTAAACCATAAACATTTGGAGTTCCTGGTTTCGCACTAAAATCGTCCATCTCATTGTTTAAGAAAAAACCTAAGTCTTTAGCATATAATTTAGATCCAAAATGACCATTAAGCGTAGTGGTTACCGCTATAGCATTTCCAAATTGATCCACAATAGAATAATGTGTGGTTTCGGAACTTTCAAAGCCAGGAATTACTCCATAACTTAAACTGTCTGAAGAAGTCGCTTTATCGAATGTAAAATCATTCATTCTTTTGGTAACATACCCTTTATTTATAAGTGTATCGACAGGGATGTCTACAAAATCTGGGTCTCCTAAATAAAAGCTTCTATCTGCATAAGCTCTTCGTTCCGCTTCCGTAATTACTTGTATTGTTTTTATGCTATTATGTCCATAACTTTTAATAGGATAGGGCTCAATAGATTTTAATATTTGAGCGAGACAGATTCCTCCACTAGAAGGTGGAGACATTGAAATTATCTTCAAATCTTTATACTTAAAAACGATAGGTTCACGCCATTCCACTTCATAAGCATTTAAATCTTCCATAGTAATAATCCCATCTTTAGACTGTATGTAATTCACCAATTCTTTCCCAGTTTTTCCATGATAAAATTCAGATCTTCCATTTTGAGAGATTCTACTTAAGGTATTTGCAAGTGCATTATTTATAATAGTATCTCCTGCATTATACTTTTTTGTATAAATAGAAACATCATCATTTACTTTCAGGAACGTTTCTTTATATTTTGATAGCCTTTCCGCTTGCTTTTTAGTAACAATATATCCATTTGATGCAAGTGCTATTACTGGTTCTAAAATTTCTTCGATAGGTAGAGATCCTAATTTTTGATGAACTGCAAAAATACCTGCGATAGTACCTGGGACACCAACCGCTAAAGAGCCTTCTTTACTTTTATCTGAAATAAACTCTCCATTTTCATCCAAGTACATATCTCTAGATGCCCCCATTGGAGCTTTTTCCCTATAATCTAAAGTGCCAATTTCTCCATGTTGTGTGCGATATACCATAAAGCCACCACCAGCAATGTTTCCGGCAATAGGGTAGGATACAGCTAGGGCCAATTCGGTGGCAATCATAGCGTCAAAGGCATTTCCGCCTTTTTTTAATATTTCTGTTCCTATTTTGGATGCCTCTTCCCGAGCAGACACAACCATTGCTTTATTTACAATGACACTTTTTTTAACCTCTTTTTGTATTTCTGAATTAGAAGAGGAAGGAATAGATTCAGATTTCTTTATATCTTGATTACAAGAAATAAAGAAACATATAAGTATAAGGAGAATAAGTTTTTTCATAGGGTTTCTAATTGAAGGAGTTTATTGCTTGAAAAAGTTTTTAATTCGATAAAAAATGAAGTGAATTCCTCTTCAAATTCTGTATAATATTGTTCTAACTCAACCACTGCCATATTCATATTGGATATGTTTTTAAGACGGCGATTCATTTGTTCTAAAATCTTTGCAATACCAGGAATAGTAGCATAACTAAGCAACCAATTATCGGAAACCATAAAAGGCATCATCCTTTGTATTCTAGAAGGAAGTATGTCGTATTCTGACTTGAGTAATTTATAAAAATCTTGGACATATTCATCTAAGGGTTGTTCGTGATAGTCTTTCCAGTTTTTAGCTAAAAAATGATCGTAAAGTATATCGACGATAACACCACTATAATGTCCGTAGTTTTTATGCAATCTTGCCGTACTTTTTCTAACGGTTGGATGTTGGTCTGTAAAACTGTCTATCCCTCTGTGTAAAAGGATTCCATTTTGAATTTGTATTGGGTATTTTTTATAATCTTTCCCTTTAATACCATCGGCGATAAAATTACCAATGGTAACTTCTTTGTTGTCTCCAGAAAGATAAATGTGAGCTAAAAAGTTCATATATTTTTAAAGAAATTTAACATCATATAAGGGTATTGAAACTAAAATAAACGCTTACTCTTTATACTACGAAGAAAAGCTTTTTTTATCAAAGAAAATCATTCATCACAATTTACAAAATAGGTGAAATAAAAAAGTATATTTGTCAAAAATTGATAAAAATATGACTTTAATTAAGTCCATTTCAGGAATAAGAGGCACTATAGGAGGATTTCAAGGAGATAATTTAACTCCAATCGATGCGGTAAAATATGCAGCAGCTTATGGTACTTGGGTGAAAAACCAAAGAGAAAAGACAGATTATAAAGTAGTTGTTGGTAGAGATGCTAGAATTTCTGGGGAGATGATCCAGCAATTGGTTATGAATACCTTAGTAGGTTTAGGAATCCATGTAGTCGATTTAGATTTATCTACAACCCCTACTGTAGAGGTAGCAGTAACGATGGAACATGCAGATGGAGGAATTATACTAACTGCAAGTCATAATCCAAAACAATGGAATGCATTAAAATTACTCAATCATAAAGGGGAGTTTCTTGATGCAGCAGCTGGACAGGAAATACTTGACCTAGCAGAAGGAGATTCCATAAGTTTTTCTGAAGTAGATGCCTTAGGGAAAATAACGACAAACGATGCGTATATCGACTTACATATTGATGAAATTTTAGACCTTCCTTTAGTGAATGTAAATGCTATTAAGGAAGCTAAATTTAAAGTAGTAGTAGATGGCGTTAATTCTACAGGAGGAATTGCGGTTCCTTTATTATTAGAAGCTTTAGGGGTACATCCTGTTAAACTGTTTTGTGAACCAACTGGTCACTTTCCACATAATCCAGAACCTTTAAAAGAACATTTGGGAGATTTAATGGAAAAAGTGGTTTCTGAGCGTGCAGACTTTGGAATTGTTGTAGATCCAGATGTAGATAGATTGGCTTTTGTAGATGAAAATGGGGAGATGTTTGGAGAAGAATATACCCTTGTTGCTGTAGCGGATTATGTATTACAAAACACTCCAGGAAATACGGTTTCTAATATGTCATCGTCTAGAGCTTTAAGGGATGTGACTCAAAAACATAATGGAACATATACCGCTAGTGCAGTGGGAGAAGTGAATGTGGTTAATTTAATGAAAGAGACTAATGCCATCATAGGTGGAGAAGGTAATGGGGGAATTATATATCCAGAATTGCATTACGGAAGGGATAGTCTGGTAGGAATTGCATTGTTTTTAAGCTTTTTGGCAGATCAAAACGATTCCGTTAGCAATCTTCGAAAAAAATATCCTGCTTATTATATGAGTAAGAAGAAAATTCAATTAACACCACAATTGGACGTAGATGGAATTTTAATTGAAATGAAAAATAAATACATTTCAGAAGAAATCAATACTATCGACGGTATTAAAATTGATTTTGCTGAAAATTGGGTGCACTTAAGAAAATCGAATACAGAGCCTATTATTAGAATTTATACGGAAGCTTTGTCTCAAGAAACGGCAGATGCTTTAGCGGATAGGTTTATTAATGAAATTAAAACGATTGCAAATTTATAATTAATACTTATGGCTTCACAATCCAAGATTAAGAACACAGACCTGGAAATTTATTTTAATGCTTTCAGAGAAAACATTTTAGGAATTAATCAAAGCTTTGAATCTCCTTATGGAACTGAAAAAATAGTCTATATGGATTGGACAGCAAGTGGAAGGCTTTATCAAACCATTGAAGATAAGATGATGCTTGATTTTGGTCCATATGTAGCCAATACGCATACCGAAACTACGGTAAGTGGGACTGTTATGACTCTTGCTTATCATAAAGCTAGAAAGATTATAAAAGAGCATGTAAATGCTGACCTTGAAAATGATGTGTTTTTGCCTTGTGGTACTGGGATGACTGGAGCAGTTAATAAATTCCAAAGGATTTTAGGCTTAAAGATTCCAGAAAAATTTTGTGATGATATTATAATACCAGATAGTGAACGTCCTGTTGTTTTTATCTCCCATATGGAGCATCATAGTAATCAAACTTCTTGGATAGAAACCATTGCAAAAGTGGTTGTGGTTCCTAGTAATGATGCAGGTTTGTTTTGCCTTGAAAATTTTAAGCAATTATTAGAAGAATATAAAGATACCCCTATAAAAATAGCTTCGATAACTGCCTGTTCAAATGTAACCGGAATTACGACTCCATACCATGAAGTAGCTAAAATTATGCATCAAAATGATGGATTATGTTTTGTTGATTTTGCATGTTCTGCACCCTATGTCGCTATAGATATGCACCCAGAAGATCCTGAAGCATATTTGGATGCGATTTTCTTTTCACCTCATAAATTTTTAGGAGGACCTGGAACCAATGGTGTTCTTATTTTTAACAAAGAAATGTACCATAATTTAGTACCTGATTGCCCAGGTGGCGGAACAGTAAGCTGGACAACACCTTGGGGAGACCATAAATTTTTGGATAATATAGAAGATCGCGAAGATGGAGGTACTCCTGGATTTCTTCAAGTTATAAAAACCTCTTTAGCAGTTAAGTTAAAAGAAAAAATGGGGGTTGAGAATATGATGAAACGGGAAGAAGAATTGGTTTCTTATATTTTTGAAAGCCTAAATGCCCATCCAGAAATTTCTATCCTTGCTGGGCATCATGAACATCGTTTAGGAGTGATTTCTATATTGATAGGAAATTTGCATCACGAATTAGCAGTAAAGATATTAAACGACCGCTTTGGAATTCAATCTAGAGGTGGATGCAGTTGTGCAGGTACTTATGGGCACCACCTTTTAAAAATCAGTCATCAAAAATCAGATGAAATCATTGGAAAGTTAGTAGACGGAACCTGTGAATATAAGCCAGGCTGGGTTAGGTTTTCTATACATCCTACTACCACAAATGAAGAAATAAAATTTGTTTGTGATAGTATTATTTCCTTATCCAAAAATTATAAAGAATGGGTAAAAGAATATAATGCGGTGGATGGAAAATATCTCCATAATGCTGAAGGAGCTTCACCATTACAAGATAGTTGGTTTGAGTTTTAAATAGATTTACTGGAATTTTTCAGGGACTCTGTTTCTATGTTTCCAACGTTTGTGTGTCCAAAGATAAAACTCTGGTTCTTCATGGATCAACTCTTCTAAATAATTGACAAACAAATCTGTAATTTCAAAATCTTTATATTCAGTAGGATTTTTAGTTACAGTTTTAAAGGTTGTTTCGTAATAACCTCTTTTTATTTTTTTCGTTTTAAAAAATACCACTGCCATATCTAATTCCTTAGCGAGTGATTCAGCACCAGTATGTACTGGCACTTTTATTCCCATAAACTCTTTCCAGTGTCTTGCTTTTTGTGCTTTTGGGCTTTGATCTGATAAGAACCCAAAAATTGCTATTTCATCATTTGCTTTTAATTCTCTTAGTTTAGAAACGGTATGTTTGGTAGTGATTAGGTAGGTTTTGTATTTTGCTCTAATACGTCTTACGAGTTTATCAAAGTGTTTATTTTTTAATTTTTTATATACAGCATAACCATCAGAGTTTAAATATTTCTGTAGAATAAAAATCCATTCCCAACTGCCATAGTGGGCACACATTAGCATAATACTTTTATTTTCTTTCTCTAGTTCTTGTAATAATTCAATATTGGTAAATTTAAATCGTCTTTTTATTTCTGATTCAGATATGGTTAAGGATTTAATAGATTCAAAAATCATATCACAAAAATGCTGAAAGAATTTTTTTGAAATGGCTCTTATCTCCTTTTCAGATTTTTCAGGAAAACATAATTTAAGATTATTTCTTACTACTTTCCTTCTATAACCTATTATGTAAAATACTAATAAAAATAGCAAAGATGAAAACATATATAGCAATCTCGTTGGTAATATGGAAAGTAACCAGATTATTGGATAGATTAATATGTAAGCAAATAATTGCATAGATGTTGGATTAGATTATACTTTTTTGTTAGCACAAAACTAACTAATTTTACCACATAAATAAAGAAGAAAATTTATGGGAAACATTCATTTTGCAACATTGGCTATAATTATAGCAAATGTTATTATTTCATTAAGGGGATTTAAAGATTTTTCCTTTTTTGAAAAGTATAAGTTTAATATAGGTAGTATTAAACGAGGAGAGCAAATTAGAATGTTGAGTTCTGGTTTTTTACATGCAGATATCTCCCATTTATTATTTAACATGTTAACCCTTTATTTTTTTGCGGGTATTGTTATTGGTTCCATTGGTTTTGTTAAGTTTTTATTGGTATACCTCGCTAGTTTATTAGTAGGGAATTTGTTATCCTATTTTTTTCATAAGGATGAATATCATTATAGTGCCATTGGTGCAAGTGGTGCGGTAATGGGAATTTTGTATTCAGCAATTCTTTTTTATCCTGAAATGAGTTTATATCTATTTTTTATTCCTATACCTATCCCAGCTTGGATTTTTGGTATCATGTATTTATTGTATTCTATCTACGGAATGAAAAACAAGGTAGGAAATATTGGTCATGATGCTCACTTTGGTGGTGCTTTAGCCGGCTATGTTTTAACTCTACTATTTGCTCCAGGTCTATTAAATACCCAATTATGGATTGTTTTATTGTTAGCGGTACCATTGTTGTTATTATTTGTTTTAATGAAACTTAAAAAAATATAATTCTTAAAATTATGAAAGCTATTACAATCATTTTATTATTGATAAGCAACCTCGTTATCTCACAAAACCTAGAGTTGCAACCCAATGTATCGGTTACAGGTGAAGGAATTGTCACCGTTGTTCCAGATAAAGTAACTATTAATGTTCAGGTTGAAAATAAAGGAGAAAACCCTAAAACATTAAAACAAGAAAATGACCGTATTGTTAATACGGTATTGAGTTTTATTAAAAGTATGGATGTTAAGGATTCTAATGTGAAAACACAATACATTAGACTCAATAAAAACTACGATTACCAAACGAAAACCTACAATTATGTAGCCAATCAATCTATTACAATTCAACTTAAAGATTTAAGTAAATATGAAGACTTAATGAATGGATTATTAGAAAGCGGTATTAATAGAATTGATGGAGTTTATTTTTCCTCTTCAAAAGAAAAAGAGTTGCAATCAGAAGCTCGTATAAAAGCGATGCAAAATGCTAAGAAAAAAGCGGAAGAATATGCAACAGTGCTAAACCAATCTATAGGGAAAGCAATAACTATTAGTGAATTTTCTGGTAATACCTTTCCAGGACCCTTAACTAGAAAAGTAGAAATGGCAATGTCTTCAGACAATTCTGGTGGAAATCAACAAACAATTTCTTTGGGGGAAATTGAAATTAAAGCAACCGTAAACGTTAGTTTTATTTTAAATTAATTTCCTAAAAGGGATGCTATTTTTGCATCTAAAGCATTTCCTCTTAGATTTTTGGCAATAATATTACCTTTTTCATCTAATAAAAATGTAGCTGGAATAGACCGAACATTATACGTTTTTGCAATTGGGTCGCTCCAACCTTTTAGGTTAGAAACATGATACCAATCCATTTTATCGTCT
The DNA here is from genome assembly GCA_913058295.1 of uncultured Flavobacteriales bacterium. Taxonomy (GTDB): domain Bacteria; phylum Bacteroidota; class Bacteroidia; order Flavobacteriales; family Flavobacteriaceae; genus Marifrigoribacter. The sequence continues at coordinate 11,124 of CAJXRD010000039.1, read as the reverse complement.
TCAATTGCTTGTATCCATCTACTTTCTTGTCCAGCTTTGTCTAGGGATACACTAATAATATTCAAGCCTTTGTCATGGTATTCATTATAAACTCTCACCACATTTGGATTTTCACGTCTACAAGGCTTACACCAAGATGCCCAAAAATCAATAATTGTATATTTACCTAAAACATCATTTAAGGCTAGCATTTCACCCTCTGGAGTTGCTGCTGTAAAGTTTGGTGCTTCACTACCAACATCCGCTTTTTTCATACTTGCAATCATAGTGTTAAGAGAATTTGCACTAGAAGTCGCAGCTACTTTAGGACTAAAATTTGATACAATTTCTGTTGCTTCCGCTGCAGCAACTTCTTTTCTGCTAACCATTTCGGTAAGTAATAGAACTGCAAAAAGAGAATTAGAATTATCTGATATAAACTGAAGCTTATAGTTTTTTTCAGATTCTGCTATCATTGCACTTTGCTTTTTAAGGTCTGCAGCTAATAAATTGTCTTGTTCTCTTCTAGCTGTTTTGTATGCTTCAACACTTTTTCCTTTTTCAGTATTAAAGAAAATTATCTTTTCATTAAATAATTTATAGGAGTCGTTTTGCTGACTACCTGTTACAAAAGAAGATTGCAGGCTATCTTTATATATAGTTGCTTTTAAGTCTGTGTTTTCAGGAAAAAACAAGATGTTTCCTTTTAAATTTTCTACTTGTAAGTAATTTATAGAAAGGTTTTCACTTTTAGGATAGATACCAGTAAAGGATTCATTGGTAACCGTTAGGGTATCTAAAGAAATTGGCTGATTATTATCTGCTACAGTAAAGACAAATATTTTTGTCCCTTCAGCAAATCCTAATGCCTTTCCTTCAAGTTTATAGTTAGAATCGTTTGTACTACACGAAATAATAGATAGTGTAAGCAATATGGCAAAAAATCGTCTCATGATAAAAAGTTTGTTTGCACAAAAATAGCAGTATTATTTACTTATTAGATATCTTAAAGGAAAATATTTGTTAATATATTCCATAAAAAGGATCACTATTTTATTATTGCTTATTTTTATACCAATATTTAGAGGCTTATTATGAAAACACAAGAGGGTATTTTTCCGTTATCGATTGAAGTTAGTTTTAAAAAACTTTTTGACGAATACCGCACTAATTTGGATTCTACTAATATTTTATTAAAGCAACGAGCAAAGCAGGTACTTGCTATTGCTGAAGAGTTCCCTGTTTTATCTGAAGGGATTAAAACAGATACTGAATTAAAAGAGATGGCACCTCAAATAGATTTAATATTGGAAGATTTATTTTCCTCTATTTTAGGAAAAAATGAAATAAAAACAGCCTCTTTTCCTTTTCAAAATCACTTTTTTAAAACTTCACAGCGCTATGATGATATTATAGCAAATGCAGGTAAAGGTTACTCTATAGAGCTGATGGACTTTAATAGTGATGAGTTTTATATTATGGGATGTAGTATTGTCCTTGGAGTTTATTATGGCTATAATGTAGACTTTAAAAGGCCATATTACTATAAAATACCAGATGCCAACGGAATATTAAGAAGTTATAGACTTATATACAATGCTGACTTTGTAAGTATTGAAAAAACAGATAAAGCCATAGATATTTCTAAAGAAGATGTAGATAGATTACTAGAAAATTATAAAAATATTGAGGTCTGGATGGAGTTATTCCCTCCAAATTCTTGGATATTTAATGGATTTGTAATTGCGAATATGTTTGATGTTACTGTGGACACTTCTATTTCAGATTTTAAAACCTATTTATTAAGTCAAATAGATACAACGGATATAAATGATCATGATTTTGAAAATATATTTAGATCTCTATTTAATTTAAACAGCATCAAAGTTGGTTTTTCTGATTATAATGCAGAAGAGAAAACTTTTGAAAATATTTATAGTCATAGTTATTTATTAAACGGAAAACAATCACAGGTTAGTGAAGAAGCGCTTTGTGGGCATTCTTACTCTGTGTTGTTTAAGAATAAAGAACAGTTTAATATAACCAATGTAAATAAATACCATAAAAAATATCCAGATAATACGCTTTTAATAAAGTTGAAAGAACAAAATATACAAAGTGCTTTATTTGCTACCATAATGGATAAAGGGAAAGTATTAGGAATACTTGAAATAGTTTCCCCAAATCCTAATGAACTCAATACTATAAATGCGAATAAACTAAAGGATATTATGCCTTTCTTAATAGACTTTGTAGTAAGGTCTAAAGAAAAATTGACCAATGATTTAGAGTTAATTATTCAAAATGAATGCACCTCTATTCATAGCAGTGTGCATTGGAAATTTTTAAAAGAAGCAAAACAATATTATATAGAATCTTTAGGGGAAAACACCCCAGTATTTAAAGAAATTATTTTTAAAAATGTCTACCCTCTATATGGGCAAGTAGATATTAAAGGGTCTTCAGAAGCAAGGAATAATGCTACAAAAAAGGATTTATCGCTACAATTAAGTATTGTATTAAAGCTAATACAAGAGATAGATAAAATTGAACCCTTATTGATTTATGAGCAATACCAGCATAGAATTGAAAGTTTTTTAAAGGAATTGAGTCAGCATCTATTAGTAGATAGTGAGCATCAAGTTGTGAAATTTTTAGATGAAATTATATTTCCTCTTTTTGAACATTTACGAAATAAAGGCAATTTGTATAATGAGCTTTTAGAAGATTATTGTTCTTTAGATTCTACCAAATCTGGATTCGCATATAAAAACCGAAAAGATTACGATGATACAGTAATGATGATCAATAAGAATATGTCATCTTTATTAGATCATAAACAATTGGAAGCCCAACAAATGTTTCCTCATTATTACGAAAGGTTTAAGACGGATGGCGTAGAACATAATTTATATGTTGGTGATTCTATCACACAAAACCCAGATGACTTTAATATTATTTATTTGTACAATCTTAGGTTATGGCAATTACAGGCGATGTGCGAGATGGAGAATAACTTTTATTCCATAAAAGAAAACCTACCAATTCCATTAGATGTTGCTTCTATGATTTTGGTGTTTAACAATCCTATTTCCTTGCGATTTAGGATGGATGAAAAGCGATTTGATGTAGATGGAACTTATAATGCAAGATATGAGGTGTTCAAGAAAAGAGTGGATAAATCTCTTATTAAAGGAACGGAAGAGAGAGTAACGCAACCAGGTAAAATTTCCATCATTTATTCTCATGTGGAAGATGAAATAGAATATTTACGATATATTTCCTTTTTGCAATCCAAAAAACAATTAGATATCGATTTGGAAATTGTAGAAGTAGAAGACTTACAGGGAGTTACTGGATTAAAGGCATTACGAGTTAGTCTATTATATTCAAATAAAGATAACACAGAAAAAGAATACTATACCTATGAAGATTTAATGAAGGAGTTGGATTAACTATTATTGGTTAAATAAACTGCTAAAGTAAAGGCTATTATAGTGCTTATAATTCCAATTAAGAAAATAGTATAGGTAGTTCTTAAAATAGAATATTTTCGGTTTAAGACTTTACCTAAAAAATATAAATCCTTTGTCATGGAGGAATATATATAGTCTCGATCTTTTATCATTTCGTTGATTGCCCATTCGTATTCCCCTAATTCCATTTTATAAAAATTTCCAAAAAACAAAAGATTCACTTTTTTGTTTTTTACATCTTCTTTTGTAAATTTTCCGCTAGTTATATTGGGTCTGGTTGCTATTACAGATAAAGCAATAGTGATTACTGTAAATACTAAAAAGATAATTGTAGGTATAATTAAATGTTGATTAGATGGGTTATCCAGTTTGGGTATTAAAGTCGATAAGGCTATGGAAATAATAATGGCATTTATGGAAAGCAAGATGTTTGCCTTAGTATCAGCGATATCACTTAGTTTAATGTGATTTCTTAAAGTAATTCTAAATACACTTTGAATTGCTTTTTCAGGGTTTTCATTGGCAAATTCCCTTTTTAATTTTTTTTCTTCTTCTTTCAGTTTTTTCCTAGACGCTTTTTCTTCGGTCATAGTTAAAATATAATTATCTTTTATTGGTTTCCAGTTTTTAATAGCATAATCTGTATAGAAAGTATGCTTGTATTTTAAAAGGGCAATATTCTCTGTTATCCATTCATTCTTAGTAAAATTACAAAGTCCATTGGCTTTAAATTCTTGTCTTAGTAATTCACTAACCTCATGAAAGTATTCTTTTGCAAAGTGAGAGGAATCAGCATCTCGAATGATTTTTTCTAATTCATTTTTAGGCTTTGCCTCTAATTTTGTTGCCAATATAGTTTCCGTAATCCTTTTAATTATAGAAGCATCAACATTGTTTTCAATTAAAAATTTAGTGACAATTTTCACGCTTTCTTCTTCATGGTTTTTATCGCCAATTATATAGCCTGTATCGTGAAATAAAGCAGCGATTTGAAGGACTTCATTTTCTTCTTCACTAAGAGAAGAATTTTCTATTATTTCTTTTGTACTTTTATAAACACGCATGGTATGCGTTAGGCTGTGATATAAACAATTGGGTGACAGTTCTTTTTCTAAAAGATTTGTTACGGTGATTAAAGCTTTATCAATTAATTGCGACATACTATTGAATTAGATTTACAATTTACTAAAAAATAAGAGTAAAATATTATATGAATACTATAAACAAATTTATAACCTTTTTTATTGTATTAATATTATCTGCTTGTACAACATATAAAGCACAATATAAAGAAGAGAGTAAAAAACCTTCTAATATGAATCTTGATATGGTAGCTACTTCAGAAATTGATCCTAATGAAATTGAAGCTTCCTTTTATTTAATTGGAGATGCTGGTGATGCTAACTTAGGAGAAAGTACGGACGGCCTAGTCGCTTTTGAAGAGCAAATTAAAAAAAAGGATTCCAAAAAGGATTATGCCATATTTCTAGGTGATAATATTTATCAAAAAGGATTGCCAGATAAAGATGATGTGACTCGAGAGTTATCGGAACATAGATTAGACGTACAAGTAGAAGCCGTAAAAGGTTTTAAAGGGAGAACTTTATTTATACCAGGAAATCATGATTGGTATAATGATGGCTTAAAGGGATTAAAGCGACAAGAAGAATATATAGAAAAGGCCTTAAACGATAAAGATGCCTTCCAACCAGAAAAAGGCTGCCCTATTAAGAAAATAAATGTTTCCGAAAAAATAACTCTTGTTATTATCGATACAGAATGGTATCTAGAAGATTGGGACAAACACCCAACGATGAATGATGATTGTGATATAAAAACCAAGCATGATTTTTTTGTGGAACTAAAAAGCTTGTTTGCAAAAAGTAATGAGAAAACACTAGTGGTTGCGATGCATCATCCAGCTTTCACAAACGGTTATCATGGTGGTTATTTTGATGCTAAAAAGCACCTTTATCCAGCAGGTGAAAACCTTCCATTACCAATACTTGGAAGTATAACCGCACAATTGCGATCTGTAGGAGGGGTATCGGAACAGGATACGAGTAATAATTTGTATCAAAAATTAATGAAGCAAATTACTACTTTGGCAAAAGGCAATGAAAAAGTGATTTTTGTTTCTGGGCATGAGCATAATTTGCAATACATAGAAAATAATGGAATAAATCAAATAGTTTCTGGAGCAGGTTCTAAGGGCTATCCGGTTTCCTTGGGGAGTGATGGTTTATTTTCTTATGCAGGACAGGGATTTGCAGTTTTGGATGTTTTAAAAGATGGAAGTTCTAAAGTAAATTATTATTCAGCTACAAATGGAGAACCAGAACTAATATTCTCGCATACCATTTATGAAACGGAAGAACCTCTTGACACTTCAAAGTTTGCAACTGAATTTCCTTCTAACATTAGCACAACAGTATATCCTAGTAAATTAACACAAAAATCGAAAGCATATACTTGGTTATGGGGCGATCATTATCGCTACCTCTATGGAACAGAGATTACTGTTCCAGTAGCAACTTTAGACACTCTTTATGGAGGGTTAAAGTTATTGAGAAGGGGTGGAGGTTTCCAAACAAGATCTATTAAAGTAATTAATAAGGAAGGAAAGATATATGTAATTAGAGCTGCTAAGAAGAGTGCTTTGCAGTTTTTGCAGGCAGCAGCATTTACCAATGTTTACATTAAAGAAGATTTAAAAGATACTTATTCTGAAGACCTTGCATTAGACTTATTTACTTCCAGCCATCCATTTGCGAATTTAACCATTCCAGAATTATCGGATGCTATAGGCCTTTACCATACCAATCCAAAGCTGATATATATGCCCAAACATGCATTTATTGGCAATTATAATAAAGACCATGGGGATGACCTTTATGTGATTGAAGAACATCCCGATGATACTTTTTTAGATTTGGAATCTTTTGGAAAACCAGATGCTATTGAGAGTACAGTAGATGTATTAGAAAACATTTTAAAAGATGAAAAATACCAGGTTGATGAAGCTTCTCATATAAAAGCTCGAATATTTGATATATTAATAGGGGATTGGGATCGACATTCTGACCAATGGAAATGGGCTCGTTTTAATATTTCTGATGATAAAGTATTGTATCGTCCAATTCCACGGGATAGAGATCAGGCATTTTCAAATTTTGATGGGACGATGTTCGACTTTTTAAAATTTATCATTCCAGATTTAAGAAAATTTCAGAAGTATGGTGAAAGCAATAAAAATATAAAATGGATTACAACTTCTGGGGTCAAATTAGATCGAGCATTATTACAAAGAACTTATAAAGAAGAATGGATAAAACAAGCGGAATATATTCAAGAACATATAACAGATGAGGTGATTGATGAGGCCTTTTCTAATCTTCCTATTGAAATGCAAGATTCTTCTGCGGAACTGATTAAAGAAAAATTAAAAGAACGAAGAGGGAATATTGTAGATCTAGCAAGCAGATATTACGATCACTTTATAAACCTTGTTGTTATTACCGGAACACAAAAAGATGATTATATAGAAATTACTCGAAGTGATTATAAAACTAAAATCTCCCTTTCTAGAATAAAAAAGGGAAAAATAGAAGAACCATATAAAGAGCGAATCGTTTATTCTAATGAAACCGAGGAGATCTGGGTGTATGCCCTAGATGATCGGGATAAGATTGAAGTAAATGGATCTGGGAAAAAACCTATTTATACCAGAATTGTCGGTGGACAGAATAAGGATAGTTATACCATTAAAAATGGTCGTGGCATCAAAGTATATGATTATAAAAGCAAGCCTAGTACTATTGTTGAAAAGGGAACAGCGGTTTTTAAATTTCAGGATATTTATAAAAATAATGTATACGATTATACCAAGCAAATTACTAAAGTAAACAAGATTATGCCATTTATTGGTTTCAATCCAGATGATGGTTTTCAGTTAAAGCTACAAGACAGTTATACTATAAAGGGCTTTAAGAACAACCCGAATTACAGGAAATTTACGGTAGATGCAGGTTATTATTTTGCAACCCAGGGATTTGATTTAAAATTTGAAAGCAGGTTTGCACAAACCTTCGGAAAATGGGACTTTATTACCGGTTTTCATTTTACAAATGATAATTACACCACGAACTTTTTTGGTTTTGGTAATGAAACTGAAAATCCAGATGAAGAGCTCGGGATGGATTATAACAGGGTAAGAACGGAGTTGTTAATGGGGAATATTGGAGTTTTTAAAAAAGGATTTTATGGTAGTGAAATAGGAATAAACTTCGCAATTGAGAAAGTGGAAGTAGAACCAACAGAAGGTCGTTTTATTACAGATTATTACTCTAGCACTCCTGAATATTTTGATCAGAATTTTGGTTATTTAAATTTGAATTTAGATTATAATTATTCCAGTTATGATTTGGTGGCAAATCCAAAGAAAGGAATGAATGTTGAGTTTAAAACCGGTGTTCGTTCTAATATTAAAGGTTTAGAAAAAACCTATGGATACATTTATCCAAAATTAGAATTTTTCAACCCTCTTACAAAAAACAAAAAATTGGTTTTAAAAACCATGGCACAAGGGCAATTTATTATTGGAAATGACTTTGAGTTTTTTCAATCTGCACATTTGGGAGCAGGTACTGGATTGCGCGGCTATCGTAAACATAGATTTCAGGGGAATAGCTCTTTGGCATTTGGAGCCGATATGCGATATAGTTTTAATAAAATTAGAACCAGTCTTTTTCCAATACAATTGGGGGTTTTTGGAGGCTATGATATTGGTCGAGTTTGGTTAAAAGAAGAATCTTCTGGTGTTTGGCATGATGATTTTGGAGGAGGCTTTTGGATAAATATCTTAGATTCTATTTCTACTCAATTAGGATTATTTGCAAGTGATGAAGGCACGCAATTTACTTTCGGCTTGGGAGTGAGTTTGTAGTAAAGCCTAATCATTACTTCTCATTTGCACAAAGTAGAACAGCTTTTTTTTATAGAGCCTTAGAAATTATAACTAATGCGGAATAATCTTAAAAATAGAATATTAATTAAGACGCTTTCTTGGCGACTTATAGGGACATTAGACACCATTTTACTGTCTTGGCTTATTTCTGGAAATATCGTTTTTGGTTTAAAAATTGGATTCACTGAAATTTTCACAAAAATGATTTTGTATTATTTCCATGAACGAATTTGGTATAAAATTAATCTGGACAAGAATAAACAGTATATAAATAGTAGAAAAAGAGACCTAATAAAAACTTTTTCTTGGAGAGGAATAGGCACAATAGATACGATAGTAATCTCTTGGATTATTACTGGCAATCCTTTTACAGGGTTTAAAATTGGCTTTACGGAACTTATTACAAAAATGGCTTTATTTTATATTCATGAACGAATATGGAATAGGGTAAGTTATGGTTTAAAATAATAAATAATTAATGTTTAAATTTGCTTGTTTATAAATGTGTTTGGCTTTTATTATTTTTATTATATATTAGCCATCCCGAATAAAAACCTACTTATGAAAAAAATATCCCTTATAGCTGCTTTGCTATGTGTTACATTTATGTATTCACAAGAAGGTAAATACAATAACTTTTCTTTAGAAGCCGCATATGGTTTAAACCATCCAATTACACCGAATGACAATTCTGGTTTTGCAGCAGACTCTTTTTCTGAGTTTAAGCACTTTGATATTGGAGGACGTTATATGGTGAATCTATATTATGGCTTTAAATTAAGCTATGCCTACGATCGTTTTCAATATGCAAACACTAGTGAATTGGCGGTTACCTACAATAGAATTGGGGTAGACGCAGTATTTAGTTTATCTGAGATATTAAACATCTCATTTAGTAGAAATCGAAATGTTCAAATCCAAGCCCATACAGGAGTAGGAATTACTTTTGCCCAACCAAAAAGTATTAGTAAAGTAGAAAAAATTGGAAATTTTTCCATTGGGATCACTCCAAAATTTAAAATTTCTAAACGAGTTGCACTGACCACCGATTTAAGTTATATTGTGAACTTTAAACAACATTACAATTATGGTGGGATTTTAATAGATCCTGAATATAATTCAGTCACTGGAGGGTATATTAACTTTACAGTTGGTCTAAATGTATATTTTGGAAAAAGAAGAGATCACGCAGATTGGTATTAATTAATTTCCCCCTTGAAGATACTAAAGTTTGTAAATAGCCAACATATTAAGACTGCAGCTTTTGGCGCTTTAGGAATTAAGATTTTTTCAGCTTTGTTTGCGCTTTTAAACGGAGTATTACTCACCCATCTTTTGTCTGTTAAAGATTTTGGAATTTATATTCTTGCATTTACTACCATAAACATCCTTACCATTCCAGTTTCTTTGGGTTTGCCAACTCTTATAACTAGGTATGTTTCAAAATATGTAGTGAACGATGATAAACCTGCGATTAAAGGACTTTTAATAAGGTCTAATCAATTAGCCTTATTCACTTATTTAATCACGCTTGTAATTGCTCTCGTATCCTATTTGCTATGGTGGAAAAGCTATTCCCTAAATGTTACAGAAACCTTCTGGTATTCCCTTATTCTATTGCCTTTTCTGGTCTTTGGGTCTTTGAGAACGGCAGCATTAAAAGGCTTGAAGTTTGTAGTCTTAGGAATATTACCAGAAACACTTTTACGTAATTTTTTCTTTTGTACTCTACTGTTAATAATATATTTTTCCAATATCAATTTAACTCCTAGTGCCGCTATGATTTATCATAGTTTAGCTGCTTTATTAGCATTTATTATAGGTTATATCTTTCTAAAAAATAAGCTCTTAAATCAACTGAAAAATGTACAAGCTATATTTAAAAATAGATTTTGGTTTAAAGAAGCAATGCCTTATTCCATAGCAAGTGGAACCAAAGCTATAAAATCTAAATTACTAATCTATGTATTAGCGTTTTTTGGAGCTGTTGAAGCAGTAGCTATTTTTGAAATAGCCATGCGAGGAGCTAAATTAGTTTCCTATACATCTGGTGCTTTAAATCCAGCAACTTCACCTTATATCTCTTCCTTATTTGAAGATAAGCAAAAAGTTACCCTGCAAGGGGTTATCACTAAAACTTCTTTAATTGGTTTTGTTTTTTCATTTCCTATGGCAATTGTATTTTTTCTTTTTGGTAAACCGATTTTAAATACCTTTTTTGGAGCGAATTATATAGTTTCTTATATTCCATTGGTCATTTTATGTATTGGACAATTGTTCAATGCCATGGCGGGCCCAACGGGGGAAGTTTTAAATATGACTGGAAATCAAAGGTATTTTTCAAAAAACCAATTTCAAATGTTGGTGATTGGAGCTGTAATTAGTGTGCCTCTTATTTATTATTACAATGTAATTGGTGCAGCCATAGTTTTTAGTTTAATCTTAATATTACAAAATATGTTATTGGTGATTTTTATAAAAAGAAAATTAAAGATCAATACCACCATATTTAATATAGGCTTTTTAAAGGAACATCTTTTTAAACAGAATTAATAAAACAATTTGATAGCTATATTTTCTATTTCGGATCTTCCAGGAGGAGCAGAGCAGGTTCTTAAGCAGATTGCTAGCTATTATATATCTAAAGGTATTAAGGCTGTCTCTTATACACATCTGACGCTGCCGACGATCTACTCTGTGTAG
>CAJXRD010000038.1 GCA_913058295.1 uncultured Flavobacteriales bacterium | reverse complement strand
AATCTATTGGAGTATCCAAGCCCATTGCTGTTCCTGCATAAAATTGTGCACCATCTGTTTTTGTAGTTCTCACTACAGTAGCACTTGTATTCTCTCCTGACATATCTGGATTCGGCTCTAGGGCTGAATCTGCTCCTTCAAAACCAAGTACACCATAATCCGCTGTCGTACTTTCAAAGTCTACTGGTAACTCAACTAAATCACTAGTAGTTGCTGGTCCAAAAGAAATGTTGTCAAAATATATAATATCGTCTGCTGTACGATCTATAAAATCTGGAAAGATAATTATTTGATCTAAGCCTGTTGTTTCTCCAAGTCCTATATAATCAGTAAAGTCAATGGTAATTAGCTCCCATTGATTTATTAATGTATTAGCCACTTTAAGTTCTGGTTGAGCTCCACCAGGTGGTGTTGCAAATTTTATTCCTATATCACTTATCTTAGTTTTCCAAACCATAATGTTAACTAAGGCATTTCCTGTCGATAAGTCAAAGGTTCCAATATCACTTCCGTGCATAGATTCTACTCCTGCCCAAGGATTTCCTGCATCACGCGCTGTAAATTTCGCAACGGTCGCAGATGTATTGATTCCAGATGCATCTGGATTAGCAACAATCTCTAATGCGGGATCGTCGTCATTTTCGAACACAGTCCATGTCCATGTATTTCCAAGCTCCCCTGGTTCAAAAGTAATCGGTGCATTCTGTGCAAAGCCAAGAACAGAACATAATAATGCAATTAAAAATAATTTTGTTTTCATAATTATTGAGATTAATTTTTTATAGTTTATGATTTGCAGTATTTCCAACATAACAATGAAATGTTAAATAGTTGCGAATTGTTTAATGTTTGTAAAATATTTTTACGGTATTTTCAAATATAAGGTCAATAGAATGTGATATCCTTATTTTTCACCGCTACAAAAAACATACAATAAAAAAATATAATACGAAAAACACTTAAAGGCTGATATAGAATAAGGTTGAAGAGTATTTCTTATTGTAATAATGGTGCTCAAATTCTTTAAAAACTAGATTTGTATAGGTAATGTAGAGTGATATCTATTCTTAATTCAATTTATTTAGCAAAAAGATATTTTTGATTTGGCTTTTAAACGTTTCAATACTAATAAACTATAACCTAACTTTAAAAAAAAGCAGCTTATTCAACTATAATATTAAACTAAAACTTCAACTTTTCAGCCTTATCCCAAAGCCCCCAATAGGCACCAACATCACCTTCATCACCTACTTTCCAGGACTCATCAAAAGAAGAGAAATAAAACATATCAATATTAGCTTTTGCAGACCACACTTGCGAATTGATAAAATATTTTAAAGCACTTTCAGCAGAAGGAAAAGCACCTTTTAAATTCTCCCCTTGGCTAGGCCAACCTGTTTCTGTAATAATTACTTTTTTACCTTTACTTGCCTGCGTTGCCTGACCAAACATTTGTTGCATATGATTTAAAGAATCTTCGATACTACAACCTTCCCAGAATGGATAACAATTACTTAAAATAACATCGCTAATATCCACAAGTTCTGGATGTTTTGAAAACTCATAATAGGCATCAACGTAACCAACAGGGATGTCTGGCAATGCATCTTTTACACGTTTTATATAACCTAATAATTCATCTAATGATAAATCATTCCTATATAGCACTTCATTACCAACGGCTGCAATATCAATAAATCCTTGCTTACCTAGACGTATTAAACCCTCTATCTCTTTTTCATTATCTTCTTTGTCATCACCTAACCAAGCTCCTACTAGGGTTTTCAATCCGTGTTTATGTGCAATTGGAGGAATATGTTCGTTGCCCTCAATACAAGAAAATGAGCGTACCCATTTCGTGTAAGGTTCTATAATTTTAACGCGTCTTTCAACTTGTGCTTCTGTAATAATGTCTCCAGGTTCTTGACCATCTTCGTACATACTAAAACACAAGCCATGCATGCCGTTCTCTAAAGTTTCTTTCCACAGTTTAACTAAGTCATCATTTGAATACTCATTAAATTCAACTCCTAAATGATCTGTAAATTTTGTGTTTTTAAGTAAATAATTATGATCTCCTCTATATGACATTTTATTGTTATTTATTTTATAATTCTCCTCTTCGTTTTACTAATACAGTCTTTATTTCTCTAGCTCTATCCTCATTTAAGTTATATTTCCACATGATCCAAATAGCAAAAGCAGCTGTAACAGCCGGTATAACAATATCAGCGATACGTAGATTTGTCATGGTCTCAGCTGATTGATTGACAGCTCCTTCGTCGAAACCAACTAAGGTTAAAATTGCACCACCAAGTACTAAAGCAATTGCCTGACCCAACTTCACCATCCACCAATAAATTGCTCCAAAAGTTCCTTCTTTTCTTGGCATTCCATTTTCTAGTTCATCTAAATCACAAACATCTGCAGTCATACTCATCATTAAAGTAAATAACCCTCCTAAACCAAAAGCCATAAATGGAATAGGTAAAAACATTAACCAAGGACCACCTTGACTTATATCCATACTAAACCAAGACATACCAACGCTATCAAGAAAAGGATTGATTGTATCAAATATTGAAGCCACAAAACTGTTTAATCCTTTACCAAATCCTGATCCATTGAATTGCGCATTTAATGAATTATCAAAACCCCACCATTTTAAAATATATCCAAAAATTGAAATTACCGTAGAAATTATAAATGCTTTTCGTTTTCCCCATTTACTAGCCATACTAGAAATGATTGGAATAACCATAAAAGCGGTCACTACTGCCGTAAGCGAAGCGAACCAAGCTGGCCAAGTGCCAGAGTCCCCATAGTTACCATTATAGATATAAAAAACAATGATGAAAAAACTAAATGAAGCTACCATTTGGAATCCGTTAAATACCAAGAATGTAGCTCCACATAACTTCATAAAAGGTTTATTTTTAGATACTTCTTTGACGCCTTGAAATAAATCTTTAAAGCTAGATCCAAGTGTACCAATGCTTATTCTTTTTCTTTTTTCCATTTTTCCAGCATCAATCCCTTTGCAGAATAAAGCTGGTAATATCCCAAGAACCCCACATACTAAACCAACCGTTAATGATAATTTACGAACACCATTTGCTTGTAATTTTTCGTCTGTTATTTTTTGTAATTCATCTCCCTTAAGTCCCATTTCCCCTATAGCTCTTAGTGCTTCATCACTTAATGCAAACACCGTTGGGTCCGCAATAATCACCCAAAACCATGGCACTAACATCCAAGCAAATTGACCAATAGTATTTGCAAATGCCATTAAACGTGTACGTTCATTATAATCGGAAGTCATTTCATATCCTAAACCTACAAGTGGAGTAGCATACATGGTATTGCCAATAAGAAACAATAAAGACATAAGGAGAAAATACCAAAAATTAAACATAACCGAATTGTCTTCACTCATTTGGAATAATAGCGCAAACAGAATACCGCTTAAAATTGCTCCAATAAAAATATAGGGTCTACGTCTTCCCCATTTTGATTTTGTATTATCAGAAATAAAACCCATTATTGGGTCGGTGATAGCATCAAATATTCTAGGTAAACCACCTAATAAACCTGCTAACCATGGATCCATTCCAAATGCAGTTACCAAAAAAAACATAAAAACCCCTAAAGCTCCTGGTAATAGGTTAAGTACTAAATGTCCTGAACCAAAAGCGGATTTTTGTAAAAATGGGACTTTGTCTTTTGCTAATGTTTTATAGTGTGACATTATATTTAGTTTAGTTAATTAATTTTATGATTTAGGAATCATAATAGTTTGTATCGCTTGTGCGCTTATCTTTATATCTATATTTTTTTTATCTAAATTCAATTTGAAGTTTTTAGTATCATTTCCTTCATTGAACAGAATTACTACCATTGAACCATCTGGGTTCTTAGCAGCGGTTACCATCAAATCTTTATCTGAATTTTCAACACCAATAACAATTGCTCCAGGTCTCATATATTTACTGAAATGAGCCATTATATAATAAATAGGCGTAAAATAAACCTCATCATTATCAGGGTCTACTATTACAGGTGCAACACACCAATTTTCAAACCAATTTGGACCACCTTGTCGATCTAAAACCATATTCCAGTCAACCCAACCATCTACCCAATTATTTAAGCAGCCAATAATATCTCTAGCATAGCGGTTGACAGGCGCATATTTTGGATGCAAATACTTTTGATCTTCAGCTGCCCAATCCCAACCCCAATCAGTTGCTTCTTTTTTCCAATACCAAGCATCGTCTTGCCATTTTGGTATTTCGGAATCCACACAACCTTCTGTTTCAATTAAATATTTATCAGGAGCTTTCTGATGAGCATATTGTAAGGCTTCTGGAAAGACTTCATAGGTGCTTTCATACCAATGAATCGCTGTTCCATCAAAATATTTAGAAGAAGCCTCATCCTTATACATAACATCTACCCATTCTTTTATACCTGCTCTATTTTGATCGTAACCCAGAATCTTAACATGACTTTTCCCTTCAGTTTCTAGTTTTGGGCCTAAATGGTTTTGAACAAAATCTGTTTCTTCCTCTGGAGAAAAGTGCATACTTTCCCAGTTATTACCATTTCCGTGAGGTTCATTAACAGGAGTTAAGCCCCATATATCAATCCCTTCAGCTTTATAAGCGTCCAAATATTTAGTAAAAAACAATGCAAATGAATCGTAAAATTCTGGCAATAATTTTCCACCCACAAATGCTTTATTATCTTTCATCCAAGGCGGTGCTGTCCATGGGGAAGCAATAATTTTAAAACCATCTTCAGATATGGACTGAGCGTCTTTAATCATAGGAATTAAATCATCTCGATCTTCATCAATTGAAAAACTATTCAATTCAACATCTCCTTCAAGTGGAGCATAGGTATAATTTTTCAATGAAAAATCACAGGAACTTATATGTGTTCTAGTGAGAGAATAATTTGCACCTTCTTTACTGAAATATGCCTTTAATACTTTATCTCGATTTTCTTTACTCAATTGTTGAAGCAATGAAGCTGAAGATTCCGTAAATGAGCCTCCAATTCCTGTAATGGTTTGGTATTCTTTATTTGGAAGAATCTTTATCAAACTTTTAGAATCTAATGGCGAAAAATTGGTGATTTTAGCCAACTTATTTCCACTAGCAGAAGTTTCGTAAACCTCAACTTTTAATGGTTCTTGATTTTTACTACAACTTACCATAATTACTAATAAAAGAAAACAGATTACACGATTTACAGCTTTCATATTATTTAATTTAAGCGCTATTATTATCAATGCGCTATTACTTCGTTTTTTGTTGGTGGCACATAAACATCTATCATTAATGCTTTAACATCTCCTTCATACGTTTTTGTTATTTCATTTCCATTTCTAGTCAATCCATCAAAAACACCTTTATCTACTAAATTCCAAATCGAGTATTTTGCTTTACCATCAATTGTAAAAAGTCCAAAGTGGTTTTCGGATCCTTTTGTATTATGAGCATCTTTCCATTTTTCATTAAAGGCTTCAAAATAAAAACAAGACAAGTTTTCTGAATTTGTCCATTCTCGAATAAGTTTGTAATACAAAGCTTGCTTATACTCATCTGCTGCTTTAGATCCATTTGGCCCATAATGACCGTTAGAAATACTTGCCCATCCTGTTTCACCAATATGAATAGGCTTGTCTACTCCTAAACTTTTTGCATAGTTGGAAACACTATCGTACTGTTTTCTTGAAAATTGAACAGCACGATGCAATGCCGTTTCAATTTTTTTTATACTTGTTAATTGATCTTCATCGCTTGGTACTCCCCAAAATTCTGGATTATAATGTGTATTATGAAATGGATAGCTATGCATCGAAATATAATCAACGGCATGTATTAAATCTTCTAAATCCTGATTTCGATAAGCAGGGTCTCCACCACCCCAAGATGCAAAATCATCTGAACTTGTTATCCACAGATCTTTTGAAAGTTTCCCCTCTTTCTTTAATTCTTGCAAATGGTTGACCCATTTTAAAATGACCTTTGGCTGTACATAATAACTCGTCGCCCATTGTACCATAGCTTCATTGCCAACTGCAATGATTTTTACAATGTCTGGGTATTTATTCGCTAGTTTGACAGCTCGTTCAATCTCTGCTTGGTTATTTGGGCTCTCAACATCATGATTTGGAGCTTGATTTGTCCATGCATGTAAACAATCTATCCAAGCACCGAGCATCACGTACATCTCAAAACTCGGATCTTCAGATTTCAATTCTTTTATTGCTTGCAACAAATTTGCTGCTTGATCTAATTGTACATTATAGGTTCTTAATATTTTTATACCCATAGCCGATAACATTTTCATGTCATTTTTAAGCTCTTGGAGGCTTGGTTGACTATCCCTAGATATTTTACGATAGCCTCCATAGGAAATTGCCAAATACTTTGGATTACCCAAAATGTCCTTAGCCATTAGGTTCTTTTTTTCTTTCACAAGACTAGTATTATTCATTTTGTTGGTTGAATCCACACATGAAAACGTAAATATCCCTATACATAGAACAAAAGCCTGTATTTGAATTGTTTTCATGTATTATTTTTTATTTATTTATCTAGTGACACTATTATTCTATTAATATCACCTGTTCTTTTAAATACTTTTTTACTTACTTCTAAGTTCAGTTGCAAATCATCAAAATTTTTGATTGCTTCATCATTATAAATAACTTGAATACCTTTAGAAACACCAAGCTTATAAACAATTGGGATTTGACAATAGGTAAAGCATATTGTGTTTTTTTCCAATGGAAGCGATTTCGATTCTTTATTAATATCTGTATAAATAAATTCTCTTGGCGCGTCTAAAAATTCTTGTCTTCTTAATAATCTCGGATAAAACAATAAGTGACCGTTTTCTACAAATACACCTAATTCTCCAAATCGACAAAGAACATCTTCTTTAACTTGCCCTGTCATTCCAGGCTGCTGAGCTCCTTTACCTGCTGGTGTATGCGAATATGGATCGGTTGGAAAAGCGCCATAAAGTTTAGGCGATTTATGAACGCCAATGCCTTCATTAATTTGATAATAATGATCAAGTAAGCCACCTATTACGACTTCGTTTTCACTATTCTTAGAGGCTAACAAACAAGTTTCTTGAACTGTTAATAATAGTTTTGAAACCATGTGCCAATAAATAGACCCAAGTCCTTCATAGCCAAAAAATGTCCCAGAACGGCCAGTGAATGCCTTATGATTAAATAATTCTTCAAAAGTGTTTAATAGTGCTTTTCTATCTTTAATTACAAGACTTTGATATTGTTCCGGTAAACTATTTAAAGCCTCTTTTAATGAATCGGCATTATTGAAGTTTCCATTATAATGATAATGTCCTGTTATATCTTTTTCTATAATTTGCTTATTGTCATCGCATAATAATTGCTTTAGCAATTCGGAGTTTTCAATTGCAGCATTTGGCACATTGTTTTTATCGACAAAACGCGATAATTGCTTATCTGGATATAATAAATAACTATATTGATCTGGTCTGAACAATGCACTGTTTTTTAAAGCATTTAAAACTTCTAAGGATTTTTCTCCTGAAATATATCCCGAACTTAATACAGCTACTTGGCCTTCTAACATTTCTGATAAATAGGAAATTGAAATTTCCGAATCATTGGTAACCGTCATAAGGTTATAAGCATGATATAGTTTATCCTCCCGTTGATTAGCACGTATAGAATGTTCTAAATAGGCTTTTGATATTTGTAAAAACGTTACTAAATCCTTTTTGGAAATAGTTCCTTTATCACTTGTAAATCCATCTTCATAGATCTTAATTCTATAATCACTCCCCGCTTGCCCTAATGCATCTAAAACAGATTTTCTGTCTTTATCAGAGACTTTGCCGTTTAGTATTTCTTTGTTATCCTTAAATGTTCTTAAAACCTTTTCAAAGAATATAGATAGCTCTACAGAAATCTCAGAAGTTTCATCAGTCATATTCTCCGCGATTTTTTCAAAGAAACTTAAAAACCGTCGCAAATAATATAAGGTTACCATGGAAACACCATTACCTACAAGTGCATTGTTGGCATCGTTCCATTCTGGCCTTTGGGTATTAAGCCATATACCTCCTTCTGGAATAAAGTTGGATAATTTGGCTAAAACTGTGGCTAATAATTTTTCAATGAGATTTACTTTATAAATGAAAAAATTCTCATCTCTCAATAAAGCTCCATCTACACCAAGTTCCTTTCTTTTTTGAAGAATTTTAGAATCCAATTCTGTGTCAAAATCAATAGTGTCTTTTGGGTTAGCCAATAAGTCTTTATATGGTTTTATTTTATAAGGCACATTGGCATATACAAATACTTCTTGATTAAAATAGCTTGCCAATTTATTAGGGTAATGACTTTCGATAATCTCTAAAAACTTAAGCAAATAAATTATTTGATGGTCTCCCCAATACCCAATGTAAGACCAAGGGTCATCTGGCTCAATGGTTTCCCAATCAAAGCCCCCTTTTGTAACACGGTATGGATTATAACCATCAAAAGTCGTTGCATTAAGAAACTTATGAATCATACTTTCGATAAACTCTGGATACGAATGGGCAAGTGCCTCCCAATTCTGAAATATATCCCGCCAATTTCCTTCGTAATCTAATATTTTTGAGCCATCAATTTCGTTTCTAGTATTTATGGAAAACTTATTCCATGGACGACTTGGATCTCCATGTCTTCTACTAAATTTTAAAGGTAAATATTCAAAGCATAAGCGTTTGAAGTTTTTGTCTTCATCAGATTCTGCAAATTTTTTAATAACATTTAAATCAAAAGCCTCTGGCAATTGAGCTAAAATGTTTCCCTTTTTCTTGAACACCTTTTTATTAGCATTCGCTATGTATTTTACGAAATCGCTCTTTTCAATTTTATAATTGTCATCAAAAATACCTCCTCGCATAATATTGAAAAGTGTATTAGAAAAATGACGCATATTTCGCAATTTGTTCCCACTAATCTGCATTGCATCTGCTGCTCCAGCTAGTTCCAATAAATGTTTTGTACCCATTTCAATATCCTCTTGAACCAGGCTCATTAAATTCGGTGTTTTTTTAATTTTTTCTGAAATATTTACAAGGTCACTAATACTTTGATTTACATTCGCAACAAACATCCAGTCTTGTTTTTCTAGAGCTTCTAATTCTAAGTCTGAACAAATAAAATAAGCGCCTTTTTCAGCTTTAATATCCGTCTCTTGAAATATTGGTTTACCAACTCTAAAATTTTCAAGTTGTAAAGACGAAACAAGATATTTAGGATTATTTAAACCCATTGACCAAACTATACTTGACTTTAATGCTTCGCTAGGTTCAGCTTTGTCAACAATTATGGCACTTAATGCAAATATCCCTATTCCAGAATCTGCTTGCAATTCGCTTTTTTTATAGGCATCAACCAAATTACTATAGCCATTTTGCAGGTCTGATCCCACCCCATATGGAACTATATTTTGCAAACCATCTAATACTGTTACAGAAATATTAGAATTAGAATTATTAAGCAATGTCGATTTTTTTACAAAACCATATAGATTACTAGAGTTCCAATGATATCTATAGATTAGGCCTAAATCTTCATTAATTTCCTCAAAAATAACTTTGTTGCCGTATTTATTTTTGTAAAGATTTCTTTTTATAGTATAAACGCCTCTATAGTTATTCGAAAACGGTTCCCATAAAAATGTTTTGTCATTTAAATGTACTTGAAGTATTGTTTTGCTTCCAGTAGTTTCGGTAGATTCTGTTATTTTATCATCCGTATAGTACGGGAATAATGCGTTGTCAGCATCTTTTCTTCCTGCAGACAATCCCCCATTACTAGAAATAAACATCCAATGATTAGAATTACTTACGAGACTCATAAAAAATGGTCTCATCGCATTACTATTTGAAATTTTATAATATACTTCCTTCTCGAAATCAATTAACTCACCATTAATTTCGTTTTCATTTAATGAAGACAGCTTATTACCTATATATATTGGATTGTTATTCATTATTTTTCCTTTGTACTCAAAACTATTTTAATTATAGTCTAAACATCTTTTCTCTTTTAAAAGATTGAGTCTTTATTTTTTATAGTCTGACTTTGGGTCGATATCTATATATTGTTAAAAAAAGGTCGAGTAAAAGACTCGACCATTAACTAAAAAACTACTGTTCTTTAGATTACTTCTTGTACTTTATTCATAAACCCTTATATAATCCACCAACAAGGATTGTGGAAAAACAGTATTTTCATTTGGTGGCCCACCAAAATTACCTCCTACTGCCAAATTAATAATTATGAAAAATGGTTGGTCAAATACCCAATCACCCGAAGCATCGCTTGGTGTTATTTGGTTATATAGTACGTCGTCAACATAAAAATTAATGTAACCTGGAGCCCATTCTATACCAAAGATGTGAAACTCATTATCAAAACGACTATCCACCAATTCATAGGCTTTGAAAATGGGGTTTCCTCCAGAATAACCAGGGCCGTGAAGGGCACTTGAGATAAGTGTTGGTTCAGACCCCCGATTTTCCATGATGTCAATTTCACCACAATTAGGCCAACTTACGTCATCAATATTTGATCCGAGTAACCAAAATGCTGGCCACATTCCTTGTCCCCAAGGCAATTGCATTCGTGCTTCGAAACGTCCATATTTTTGCTCAAACTTACCCTGTGTTAATATTCTAGCAGAAGTATAAGAGGATCCTTCAAAGGATTCTTGCCTAGCAGTGATTTTTAACGTGCCATTTTCTGCAACAATATTTTCTGGACGATCGGTATAATACTGTAATTCATTATTACCCCAACCATCATTTCCCGTACCTATATTATAAGTCCATAGTTCGCTATTTAAAGCACCATCTATATCAAATTCATCTTGCATTACAAGCTGATCTAATGTTGTTACGGTTTGTGTTTCATCACTAGAACAACTAATAACAACAAAACAAAGTGTTATTAATCCAAGCCCTTTAGTAATTATATTTATGATATTTTTTTTCATCACTTTCATGTTTTGTTTAATTTTTTATATCAATCTTTTAATTATAGAAGTATAAATTATCTACAAAAAGTGTCCCCGTTGGAGCATTAACCAATATTATTTGAGCTAAGTTCTCTGTACTATTAAGACCTACAAAATCGGATAATGGAATATCGAAAACAATCCATTCTCCTATTTCGCTTGGACCAAAATTTATTTCATGCTCGCTATCATCTCCTCCTCCAAATACACCATCAGGACCAAAGTCTACAAGCTTTATTTTAAACTCATTAGCATCTGGAGACCATAGATCTAAGTGTAAGGTTGTTGATTCCGAAGCATCTATAATATTTGCCCCAAGAAATTCAAGGCCCGTAAAGTCTAAATTTGTGTATTTTAAAACATCATTGGATGCAATTGTTTCGACGGATAAAATAGAACCACTATTAAAGTTATTTAGTCCATCATTTCCTATGTCTGTATAAGCATCACTATATACAGAAATTACATTATTAGCAGTTTCATCTTCCGTTGGTGCTTCTGGCGCATCTGTTGGGGATGTAGGCTCAGCATAATAATAGATATTATCTACAAAAATATCCGAAATTGTAGGGATATTAGAGCTGTTATTAGAAATAAAGAATAAGAGTCCGATAGCATCTCGAGCATTTAAACCCGTAAAACTGGATAGAGGAATATCAAAACTAGCCCATTCATTAGATAACAATTGTGAATCACTTAAAACGATAGAACCAGAAGTTTCATTAGAAGTCTGTACTCCATTTAACAATTGAAGTGTTAATTGATCTCCGGCATCTATAACTTCTTGCACATTAATATCTACATGAAGATGCGTCATACCAGAAGCATTAATGGGTGCAACATCTAAAAATGTCCCAATACCCACAAAATTTAAGTCTGTATAATAAATAACATTATCCCCATTAATAAAAATATCATTTTGACCTTGTGTTGTTTGACCATCCCCATTAAAATATCCATTATAGTAATCAACTGGAACATTGGTATAAGTATCACTAAAAACAGAGATGACTGTACTAGGGTCTCTAGTAGGGACTGGTGCAGGCACATATTCCCCCAATACTTCAATGGTGAGAGATCCTTCTGCTTCAACGCCAGCTATAGATGCTGTTAAAACTGCTTGCCCAACACTAAGAGCACTAAAAGCTCCTGTATTTTCATCTATACTTACAACGCCTGGGTTTGAAGATGTCCATTTAAAATAACTTGGCGCTGGTTTAACCGTTACATCTTCGCCAGTCCCCAAATTAAATGTTTGACTAACGAAACCTCCTAAATCTCCTCCAGCACCTATAAATGACTGTACTACTAAATCTTCACCCTCATAAAGCGCTGGTCTAGATTGTGCTACAGTACCCAATTTTTCAAATTGTAATTCATCTATCCAAAAACTCCATCCTGAACCATCTTCTGGATTGGGGCCTTCAGCATACCAAAACATACCAGATTCCGCTGTTAGTTTAGCCGCATCTGGAATTGGTATTGTATATTTTCTCCAATTTGTTGTTATTTGCAAAGGTTCTTGAAGCTGATTTTTATATTTGTCTTCTATAAAATCTATTCCAAAACCTATTTCATTAATGGTTCTTCCCTCTGTACCTTTCGCCCAAAATGTCAAGGCATCGTAACCTGACAAATCTCGTGGGGAATCTACTGGAAAAGTAGCACCAGAATAAGCTCCATTTGGATCTCCAACATTAGGAATATCAAAGCGCATGGATGTGGTGCCGGCATATTTTGTATCTGTATCTACACTAAAAGCTTCTAAATAAGAACCTGCAAAAGGATAATAATTTAATCCTGCCGTAAAGCCATCTACATAAATCTCACCATTTGTAGAAAAACCTGCTAAAGTTGCATCGTCAGATAACTCTCTTTCACAACTCAGAAATGTCGTCATAGCGATTGCTATAAGCAATACAGTTTTATAATAACTAAATTTTCTTGTTTTCATTTTCTTAATTTTTTATTTTCCTACGTTAATATGAATATATGTTCTAACTTCCCATTCGTCTCCATTTGGAAATCCAACAGGGCTTATAATTGGTTGCCCTGTAAATGGTAGCGATTCATTTGGAGAGTATCTATTGGAGTATTGATCAAGCGACCTCCAAGTACCACGTATTCCAATTTGTGTGTTAGGTAAAATATACCAATCTGGTTTACCAAGTGTTGTCGATAAATCCAACATTAATTGTATAGGATAGGTAAGGTTAAAATCACGATGATAATCATAAGGTCCCCAATCATTAACTTTAAAGGAATGAACAAGTTTTAATTTTTTATAAATAACCCTAATATCACCACCGTAGCGCTCTATTAATCTATCTTCCACAGCACTATTAGGACCAAGGCTTCCATTAGCTTGCTCGGTACCAACATACATATTGGCAATAATTCCAATATCTGGACTTAATTTTGAAACAATTCTTGTATGAAGCTCCCATAAATCTTGTGAAACTGGAGCTCCAGGAAACGCAAATGTTGTTCGACCATCTGGTAAAATACCAATTGCTGCATCTAGAGATGTTGGTAGATGACGATATACAAATCCAGCATTCATTGCAAATTTTGCATCCTCTGCCCTATCATTATCCCATTCATAAAACCAGGTTCCTGGTGTTTGGTCATAAGTAAGCAATATCTCTCCCCCCACTGTTTCTCTATTAGCTCTTACCGCAAATGGGTCGTCAATAACATTTCTTAATCTTCCAGGCGCACCAACATCTCCTGGCATAGGATCTACCAAAGGTTTCTGCCATAAAAAATTAGGAGCTATTTGTAAATCTCCAAAAGCATATGTAAATCCAGTAAGGAAGTTTGCTTGATTTCCACTTCCTGAATCTTTTAGTTTCCAGCCTGTGTAAGTTTGAGTTGCGTCTGGACCTCCATTAGCGACTAAACCCATATAAGCAGCTTGACCATACCAATTTAATGAACCTTTAGAATAAGTGATTTTTGCTTTTGCTCCCCAATTATCTTTTCCTGTGATCTCGTCTTCATATACCGTATAATTACCCGATTCTCCTTCAGCAATTTGAAATGTTCTTCCATTTAAAGGCTGACCACCCCATATTCCACCAAATTCAACACCAACTTCTCCGATTTTTGTTTTCCCATAAACTGTAAGTGTTCGAGTTTGTGGAAGCGGAACAGCAATAGATGATACCGCAGTATTAGCATCATCAATATCGTTATGATAGATTGCTGCCAAATCAAATTTTCCGACTGTACGTTGATACTTTAAGAGTATGGCCGGGTTAGCTCCCCACCATAGTTGTGGTCCAAAGGCAACTTTTAATCCATTTATAGCCCTTTTCCCATCGATTTCAAATCCACTTATTTCACCGTTATAAATATCTAAATTAGGACCATAATTCGCTTCTCGGTATAAACCAAAAAAGTCACCCTCATAACCCCAATGATAATGTCCAGTTCTATAAAAACCTCTCAAGTCAAAATCTTTAGCATTCCATTCATATTCTGCCTGGTATACTTGAACTCTATTTATATCAGACAATTCCACATTTCCATCTACTGTAGATACAGAACGGGTACGAGCCCTATTTTCATAAAATATTTCATCGATAGGGTTAGTAGCTACATTAGCAACAATGTTTACATTAACATTAGCTCTCATATTGGATGTTGGATTGGCTTCCACACCAATATAAAAAGACTCCATATGATCAAAACCTAGTTGATCTGGATAGGTTTCACTATCAGTATCCGGTGTATCTGGAGTCGTTAATAAAGACCCCCCTGTATTGAATGTTGTAAACTCCGCTCTTAAATTACTGAGTTTCAATTTTTGAGTACTCTGAGCACCAAGAGCTGCTTTATCTCCTCTAGCTCTTAACACCGCATCCATTATTTGGATATTATTAAAATAATTATCTACAAAATCACTAGTCACTCCTTCATCATAGGGATTTAATTTATGAGCTTCTTTTAAGGCATAATAAGCTGCTCTCGGATAAAGATCATAAAGTCCTCTTTCACTAGTTGGTCCCTTTGCACAAATACCAAACCATTCTTCATTCATATTATTCACCTCATAGGCTTCTAAATCATGAGGATAACCTCCGTTTGACCATGATGCGTTACTGTCATGAATGTCTGCATTTTTTCTGTCATCGAACTTATATTTCCACCAGCCATCACTAAATTGAAAGGTAAAACCACCAATTGAATTTTCAGCCTTATTTAAACCGGCAGCATTCTTATAAATTTCTTCCCAATTACCAAGCATATAATATGCCTGTGCTTTTTGATCTTCCTTCTTCTCTATCTCATTAAAGGCATCCGCACCAAATTCAGTAAACATAAGGGGCATATCTAATTTTTCTTTTACTACATCAAACATATTTGTGAAAGAAACTCCTCTGTAAGTATTTGTACCATAGATATCGATGTCTTTACATTCTTCTGCTACAAGATCAATGAATAAAACATCCCCATTACATATAGCTACTGGATGGGAACTATCGACAGCTTTTAATCTTTTTGCTGCCTCATTCATAAGCCTATACATTGGCCTTCCTCTAGTTTCACCTATAAATGCCTTTTCTTGTTCATCATCAGGAAAATCTTCTGTTTCTGCACCTTGCCAAAAAAGGCCATAATTATTTTCATTTCCCAAAAGATACATTAACAGCCCAGGAGTGTTCTTGTATTCATTAACCAACTTATCAATTTCCGATAATAAATGCTCTTGTGTTTTTGGATCATCATAAAGCGTTACAGGAGTCCAAACCCCATCTAATGTTAATCCATACCTTCCAAAAGGGTCATTTAACATCGTATATATACCATAATTCTCATATATATATTGGATCCATTTAGCAGGAACTCCAGTATATTGACGAATTACATTAACACCCATATTCTTTAAGAGTGACATTTCAGTATCAAGACCCTCTTTAATAATATCGTCCGAATTTTTCCAAAAATTTGCATTAACAGTATTGGTCCCAATAGGAATATAATCCCAGTTCATTCCGTTAATAAAAAAATCCTCTCCATTTACTTGAAGTTTCATTCCTGATGCGTCTTTTTTAACAGACACATAATTTTGTTGCGAAAACAGAACACCTGTAAATAAGAAAAGAAAAATTCTCAAAAAGTTGTTTTTCATAATTTTGAAATTTAAAGTTGATCTTACTATTTTTAAAACTTGATTTGAACTTGTTTTAGTTGATACGATAGCAGTATCGTTAAATATAATACTAGAAAATGTGAATCTTACAATTTTAACTGCAATAAAAAACATACACTTCAAAAAAAAACGATTTATTTAAAGAGATAGCACTGTATCTATTGGAAACAAGACTATTCTTAAGCTAAATAGAATTGTTGCTTTTAATACAAATTATAAATAATAAGCTATTGTTGTGGTATTGTATGGGTAAGAAATTAAATTATTACGATGCCTATAATTCAAGTATGTAGTTTGTTAGGCCAGTATCATGCAGTAAATCCATTTTTTTTCGTAAACGATATCTCTTTACTTCAACACTTCTTACCGAAATATTGAGCAAAGGTGCTATTTCTTTTGAAGATAAATTAAGCCTTAAAAATGCACATAATTTTAAATCTTTAGGAGTGAGTAAGGGATGCTTGGATTTAACTTTCTTTAAAAAGTCTTTATCTGCATTGTTAAATGCTTCTTCAAAAAATTTCCAGTCATTTGTATTATTAATATTCTTGTCAATAATTTTTATAATAGCTTTTAAACTATTGTCAGAATTATTTTTTTTAAGTTCATCTTTAATATTTCCTAAAAACTCATTCTTCTTTATCAAGCTCATTGTAGATATTGCTAATTCCCTATTCTTGCTTTCTATATCCTGAAGCAAAGCTTTATTTTCAAAATTTGCTAATTGTTGCTTATTTTCAAGTTCCTTTAACTCTATATCTCTTTGTGTTTGTCTTAGCAGCTTTTCTCTTTGTTTTTTATAATAAGCTCTATATAATAAATGTATAGACAAAAGTAAAAACAAAGCCGCAATAACAAATATAATTATAAATAGGTCGGATAAATACCAAGGTTTTTCAATAGTAAAATTATAGTTTGCCTCATTAATAGTAACATAATTACCAACTCTTCCTTTTACTTTAAAAGTATAATCCCCATAAGGTAGGTTTTCAAATAAATGTGAAGAATCAGTAGACCAATCACTCCATATAGTATTATATCCTTCCAGTTGATATTGATATCTTTTTTCAAAATATCTATAGTACTCTGGGATACTATATGAAAAGTGAATATTATTGGTTTTATTCTTGAAATATCCTTTTTCACTTAAAATTGCTTTTTCAAGATCAAGTTCTAAATTATAAGCTTCCACTGTGTTAATAGATATAGAATAATTATTAGGTTTCAATTTAGATAAGTCCATTATCATATACCCATTTGATGTTCCTATTAAATACTCTCCATCAAACAAGTGGGAAATGTTTTCAAATCCATTCATATTATTAACTTGTCTGTCTGGCAATGCAATAGATATTAATTCTTGTTTATCGCTTAAAGAACCCGTATCTAAATAGGATAAATTATATTTCGAAAAATTCCAAAGCTTATTTGTATCATCAGAATTTAAATTCCCAGAGATATAATCCTCCTTAGTATACAACTGCGATACTATTGAATCTCTATTAAACTTATTTTGTTTTAAATCGTATTTATAAATACCATTCTTATTAGCGTAAAATATGTTGCCATTATATTTTTCTAAACTCGAATTAAGACCTTTTTCAAATGGTAATAGTTTTTCTATATTGACTGCTTTCAAGTAAGAGCTATCGAGTTCAATTTTAAAAACACCTTTATACTCATGACTGATGAAAACAGTTTCGTCATTAAATAATTCAAAGTGTCTAGACGAAATATCGAAGCCTTTAATTTTATTTCTTAAGTACCAACTATCCCCTTTCTTTTCTAATATGTTAAGCCCATCATAATTGCCTTGCAGCAACAAATCATCCTTTCCCTTAATGGGTTTTACACCCCATGTTCCTTGAATACTTGCAATATGAAAAGCTTCCTTGTTTCGAATAATAAATGTTCCATTGTCATGTCCACAAAATAATTCACCCCTAATCTCATCCAAGCTCCAAACCTGACCATTTGTACCTTTTACAAATCGAAAAACGTCATTCCCATTAATTGGTTTATAAAACAAACCCTGATTAGTCCCTAAATAGATATGTTCTTTATAAATAATCGAGCTATAAATTGTACCTAAGTTTCCTGTAAAATCATAATAAATTTTGAATGGTGAATAGCTATTAATAAAGTTTATTCCATTGTCTAATCCTAGCCAAATGTTTTTATCAATATCCTGGAAAATTGAAAGAACGGTATTATTTTGTAATCCACTAGACTGATTAATATGATAGATTATTTTGCCTGCAGAATCTAACATAACAATTCCATTCGAAATAGTCCCCAACACTATAGATGCATCATTTAATTTTTGTGCACTATAAATTGTCATTCCTTCCAACTTTGGGTCTGCATCAATGTTCCATTTGTTTAATTGATCATTATTAAAATAAAAAAAACCTTTTCTGGCAGTTAGAATTAATAAACCGGTCTCATGTCTAAACATGTTGACAACCCTAGAATCGTTAATTCTTGAATCATTAATTTGCTGAACAGCTAATCCGTTTTCAATCTTAAACAGCCCTTTATTGAAAGACTGAAAATAAACCTCTTCATCCACCAAATACATTTTTGTAATAGCTGATTCTGGTTCAATAACATGAAAGGTATCACTTGTAGTGTCGTAAATATAAATTCTATCTAAAGATTGAAATAAAACCCATTGCTTGACATTTATTATTTTCCAAAATTCTTCATCTTCAATAAGGTTGGTAAGTTTTTCAGATAATGAATAATAATTGAGTATCCCTAGAATATCTTTTTTCCAATATCCGAATTCCATATAACAGCCAGTGTAAATTTTATCTTCAACTACATGTATAGCTCTAGTAACCGTCTGATTAGGAGTAGCGTATAAATTCCACTTAGCTCCATTATATTCTAAAAGACCTTTGTTATTTGCTACGTAAATAAATTTTTCTTGAGATTGTGATATTGCCCAATTTTGATTATCGGCATCAT
The DNA here is from genome assembly GCA_913058295.1 of uncultured Flavobacteriales bacterium. Lineage (GTDB taxonomy): Bacteria > Bacteroidota > Bacteroidia > Flavobacteriales > Flavobacteriaceae > Marifrigoribacter. Next base: position 13,364 of record CAJXRD010000038.1, on the reverse strand, counting down.
AGGTTTTTGGGGAAAAACTCTCTATTGGGGGTAATTCTTGAGAATAAATTACGATACTTAGCAATAAAAACAATATAGATAGTATATTCTTCAAGTAATATTCTTTATTAGAATGCTAAATATATTCTTTTTTTATTAAAAAATACGTGTATACACCCATAGTTTTATAACAAGTCACTGCATATCTTTGTAAGATAAATAGTTAATTATTTATGATCTATGTTTTTTGTGGGGATAAAAAATATAGTCAATTAAAATATTACAATTAACTAAGTTAGGTTTGTTAAAAGCGTCCAGGTATTTATCTGGACGCTTTTTTAATGTACACTATTTTTTAAATGCCCCTATTCCTTCTTGAAGCCATTGCTTATATTCATCCACATCTGGAGTATACCCTATTGGACTATTCAGGTTATTTTCATTTAAATCCATCAACACATAATATGGTTGTGCATTTGCTTTGTATTTTCTAATTTGAAAATCGCTCCATTTATTACCAATAGATTTTATACGCTTCCCTGTGGTCTCACTGGTATATTGTTCTTCTTTTGGCAGACTTCGTTTATCATCTACATATAATGAGATAAGTACAATATCTTTATTCAATATCCCTAAGATATGTGGACTAGCCCAAACACGTTCTTCCATTTTTCTACAGTTTACACAAGCATATCCAGTAAAATCTAAAAGTACAGGCTTATTTACTTTTTTAGCATATGCAAGACCTTTTTCATATTCATTAAATGAAATGATATCATGAGGCCCTAATTCTGCACCCTCTGGTAGAGTACTATCTTCAGATCTACCAGCTGCAGAACTTAACTTTGTATATCCAACCCCATAAGGTGCTTCACTATAGTTTAATGGTGGTGGAAAACCACTAATTAATTTTAAAGGCGCTCCCCATAAACCTGGGATTAAATAAACTGTAAATGCTAATACTAATAAACCTAAGGATAATCTTCCAACTGAAATATGATTCTCCATACCATCGTGTGGCAATTTTATTTTTCCGAAAAGATATAATGCCAAGGTACCAAAAACTGCTATCCAGATTGCTAAGAAAATTTCTCTTTCCAACCAATGCAATTGAAGAACTAAATCTGCATTCGACAAAAATTTAAATGCCAATGCTAATTCTAAAAATCCTAAAAATACTTTTACCGTATTTAGCCAACCTCCAGATTTTGGAAGAGAATTCATCCAACCTGGAAACATAGCAAACAATGCAAAAGGTAATGCAATAGCAAATGAGAATCCAAGCATTCCTACAATCGGCGCAATACCACCTTTAGATGCAGATTCTACAAGCAGGGTTCCTACGATAGGTCCAGTACAAGAAAAAGACACGATTGCAAGTGCCAGAGCCATAAAAAATATTCCGACAATCCCGCCTCTATTTGCCTGACTATCTACTTTATTTGACCAAGATTGAGGTAGAGTAATTTCAAAAGCTCCCAAAAAGGAAACTGCAAAAACCACTAATAATAAAAAGAAAATTACATTAAACCATACGTTTGTAGAAAGAGCATTTAAAGCATCTGCTCCAAAAATTCCGACGATTACAGATCCTAGTAAAACATATATAACAATTATAAAAACTCCATATAAAATTGCGTTTTTAATACCTGCTGCACGATTCTTACTTTGCTTGGTAAAAAAGCTAACCGTTAAAGGAATCATCGGAAATACGCAAGGAGTAAGTAATGCTGCAAAACCAGATAAGAAGGCGATAAAAAATATTGCCCAAAGTCCTTTTGATTCAGATTTCTTTGAAGACTTATCTACTGCCGAATTATCTGTAACATCATCTTCCTTATTAGCTTCATTTACATCTGTTTTAGCTTTTTCTTTAGCTACATATGATTCAAAATCATCATAATTATCAATAAACTTAACCTCATTTGCTGCTAAATCAAAAACAACATAACGCTCTTCATTTAAACAAACTTCAATACATACCTGGTAAAAAAGTTCTGCTTTTATCACCTGAATTTCAGGCTTTGATAATTTTATTTTTTGAGTTAAAACTACAATATCGGTAAAGTAAATCTCATCGAATCCCCAAACCTCACTAAATGCTGTATGGGTTTCACTTTCCTCTAATGGACCTTCTAAAGTGAAATCGGTATCTGCATTTAAAAATTTCATTTCTAAAGGCAAGGGGCCAATATATTCGCTTGGAGTATGCTGTGAATAAACATGCCATTCTTTATCGATAAATCCTGTAATCGAAATTTCGTAATCGGTGTCGTTTGTTTTTATAATTTTTCCTTCCCAAACTAGCGGATTTTTAATCTCATTTGAATTTTGACCTCCAATTCCTAGAGCATCTTGAGCAAATGATGGGGATAAAATCCCTAAAAGGGAAACTAAAAAGAGTAACTTTTTCATAAGCAATAATTAGAGCAATTTAATTTTTAATACTTCTTTGGTGCTATCTTCAACCTTAAACCTTGAGTCTGAGCGCATTCCAACAACCCAAACGATTTTATTTTCTGAACACAAAACCCAAATTTTTTCTTTCGCGACCAAAGATAACTTTTCATCTTTAAAAAACTTACTAAGTTTCTTTTTTCCTTTCATACCAAATGGATGAAAATCATCCCCTTCTTTCCATTTTCGCAATTGCAATGGGTAAGAAAGCTTTTGATAGTCTACAAAAACGGTATGTTTATTAAATTCTGAAAAATGTTCCACTTTCTCAAATTTTAAATGAATTGGGCTGTTAATTTCATTTATATCTTCTGAAATTAATAGGCTTTCAATATTGTCTTCTTTTTCCTCTATTTCAGTTAATAATAAAACCTCTCTATTTTTTAAAAGTCGATGCGTATTTGAAAACACAAGTTTCCCACTTTGTGCTTTTAATAATCTAAAAACATCTTCCCAAGCTGTAAATCCGTATGGGGAAAACAATTCGTATAAAAGTGCTTTTGTATTTGGTAACTCTGTTAGTTTTTTAATATTAAATTCTAATCCTTCTTTGGCTTTTGTCACCACTAGTGCTTGAATTAAAACTAGATAATCTTTCACCAATGATTCACTGTCCTGAAGATGGTTTTGGGTTTGCTGAAAGTTTTGCAAAATAGTATCTCCTACTTCTTTATAATTTGGAAGTACTTCTATCCTAAGCTTATTTCGTAAATAATCTGAGCTTGCATTACTACTATCTTCCCGCCATTGAATATTTTTATCGATAGCATATTTTAAAATTTCTTCCCTTTTGAATTTCAATAATGGGCGCACAATATTTTCATTGACTTCTGGAATTCCTGTTAAACCTCGCAAACCTGTTCCTCTAGAAAGATTGATAAAGAAGGTTTCTAAGTTATCGTCTAAATGATGTGCGGTTAATACATAGTCGAAGGAATGATCTTTACATAGCTCATTAAACCAATTATAACGCAAGTCTCTTGCTGCCATCTGAGTAGACACTTTATGACTAGCTGCATATTGTTTTGTGTCAAAGGTTTTTGTGAAAATTGGTATGGATAATTTATCTGCTAAGGTCTTTACAAATTCTTCATCACCATCACTTTCTTTTCCACGTAAAGAGAAGTTACAATGCGCCAAAGAAATATTAAATTTCAACTCTTTAAATAACCAGGTAAGTACCGTACTATCTAATCCTCCGCTACAAGCAATAAGAAGTTTCTTTCTGGTTAAAAAAGAAAAATTAGTGTTGATATGTTGACTGAATTTATCTAACACTTTATAAAGTTAAAAAGTAAAAAGGCATAAGCTATAAGTCTATTTAACACTAGAATTTATTTTACTAATTAATGAGTTTAACATTTTTTCTATTTCTAAACAAAGACTCTCGATAGGCTTTAATTCTATAGAATTTACAAACCCTACATTTTTTGAAATTTCTAATTGAGTTTGCAGTTCATAAAGCGACCCCCTTGCTATTTGCAAAAATCTTGAATACTCTTTTGTATATTTTCTTCCATAACCTTCAGCAATATTACTTGGTACTGAAATAGCAGATCTTTTTAATTGAGATGTCAATGAATATTTCTCTTCTTTGGGAAAGGAGCTTGTCATTTTATATACTAATGTCACTAAATCAATAGATTTTTGCCAAACAATTAAATCTCTGTAACTATTCATAATACAAACTTAAATAAATTTGCCTTATCTCTAATGCCTTTCATTTTTATTTAACTTTCCAAAACTTCCCGCATTGCCTTAGCCTTTAGCAAACACTCTTCATATTCATTTTCTGGGATAGATTTAGCGGTTATGGCACCACCTACTGAAAAACTAACATATCTATTTTCAGAATTATATAAAATACTTCGAATGATTACATTAAAATCAAAATCACCATCTGGTGTAAAATAACCAACTGTTCCACTATACAAACCTCTTTTTGCATCTTCTAAAGTTTCAATTATCTTCATAGAAGAAATTTTTGGTGCCCCAGTCATAGACCCCATTGGGAAGGTGTTTTTTAGGATAGAAATCGGTGAAATATTTTCTTCTACTTCACAGCTAATGGTAGAAATCATTTGATGCACTTGCTCAAAAGTATATACTTTACAAAGCTCCTCTACGCTAACAGAATTTTTTACTGCAAACCTAGAAAGGTCGTTTCTTACCAAATCGGCAATCATAATATTCTCACTGCGTTCTTTTATATCTTTTTGCAATTCTATCTTTAGTTTTTCGTCTTCTTTTTTATCGACATGACGCTTTGCTGTTCCCTTTATAGGTTGCGAAATTATTTTTATTCCTGTTTTACTTATATAACGTTCTGGGGAAGCTGAAAAAGAATAGTATTTATCTAATTTTAAAAAGGTGGCAAAAGGAGGTTTAGAAATATCATTTAAATGCAAGTAGGTTTTTATGGGGTCTACATTTACATTTTCGGAATAAAATTCCTGACAAAAATTTGCTTCATAGATATCCCCCAAATGGATATGCTGCAATAGAGTATCTAATTTTTTAAAATAGGAGTCTTTCGAGGTACGCAAATGAATTTTTATAGGACTCTCTTTTGTTTCTAAATTGCTTTGGCCTTCTTTCTGAAGAGAACTTATTATTTCATCCCAGTCCCCTTCCATTTCGTCTGCTACAAAATTTAAATATTGAATCTCTACTTCATTTTCAGAAAAAAGGAAAATTTTTTTGGGCTGAAAAAAATACAAATCTGGAAATTCTAAGCCATCAAAATTTTGAGAGGAAAGTTGTTCTACATCGTTTTTAATATCATAAGTAAGATAACCGAATAGCCAATCGTTTTTATTGGATTGGTATTCTTCTAGTTTTTGAAAAGCTTGAACACTATCTGTTTTAATTGCTGTAATGGCATCTACGGCAAGTATTGCCTTATATTTGGAATGACTTTGTTGGTGATGGTTGGAGTCTAACCAAATTATTTCATCAAACTGCTGTGCCCATTGTAGCATGGATTTTTTAAAACTTTCAGTAAGTAGTATAGAATGTTTTTTTACAACTCGCATTATTAGTAAAATGTGTCGTTTTATTTTGAAATGCCAAAGGTATAGAAAATAAAAAAACCCACCTCGACAGAATCGAGATGGATCATAAAAACTAAGAACAATTATATGCTATAGTAGTACTCTAAATTACTAAAACTTAGTTTTTAATAAACTTCTGTATGCTTTTTTCTTTTTCAGTATTAATTTTCAAAAAATATAAACCATTTGAAAGATTAGAAATATCTATAATTTTATTATGGTTAGTTTCTTTTACAAGTGTTCCTTGCATAGAATAAATATGTATCTTTTCAATAGATTCTGTTGTTGAAATATTAATGTTATTTACTGCAGGATTTGGAAATATTGAAAAGTTAAATAAAGTATTATCGTCAACTCCTGCAATTGGTTCTAATTCTAAGAAACCATTTATATGGTTAAATGTATCTATATAATATTCATTGTCTGGAGATATAGAATAGAAACTAACTCCCCCTAAACTTGTTGGAATATCTCCATCCAAATTTGTAAAAGCCGTACCTTCAGGAACAACAATACTATTGTCTATAGACATTCCCCAAGTTCCCGAATCAATTCCTAAAGATAAATCGAAATTCATTGCAACTCGAAACCATTCATCGTGAGGGAAATTAAAAGTTATTTCACCTAATGCAGTATCACTAATTATACCTTGTCCTGGTGTTGCTAAATCTTGATTAAAGTACAGAAAGCCAACAATCCATTCACCAGCACCTATAGGAACAGTACCTTGCAAATTCCAAAAGGCTTCTTTTCCTGATGGCACATACATATAAAATTCTAAACCCCATTCCCCTAGAATTCTATCGCCTAGATCTAAAGCTTCTTCGGTAATTTCATCTCCAGGTATAAGCCCAGAATATTCGCCTTCATGAGCTAGCCCAGGACCAACTATAAAAGGCGTACAGTTAGTCTCATTAAACCAACAAGTCCACCAATAACTGGACTCTGGAATACCATCTGGGTATTCCATATCATCGACAAACTGAGCATTTACACTTATGTTACCTAAAAACAACATCGCCAATAAAAAATATAATGTTTTCAAATCCTAAATTTTAATCATTTTTTGCACACTTTTCCTTTTTCCAGAAGTAACTTCAATAAAATATATTCCACTAGAAAGATTAGAAACATCTATCGTTTTATTATTGGTAGTTTCTTTTACAAGTATTCCCTGAATAGAATAAATATGAATCGTTTCTATCGTTTCCGTTGTTGAAATATTAATGCTATTAATTGCAGGGTTTGGGTAAATACTAAAGTTTAAATCTTTTACATCGTTCTTTCCTAGTATAACACCTTCTATATAATTTAAATCGTCCAAGTAATATTCATTATTTGTTGAAATAGAGAAAAAGCTAATTCCGCCTAAACTCGTTGGTATATCACCAGAATTATCAGTGAAAGGAGTTCCTGCAGGTAAAACTATTTCCCCATCCGCCATAAACTCCCATGTAGCATCTGCCATTCCATTGGTAAGATCTATATTCATAATTATAGAGAACCATTCTTCATGTGGGAAATGGAATTCTACTTCTCCCAAAGCACTATTATCAAAATGTCCAATACCAGGGCTGGCTAAATCTTTATTAAAAAAAATATTCCCAACAATCCATTCTCCAGCTCCTATAGGGATTTGCCCTTGAAGGTTAAAATACCCCTCTTTATTTTGTGGAATATACATATGAAACTCCAATGCCCATTCTCCAGAGGTTTTATTACCCAAATCTAAGTCTGGAGAAGTGGTTCCATCTCCTGGAACAAGTCCCGATAAAATGCCACTATACGCTTGAGCTGAGGTAGACTCTAAGGCACAACCCAAATCATCACCACAGCCCCAAGTGCCCCACCAACCTTCATAAATTGCTTCTCCTTCATTATAACTTTCCATATCATCGGTTACAGGAATAGGGTTGGGTTCTGTATCAATAAAACCATTAATAAAATTAAAATCATCTATATACAACTCATGATCTAAAGAAATAGAAAAGAAATTTACTCCTCCTAAACTAGTAGGATATGTACCGTCATATCTTGTAAATGGAGTGCCAAAAGGAATTACATCAACACCATCTACATTATACTGCCAGGTCGCTAAATTAATCCCTTTAGAAATATCCCAATTCATCACTACTTTAAACCATTGGTCATGTGGAAAATCGAAATTAATCTGTCCCAATGCGGTATCATCAATTACTCCAACTCCTGGGCTTAAATTATCTTGGTTAAAAAATACATTCCCAACAATCCACTCTCCAGCACCTACCGGCACTTCACCTTGTAAATTCCAATAGGCTTCTTTATCACTAGGAATATACATCCAAAACTCCAAGCCCCATTGAGCAAAAATTCTATTACCTAAATCTAGTATAACATCTGTAACAAGATCGCCTGGAATATACCCTGAATAATCACTATTATGTCCAGCTCCAGGTCCAGCAATTAATGGCGGACATCCTGAACCTCCGCCCCAACAATTACCCCACCAATAACTAGACTCAGGAACACCATCGGGGTATTCCATATCATCCACAAATTGTGCACTGAGGTTGGTACTCAATAATAATAAAGCCGTAAATAATAAATAATAATGTTTCATCGCCATAATGTTTAGGTTACTATTGTTATAGGAAATCTTATATTCTAAGCAAAACATATTTTTTTTCCTTCCATAAAGATACAGCCATAAGTTTCAAAAAACCAAGTATAGTATATCGTGATTCCTGAATAAAGGGGTCGTGATTCATGAATCAAGACCCCTAAAAAACTCTGTTAAACACTTAATAACAATCGTTTAAAATTATTAACACTAAATATCTCTAATAGAGGATTTAAACTTTCTAAAAGTTTCTTAATTTTAACTTATAATTTGATTGAAAGAAAACCTGCCTATGTCCATTAATTATTATTGTTTAATTTTTATAATACTGTTTTCTTTTAGCTCCTTCTCACAAGATTTTTCTAAGGAAGACTTACAAGAAATGGAGGATATGGAACTTCTAATTCTTTTTACAGAAGTACAAAATGATTCTATTAAGGCAGAAAAAGTAGCTGGAGTTTACTTGGCTAGAGCGAAAAAAGAAAAAGACACACTAAAAATTGCAAACGGCTATGATAAGTTAGCTAGAATTTTTAATTATAAAAAGAACTTACAGTATGCAGATAGTTTAATCTCATTAACAAAAAATATAAACAGCCAATTATACCCAGGAACCGGTTATTTATTAAAAGCTCGAATTTATAATAGTAATGGCGATATCAAAGAGACTACTGAAAACTACCTTATAGCTTATGAATTATCTGTTAAAAATGATAATCTTTCCCATCAAGTTTTTACTTTAGGAAGATTGATATTTCTAAAATCTATTTGGGGAGATAAAAGAGAAGCACTTAGTTTACAAAAGAAAAGGCATTCCATTATTATAAGTAAAGATTATACCGATAAAATCTATAATACTTCAAAAGATGGAAGTAATGAAATAGAAACAGTTGCTGTTGATAAAGATGAATTAAACTCCATTTTCATTTTTTCATTTTGTTATTTAAACTTACGAAAGTTAGATTCCGCAACTATTTATGTGAATAAAGGCTTGCAAAAAAGCAAAACCTATAAAGGTTCAGATCAAGAAATAGTAATCGATTATTTTAATGAGTTATTAATTGAAATTAATTATTATGAAAAAAATTATAGCCAAGTAATAAGCAATGCGGATAAGCTCCTTTTAAAACTAGATTATAATGATAATAAAGAGACATTTCAAAACCTTTATTTTTTTAAAGGCATGTCTTACATTAAAACGGATAAATACAAGAATGGTATTTCTTTATTAAAAAAGTCGGATTCTATTTTTGAAGCTGAAAATTTACAAATTAAGCAACCCTATCAAAGAGAATTATTTGAAATACTTTTAGAGCATTATATATTTGAAAATAACCCCAAGCAACAAATAAAATATTTGAATAAACTTATTTTGGCCGATAGTGTCATTATAAAAAAATACCAATATTTTGAACCTAATCTAATTAAGAATTTTGAAACCCCTAAACTAATTAAAGAAAAGGAAAGGCTTATCGCTAGTTTAACCAAAAAAAATGAAACTAAATCTGTTGCGATATGGTGGGCACTAGCCCTATTAAGTATTAGTCTAATTGTAATAGGATTTTATATTAACAGACAAATAGTATTTAAGAAGAGGTTTGATACATTGATTTTAAAAAATGAGGAAAACAACAAAAACAATAAGGAAAAGCCTACTAAAAATGAACTTTCTAAAGAAATTATCAATGAAATCTTAGAGCATCTAGAGACTTTTGAAAACACTAAAGCATATCTTTCCCAAGATGTGTCCATACAAACAATGTCGAAATCTTTTGGAACAAATCATAAATACCTTTCTAATGTTATCAATCTACAAAAAGGAAAGCGTTTTTCTAATTATATAAATGACCTAAGAGTAGAATATGCTTATAGTGAGCTTAAATTAAATTCAAAATTCAGAAAATATACCATTAAAGCCATTTCTAAAGATTGTGGTTTTAAAAGTGCAGAATCTTTTTCTAAGTCTTTCTATAAAATATTTGGTATTTATCCATCTTATTATATAAAGCAACTTAATAAAAACTTTGATGCTAATTCCTAAACTAAAAAAACCATCTTGATTTCAAGATGGTTTTTTTAGTTTATCCATAATTAAAATGAGATTCCTCGTCGAAACCCAATTATAAATTGGTTCTCTGTCTGAATGACAATTTAAATATGCAATGCTCTATCTCCTGTAGCTGCTAATGCTGCTTCTTTTACAGCTTCTGCATAGGTTGGATGTGCATGACTCATTCTAGAAATATCTTCGGCACTAGCTCTATATTCCATAGCAACTACTGCTTCCGCAATAAGATCTGCTACTCTTGCTCCTACCATATGTACCCCAAGAACTTCGTCTGTAGTTTCGTCACTTAATATTTTTACAAAACCGTCCGTATCACCACTAGCACGAGAACGTCCTAATGCACGCATTGGGAATTGTCCCGATTTATATTTTATACCGCTTTCAATCAATTGCTCTTCTGTTTTACCAACACTCGCAACTTCTGGCCAAGTGTAAACTACTCCTGGTATTAAATTATAATCGATATGTGGTTTTTGACCTGCTAAAGTTTCCGCAACAAAAACACCTTCTTCTTCCGCTTTATGAGCCAACATAGCACCTTTTATCACATCTCCTATTGCATAGATGTTTGCGATATTGGTTTGCAAATGTTCGTTTACTTCTATCTGTCCTCTTTCGGTAATTTTTATTCCAGCATTTTCAGCATTCAATCCATCTGTAAATGGACGACGCCCAACAGATACCAAACAATAATCTCCAGTAAAACTTACTTCTCTATCTTTTTTATCGGTTGCTGTAACCGTTACTTCATTTCCATTATTTGTAACTCCAGAAACTCTATGTGAAAGGTGAAATTTCACCCCTTGCTTTTTCATCGCTTTCGTAAGTTCTTTACTTTGCGCCTTATCCATTGTTGGTATAATACGATCCATAAATTCGATTACAGATACCTCAGCTCCTAAACGACGATATACTTGTCCGAGCTCTAAACCGATAACTCCTCCACCAATTACTACTAAATGCTTCGGAATTTCTTTTAATTTTAAAGCTTCGGTTGAAGTAATCACTCTTTCTTTATCGATTGTAATAAATGGTAATGTTGAGGGTTTTGATCCAGTAGCAACAATAACATTTTTAGTTTCAATTTCTTCCGAACTACCGTCTTCTTTTGTAATAAGTATATGTGTAGCATCTTTAAAACTTCCTAAACCATTAAGAACCTCTATTTTATTTTTCTTCATTAAGAAATCAATACCACCCGTTGTCTGCTCTACTACTTTCTCTTTACGAGCAATCATTTTTTCTAGGCTCACTTTTACTTCTCCAGAAATTTCGATTCCGTGTTCTTCAAAATGCTTTATGGCATCTTCATAATGGTGTGAAGAATCTAAAAGTGCTTTACTTGGAATACAACCCACATTAAGGCAAGTACCTCCTAGTGTGCTATACTTTTCTATTAAAGCAGTTTTCATTCCTAATTGTGCACAACGAATGGCAGCAACATATCCTCCAGGTCCAGAACCAATAATAGTAACATCGTATGAATTCATAATCTTATCATTTTTACGGGAGCAAAGATAAAATATTATAAAACGATTTACGATTTTAGAATGTGAAGATTTATTTAAATTATTTTCTCTTTTAATTTAACTAATTTTGCAGCCATGGTAAAAGAGATTCAACTGCGTATTAAACTCAAGGAAGAGAAAATTGAGAATATTTTAATAAAAAAAGCTGCACGGGTTTTAAAAGTTGACTCAAAAGAGATTACGGGAATTAAAGTTCTTCGGAAATCTATTGATGCTAGAAAAGAAACTATCGTTTTTAACTATAAAGTAGCAGTATATATTCGACAAAAATTACCTGAATCTTCTACCTATTCTTTTCAGTACAAGGATGTATCTTCTGCTAAAGAAATTCATATCATCGGTTTTGGTCCAGCTGGAATGTATGCTGCACTAAGATGTATAGAACTTGGTTTTAAACCTATTGTTTTAGAACGCGGTAAAAATGTTCAAGATCGACGAAGAGATTTAAAAGCGATTAATCAGGATCATTTTGTAAACGAAGACTCTAATTATTGTTTTGGGGAAGGTGGTGCTGGAACCTATTCCGACGGAAAATTATATACCCGAAGTTTAAAACGAGGGGATGTTAGAAGAATTTTTGAAAATTTAGTTTATCACGGTGCAACAGAGCAAATTCTTATCGATGCACATCCACATATTGGCACTAATAAATTACCCAAAGTGGTAAAAAACATTCGAGAAACCATTTTAAAACATGGTGGAGAAGTTCATTTTGAAACTCGAGTTATAGATTTTGTAATTAAAAACAATAAGCTTTGTGCAATTCAATTACAAAACGCAAATGAAATGACAGTTAATAGCGTGATATTGGCTACAGGACATTCCGCTAGAGATATCTATGAGTTACTACATAAAAAAGAAATTGCTTTAGAAGCTAAGTCATTTGCAATGGGTGTACGAGTAGAACATCCACAACAAATCATCGACTCGATTCAATACCATTGTAAAGGAGAACGAGATGAACTATTACCAGCTGCAGCTTATAGTTTGGTGCATCAAGTAAAAGAAAGAGGAGTATATTCATTTTGTATGTGCCCTGGAGGATTTATTGTCCCAGCAGCAACTGCTAATGAAGAGATCGTCGTTAATGGAATGTCCCCTTCTAAAAGAAATAATTTATATGCCAACTCTGGAATTGTAGTTGAAATTAATGTGAATAAAGACTTGCATAAATTTGATCATTTTGGGGCAATGAAAGGTTTAGAATATCAAAAATTCTTAGAAAAATTAGCTTGGACCTCAGGAGGAAGAACACAAACTGCACCTGCACAAAGACTAACTGATTTTGTGGATGGTAAAATGTCTTCAGATTTAAATTCGACTTCCTACCAACCCGGACTTAAATCAGCACCGTTACATTCATTACTTCCAAAACTTATTGGAGGAAGACTACGCACCGGTTTTAAGAATTTTGGCATTAAAATGAATGGATTTTTAACTTCCGAAGCAAATGTGATTGGCGTAGAATCTCGAACTTCTTCCCCTGTTTCCATTCCGAGAAAAGATACTTTAGAACATCCCGAAATTGAAGGATTATTTCCTTGTGGTGAAGGAGGTGGTTATGCTGGTGGAATTGTTTCTGCTGCAATGGATGGGGAACGATGTGCGGAAGCTGCTACAAAAGGGCTGTAGGCTGTAGGCTGTAGGCTGTAGGCTGTAGGCTGTAGGCTGTAGGCTGT
>CAJXRD010000037.1 GCA_913058295.1 uncultured Flavobacteriales bacterium | reverse complement strand
ACGAGATGCTCAGGAGTCTCGTGGGCTCGGAGATGTGTATAAGAGACAGCACCGCCACCGCCACCAGCTGCACCAGATGTAATTGTGGAAGTTGAAGATGAAGCTGATATTGAAGAAACGGTTATTGAATCTGCAGAAGTAGATCAAGAGGAAGAAATTGTGGAAATTGAAGAAATTGATGAAGCTGTAGATGAAGAAATAGCTGATGTACCTTTTGCTGTAATTGAAAATGTGCCAATTTATCCAGGATGTGAAAAGAAAAAGAACAATAATGAGAAGAAACAGTGTATGTCTGAAAAAATTCAAAAGTTTGTTCAGAAAAAATTTAACACTGAACTTGCTGGAGATTTAGGTTTAGAAGGAAGACAAAGAATTTCTGTTCAATTTAAGATTGATAAGAACGGAAACGTTGTTAATGTTAGGGCAAGAGCTCCTCACCCTAAATTACAAGAAGAAGCAATTAAAGTTGTAAAATCTTTGCCTAAAATGATTCCAGGGAAACAAAGAGGTCAAGCTGTAGGTGTATTATATTCTTTACCAATCTTATTCCAAGTAGAATTTTAGAATAGCATAAATTATAAAATATTAATCCCGCTTCTATTTTTTAGAAGCGGGATTTTTTTTGGCATAGCCCTTGTATATATGAGAATATATTAAATTTAAATATTCACATTATGAAATTATCTAAGAACAATTTAAACAATGACCAACCAAAAACATTGTCTAACAGAGACGATAAAAAGAGTGTTAATATTAAATGGAATTCAAAACTGTTTTTTCAATTGAGTTTAATAATTAGTCTGTTAATAGTTTATTCTGTTATGCAAACTAAATTTGAAATTAAAGAAAAAGCGATGATTATTCCAGAAATTAATTATTTGGAAGAACCTCTTTTGTGTAACTATAGATTAGAAGAGCCAATTAAGATTAAAAAAAAGAAAGCAACAATTACAAAACCAAAAACTAAAACTAAAGTTATTAATATCATTAAGAAAGCTGAAAACACTTCTGATTTAGAAACAGATCTTTCAGACATAAATGAGCCAGATAATGATAAGGATATAATTCCTAAAGAACCTGCAACTAATTCCAAGAAGATGGAAAAAAAATCATATAATGTAATTGGAGTAGAGCATGTTCCGGTTTTTCCAGGCTGTGAAAATTTATCTTCAAATATTGATAAAAGAAATTGTATGTCTTTAAAAATAAAATCTTTTATTCAGAAAAAATTTAATGCAGATAAGTTTGATGCAATTAACACTAAAGGTAAGCAAACCATAACTGTTCAATTTTATATTGATGAACATGGATTGGTTACAGATGTAAAGGCTAGAGCAATAGATAAATCGCTAGAAAAAGAAGCCATTCGAGTGGTTTCAAAATTACCTAAAATGGAGCCTGGCAGACAGGGAGATAAAGTTGTTAAAGTACAATATATGATTCCTATTGCATTTAGAATAGATTAGTATTAGTATATGTCCCCATCTTTAGAGAAATGAAGATGGGGATTATTTTATCTAAAACATTGTAAAAATCCGTATCTTTCCAAAAACAATAATGCCATTTTATAATGAAGAAATTTGCCTCATTTCTTATTTTTTTAATTGCCTTCACTTCATATTCTCAAATCACAACTGCTAATTTTGGAAAATATCCTGTTTTTAAAGAATGCTCTAATATTGCTATAGATTCTCTTGAGAATTGTTTTAATTATACTTTGCAAGAGTTTATATATAACAATTTTAAAACCCCAGAAATAGCTACTAATGAAAATTACAATGGAAAAGCAGAAGTCTTTTTTGAAGTAACCAAAGAGGGTGAGTTTAAAGTTTTATATGTGGATGCTATCTATAATGAATTAAAAGAAGAAGCAAAACGCGTTTTTAATTTATTGCCAAAAATTACTCCCGCTACCTATAATGCAAATCCTTCATACGTACAGTTTACAGTTCCTATTAAAATACCTTTAGAAGAACCCACTTTAGGAGAAACCCCTTTAAATGAAGAATTGCCTGTTAATGATTTGACAAATGAATATGATGATATTGTCAAACAGCCTTATGCAAATGAAGAGTATAGAAGCAATATTAACATTCCATTATCTCATCAAAACTACAGTAGATTCGATGCAGCTTTAAATAAAGTGGGAACAAATAGCCATACCGCTCAAAAGCCATTTATTTATAGTGAAGTTAATAAGTACTATGATTTTGAATCTGAAAACCAAAAAATATTAAAAAATAAAACTTCTTGGTTTGGTAGAAAATGGTGGAATGAACATATGATAGCATTAAAAGGGGAAGATTATTGGCTAACCATAGATCCTGGTGTAGATTTACAAATAGGTAAGGATGTGAATGCTGATATTGATACCTATAATAATACCCGATTAGTTTATTTACAAGGAGGAATAGGAAAAAAATTAAGCTTCTTTAGTGTAATCTATGAAAGTCAAGGAAGGTTTGCAGGTTATTTTAATAGGTATGCAGAATCCATTAAGCCATCTGGTGGAAATCCAGCGATTATACCAGGAAGAGGCATAGCAAAAGAATTTAAAGAAGACGCATATGATTATCCTGTTGCCACGGGTTATGTGTCTTATTCACCTTCTAAACATTTTAATTTTCAATTAGGACATGGTAAAAACTTTGTAGGCGAAGGACATCGATCTTTATTCTTAAGTGACAATGCAAGTCCAAATTCTTATTTTAAAATTAATACTACATTCTGGAAAATAAAATATACCAATACTTGGATGGCTTTCAAAGATGTTCGCTCTGAAGTTTTAAATGAGAATCGATCCTATAAAAACAAATATATTGCAAGTCATTACTTAAGTTATAACATCACTAAACGATTAAATATAGGTTTGTTTGAATCTGTTATTTGGGATAATGCAGGAGATGGGATTAACTTTTCTTATTTGAATCCAATCATATTCTATCAATCCATACAGTTTTCTACAGGCTCTCGATCTGGAAATGCTCTTATTGGTTTAAGTGCAAAATATAAAATTAATGACCGTATAAATATGTACGGACAATTTATAATAGACGAATTTTCATCGAGCGATATTTTTGGTGGAGAAGGTAGCTGGAAAAATAAAACAGGCTATCAAATAGGGATGAAATATTACGATGGTTTTGGTATTAAGAACTTATTTTTACAAGCAGAATACAATAGAGTAAGACCTTATACTTATTCTCATAATACAGTTGTATTAAATTATGGGCATAACAATCAGTCTATAGCTCATGCCTATGGAGCAAGTTTTTCTGAATTTATTTTAATAGGACACTACCATAAAGGAAGAATATTTGGCGATGCAAAAGTAATTGTTGCGCAACGAGGGTCAGACTTTAATACACCTGAGGATCAATTGTTTTATGGTGCAGATATTTATGGTAACGAAGAGAATAGAGCTTATGAAATAGGAAATGAGGTCGCTCAAGGAAACACGATAGATTTTTTCTTCACCGAATTACAGCTAGGATATTTAATTAACCCAGCAACAAGTTTAAAGGTTTACGGAAGTGTTATTTATAGAGATTACAATCCTATGGTTAATACAGATGAAAATTTTGAAAGCCAGACCACTTGGTTTAACTTAGGGATAAGAACCGATCTTTTTAATTGGCATTACGATCAATAATAATTTGTTCTTAGAATAAAAATTCTATTTTATTTTAATAGATAAGAATGTAGATTTTATATTGTAAAGGAAAAAGAGTAACTGTATATTTGCAGCGCTAAATAAAAGAGGGTGTCTGTTATCCAATCACATACAGAAAAAGTATCATTTCTAAAAAACTTCGCAGAAATAACCAAAGTCAGGTTGTCTATTAGCGTATTGTTCTCATCTATTGCGGGATATTTTTTAGGCGCAGAATCTGTTAACATAGTAAGCCTTTTACTTTTAAGTGTAGGAGGATATTGTATGGTTGGAGCTTCTAATGTATACAATCAAATTATTGAACGAGATTTAGATGCCTTGATGGAGCGTACTAAAAATAGACCCATTCCTGCGGGTAGGATTAGTGTAAATTCAGCATTTATTATTGCTATAGTTTTAACCGTCATCGGTATTGTAGCTTTATATGCAATAAACCCTATCACATCCATGTTCGGAGCAATTTGCATATTTATGTATGTAAGTTTGTATACTCCACTAAAAACAAAAACTCCGCTTTCTGTATTTGTAGGGGCTTTTCCGGGAGCAATTCCATTTATGTTAGGATGGGTTGCAGCAACTGGAGAGTTTGGTATAGAACCAGGGACTTTGTTTATGATCCAATTTTTTTGGCAATTCCCTCACTTTTGGGCGATAGGTTGGTTTTTATATGATGATTATGAAAGAGCCGGTTTCTTTATGTTGCCAAATGGGAAAAGAGATAAGAGTACTGCGTTACAAGCTGTTTTATACACCATTTGGACAGTATTAGCATCCTTAATACCAGTGTTTGGTGTTACAGGTAAATTAGAGTTAAGTGTGGTTTCTGGAGTGATAATGGGATTAATTGGCTTGGGGTTTTTATATTTTTCGATTCGTTTATACCGATTAAGAACGAATAAAGTCGCAAAGCAATTTATGTTAGCAAGTGTAAGCTACATCACTTTGTTGCAAATAGTTTATGTATTAGATAAGTTTTTAAGATAATGAGTACTACTCATAGTAATATAAATAAGATGGAAAATAGTTTTGAAGTCGATAAGTCAAAAGTAGACAGAGCCAAAAAAATGATGCTTTGGTTTGGTATGATAAGTCTTGGAATGAGCTTTGCAGGTCTTACAAGTGCATACGTAGTAAGTAAAGAACGACCAGATTGGTTAACAGATTTTCAGATACCACAGGCATTTTATATTAGTTTAGTAGTGATTGTAATAAGTAGTATAACAATTCATTTTGCAAATAAAATGGTTGCTGCCGAAGAAAATAAAAAAGGAATGCTGCTTTTAGTTAGCACTTTTGTATTAGGATTAATATTTGTCACACTTCAGTTTAAAGGATTTTCAGAGATAATAGCTAATGGATATTTTTTTACAGGAAGTGAAAGTACCATTACAACTTCCTTTGTATATTTAGTAGTATTGATGCACTTAACACATATAATTGCGGCACTAATAGCAGTTTTGGTCGTAATTTATAATCATTATAAACAAAAATATACTAAAGGAAACACCGTAGGCATAGAGATAGCAACTACTTTTTGGCATTTCGTTGATGTTTTATGGATTTACCTCTTTTTATTTTTCTATTTTGTTAGATAAAAATTATATGTATTTTTGAAACCAATTAAAAACTAATTACTTTTTATGGAAGCAACAGTTGCAAAAACAAGCACTGATCAAAAAACCTGGGATGGAGGAAACAGACCTTTAAATGCTAGTTATGGCAAAATGATGATGTGGTTTTTTATCGTATCTGATGCTTTAACGTTTTCAGGATTTCTTGCCGCTTATGGATTTTCAAGATTTAAATTTATAGACTCTTGGCCTATCGCAGATGAGGTGTTTACCCACATACCTTTTATACATGGAAATTTCCCAATGTATTATGTGGCCTTTATGACCTTTATCTTAATATTTTCTTCTGTAACTATGGTATTGGCAGTAGATGCTGGACATCATATGAAGAAAAACAAGGTAATTGTTTATTTATTTTTAACAATTATTGGAGGAGCAATTTTCGTTGGATCTCAAGCTTGGGAATGGGGAACTTTTATTAAAGGAACCTATGGTGCTGTTGAAACTAAAGGAGGGAAAATACTTCAGTTTTTAAATACAGATGGAGAACGACAAGCAATTACTGATTTTGCAATTTCAATACCTTCTGAAAGAGTAACAGAACAAAGTAATGACGGAATTTGGTTTCAATCAGAATCCCCAAGAACTAGTGTTTCTTTTGAAGAAGTTAAAAAAGGATTTTTAGCAGACGAATCTTTATTGATTCGTACGCAATATCTGAATGACAATGGGGAGAGGATAATTCTTTCTCGTGCAGAATCTATAGCAAAACTAGAAAAAGATGGAAAGCTAATTGTAGAAGGTGCAAACCTAAAACACAATGAATATGGTACGCCATTATTTGCAGATTTCTTCTTCTTTATAACAGGATTTCACGGTTTTCACGTTTTTTCAGGGGTGATTTTCAATATCCTTGTTTTTTTTAATGTAATTATAGGTACTTACGAAAGAAGAGGGCATTACGAAATGGTCGAAAAAGTTGGACTTTATTGGCACTTTGTAGATTTAGTTTGGGTATTTGTATTTACAGTATTTTACCTTGTTTAATAGAATTAATATTAAGAAATGGCACACGAAGAACACAATTTAGCAATATTTAGAGGACGATTAAAGTTTAAATCTAACGTTCAGAAAATTTGGGGAGTATTTATTTTACTTTCTATTATTACCATAATAGAAGTTGCATTAGGTATTATTAAACCTGAATTTTTAACAAGCAACACCCTTTTTGCATTAAAATATTTAAACTGGATATTTTTAGCTTTAACCATTGTTAAAGCCTATTATATCACTTGGGATTTTATGCATATGCGGGATGAGAAAATGGGATTAAGAAGAGCTGTGGTTTGGACTGCTGTTTTTCTAATTTGCTATTTGCTTTTTATCATTTTATTAGAAGGAGACTATATCTATAATGTTTACGCAGAAAACTACGTAAAATTCGATTTTTAGATAAAACTAATTTCAAAAACATATAAAGACTCTTATTGTAATTTCAGTAAGAGTCTTTTTTTATAAATTAAATAGGGAAATGAGGATACTTCTTTTTATTCCCATTATTTTTGCATTGTGAAAACTTCAGATAAAATTAAAAAATTTATAGTTTTAGGGGTATTGTTTATACTACCAATAACTGCCTACCTCTTTTTTGCTTCGGGAGTTAATAATTTCGTAAAGCTTCCAGTTTTAACGACTAATATTTCAGAGATAAGTGAATTTAAAACAGAAGACGGAAAGTCTAAAGTTCTGCAAAATAAAATTACCGTCTTAGGTTTCTTCGGAAATAATATAGAGGATAACCATGCACATGCTTTTAATTTGGCACATGAAATTTATAAAAAAAACTATCAATTTAAAGATTTTCAATTTGTAATTCTAATGCCTGAGGGAACTCAAGAAAAAGTAAATTTTCTAAAATCTAGACTTGCTGAAATTGAGAATCCTGAGAATTGGAATTTTGTATATGGTAATTCGGAAGCAATAAATAATGTGTTTAATTCTTTACAATCTAATTATACATTAGAAGAGGATTTAAGTTCACCTTATGTTTTTATAATAGATAAGGATAGAAATCTTAGAGGGAGGAATGACGATGATGAGACTGGGACCTTATATGGTTTTGATGCTAGAGTTTATGCAGAAATTAATAATAAAATGAGTGATGATATTCGAGTAATTCTTGCAGAATATAGATTGGCTTTAAAAAAGTATAATTCAAAAAAAGAAACTAATTAAAATGAAAAAATACTCTTATATAGGAATTTCATTTATTATCCTATTGTTTGGTATTTGGGCAATACCTAAAATTGTTGAGAATTTCACACAATCAGATTTGGTATATATTGTTGTAAATAACGAAGACAAAAAACAAGTTCCTAATTTTAGTTTTACCAATCAAGAAGGGAAAACTATTGACAATAAAACCTATAAAGGAAAAGTATATATTGTAGAATTCTTTTTTACTACTTGTCCTTCCATTTGCCCTATTATGAATAGGAATATGGTAAAAATACAAAACGAATTTTTCGGTAATCCAAACCTTGGGATTGCTTCTTTTACAATAGATCCTGCACATGATACTCCAAGGGTATTAAAAGATTATGCCGAAAGTTATAAAATCACCAATCCAAATTGGCATTTATTAACTGGTGAAAAAGAATCTATCTACAATTTAGCAAACAAAGGATTTAATATTTATGCAGGTGAAAATGCTGAAGTTGAAGGAGGCTTTGAGCATTCAGGATATTTCGCTTTAATAGATCAAGAAGGATATATGCGGTCTAGAATAGATGAAAATGGAAATACTATTGTATATTATAATGGTCTGGAAGATTCAGGGATTCAAATGCTAAAAGAGGATATAAAGAAACTATTATAATGATAGAAAGTTCAGAAGAAAATAAAAAGTACAATCGCCTTATTTGGATATTATCTATTGTAATTCCAATTGCAGTTGCAGCTCTTTTCGGGATTAAAATTCCCGGAGTAGAACGATTAGGGTTTTTACCGCCTATTTATGCTACTATAAATGGAATGACAGCAATTATTTTAATACTTGCAGTTTTACAAATAAAAAAGGGAAATAGAAAAATGCATGAGCGTTTGATGAAAACTGCAATTGCTTTTTCTGTATTATTTTTATTGCTTTATATCACCTACCATATGACTTCAGATTCTACAAAATTTGGTGGAGAAGGTGTTTTGAAGTATGTATATTATTTCATCTTAATAACACATATCATATTATCAATTGTAGTGATACCTTTTGTATTAATCACTTTTGTAAGAGGAATTACGGGTCAATTTGATAAACATAAAAAAATAGCAAGAATCACTTTTCCACTTTGGCTTTATGTCGCGATAAGTGGTGTTGTAGTTTATTTAATGATTTCGCCCTACTATTAAATTGTATTATCTGGTCACTGAGCTTGCTTGTACTGAGCCTGCCTGCGCTGAGATTGTCGAAGTGTCGAAGTATCCTTATAAGAGAGAAAGTTAAAATGAAAACAAAAATTATACTCATACTAACCTTACTACTTCTTGCATCATTGCCTGTAGAGTCTCAGTGTGCCATGTGTCGAGCAGTCATAGAAAGCGACGAAAGTGGGCAAACAGCAAGAGGGATAAATAATGGTATTATGTATTTGATGATCTTTCCATATCTATTAATTGCTGGTGTTGGTTATGCCATTTATAGAAGCCGAAAAAATTCTAAAAAAGATTAAGTTTTTAAAATACATTATAAATTTTAATTAGTAAAAAGCCTAAAAATTACAATACCGTAAATTTTAGGCTTTTTGTATGCCAAAATAAATTGAAAACTTTTCCTACAAATATTTTGGTAAATCGTTTTTTTTTTTTGCTTTGTAAAGTTATTAAATTAAAATACTTGGCATTCATAATAATTGTAATAAAACTCCCCAGTTAATTAAGGAAACAAATTTTAACCCCTTAATTTATTATTATGAAAAAACTATTATTATTTATTACTTTTATAACTATGGTTATGAATGTAAATGCGCAAGACAATTGGTGTGGAACAAATTCTGATGAAAGTTCGGATTCCTTTATTAATTTTTCTGAAGTCAATCAAAATGTTCCTATAGAATCTTTTTCAGGGCTAGAAACCTATGTATTAAAAGTACGATTTTGGGATTTAAATAATGACAATGGGTCGAATAATTCAGATAATGACCTTACCGAGTTACAGGCGTTAAATGCAGTAGCTATATTAAATAAAAACTATAATGCCTTTAATATTTTTTTTAAATATGATGGTATATCTGAAATAAACTCTACAGAATATCAAGAAATTGATACTGACCCAGATACAGGAAACTATAAATTTGGTTTTAGACCATTTGTTAGAGATAATAATTTATATTTAGAAGGAGCAGTAAATATATATTCAATTGGGGATATATTACCTTCAGCTGTGGCTGCTTCTGAAGGCTCGGGAAATGAGAATTTTAAAATAATTATATGTGAAAATGGATATATAAACGACCCTGAAAATTCTCATGTATTGACCCATGAAGTAGGTCATTTTTTTAATTTATATCATACATTTCATTGTAGAACTGACGCTACAGGAGAGTATGTTTGTGAAAATGTTACAAGAGATGATACAGATACAGAATGCTTTAATGCAAACATTAAAGGGGATGGTATAATTGATACAAATGCAACTCCTAAGGTAATGACAGTGGATGGTAATTGTTTGTATGTTCCCAATGGTGAAGTAGACCATTGTGGCGTACCATATAATTATGGAGGTTTAGAACCTGAAGTTAAAAATTTTATGGGTTATAATAACGATTGCGCACAAGAGTTTACTGCTGGGCAAGTAGCTGTTATGAGATTTGTAATAAAAGCAATAATTAACGAATCAAATCTGAATTGGATAGTTTCTTATCCTGTTTCAATTTTATACGAGCCTTATCTTGGAGACTACGCTCCATATTATCCTCATTCTACTCCTTGGGTACATCCACATTTTCAACCTGGTTTTGATTATGATTTTGTGGAATGTGGTGGCGAGGGTGACTATCCACAACCAGCAGACTATAGCGACACCTCTTTTTATTATGATAATAACAATATATTATTACAAATAGATAAAGATGAGACAGATTTTAGCAGTATAGTTCACCCAAATCATTCAGCAATTCGTATATTACAATTTACAAACCAACAGCCTAGAAA
This sequence comes from uncultured Flavobacteriales bacterium, assembly GCA_913058295.1. Lineage (GTDB taxonomy): Bacteria > Bacteroidota > Bacteroidia > Flavobacteriales > Flavobacteriaceae > Marifrigoribacter. The sequence continues at coordinate 24,205 of CAJXRD010000037.1, read as the reverse complement.
ATGTTACGATAACTATAATTCTCCACCTGTTATTGGAGGTGTTGTTGTAAAATTTAATGACAATATAATTAACACTAATGTTACCGTAACTCCTAAAGATTCTACAAGTATAAATGACGAAGAATTAATAGATGATTTGCAACCAGGTTTGTATAATATCATTAAAAATTTTGAGAATGGAGATACACAAGAGAGCGTAATTTATAAGGAGAATAATTAATAATAATGCTATGAAAAAGATTTTATTAATTTGGTTTGTTTTGTTAACTGGTATAATACAAGCCCAAATAACATTAATCCCTGATTCAGAATTTGAAATTTATTTAAGTAATTTAGGTTATGATAGTGATGGAGAAATTAATGGACAGGTGTTTACCAGTGATATTGATATGGTGACAGATTTAGCTTTTTTAAACAATTATACTATAACAGATTTAACAGGGATAGAAGATTTTGTGAGTTTAGAGTATTTAAGATTAGGACGATTAGATATTACACAATTAAATATTTCTAATAATATTAATCTTGATAAATTAAGTATTGGTGATGTTAGTTTAGAAAGTATTAGCCTTGAAAGTAATATTAATTTACGAGATTTAATTGTTAATATTAATTGTCCCACTTGTATTTTTACCAGTACAATTACAGAATTAGATGTGACTAATAATTTATTGTTAGAAAGTTTATGGTTTGTTGACTCCAATACAATTACTGAATTAGATTTATCTTCAAATACAAACATAAGTGATTTAAGAATTAACAATGCTGATGGTTTAACACAAATTAATTTAAAAAGTGGGGACAATACAAATATCAATTTTTTGAGGATTAAATTTTGTGACAACCTTATCTGTGTTCAAGTAGATGACCCTGCTGCTGTTATAGCTGGTACAGACCCACCATACGATAGTTGGATTATAGAAGACAATCCATTAGTAACCATTACAGACGATTGTAATTTAGGGCTTACGGAGTATTTAGAGAATCAAATTTCTATTTATCCCAACCCTGTACTAAATGTGTTGTATCTAGGAAACAATAGTGGTTATAGTATTCATACACTACAAGTATACGATGTATTAGGTAGGTTAGTTTTGCAGGAAAGTAATCCTTCAAGACAATTAGATGTATCTAACCTAACTAGTGGGTTGTTGTTTGTACAAATAGAGACAGATAAAGGTATAATAACAAAGAAAGTTATAAAGGAGTAATAAATTCCTGGTAAATAGCTTCTAAACCCTTTTAATTATTTAAATATTTCTATTTTATAAAACCCTTTTATTTTTTCTTTTCGCTTAAGGAAAAATTAAAAGGGTTTTATCTGTAACATATTTTTTAATTTAAAGTCTTATAAAAGACTTTATTAAATAAGTCTTAACACCATTTTCACATTTCACAAATATATATTTATGTACTTTGTAATGTTAATACGAAACCATGATTGAAATAAAAGACCTTCATAAATCCTATAAAATGGGAGCAAACTCGCTACACGTTTTAAAAGGGATAAATTTTAATGTTTCCGAAGGGGAAATGGTAGCCATAATGGGATCTTCAGGTTCTGGGAAATCTACCTTATTAAATATTTTAGGAATATTAGATGAAGCTGACGAAGGAACATACCATTTGGATAACAAGCTTATTAAAGATTTAAATGAAAAAGTTGCTGCACAATACCGAAATAAGTTTTTAGGTTTCATTTTTCAATCTTTCAATTTAATCAACTATAAAAATGCTCTAGATAATGTAGCAATGCCTTTGTATTACCAAGGTGTTAAGCGAAATATCCGTATGGAAAAAGCGATGCATTATTTGGAAAGAGTAGGATTAGCAGATTGGGCAGATCATTTGCCTAATGAACTTTCAGGAGGACAGAAACAACGGGTAGCCATTGCAAGAGCATTAGCAAGTGAGCCAAAAGTATTGCTGGCAGATGAGCCTACAGGAGCATTAGATAGTGTTACATCTTACGAAGTAATGGAGTTAATTCAAAAAATTAACGATGAAGGAAAAACCGTTTTAATGGTTACTCACGAAGATGATATAGCACATATGTGTAATCGTATTGTGAACCTTAAAGATGGTTTAATAATAGATGATTCGGTTGTAAAACAAGTACGAGCAAAAAAACTAATACATGTTTAGTCTAGAACGTTGGCAAGAAATATTCGAAACCATTCGCAAAAATAAACTGCGAACTTTTTTAACAGGGCTTTCTGTAGCTTCTGGAATATTTATTTTGGTCATTTTACTAGCTATTGGACAAGGGATGCAAAATGGAATTGCTTCAGAATTTGAAAATGATGCAACCAACAGAATTTCGGTGTGGACGGGGGTTACTTCAGAAAGTTATAAAGGCTTAAACCCAGGAAGACGAATTCAATTGGACAATGCTGATTATGAAATGGTTGAAGCAAAGAATGAAGATCAGTTAGAATACAAATCTGGAGTCTATAGTAGATGGGGACAGATAACTACCTATAAGACAGAAAATGGAAGTTACCGTGTAGAAGGAGTTTTAGGGGATTATCAATTTTTAGAAAATGCTACGCTTACAACGGGAAGATATATAAATCAAAGTGATAATGATGCTTACGAAAAAGTTGCAATAATTGGACAAAGAGTATATCAAGATTTGTTTAAAAAAGAAAATGCAATTGGGGAATATATTGAGATATCTGGAGTAAAATTTAAAGTAGTAGGGATTTATACGGATCCAGGAGGAGAGCGAGAAGAAAATAGAATATTTATACCATTAACTACTTCACAGCGTGTTTTTAATGCAGGAGATAAACTTCGTTCTATGGCATTTACGCTGGAAAAACATGATAAGTTTGAAGATGCTTTAGCTGCTTCCGAAGCCTTTACAGCAAAATTAGAAGCAGATATAAAAACAAAACATATTATTTCTCCAACAGATGAACGCGCAATTCGAATTAATAATTCTTTAGAAAATGCAAAACGATTCTACGATCTAATGTTTATGATTCGATGGTTTTTTTGGGGAGTTGGAATATGTACGATAATAGCAGGAATAGTTGGAGTAAGTAACATTATGTTGATTATTGTAAAAGAACGAACTAAGGAAATAGGAATAAGAAAAGCCATTGGTGCACAACCCATTTCTATTATAGGAATGATATTGCACGAATCTATATTTGTAACGGCAATTGCTGGATTTCTAGGCCTAATTTTTAGTTTGGTTCTTTTGGAACTTGTTGGACCATTGATAGAAACAGATTATATTAAAAACCCTTCTGTAGATTTTAAAGTAGCATTTACAACCGTGTTTATTTTAGTAGTTGCAGGAGCAGTTGCAGGATTTTTTCCTGCCTATAGAGCAGCGAGTATTAAACCCATAGAAGCCTTAAGAGATGAGTAATTTGTTTAGCAAAGATAGCTGGTCAGAAATATTAGAAGCCCTTAGTTCTAATTGGTTTAGGACTGTTTTGACCTCCTTCGGAGTGTTATGGGGGATCTTTATTTTAGTTATTCTTTTAGCAGCAGGTAAGGGGCTCGAAAATGGTGTAAAGCAGGGTTTCGACGGTATGGCTACAAATTCGATGTTTATGTGGTCTCAAACGGCTTCTAAACCTTATAAGGGGCTTCCCAAAGGAAGAAGATATAGATTTAAAATTGAAGATGTAGAGGCAATTAGACGAGCTGTACCTAACCTACGTTATATTTCTCCTAGAAATCAATTAGGAGGTTTTAGAGGAACAAACAATGTAGTTAGAGGATTAAATACAGGAGCATTTAATGTTTATGGAGATTACCCGGAGTTTATTGAACAAGAACCTATGGATATTACCTTGGGTAGATTTATTAATTACTCAGATATTAATGAAAAAAGAAAAGTTGCAGTAATAGGTAGTAGTGTAAGAAGTGAATTATATGAACCTGGTGAAGAAGTTTTAGGCTCTTATATTAAAATAAACGGTGTTAATTTTATGGTAATTGGGACCTATAATAAAAAATCTAATGACGGGGATGCTGAAGAAGGACAAAAACAAATATTTGTTCCTTTTACTGCTTTTTCACAGGCCTTTAATATGGGAAATAGAGTGGGTTGGATGGCAATAACTGCAGAAGATGGTACTACTATTACAGAGTTGAAAGACAATATATTTGATTTAATGAAGTCTCGCCATACTATTCATCCAGAAGATGATAGGGCTATTGGTCACTTCGATTTATATGAAGAGTTTAGTAAAATTAATGGTCTTTTTGTGGCCCTAAATTTTGTCGCTTATTTTGTTGGAATACTGGTATTACTTTCCGGAATTATCGGGATCAGTAATATTATGCTAATTGTAGTAAAAGAAAGAACCAAAGAAATTGGGATTAGAAGAGCTCTTGGAGCAAGTCCATGGAGTATTCGATCTCAGATTTTATTAGAATCTATTTTCCTTACCATAATTTCGGGGATGGCAGGTATCGCCTTAGCCTCTGGATTACTGGCATTAATAAATAATATACTAGATGGAATGGATACGTCAGATATGATGTTTCTAAACCCATCTGTTAACATAGGAGTAGTATTAATTGCATTAACGATTTTAATAATTTCAGGATTATTAGCTGGATTAATACCAGCGCAAACAGCAATAAAAGTAAAGCCAGTAGATGCTTTACGAACAGATTAATAAGAAATTAACATTGAATATAAATTAGAATGAAAAAAAGAGCAACCATCGGAACATTAATAGCTATAGTCTTATTATTTTCGACCGCTATGTATTGGTTATATAGTAAAAACCAAGAGGACCCTGTTGTATATGAAACTCAATCACCCTCTACTGAAACAATCATAAAAAAAACAGTAGCAACTGGGAGTATTGTTCCTAAAGAAGAGGTGCTTATCAAGCCAAATATTTCAGGAATAATTGACGAAATATTTGTGGAAGCAGGGGAATTTGTGGAAGCTGGAGATTTACTTGCTAAAGTAAAAGTGGTCCCTAATGTGTCTTCTTTAAATAGTGCTAAAAACAATATCAACAGTATTAATACTCAGGTTGAAACGGCACGATTGGCTTTTAAAAATCAGGAAAATATTTATAACAGACAGAAAGAATTGTTTGAAAAAGGAGTTATATCTGCCAATGAGTTTGATACGGCACAATTGTCTTATGATCAAGCAAAACAACGTTATAAGCAAGAACAAATTAGCTTAAATAATGCTCGTCAAAATTACGATATCGTAAAAACGGGAACTACAACTGGTATGGGAGCATCTGCCAATACTGAGATAAGAGCAACTGTTTCTGGAATGGTATTAGATGTGCCTGTAAAAACAGGAAATCAAGTTATTGAAGCAAATAATTTTAACGATGGAACAACCATTGCAACTATTGCCGATGTTGGAAATATGATTTTTGAAGGAAAAGTAGATGAAAGTGAAGTTGGAAAGATTAAAGAAAAGCTGCCACTAGAAATTACGGTTGGTGCTATTGAAAATAAAAAGTTTGATGCAGTTTTAGATTATATCGCACCAAAAGGAGTAGAGGAAAATGGTGCTATCCAATTCGAAATTAAAGGAACACTAAATAAAACAGATTCTACATTTATTCGTGCAGGGTTAAGTGCAAATGCTTCTATTATATTGGCAAGAGCAGATAGTGTGATGTCATTAAAAGAAGCTTTAATTCAATACGATCCAAAAACAAAAGATCCTTATGTAGAAGTAGAGGTAGGGGCTCAAAATTTTGAAAGAAAAGATATCGAACTTGGTGTTAGTGATGGGATAAACGTAGAGATTAAAAGTGGTATTTCTGAAGATGACAAAATCAAGATTTGGAACCAATTAAAACCAGCTGCAGATTTTAATAGAGGTGGGTAAATCAAGTATTTTATTCTATTAATGTAACAAATTTTAAATTAGTAAGACCAATTCAACAATACAATTATTATGAAAAAATATGTACTTGTTTTTTTATTCCTAGCGATAGGAATATCAGTAACAGCTCAAAATAAAAAATGGACACTTCAAGAATGTGTGGCCTATGCAATCGAGAATAATATTTCGGTAAAGCAATCGACTTTAGATATAGAAAGCACAGATATTTCAAAGAGTGACGCCATTGGAAATTACTTGCCAACTCTAAATGGATCTGCGGGTAATAGTTGGAATACAGGGTTAACACAAGATATAACTACTGGAGTATTAAGAAATATTACTTCTAGAAGTTCTTCATATAACATCACTGCTGGATTAACTGTATTTGGAGGATTACGTAATCATAGAGAATTACAAAAAGCAAAAATGCAACAACTTTCAGCTCAATATAATTCAAGTAAAATTAAAGATGATATTGCTTTATTTGTTGCGAATGGTTACTTGCAAGTATTATTAACAAAAGCAAATTTGGAAGTAGCTACTGAGCAAAATAAAGTTACTGAAGAACAAATAACTCGAACTCAAGAATTGGTGGATTCTGGCGTGTTGCCAGAAGGAGATTTATTGGAAATAAAAGCAGTTAGCGCTCAAGAAAAACAAGGAATAGTTACTTCAGAAAGCAATGTAAAAATATCCCTAATAAGTTTAGCGCAGCTATTATTAATTAAGGATTATGAGAATTTTGATATCGCTGAACAAGAATTTACGGTAATTCTTTCAGAAATAACTAATAAAAGTATTGACGAAGTAATTAACTCAGCTAAAGAAAATAGATTCGAAGTAAAAATTGCTGAACAGAATATGAGTGTCGCTCAAAAAGACTTAGAGTTATCTAGAAGTAATTATTGGCCAACTGTAAATGCGTTTTTTAATTATAATACAAGAGAAAATGACATTCCTGGAATAGGAACAATAACAGATCCAGACAATCCTATAATTACTACTCAAATTGGTTATGTTGGGGATACTGGTGAAGCAGTTCTTTCAGATGTGCCAAATACAAGTTTAATAGAAACACCTGCTAATTCCTATGGTGATCAACTATCAGATAATAAAGGATTGTCTTATGGTTTTAATTTAAGTGTTCCTTTATTCAATGGATTGTCTACAAGGAATAATGTTCAAAGAAATTTAGTTAATGTTAAAAGAAATGAATATCAATTAGAGCAAGCTAAATTAGATTTAGAGTCTTCCGTTTATCAAGCCTATGTAGATGCTGAAGGTGCTAAAAAGGCTTATGATGCTGCATTGGCATCATTTGAATCTCAAGAATTGGCTTATGAATATGCTAAAACTAGATTTGATGTAGGATTAACAAATTCATTCGAATTTAGTCAATCAAAACTAAGGTATAGTACTTCAAATATTGAAGTAAATCGTTCTAAATTTGATTATATATTCAAATTAAAAGTATTGGAATTGTTTTTTGGAATACCAGCTTCAGAGCTTAAATTTTAATTATGAAAAAAAAGAAAATCATTTGGATTATCGCTATTATTATTGTTTTAATTGTAGCTTTAATTGGTGGTAAAAAAGCAGGTTGGTTTGGTGAAAACGGAAATGCAAAAGAAATTGAAATTACCAAAATTGAATGGATAGATATTGTTGAGACAGTTGCAGCAACAGGAAAAATACAACCAGAAATTGAGATAAAATTATCTTCAGAAGTTTCGGGGGAAATAATTGAACTTCCAATAAAAGAAGGGCAACAAGTAAAAAAAGGAGATTTATTAGTTCGTATTAATCCAGATTTAGTACAAGCTATGGTTAACCAATCTCAAGCAGGATTAGAAAACGTTAGAGCACAATTAACACAAGCTGAAGCTAGTTTAAAAAATTCTAAATCAAATTATGAAAGAAATAAATCTCTTTTTGAAAAGGGGGTTATTTCAAAATCAGATTGGGAAAAAACGGTTGCAGATTATGAAATGTCTCAAGCAAATGTAAAATCTGCTTATTATAATGTTCGAAGCGCAGAATCTTCGGTGAAGCAATCTCAAGATAATTTGGCAAGAACTTCCATTTTTGCTCCAAGAGATGGAACTATATCAAAACTTTCAGTTGAGTTAGGAGAAAGAGTAGTTGGAACTGCTCAGATGACAGGTACAGAGATTGTACGTGTTGCTAACTTAAACAATATGGAAGTGGAAGTAGATGTAAATGAAACAGACATCGTAAAAGTCACCGTTGGAGATTCAACTATCGTTGAGGTAGATGCATATTTAAAAAGAGAATTTAAAGGTATTGTTACTGAGATTGCAAATACTGCAGAAAATGCAATGTCTGTAGATCAGGTTACCAATTTTAAAGTAAAAGTAAGAATACTTCCAGAATCCTATAAAGATTTAACCGAAAACAAACCGGAGAACTTTTCTCCTTTTCGTCCTGGAATGACAGCTACTGTAGATATTATTACAGATAGAAAAGAAAAGATTATTGGAGTTCCTATTAGCGCTATCGTTATAAAAACAGATACGACTAGTTCTAAAGAAAAAAAGGTGAAAGAAAAAGCAAATAGCGAAAAGTTTGAATGTGTTTTTGTTAAAGTTGGAGGGGAAGCTAAATTGAGAGTTATAAAAACTGGGATACAAGACGATACCAATATTGAAATTATCTCTGGCTTACAAGAAAATGATGAAGTGATTACTGGGCCATACAATACAGTTACTAAATCTTTAGAATCTGGAGATAAGGTTGAAGAAAAGTCTGATAAAGAAAAAGAAGATAACGAAGATAAGGATAGTGACTAATGGCTACAATTTTATGTATTGAAACCGCAACAACTAATTGTTCTGTAGCACTTTCGGTAAACGGAAGTGTTATTTCATTAAAAGAAGATTATAATAATAGCTATTCTCATGCGGAACGACTTCATGTTTATATGGGAGAGCTCCTATTAAAAAATAATATTTCTAAATCACAACTCGATGCTATAGCAGTGAGTAAAGGCCCAGGATCTTATACAGGTCTTCGAATTGGCGTTTCTGCAGCTAAAGGATTGTGCTTTGCCTTAGAGATCCCTTTAATTTCGATACCAACTTTAGATTCTTTAGCTTATCAAGTAAAAGAAAAAGAGGGGTTTATTGTATCTATGTTAGATGCAAGGCGAATGGAAGTTTACTCGGCAGTATATAGTGCGGAAAATAAAAAACAACTAAGAGAAACTAAAGCTGAGATATTAGATGAAAATTCCTTTTCAGACTATTTAGAAAAGGGGACAGTTTATTTTATTGGAGATGGAGTAGAAAAATTTAAAACAATTTGCAATCATAAAAATGCAATATTTATAGAAGGCAAATTACCATCGGCTAATAATATGGGTTTACTGGCAAATGATAAACATAAAAAAAGCGACATCGAAGATGTCGCCTATTTTGAGCCATATTATTTAAAAGATTTTATTGCGGGCTAGCATCCTCAAAAGTGTCGAAATAACGAACCACCTTAACTAAGATATCTTCGTCATTAATATCTAATCGATTACTCTTCACATAATTTTGGATTTCGGATTTTTTATTGCCAAAAAGTTTTATTTTTTTATTTTTTGAGTCTGGAAACTCATAAAGGGTATCTTCATTGTCTACTAAAAAATATTTTGGAATATCTTTATATGTAGCCAACACATCTTTTTCGAAGGACGATTTTGCTGTTATAGGTTTGTAATATTTTTTATATAATTTTTTATAAAGTTTATAATTATTACCAATAAATAATATTTGATAATAACCATTTATTTTTTCATCAAACATTAAATACTCATCATTAAACTTGATTAAAACATTAGGGTCCTTTTTTAAAAGAAATATTTTACTATCAGGATCACTCAATTTTTTTTTAACTTCTATAAAATCTTGGAAGGCATTATATCTAAAATACAGGTCTTTTATGGTAGTTTCATTGTTTTCATATACGCTTCCTTTAAAAAATGCTTCATCACTATATGGAGTTCCAATAATATCATCGGGTAAATAATTGGTGTCAGAAGATATTCTCTTACTTCTGGTTGTTATATTATCTTCTACCACCACATACCTATAAAAATCATTTTGACTATATGCAGAATTTATAAAAAGATAAAAAAATATTACAAGTAAGGGGCTTTTCATTAGTATATTTTTTAAGTGAAAATCTATTTCTCAAAGTTAACAAATGAAATTTAAAACTCAAGAAAAAAGCGACATCATTGATGTCGCTTTTTTCTCTTTTATTGTTTTAAAGATTCTATTACTGAGTAATACTTTTTTTATTATCTAAATAAACAATTACTCTTCTTAAATCTTTCTCCTTTGTAATATCTAAGTTTCTTTCTTTTGCATATGCTTTAACTAGAGCTTCACTTTCACCAAAAGCTTTATATCTTTTCTTTTTGTTTTTTGGTAAAAACACCATGCCACCATTACTAAAATGGATATAATAGCTAGTTCTATCTTCAAACTTTGCAGGAACATCTCTTTCAAAAGAAGTTTTTGCTTTACTAGCTTCAAAATACTCTTTACCAAGTTTCTTATAAAGGCTATAAGTTTTACCAGTAGTTTCTACTTGATAATACCCTCCTTTTTCTAGACCTTTTCCTTTAGGCACATAAACAAACTTATCTTTTAATATGGTCACAGAGATATCTGGAGATTTTATTAAAGCTGTGATATCTTTATCCTCAGTTTGTAACGTTTCTTTAACTTGCATCTCATCGGAATAGATGTTATAACGCATTGCTACATCAGACTTAGTTAGCTCATTATTGATATAAATATTCCCCAATAAAAATGTAGTAGAATTATATGGAGACCCATCATATTTATCTACAAAATCTGGCGCTACATAGTTTCGATCCATAGAATTTACAAAAAAATCTGTTTCTAGTTGAATAGTTCTATTTTGGGCATAAATAAAACCTGACCCTATTAATAGAAAGCTAAGTGCAATTAATATTTTCTTTTTCATAATATTTTATTTTAATTTATAATTGATGAATTCAAATTCAAATTTTAATTTCGAAATTCTTTTATTCTATTTGATAGTTCAAAAGTACTACGGTCTATCCGTGTATGCAAACTAAGGTGGTCGGTATTTATAAATTTAGACCATATTTACTGGTTTTAACAAAGCTTTAGGTATATTATTCCACATGAATGACTTTTCGTATAGTAATTGGTTTTCCATAAATTGTAAACCCTTCTAAACATATTTCATAATCTCCAGAATTGTCTGATGTGTAAAAAGATATTTCTTGTTCCTTAGTATTTAATTTTATGTTAGGACTCCATAATAGTTGGTTTCTGAAATCTGGAATGTGTTGAGAGTTATCGCTATTGTCATTATAAACTTGATGAAAGTAATTTTTTGTAGGCTGGGGGTTAAATAAATTTAATTCCTTTAAAAAACCTCCTTTTAATAAGTTTTTATAATCACCATCAATAGTTTCCACAATAATAACTCCTTGATAAATTGAAGTGCCAAAATGAGCCTCTCCTTGTAAAATTTCTATCTTTTTTATTTTATTGGCTTTGTATTCTATTAAGTGATTGTGGTTCTGTATTAATACTCCATCCATAAAAATTAAAGGGAGATGGTTTTTATTATTATCCGTAAAGTTTCTAACATAAAAGACCCGATCTCCATTTTTGTTTTTTGTGGTCCAAACATCCTCTACAATTTCAATAAACACATCTTTTACAGTGTTAAATTTTGCGTAATCTTCTAAAGTATAAACGGTAGAATTGTAGTCTGAATAAAATGGTTTTTGTGCTGGTAATGAAACAATGGTGTCTGGCTTTATAGCATAATAACCATTTTCTATTTGATTATAAATACTTCTTTCTAAAACCATTTCTTTTATGGATGGAGTTATTTTAAAAGAGTTGAATTTTAATTGTGATAAATCTACAGAAGGTGTTTCTGTTATTTCTACACTAAAGTTTTCTCTATCCTCACCAAGTACTTGAATTATTCCCGTTTCTTTAATATGATTTTCTTTTATAGAAATATTAAAGGCACCGTTTTCGTCTGTGGTTACCGTTTTAAAAATAAAATTTTTACCCGGAATCGAAATACTTACATCCTCTTCTTGAGCAGGTAAATTAGTACTATTATTTAGGATACTGCCAGAGATGATGCCTCCATTGATTTCAGGATTATATATTTCTGAAACTTTTTTATTTTTAGTGATTTCCTGGTTTGAATAATTCTTTTTATAATCTATAGCTGTAATTCTTACTGTGGAATTAACAGTGTCTAATTTTCTAACAGAAATAGAGTAATTACCATGGCCTCCTACTTCTTTAAGGTTAATTATGTTTATTGCTACTTTCTCTCTTTTTTTATACTTTTCACTGTTTGTAGTCAATTTTAAATAATAGGAAGAATTCTGGATTTTATTTTTTTCTGAATTATAATTTGTTGAAATATTAGTGGTATCTATAATCGATTTTTGATTCGCTAGATATGGATTAATAATACTAATATCCCCCTGGAAAAAATAATTTCTTCCTCCGTTTTTCATCCATTGCGTATAAGCGATTATTTTATAATTACCAGATGGAATAGAAGTAGAGATAAAAAAGTCTCCTTGCCCTAATCCATTTTTCAGACTAATTTTATGTCTAAATACTTTTTGTTTATCTTCACTAATAAGCTCTACATAGGCTACTTTACTTAATTTGCTTAATTGATTATGTGTTGCGTTTAAACAATAGACCTTGTAATAAAGATATTCTCCTGCAAACAATAAGGAAGTGTTATAATGAACAAAGATGTTTTCTTTGGGAGTAAAATTATAAGCATCGATATAGCTATTATTATCCCTTTGACTATATATTGTTTGTATACTAAGAGTAAATATTAGTAATGCTATGATTTTTGTTTTTTTCATAATTATTTATTTTTTATTCTTCCCAAAAATCTGGTGCTACATTCTTACCTAAAGCGGTACAATCTCCACATTCCCTAAGTACCATTAAAAAAGGGCCTATAGTTGTGTTATCAGGCCTGACTGTTGCTCCACTATGATAGACTACTCTATCTCTAAGTAATTCTGTAATTAAGGAGCCGCAAGCGCCACCTGAAGTAAATTGGTAATGTTCTACAGGATAACAAATAACAGGAAATGGTGGTAAATTTTCATCTGGGTAAAAGTCTCTATAATTAAAATAAATTCTTTCTGAAGATACCGATGAAACATCAAAAAATCCTAAAACATTTTCACTAGGATTGCTTTCAGAAAACACATTACTATTAATAAATCCTGGTTGTACTTGAGATAATAAACTACTTTCTTCAGAAAAATGATTTAGCGTTTCATAATAGGTATACGCTTCTTGTGAAGGAATATATTGTTTTAAAAGAATACTATACCGATGTGATATTATATAATTATCTTCATTAATAAACCGAATCAAATGTCTAGTAACTCTATCTTCTGTTAATGAATTGGTATTGGTTTGATTAATGCTAATCGATTTTACGGTATTATAACAAACTTGTTCTTCTTGTGCTTTTGGTACTAGGTCTACGGTACAAGGAAAAAACTCATCTAAAACTAAAATATCTTCTGGAACCCACGTTGGAGCAATAATTTTATAAGTTTCTTCATATTCATAGCGATAGTTTTTAGATTTTCCAAAGGGGTCATAACTATCTACATAAATTGCCATACCATTTTCTCCTTGATCGTTTGTTTCTCTTACTGCATACAGTTGGTCTATTTGAGTAGCTTGTGTAAGTTGCATAGGAGAAGAGCTATATAGCTGACCATTATTTGTTGTAACTTTTAAGGAGTAATTTGTGTTGGACTCTGCTTTAAATGCAGTATTAGAGACATACTTTCCATTTTCTATTTCTTGAAATATAAACTCCCCATTATCACTAGCTATTCTTACCTCCGCATTAGTTTCTGGATTAGTTGCCTCCTCTTCAAATGCATAGGTTCTGCTTAAAATTACTTCTTGGTGTTTTAACTCGTTAGTAATAGTAGCATCTATTACTAAAGCACTTTCAAAAGATTCGGTTTTAAAATCTATTTCTTCGGTACAACTGTTTAAAATAAACAATAGTAGTCCCAATTTTAATAGGCTTTGTGTATTTATTTTAGTCATAATTAAAATTTTATATTATAAGTTATGGTTGGAATAGGAATAGAAAAAATAGAAGTTTGATATGCTTTTACTTCACCATTTTCGGTTACAAAATAAACCGAATAGGGATTGTTTCTTCCCAATACATTATAGATTGAAATATTCCAAAAGCTATGTGCTAGTTTTTTAAGTTTATGATTTCCTTCAATATTAACGCCTATATCTAATCTAAAATAATCTGGAATTCTATATTCATTTCGGTCACTATAAAGAACATATTCGGCTCCATTAAAAATATAATTTCCAACAGGGACGGTTACTGGTCTTCCTGTTTGATAAACAAAATTAGAGGAGAGACTAAAGCGTTGTGTAAGTTTGTAATTTGTAACTAAACTAATGTCGTGAGGCTTGTCATAGTTGGAAGGAAAGTATTCTCCATCATTTACAATTTCTTCCGCAAAATCACCATCCAATTTTGTAAAAGATCTGGAATAAGTATAGCCAAGCCATCCATTTAATTTTCCATAATTTTTCCGAATTAAAAACTCAATACCGTAGGACTTTCCATCTCCTTGTAAAAGTTCTTGTTCGATAGTCTCATTTAATAAAAGTTGCGCTCCAACTTTATAATCTAAAACATTGTTCATCTTTTTATAATAACCCTCTATGCTTAGTTCATATTTATTATCCTCAAAACTTTTAAATAATCCTATTGAAAATTGTTTAGCATCTTGGGGACTAATATTTAAATCTGAAAGTTTCCAAGTATCTACAGGAGAGGCAGTAGTATTGTTTGATAATGAATGAATGTATTGGTATAAAGAGTTGTAGCTTGCCTTAACCGCGAGATCTGGCTTGATTAGATATCGTGCAGAAAGTCTAATTTCAGGGCCTGTATAGGTTTTAACCACTTCGTTTTTATCATATTCTTGACTGCCAATAAGTGTGGTCTCGTTTTTTGGTAATCCACTTTCGTAAAGCCGTTGTGTAGATTCGCCTAAATACATATAGATAGAATATCGCAATCCAGCATAGACAGATAATTTCTCGTTTATTGTAAAATTATCCGATATAAATAAACCAGATTCCAAAGCTCTTTCTGTGGGTATTGTTAAAGGATCTATAATAGACTCTGAACCTTCAGGTGTTAAGTTTCCAGGCTCTACATCATAAAGTTTACTAGCTATTCCATAATTTATCGCATGCTTTTTATTTGGAAGATATTGCATATTAAGCTTTAGCTCAATCTCATCAATATTGTAATTTAATTTAAAGTCATTATTGGCATTTCCATCGTACTCTATATCAAATCTATAATTGCTATTGGAAAGGATTAAATCACCACTATTTTTCTCGTTAAATTTATGCTTCCATTTAATAGATGCAAGTCTGTTATTATAATTATACAGAGAATCTGAAGTAATACTATACTTGTCTTTACTAAAATAGCCAGATGCTTTTAATTCATTGTTTTCATCAAATTTATGGTTGTATTTTGCAATAACATCGTAATAAGAAGCCTGACTGTTTTTTAGCTCCTCATTGTCTAAGGATCTTAAAATCCAATCGGAATAGGTGGCTCTTCCACCAATCAATAATCCAGACTTACCTTTCACAATAGGAATTTCTAGAGAAAGGTTTCCAGTAACAGGACCAATAGCAGCTTCACCAGAAATTTTTTCAATGTTTGCATCTTTCGTTTTTATATCGAAAACAGAAGATAATCGGCCACCGTATTTGGCAGGGATATTCCCTTTATAAATATCAAACCCACCAGTTGTAAAAGGGTTAATTGCAGAAAATATTCCGAAAAAATGAATAGGATTATAGATTACAGCATCGTCTAATAATATTAGATTTTGATCTGTTTTCCCGCCTCTTACATTATAGCCAGATGCTCCTTCACCTGCAGTGGAAATTCCTGGTAATGATAATGCTACTTTAAAAATATCTCTTTCACCTAACACCAGTGGAATATTTTTCACCTGTTTTACATTTATTTCGGTTTTTCCAGCAATTACTTCTTCAATGTTTTTCTCAACATTAGTCTTTATAATAACTTCATCCAAGCCTTCATAACTTTCGTTGATACTAAAATCTAATTGCCCATCATTATAAATAATCACTCGTATTTTAATTTCTTCAAAGGCTAGAGATCTTGTCTCAATGATATTAATTCCTATAGGTAGCTTTATTATGTAAAGACCATTTTTGTTAGTAACTGCTCCAATTTTATGACCATTTGCAATAAGAGCTAAATCTGAAATAGGCTTACCATCAATCTTATTTGTGATGATTCCTTTTAATGTAAATTGTTTTTGACTGCTGTTTTTATTTTCCCTCCCTATTCGAATAGTTTCTATTTTTTTTACTTTAGTAACATTTTCATCATTTACAAATATTGGAGAATTAATAGGGGCTGTTTCGGTTTCGGTTGGAATGGAATTTTCTTCCTTAAAAAAACCATTGGGCAAGCTGTCGTAAATAATATTGTTTTTGGTTAAAATCACTTTATTATCTGATGAAATATAATAATTGATAAGTGATTCTTTAAAAAGGTCGTCTAGAATTTCTTGAATACTTGCTTCTTTATAATTGCCAGAAATTAATTTGTCAGGAAACCAAGCCTCTAAATAGTAAAACTGATAATTGGTTTTTTCTTCTATATTTTTAATAACTTCTTCCAATGTAGCATCTTCAAATTGTAATGATATCTTGGAATCCTTCTCTTGTGAAAAAGCGAAGCAGAAGTTACATAGTAAAATGAGGGTATATAATTTTTTCATTTTTTGTTTTTGAACTACTCAAATTAACTTCATATAACAGATTAATCCTAACCGACTTGGTCTCCATTCATAAAAATGAAGTCGTTATTTATAAATTTAGACAACAGAAATAGGGCGTAAGACTCAGAAAGACAATCAAATACGAGATTCGATATTATAAAGGGTCAAATATTATTCTACGCTCTTTAATAAATGGGTATTTTTATAATATTAAAAAAAGGGAGTATAAATATTTTTCAAATTAATTAATGAAGTCAATTTTTACAATATTATTTATTTTATCATTTACAGTTGGGTTTGCACAAACTTCCTCTCAAGATTCATTACAAACAAAATCTTATAATTCTTTATTGTTGTTGTTTAACAATACTGGAGACACAGTAAAAGCCAAACAAATTGCAAGAGTATATATAGAAAAATCTAGAATCGAGAAGGATAGTAATAAAATGGCTTTGGGTTATGTGAAAATGGCTGAGAAGTCAAAAAGAAGAAATGCATTAAAATATTTAGATACTTCCATAGCACTTTCAAAAGAGAGTGAACATATTAATTTTCCTGCATTGGCATATATTAATAAATCTCATTTATTATATGAAAAAGAAGAATATGAAAAGAGCCTACAAAGTGCAATATTAGGCTATCAGTCTTCCAATAAAAGTAATAATATAGACCAACAGATTACTGCACTTCACCAAATTATAAGAATAAATGAATTGTGGGGAGATTATTCAAAAGCATTAGAAACTTCTTTATTAACCTACAAACTATTAAACGCAAACCCTGAAATTGAACATTATTCAGAGCATTACTTGTATTCGTTAGAAGATATAGGGAAGTGTTATATCCGATTAAAAAAACCAGATTCAGCATTGGTCTATTATAATATGGCTATTGAAAAAACTCTTAAGGAGAAAGATAGCTTTACTTATTTAGCCTTTGTTTCAAGAACTGGATCTGCACTTTATGCAAAAGGAAATTATAATGATGCTTTAGATAGTTTGCAAAAGGGAGATAAAAATAGGGCCTTGTATAACAATAGTTATTTGCCTTACTATTATTATTATGTTGGAAGCACCTATTACAATCAAGGAAATAAAGAAAGAGGTGTACCTTATTTAAAGAAAATAGATTCTATTTATGAAGCAAAACATGTGCTAAATCCAGAGCTGCCTTTTGTTTATGATAAGTTAGTTAGCTATTATAGAGATCAAAATGAAAAGGAAAAGCAATTAGAATATTTATATAAATTAGTACAAATAGTAAGGGTTATTGATGCTAAAAGAGTAAATATTAAAGCTAAAACAGAAAAGGAATATCTTATTCCCAAGCTTTTGGAAGAAAAAGAGGGATTAATTGAAGAACTCAATGAAAAAAATAAAACCTCTACTTTAATCACTTGGTGGGTTTTGGGCTTCTTAAGTATAAGCATTATTGCATTATTCTATTATTTTAGAAGACAACAACAGTTTAAAAAACGTTTTGAAAATTTAATTGCAAATCAAGAAAAAGAAAAGGCAAAAGCAAAAACTTCAAAGCTAGAAACAGATTCTAATGTTATATCGGTGATAGTAATTGAAGATATTTTAAAACAGTTGGATCTTTTTGAATCTGAAGATAAGTTTTTATCTAAAGATGTTTCTTTAAACGAAGTTGCCAAAAGCTTCGAAACCAATTCAACATACCTTTCAAAGGTTATTAATTTAAAAAAGGATAAGAATTTTTCGCAATACATCAATGATTTAAGAATTGATTTTGCAATAAAAGAATTAGAGGCAAATAAAAAATTTAGGAGGTATACTATTAAGGCTATTGCTAATGATTGTGGCTTTAAAAGCTCAGAGTCATTTTCTAAAGCTTTCTATAAAAAATTTGGAATATACCCTTCTTATTTTGTGAAGCAATTAGAAATTAAAGGAAAATAAAAAAGCGAAAAGAATAAATTTCTTTCCGCTTTTTTAATATTAATTGTAAGGTTTACAATTATAATGTATTCACAAACTCAGTGAGTTTTATAAGGTCTTTTTCTTTATTCACATTTATTTTATTCTCTTTTAAAAAGGATTTAATCTCTTTAGAGTTTTCACCTAAAGCTTCTACTTTTTTCTTTTTAGAATTTGGTAATTCTGAAAGTACACCTTCAGAATCTGCCATATAATAAATAATTTTTTCTTTATAGGTTGGAGATACTGCTTTAGTCATTGACGAATATGCTTTTTGACCAGGAATAAACTCTTTCTTTATTTTTTTATAAAGGGAAACTTTCTCTCCTTTATGCAGAATAACAAAATATCCTTGTGCTTTACTACTGGCAGTAGCCGTAATAAAAACAAAATCGTTATCATTTATTTTTAATGTAATTTCATTAGTCTTTTTTAACAATCTAGCTTGATCATCTGTTAAGACAAACGTTTTTTTAATTTCAAAAATATCTTTATTTGCATTATATCTCAAACCAATATTACGAGCAATAGTTAATCCGTTTTTAACGGCGACACCTTTTTGAAACTCTTCATTAGCATAAGGAGTACCTACAAGGTCTATTTCATTGTTTTTTGGGATTTGTACTGACGAGATATATTTATCTATATCTGTATCTGCGTAAACGGACTGTGCTTGTGAATTAACAGAGGTTAATGAAGCAATACATAAAAAGGAAAATAAAAAGATTTTTTTCATAGCAAAAATTTTAGTTGGCAAAGTTATTCTAATATTTGTAATATTCCATAAGTCAATTGTTAATAATCTTTAAAAGAAATGTTAAAAAATTATATAAATGTGAATTCTGGGGTTTAGTCAAAAAAAACTGCCTTTTATTAATTAAAATATCAGGCAAGTTTTAAACTATTATTACAGTGTAAATTAAAGGAAGAATACTTGTTTTAGGGTATTTCCCTATAAACGTTTACTGTTTTTAAAAGATCAATTTAATAATTTTAAGGCCTCTGAGGTTTCTGAAACAGGAAGTTTACAGGCATTATTTACACATACATAAATTAACGTTTCCCCTTCAACATATCTTAATTTTAGTAAGGGATTATCCATTTCAGATGTGCTGCCAGCGATTAAAATGTTTGGTAAATACTTTTTGTTTAGTTCTGAAAGTTTCTCGAATGCATCATCACCAACTATTACAACTTCAAAATAGTTATGCTGATAATTAATCAATAAATCTAACCAATTAGAATATCCACTGGGATAATTTGCTATCTCTGGTTGTACATTGTGAAGCATCTGCTTAGCAGTTTCACTAAATTTATTATTATCAAAATGATGTGCAAGAATAAAAAGGTTTTTTGCCATCATAGAATTTGAGGCAGGAATAACATTATCTCTGTATTCAAAAGTTCGGGTTACTAATTTTGTATCTTCTTTAGATGTAAAATAAAACATACTGTTTTCTTCATCAAAAAAGTTTGTAAAAGAATAATCTGTTAGTTGTTTTGCGTGATTTATCCATTTTTCATCTAGAGTAACTTCATATAATGCGATAAATGCATCTATAACTGAAGCATAATCCTCTAAATAACCATTAATTGAACTTTTACCATCTTTATAATTATGATATAATGCACCATTGCTTTGTAGTTGTTTTTCAGTAATAAAATGAGCGTTTTTTAAAGCGGTGACAAGATACTCTTTATCCTCAAACACTTTATAAGCATCTACATATCCCTTAAGCATTAAGGCATTCCAAGAAGTTAATGATTTGTCATCTAAACGTGGCTTTGCTCGTTTATTTCTAAAGGAAAGTAGTTTTTGCTTCCAAGTTTGTTTTTTTTGTTGAAGTATCTCTAAACTAATCGAAAATTCTTCGATAATTTCTTGATCACTTTTTTTTCTAATTAATACATAGTTTTCCTTTTCCCATTTCCCATAATTATTAATATTGTAATATTCAGAAAATAAATCAAAATCCTCATTCAATTGCTCTTTTAGTTCTTCTTTAGTAAATACATAATATGCTCCTTCTTCTAATTCGCCATTTTCCAGTTCACTATCTGCATCTAAGGAGGAATAAAATGCGCCTTCCTCAGTAGTCATTTCTTGAGCGATATATTCTAAGGTTTCGGTCACTACTTGTTTATAAAGGGGGTTTTGAATAATAGAATAAGCGTGACTGTAAAGGCTTACAAGTTGTGCATTGTCGTAAAGCATTTTCTCAAAATGGGGTACATGCCATTTTTTATCAGTACTATATCTTGCAAATCCACCACCAATATGATCATATACTCCGCCATAGGCTATTTTATCTAAAGTTAACAATACATAGTCTAATGTTTTTTCATCATTATTTTGTACTGCATAGCGCAATAAAAACTCATAATTGTTAGGCATCATAAATTTTGGAGACCTATTATTTCCCCCAAACTTATAGTCAAAATTAGTTTCCCATTTCGAAATTATAGAATTAGTTGGAAATTCTTTAAAATTAACTTCGTTTGTATTTAACGAAATTAAATCCATGCTTTTTATACCTTCTTCTAATTTATCAGCATATTCTATAAGTTTTTCTGGACTTTCCTCATAAAGCTTTTGCATTTTATCCAATGCATTAATCCAATCATCCTTTTTAAAATAGGTGCCTCCCCAAACTGGTCTTCCGTCTGGAAGAGTAACTACATTTAAAGGCCAACCAGCACTTCCGGTCATAAGTTGTACTGCATTTATATAAATCTGATCTACATCTGGACGCTCTTCTCTGTCCACTTTTATTGATATAAAGTTTTTATTCATAACAGCAGCAACAGCAGAATCTTCAAAACTCTCTTTTTCCATTACATGACACCAATGACAAGCAGAATACCCAACGCTGATTACCATTAATTTTTCTTCCTCCTTTGCTAGTTGTAAAGTAGCATCATTCCACGGATTCCAATTCACAGGGTTATGTGCGTGTTGACGCAAATAAGGACTTGATTCGTTGATTAAACTGTTTGTGAATTCGTGAGTTTTCAAAATTTCTTTTTTAGAAGAGTTACATGAAAAAAGGAGCGGTATAAAAAGTAATAGTAAAAGTTTCTTCATAATAATAAAGGTGTATTTGGTAAAAGTCTAAGTGAAATTCTAACCGTTAATTGCTTCCACAGTCAACTCATTGTTATTTAGCATATCTCTTAGCATCATTTCAATACCATTTTTTAATGTTAAAGTAGAAGAAGGACAACCGCTACAAGCTCCTTGTAAAATCACCTTCACTATCTTTGTTTCTTCGCTATAAGATTTAAAAGCAATGTTTCCGCCATCCCCTTCAACAGCAGGCTTTACATATTCATTTAATATTCCAATTATTTCTTTATCAACATCTGTGTATTGTTTTTCTTCCTCTTCTGAATGGTCTCCAGAATTCATTTCAGAATTAAGAATTTCATCATCAAAAATAGTTTTTCCGTTTTCGATATAATTTTTAATGAATTCCCGAAGTTCATTAACAAAATCATTCCACTCAAAACTATCTTGTTTTGTAATCGAAACATAATTGGCACTTATGAAAACTTCTTTTACAAAAGGAAAGCTAAAAATAGATTTTGCTAAAGGAGAGTAGGTAGCTTCATTCACATTTTTAAATTCATAAATTTTGTTAGCTAATGCTTTATTAGCAACAAACTTCATTACGGAAGGATTAGGTGTGCTTTCCGCATAAATGGTTATAGCCGATTTTTTATTAGTTTTAGTAGTCTCTTCAACAATTACTGGTTTTCCCGAATTGAGATATTCAGAGATATTAGTGATAACTTCATCTTGAACATCATTCCAAGTCACTTTAGTGGAGTCGAAACTAAATTTTTCAACAGCAATAAAATTTTGAGAGATATAAACTGTTTTAACAAATGGGAAGAAAAACAATTGTTGCGCTATAGGGCTGGCTTTAGCGTCGTCAATATTGATAAATTCGTAACTTTTTGCTTGAGTTAAAAAGGAGTTTGTAACAAACTTCACAATATTTTCATTATTAGTGGGTTGTACAGTAACGTTAAAATTGGACATTTTCATTATTTTTTTACAAAAATATGAAAAGAAAACCAATGTATTCAATATATTTGAAACCTTAACCATACGCATGAAGAAAATATTACTCCCCATTGTTCTACTTTTCTCAGTCATTGGACACGCTCAATTTATCACGGTAGATGAGAGTTTAACCATACAAGAGCTTGTCGAAGATGTTTTAATTGATAGCCCCTGTGCAGAAACTTCCAATTATGGATCCCGAACAGGGATAGATTTTGGAGATGGCAATGGTATTGCAGCTTTTGATGCTAATGGCTCAGGTTTCCCCTTTCAAACTGGTATTGTTCTTAGTTCTGGATTTGTTTCAAATACCCCAGGACCTAATTTAACAACCCACAGTGATGGTGGTTTGGGATGGCCAGGAGATGCAGATTTAGAACTGTACACTTCTACTAGCAATTCAAATAACGCATCCTTTATTCAATTTGAGTTTGTACCCCTTATAAGTCAAATTAGTTTTAATTTTATTTTTGCTTCTGAAGAATACAACCAAAATTTTGAATGTACTTTTTCAGATGCTTTTGCCTTTATACTTATTGATTTAGTTACTGGGACTGTACAAAATTTAGCGGTTCTTCCTGGTACAACTATTCCAATCGAAGCAACTAATATTCATCCTGATGTTCCTGGAGGATGCCCTGCTATAAATGAAGAGTATTTTGACAGGTATAACTTCTTACCTTTTAATGATGAAAATACGGCTGCAATAGATTTAAATGGACAAACTATAAGTTTAGTCGCTCAAGGAGATGTGATTCCCGGAAATCCTTATACCATTAAAATGGTTATTGCAGATGATCAAGATACTGCATTAGATTCTGCTGTTTTTTTAGAAGGAGGGTCTTTTAATATAGGGGTAGACTTAGGAGAAGATTTAACAATAATAGCTGGTAATGCTCCATGTGATGGAGAACCTTTGGAGATTGGAGTAGATCCAGATCCAACAGGACAAACAACTTACCAGTGGTTTGAATGGAACACTACAACCTTAATGTTTGATTTAATTGTAGGGGAAAATTCAAATATACTTATCGTTACCCAATCTGGTATTTATCAAATTGAAACTACTTTTTCTGGAGGATGTACTGCAGCCGATGACGTGTTAATTGAATTCGCTCCACAACCAATTGCAGTAGTTCCGGATGATTTAGTGACATGTGATGAGGTTCCTAATGATGGTTTAGCCATTTTTGATTTAACAGTTAGTGATGCCCAAATTATTAATGGGCAAGCAAATACTTTTGTGGAATATTATGAATTAGAGGCAGATGCTGAATCTGGTACTAATCCAATATTAATTCCTGCAGCATATCTAAGTATTGACCCAGGATATCAGATTGTTTTTGCAAGATTAGAAGAAAATGATTTTGGTTGCTATGATATAGTTCCATTAGTTTTACAAGTAGACAAGGCTCCTGCGATCACGGATCCAATAGAGGATTATT
>CAJXRD010000036.1 GCA_913058295.1 uncultured Flavobacteriales bacterium | reverse complement strand
GGCTCGGAGATGTGTATAAGAGACAGCTTTACAATAATAGGACTTAATTATAAAACAAAAAAAACCTCCAACTATAAATAGTTGAAGGTTTCTATATGTGATAAAAATATCGTGTTTCTTAAGCCTCGAAAGGTACGATAGAAACGTATGATTTATTATCTCTTTTTTTAGTGAATTTCACCAAACCATCCACTTTTGCGTGTAAGGTATGATCTTTTCCACCATATACATTCTGTCCAGGAAAATGAGTGTTTCCTCTTTGTCTTAAAATGATATTTCCAGCTATAGCAGCTTGACCACCAAAAATCTTAACACCTAAACGTTTTGATTCTGATTCTCTACCATTCTTCGAACTACCAACTCCTTTTTTATGTGCCATTTTATATAACTTTTATATTAAATTAACTTAATGCAGCAATTAAATCGGCTTTCTTCATAGAAGTATAACCAGTAATTCCTTTTTCTTTAGCCATTGCTTTTAACTCAGCAACTGTCATAGAACTAATATCCGTAGATACTGTTTCTTTTTTAGGAGCAGCCTTTTCAGCTTTTGGAGCTGCAGGTGTTGCTTCTTTTTTAGGTGCAGCTTTTTCAGCTTTTGCTGGTGCAGCTTTTTTAGATCCACTAGCAACTATACTTTCAATTACTATTTCAGTAAGTGCTTGTCTATGACCATTTTTTACTCTGTATCCTTTTCTTCTTTTCTTTTTGAATACAATAACTTTGTCACCTTTAAGGTGCTTAATGACTTTTGCTCCTACTTGAGCTCCATCGATAGCCGGGGCGCCAACAGTAACTTTGTTTCCATCGCTTAACATTAGTACATTATCGAAAGAAACTTTTTTCCCTTCTTCTGTAGCTAAACGGTGTACAAAGACTTTTTGATCTTTTGCAACTTTAAATTGCTGCCCTGCTATTTCTACAATTGCGAACATAGCGTTTCGTTTAATTATTTAAATTTATTTAATCACCTTCACCTTAGGGTAAAAGCGGGTGCAAATATAGGGTATATTACTTAAATTACAAACGGTTCTATAAAAAATCAAATATTGCCTTTTATAAACCTATTTATCTTCTATATTTAAACCATAATGATTCATAAACCACTACCAATTCCAATTCCTTACACATTTATTTAAAATATTATCCCTCATAACTTGCTGACTTAATACGATTTAACAGTATAATTGTTTTTATTAATATTTATTTAACAAATAAAAGGTACAATAGAAGTTACGAATGCGTTCTTAGGTAGTCTTATAAAAAATTATCAATCAAAATTAAAACCAACTAATGAAAAACATTTTTTTACTGGGCTTTTTATGCTTTAGTAGCATCATTTTTGCACAAGAAAAGTACACGGTGCATGGCACCATCAGTGATCAAGCCAATGGAGAAACTCTTTTTGGAACTACCGTTTATTTAAAAGGAACTTCCATAGGATCCATAACCAACGAATATGGATTTTATTCCATAACTGCTCCAGCAGGAAAATACACTCTAGTAGTTTCTTATGTAGGGTTTTCTGAAGTAAACCAAGAAATCGATCTAAATCAGAACCTTACTCTTAATCTAGAAGTTAAGGAATCTGAAAACGTCTTAGATGAAGTTATTATTATCGCCGAAGATGATACCGAAAGATTAAATATTAAAACCCCACAGACTGGTGTCATCAAATTAAGAGCAGAAACCATTAAGCAAATGCCTGCTGTTCTTGGAGAAGTCGACGTTATTAAATCCATCCAAATGCTACCAGGAATCACAAATAACGGGGAAGGCTCTTCTGGTTTTAATGTAAGGGGTGGTGCTGTAGACCAAAACCTTGTATTGTTAGACGAGGCAATTATTTATAATACCTCACACTTTTTTGGATTCTTCTCTGTCTTTAATAATGATGCTATTAAAGATGTAAAACTTTATAAAGGAGATATCCCTGCAAAATTTGGAGGTCGAACCTCATCGGTATTAGATGTTAGACAAAAAGACGGAAATAAGAAACAATTTAAAATTAATGGAGGAATCGGATTAATTTCAAGCAGATTAACTCTAGAAGCACCTTTATTTAAAGGTAAAGGCTCCTTCCTTCTGGCAGGTAGAGCAACTTACGCTCATGTATTTACAAGATATATTGAAGATTTAGAAGACGATAAATTAAGTTTCTATGATTTAAATTTTAAATCAAATTATGAAATCAATTCTAATAACAAGCTATTCCTTTCTGGATATTATGGAAGAGATCAATTTAATATAAATAACATTTTAGAAAATAATTATGGAAATGTTACAGGAAACCTTCGTTGGAATCACATTTTTAATGACAGATTGTTCTCCAACCTTTCCTTTATATATAGTAAATATGACTATCAAATAGTTCTTGATTTTGTAGAATTGGATTGGATAGCTGATATCGAAAATTATAATTTAAAATATGATTTTAAATATTATGCCAATGAAAAAATAAAACTAGATTTTGGAATTAGTGGTATTTCCTACGGTTTAAATCCAGGAGAAATTAAACCAACTGGACCAGAATCTCCTATTAATTACCTTAAGTTAGATCAGAAAAGAGCTTTTGAAGGTGGCGCATATATTAGTGCAGAACATAGCATTAATAATAAGCTTACCGCACAATACGGTTTGCGCTACAGCATGTTTAATCGTTTGGGAGGACAATCCATGGCTGTTTATGAAGATGATCGGCCTGTAGTTTATAATGAAGAATTAGGAATTTACGAAAGTGGTATAGAAATAGGAGAAACGGCATATGATAAAGGAGAAACAATTAAAAGCTTTGGTAATTTCGAACCACGTTTAGGACTTTCTTACCAACTAGACACAAACACATCTCTTAAAGCAAGTTTTACTCGATCAGCACAATACATGCACTTATTATCCAATACTTCCTCGGTAACCCCTGTAGATGTTTGGACTACCAGTGGAGAATTTATTGACCCACAATTATCCAATCAATATGCTATAGGGTTTTACAAAGAATTTAAAAATAAGATCTATTCTTTTGAAGCAGAAACCTATTATAAAACAACCGAAAACCGAATCGATTATATCGATGGCTCTAACCTAATAGGAAACAACAATATTGAAACTGAAATATTAAGCGGAGAAGCAAGAGCTTATGGTTTGGAACTAATGCTTCGCAAAAACAAAGGTAAATTTACTGGTTGGTTTGCTTATACACTAGCTAAATCGGAACAAAGAACACCAGGAGGTAATGCTGGGGGGCCAGGTATTAATGACGGAAATTGGTACAATACCGGTCACGACAGAACTCACGATTTTTCTATAACAGGGTCCTATAAATATAGTGATCGTTGGAGATTTAGTGCCAATACCGTTTTTCAAACCGGTAGGCCTGTCACTTATCCAAATGGACAGTACGAATACGAGGGCCTTTCGGTAACTAGTTATTCCGATAGAAATTCAGATCGTCTTCCTGCATACCATCGCTTAGATATTGCAGCCACATTTACTCCAAACAAAAACCTTGATAGAAGATGGCAAGGAGAATGGGTTTTTGGTATTTATAATGTTTACAACCGTAAAAATGCTGCTTCTATCTCTTTTTCACAGAACCCAGATACAGGAGTAAATGAAGCAACAAGACTATCTATTTTCGGTATTATACCATCGGTTACCTATAACTTCAAATTTTAATAATTCAGAAATTATGTATTTTAAAAATAATATATCCTTAAAAAAACAATTAAAGAACCTACTTCTAATAACCATCAGTATCGCATTATTTTCATGCGAAGATGTTGTGGATATTGATGTATCTACAGAAGAGCCTCGTTTAGTTATTGAGGCTTCATTAGATTGGGAAAAAGGAACCATTGGTAATGAGCAAACTGTAAAGATTAGCATGTCAACTCCATATTACGACACTACACCAAACCCTGTATCTGGAGCTTTGGTTAAGGTGACTAATGAAACAAATGGAAGTACTTATATATTTAATGATCAAGAAGATGGCAGTTATACCATTTCAGATTTTG
Organism: uncultured Flavobacteriales bacterium; assembly: GCA_913058295.1. Lineage (GTDB taxonomy): Bacteria > Bacteroidota > Bacteroidia > Flavobacteriales > Flavobacteriaceae > Marifrigoribacter. The sequence continues at coordinate 31,097 of CAJXRD010000036.1, read as the reverse complement.
AACCTTTCATAAACCACACTTACTCCCTTGAAGTTTCTTATGATAATGAAATCTATATTGCGGAAGAAACTTTGCTTTCAGTACCAGAATTTAACCGAATAGAACAATCCTTTGATGGAGGCTTTAACGATGAAGCATTAGAAGTTACTTATTATTTTGATGATCCTCCAAATATTGAGAATTACTATTTAAGTTCTTTTCAGGAAGTAGGCACTTTATTTCAAAACTTAGAGGGCATGTCTGATGAATTTACAGATGGAAATGAAATGTTTAATTTCTACGAAAAGGATGATGACAACGGTGATGATGACGATAACTTTAAACCTGGTGATGTCGTTAACATTTCTTTGTATGGAATTTCCGAACAATATTATAACTTTATGCGTATTCTAATTGAACAATACGATGCAGGTGGAGACCCATTTAGTTCCATAGCTGCAGAAATTAGAGGGAACTGTATTAATCCTACAAATCCAGAAAATTATGCTTATGGGTATTTTAGAGTTACAGAAGTAGTAAGAGCAACGTATACTTTTGAATAAAATTTAACTATAAATCCCAAAATATTACTTTTTGGGATTTATAGTTTCTTTTAACAATTGCATAAAAGTAAAGGTTAGAATTATACAGGTAGAACAACTCATTATAAATAAGGAGAACAATAATATTTGAGCTCCATTATCAAAGTTTAGATTCCAAGAATCTAATATATTTAAGGCGAAGTCTTTGTCTAAATAAAAAATATAAATTGCCATAAACAGCACAAATATAAAACTGGCAATACCTCCAGAAGCAATTCCCAACTGAAAACCAACTTCATATTTAAAAGAATCTGCTTTTCTTTTATAATCTCTTAAGGCTAAAAATATTCCTGCTCCCATTATTACTCCGTTTACAGCACTAAGTATTGGATATTCATGCAATCCAACTAATTTTAAAATTAAAAAATAAGCAATCATAGTACCAGCAATACTGAAACCATATTTCAAATATATTTTTTCCATGCTACTGTATTTTAACTAATTAACACCTTAAATTTCGCAAAAAAAACATTAGAAATCTATTAATGAAGAACTTAAATTAAAATTATTTGGTTTTTGCATTAGCCAAATACACACCCAATAGTATAATAAGTGTTGCAACTACTTGCCAAATACCAAAACCTTCTCCATCTAAAAGCCCCCAAATTACTGCCACTACTGGCATTAAATAAGTGACTGAAGACGCAAAAACAGGAGTCGATATTTGCACTAGTTTATTAAAGAATACCTTGGCAATTGCAGTTCCGAATAAAGAAAGCAGTAAAATATAAAACAAAGACATTGGTAAATCTGGCGCTTGAATTACTTCCGAAGTAAAAAAACCAGAAAATATAAGTACAATTATTGCTGGTATCATAATCGCTGCAAAATTCCCAACAGCTATAGTAATTGCTGGTACATTTTGAAGATGCCGTTTTATAATATTTACACTTAAGGCATACATAATGGTAGCGATAATTACCAAAACAGCATACCAATAATTTTGATCTGGGTTGATAGATGCCCCATTAGCAATTAACAGCAGCGTACCCATAAAACCAATAAGCACACCTATTATTTGTCTTCTGCTAGAGAATATTTTAAAAGCTACAAAGCCCAAAATAATAGTATTTATAGGAACTATCGAGTTTAAAATAGAAGCAATAGCGCTATCAATTTCAGTTTCGGCAAATGCAAATAAAAAGGCTGGAAAAAATGTCCCTAAAAACCCCGATAACACTAACCATTTTATCTTGTTTTTAGAAAGTCCTTTTAGACTTTTAAAACCTGCAAAAAATAACATTATTCCAGAAATAATAATTCGTAAAGACCCTAATTGAAGAGGAGTAAGACCTATTAATGCTTTTTTAATTAAAATAAATGAACTTCCCCATATTAAAGAAAGTATAATTAAGTAGATCCATTTATTATTTTTCTGAAGCATTTTTATGTTAATTATTTTGCAAAAATGTCACAATTAAATAATATAGTGGAAACAATTGTTACTTTTGTTTAAAATAAATTCAATCACAAAACTATGAAAACATTAAAATTAGTACTCGGAATTGCATTATTTTCAGTGGTACTTTGGTCTTGTAAAAATGAAGTAGAGCCAAAAATAGAAACTATTGAGGTTGCTGAAACCAAAGCTGTTAAAGAAATGGATGCTAATGCAACTATTGCTAAAGCTGAATTTACTATTGATGGAATGACCTGTGCTATAGGTTGTGCAAAAACTATCGAAAAGAAACTTTCTAAAATGGAAGGTGTAAAGTCTGCTACTGTAGATTTTGATACGAAATTAGCGATGGTAGAATACGATGAAGCTAAAGTTACTCCCACTTCTCTTGAAAAAACAGTAGCTAAAACTAGTGAACAATATATTGTTTCCGATATGAAAACCGTAGAATCTTTCTCTACAGATTTTGCTAAAGGAGAAGACAAAACAAAATGTGATCATAAAGGAACAGAATGCAAAAAAGGATCTAAAGATTGCAAGATGGGCAAAAAAGGAGCTAATGGAGAGAAAATGGCTGCTTGTGCAAAAGATTGCAAAAAAGATTGTTGTGCTGATAAAGCATAAATTATATTTCCAATAATTCAGGAATATTAAAGTATAAAAAAACCATCCTTAATCGGGATGGTTTTTTTTATTTAAGTGTTTTATTAAATCTATTCTTCAGTATACCACTCTAATGTTTCCATAATTTTTCGAATATCATTTCTTAGATAAACGACTGCTGGATACAAGGAATCAAAATTTGGTTTGGCTTCAAAATATAAGGCTCCATTAATAAAATGCTTTAGGCTATCGGTCGCATAAAATTGCGCTTGTGTTGCTGCATCTCCATTAATCATATAAAACATCCCATATACATTATGGTCAGGATTTACAAAAGGTTGTTCTGGTATACTTTCCGCTTTTATCGCATGATCATAAGTTAGTTTTTGAGCATCTCTTAATAAAGAATCCAAATTAGAGTCACTTACTTTTTGATAGGACAAATACAAGGTAGCTTTCATTTTAGGATAGTGTAAGTTTACACCGCAATTCCTTTTTTTCTCTAGTATTACTCTTTCGTTTTTCTGAAAACTATAAAAACAATCCCCTGCAAAATCTTCATAATTTGCTTTAGAATAATCCAATCTTAATTCTGCTTTAGGCTTAATAATAACCTCATCATTACAGGACACTAAACCTAGAATAAAAAAAAGTGCTAATAAAAAACGCATACTATTTATTTATATAAAGCTTTATTTGATTTATTCGTTTGCCTTCAAAACCTTCCACAGTAAACGTATACTTATGAAACTTTATTACCTCTCCTTTTTTAGGAAAACCCCTCGATATCTCTAATAAGAATCCCGCCATAGTTTCCGACTCCCCTTTATGCTCTTCAAACATCTTTGGGTCTTCTAATTTTATAGCTTTATAGAAATCCTTTAAGGCTGTTTTGCCTTCAAAAACAAAAGTAGAATCGTCTAATTTTGAAAAAATTAAATCTTCATCATCAAACTCATCACTAATCTCACCAACTATTTCTTCAATGATATCTTCCAAAGAAATAAGGCCGCTAGTCCCTCCATATTCATCTACAACGATTGCCATGTGCATTTTCATTTCTTTAAATTCATTCAACAAATCGTCCAGCTTTTTATTTTCAGGAACAAAATAAGGCTTCCGTAATAAGGTATTCCAATCTAAAGTTTTACGATCTATATAGGGCATTAAATCCTTTACATAAAGAATACCAGTTATGGTATCTATATTATCTTTAAATACAGGGATTCTAGAATATCCATTACTAATAATTTCCGGCATAATATCTTCATATAATGCAGTCTGATCTATCGCAAAAACATCTAATCTAGGTTTCATCACTTCTTTGGTATCTGTATTACCAAAGGTTACTATTCCCTTAAGAATTTTATGTTCCTCTTTCGTAGTATCTTCATCTGAAGCCAACTCTAAAGCTTGGGACAAATGATCTACACTAATATTTGCTTTTTTATTCCCAAACTTGCGTTCTATAGACTTTATAACAGATTGCATCGGCAAGCTTAAAGGAGTAAGAAGTGTTTCTAAAGTTTTTAAGGGATATGCCATAAAAAGAGAAAAGGAAACACTTTTTCTGCTTGCATAAACTTTGGGCAATATTTCTCCAAACAACAAAATCACAAAAGTAACTAGACCTACTTCGGTAATAAAACGAAGGTTTATCCCATAATAATCGGTGCTTACACCTGAAAACATAAGGTCTCCTAGAGAAGCAAAAAGAAGTACAATAGCAATATTTATAAAGTTATTTGCAATAAGAATTGTCGCCAATAACTTTTTTGGTTTTGACAAAAGTTTCTCTACAATTTCCAACTTTTTAGAACCCTTTTTTTCTGAAGGATCCACCTCAAAATCGGTAGGTGTTAATGAAAACAAAGCAACTTCTGCACCAGATATTAAAGCAGAGCAGATTAATAAAACTAAAAGCATAAGGATACTTGTAATAGGAGTACCGTTTAAAAGAGTTGCTAATAATAAACTAGGAGGTTCTATATCCAAAATATTGGTTTCGTTACTAATTAGAAAGGTAAATCGTCTTCCTCTTGTTTAACTGAATCTGTATTTTGAACAGGTTTTTGCACTTGGCTTGCTTGACCTTGATTTGCTCCTGCATTTGGATTCGGGTTTCCACCTTCAGATTTAGGTGTTAAAAAGGTAAAATCTGTACATTGTATTTCTGTAGTATATCGATCTTTACCCTGGTCATCTTGCCATTTTCTAGTTTTTAATCGCCCTTCGATATAAACTTTGTCTCCCTTTTTTAAGTATTTTTCGCAAATCTCAGCTGCTTTATTTCGCACGACTATATTATGCCATTCGGTATTGCTTACTTTTTCACCTGTAGTTTTATTGGTATAAGTTTCATTAGTGGCTAATGGAAAGTTTCCAACACTTCCGCCACCTTCAAAATAGTGCATTTTCACTTCATCTCCCGTATGTCCAATTAGAATCACTTTGTTAATGGTACCACTCATAATAATTATATTTTTAATTTCTGCAAAGTTATATTTTGTGATTTAAATATAGCTATTTTTTTTGTTATTGTAATTAAACTTTTAAACCGAAATAACTAGTTATAAAATTTTCGATTAAAGTTGGAACTGGATATTTAGTAATAGAAGCCAATGGTATTTCCATAACACTATTATTATCTGTTTCTACCAACCAAAATCGAGTATGTAAATGTCTATGTGAAAGTTTATGAATTATCGATTTTTCATTATAAAGTGTTATGGTAGAAATAGAATGAGTTTTAGACAATTCTTTATAATCTTCTAGTTGAATTAATTGATTCAGCTCGATTTCCTTATCTGTTTCAATAAGTGGGAACTCGTATAATTGTTGCCAAATACCCTTTTTGGTTCTTTGTTGAAGAATAATATTACCCCCTTCAGATTGAATGATAAAATAATTAAAATACCATTTCTTAACGACGGTCTTTTTAAGTTTTACAGGAAGCTCTGCAACTAAGTTTTTTTGAAGCGCTACACATTTATCATTAAATATACAGGAAGTACAATCTGGCTTATTAGGTTTGCAGTGCCTAGCACCAAACTCCATAATAGCCTGGTTGTATGTGCCAGATTGAGAAGGATCTATTAATTGTTGTGCCAAGCTTTTAAATTCTTTAATACCTAGACTACTATTAATAGGTGTAGAAATTCCAAAAAAGCGAGCCAATACTCTATAAACATTACCGTCTACTACAGCAGCTGCTTCATTATAACATATAGATGCAATTGCACTAGCAGTATAATCCCCAACGCCTTTTAGTTTTAATAATTCTGTATAATTAATTGGGAATACGCCATTTAAATCTTTCGAAATGTATTTGGAAGTAAAATGTAAATTTCTAGCTCGAGAATAATAACCCAATCCTTGCCAAAGTTTTAAAACTTTTTCTTCGGGTGCATTTGCCAAATCATGAACTGTAGGAAATGTAGAAATAAATACCTTATAATAAGGTAATCCCTGAGCAACTTTTGTTTGCTGTAAAATTATTTCTGAAAGCCAAATTGCATAAGGATCCTTAGTTTGTCGCCAAGGCAATTCTCTTTTATGGTCTATGTACCACAATATGAGTAAATTACTAAAATGAGTGTTACTATTTGGCATTTGACTAAATTAGCCTTTATCTAATTATATTTTAATGGTTTAAGGATTGATTTTTTGATTATAAAATTCATATATTTGCCCTCTTGAAAAATGAAGATTAATATTAATAAAATTATTACAGAATGACGAAAGCAGATATCGTAGCAAAAATTTCAGACAAATTAGGAATGGAAAAAGGAGATGTACAAGCTACAGTTGAAACCTTTATGAACGAAGTGAAAAATTCACTTGAAGGTGGAGACAATGTTTATTTAAGAGGTTTTGGAAGTTTTATCGTGAAGAAAAGAGCGGAAAAAACTGGAAGAAACATTTCAAAAAATACTACAATAAAAATCCCTGCACATAATATTCCAGCTTTTAAGCCTGCAAAAGTTTTTGTAGAAGGAGTAAAAACGAATGTAAAGGTAAAATAATAACCATTTCCGACTAATCGGAAAATTTAAAAATATTACTATGCCAAGTGGTAAAAAAAGAAAAAGAGCAAAGATCTCGACTCATAAACGTAAGAAAAGAAGTCGTGCTAATCGCCATAAAACTAAGAAGTAGTAGACTACTGTCCTAGTTAAAAAATCAAGAAACGTTCTTTGAAAATGAAATTGTTTTTTTTAATTAAAAAAATGGTTTCGACGGGTTAAAAATCTACCTATATATAGGTAGTAAAAAAACCTGTGATAAAATATTGTTTAATCCATTTGTCTCGATTTTCGGGATGGATAAAAATTAATGAAAAGTGAACTACGAATTATTTATAAGATCCGGTTCGCAAACAGTTGATTTTGCCCTTTTAAAAGATGGAAGACTAATTGAATTACATAAGGAAGAAGATGACAATAAGTTTTCGGTGGGCGATGTGTTTATCGCCAAAACCCGAAAAGTTGTCCCTGGTCTAAATGCTACATTTGTAAATGTAGGATATGAAAAAGATGCATTTTTGCATTATCATGACTTGGGTCCAAAAATCACTTCTCTTTTAAAATTCGTTAAAAGTGTAAGCACAGGTAAACTTAAAGATTATTCTTTAAAGAATTTCCCATTTGAAAAAGAGATTGATAAGAACGGAAGCATAAATCATGCTATAAAGTCGAATCAATCTATATTAGTTCAGATTGTAAAAGAACCCATATCTACTAAAGGACCAAGAATTAGTTCAGAGCTTTCAATAGCAGGACGTTATATTGTATTGGTTCCCTTTTCAGATCGAGTTTCTATTTCTCAAAAAATAGAATCTAAAGAAGAAAAGGAAAGGTTAAAACGTTTGGTAACAAGCATTAAACCTAAAGGATTTGGAGTGATTATACGAACTGTAGCTCAGGGTAAAAAAGTAGCTGAACTCGATAGAGATCTAGAAAACCTTATGGATCGCTGGAACGCGATGTCTAAGAAGTTACGAGGCGCACACCTGCCTTCAAAGGTGCTAAGTGAGTTAAATAGAGGCGCATCTATTATTAGAGATGTGTTTAATGATTCGTTTTCGTCTATTTATATAGACGACGAAACACTATACTTACAAATAAAAGATTACGTGCAGAGTATCGCACCTGATAAAGAGAATATTGTAAAGTTTTACGATTCTAAAAATCCCATGTTTGAAAAATTTGGGATCGAACGTCAAATAAAAACATCCTTTGGAAGAACTGTTTCTGGAAGTAAGGGAACTTACCTAGTAATAGAACATACCGAAGCATTACATGTAATTGACGTTAATAGTGGTAACCGAAGCAATAAATCAAATAATCAAGAAGATACTGCATTAGAAGTAAATATGATTGCTGCAAGTGAAGTAGCGCGACAATTACGGTTGCGAGACATGGGTGGTATTATTGTAATTGACTTTATCGACATGGCAAGTGCAGCCAATAGAAAAAAATTGTACGATCACATGCGTGATGAAATGAAAGACGATAGAGCAAAACACAAAATACTCCCGCCAAGTAAATTTGGATTAATCCAAATAACAAGGCAACGTGTTCGGCCGGAAATGAATATTAAAACTCGGGAAGAAAATCCAAATAGCGGAGAAACGACCGAAATTGAAGCACCGATAGTTCTGGTAAATAAAATGACCGATGAACTTAAAGGCTTATTTAAAAAAGACTATAAAAAGATAACATTAAACACACATCCTTTTATAGCAGCCTTTTTAACAAAAGGATTTCCATCTGTGCGAACCAAGTGGTTTTTGGAGCACAAAAAATGGGTGACAATTCAACCAAGAGATGCTTACACATATCTAGAATATCATTTTCATGATAAAGATGATGTTCATATTAAATAAACCTAAAACCCTCCATAGTTAAAACTTTAGAGGGTTTTTTTATGCCCATTAATTTATTTTCGATACATTTTTGCTTTGCAAAATCACTCAAACTACGTAGATTTATACAAATATCTATTTATTGATTTCTCAAAAAACCTATACCGTTGCCCAAGCTACTTCTCGTCTAGAAGGATACTGTGCCTACCAAGAGCGTTGCCATAAAGAAGTGCAACAAAAGTTGAGGGATATGAGAATGATCCCCGATGCTGTAGACCTTATCGTTTTACATTTATTAAAACATAACTTTTTAAATGAATCCCGTTTTGCTCAAGCTTTTGCTAGAGGAAAATTCAATCATAAAAAATGGGGGAAAATGCGGATTGTAAGAGAATTGAAATTTAGAGACATCTCTAAATACAATATAGATTTAGCGCTTAAAGAAATTTCGGATACCGATTACCTCACCACTTTAGATACTCTTGCTGAAAAACGATTATTACAATTAGCTTCCGAAAAAAACCTTCAGAAGAAAAGAAAAAAGTTTGTGGATTATTTACTCTACCGAGGTTGGGAAAGTTTTTTGGTCTATGAAAAAGCTAGAGAATTGATTAAATAAAAACTAATTAGTAATTTTTGCAGCCTGTTTTGCTTCTTCGTTTCGCTCTATTTTATGATCTGGTCGAGTCCAACGTGGTTTTTCACCTAAAGATTCTAAATTAGAATCGGCTGCCTCTACCGTTTCAGGTTGTGATATTTTAGTAAAAGGTTTTTGTGGTATTAATCCTAATTCCTCAAACATTTTCATATCCTCATTTACATCTGGATTTGGAGTGGTTAATAATTTATCACCAGCAAATATAGAATTTGCACCAGCAAAGAAACAAAGCGCTTGTCCTTCTCTACTCATATCGGTTCTTCCAGCAGAAAGTCTAACTTGCGTTTCCGGCATAATTATTCTTGTAGTAGCAACCATTCGTACCATTTCCCAAATAGAAACCTTTTTAATGTCTTCCATTGGCGTTCCTTCTACAGGAACCAAAGCATTAATTGGCACGGATTCTGGTTGTGGGTCTAAAGTAGATAAGGCAACTAACATTCCTGCCCGATCTTCAATTTTCTCTCCCATTCCAATAATTCCACCGCTACAAACCGTAACATTAGACTTTCTTACATTGTCTATGGTATCTAAACGATCTTGAAAAGCTCTTGTAGAAATAACATCCTCGTAATAATCTTCAGAAGTATCTAAATTATGATTGTAAGCATAAAGCCCTGCTTCCGCAAGACGCTTTGCCTGGTTTTCAGTAATCATTCCTAGAGTACAACACACTTCCATGTCCAATTTATTAATCGTACGAACCATCTCTAAAACTTGGTCAAACTCTTCGCCATCTTTTACATTTCTCCAAGCTGCACCCATACAAACACGAGAACTTCCAGATTCCTTAGCTCGTAAAGCTTGTGCCTTAACATGAGGAACCGACATTAAATCGTTCCCTTTAATATCCGTATGGTAACGAGCTGCCTGCGGACAATAGCCACAATCTTCTGGACAACCTCCAGTTTTAATTGAAATCAAAGTAGAAACCTGAACCGTATTCGGGTCATGGTGCTCTCTATGAATCGTAGATGCTCTATAGAGCAATTCCATTAAAGGTTGCTTATAAATACTTAGTATTTCTTCTTTAGTCCAATCGTGTTTTATCTCGCTCATAGTGTAATTAATGACTGCTAAAATAATTAAAATTAAAGGTAAAAATTAAGGTTTTGATATAATAATACTAACAGCATTTCCACCAAATCCGACTGCATTTATCATAATGTGATTTATCGTCTTCGGAATCGTTTTATTGCTATAAAAAGGGTTGTGAATTACTTCTTGATGTTGCAATATTAAAACAGCCATCTCTAAACTCATCGCTCCTGAAGCACCAAAGGTGTGGCCAATTTTCCATTTATTTGTGGTTAAGAAAGGAGAAGTGGTTGCAAATGTTTTTTGCAAAGCATTTAATTCTGCCAGATCTCCTTTTATCGTTCCAGGCGCATGCATAATCACCACATCTACCGTATTTAAATCTGCACTTTTAAGTGCCATCTCCATAGATTTCTGAAAACAAACCGCATCTGGAGTAATCGAAATGGAATGAGAAAGAGGTTCAGTAGCATATCCAATCCCACTTATAATTGCTTTGGTATTTTCGGAAACTCCAACTTCTAGAATACAAACAGAAGCAGCTTCCCCCAAAATCATGGAATTGCTTTTTTTATCGAATTTCATGCTTTCACAAGGAAATGCTCCTTCCTTTTTAGCATATAGTTTTAAAGCTTCCATTTGTGCCAAAGTAAAAGCAGTTAATGGAGCTTCACTTCCTCCTACTAAAAAAGCATCTGCCATACCAGAACGCAACCAAGCAACACCATTTAAAATTGCATGTAATGCCGTTGCACAGGTTATCGAATGTGATAATGCCGGTCCTTGAGATTGCAAATCTTGTGCAACCCAGCTAGAGATATTTCCTAAAGTAGTGGATGGAGAGGTTCTTGTTTTTACTTTTCCTGTTTCTAAAAATTCTTGGTGGTGGCTTTCAAACAATTGGGTTGCTCCTCTGGAAGAACCTAAATTTATACCCAAGCTCTCTGTAGAAATACCTGCTTTTTTTATTGCCTCTCTAGAAGCTAAAATTGCCAATAAAACAGATCTATCTAAGTAATTATAACTCGAATGTTCCTCTTTAAGCTCCTGAATATTTTTTTCAATTGGTTCCGAAACTGGAGTCACCCAAAAGTTTTTTCCAGAAAATTCTCTCTTCTGAAATAAAGGCTTTTCTAGATGATAGTTTTTACAAACAGCCTCTGGGGAATTTCCCAAAGCTGAAATAGAGTTTATTTGTCTTATTGAAATGATTCTTTGCAATTTTTGGTATTTTGCACAAAAATAAAGGTTCTTAAATAGTAATACTGAAAATTATGGAAGAAAATAATAAAGGTTGGTTTGCACGTAATTGGAAATGGGTATTACCTACTGGTGGCTGCCTAGGAATTATCATTTTCTTTATTGTTCTAGCTGGAGCTATGTTTAGTGGAATCACTTCCCTTTTCGAAAATTCTACTCCATATCAAGAAGCCATGACTACTTTAAAAAGTAATCCTGAAGCGATAGAACTATTAGGAGAACCCATTGAAATTGAAGGAGAAATAAAGGGCGGAATCAACATACAAAATGATGGAGGAAATGCAACTTTTGAAATCCCAGTTAGAGGACCAAAAGAAAAGGCTTTATATTCTGTTGTTGCGCAAAAGGTTAATGGGGAATGGACTTATCTTGTTTTAAATATTTTTATAGAAGACACCCAAGAAGAAATAGACATCCTTGAAAATATTAAAGTATTAGAATAAGGAAAAACTATCTTCGATGGCATCGTATATTTTAGTTAACTGATCCTTACTTATGATAAAAGAAGGCAGAATATAAATGGTATTTCCTAAGGGGCGCAAAAAGACTCCTTTTTTCATAAAATGGGTAAATAATTTATTTCTTAAATTTCCATACCGCTCCATTTCAATATTTAAATCCAAGGCAAAAATTACTCCTATCTGTCTTATATTAATCACCTTTTTATTATTTTTAATCCGCTTTGCAAAGGTCTGATGCGATGCAATAATCTGTTTTATATTTTCCTGTATTTCGGAAGAATTTAACAAATCAATTCCCGCAATAGCTGCTTGGCAAGCTAAAGGGTTGGCGGTATAAGTATGCCCATGAAAAAGTCCTTTAGCAATTTTATCGCTATAAAAGGCATCAAAAATTTCTTGGGTGCAACTGGTAATTGCCATAGGAACTAATCCAGCGGTTAAGGACTTACTCAAACAAATAATATCGGGTTTGATTTTCATAAATTCTGAAGCAAAATTTCTTCCCGTTTTTCCAAATCCCGTCATTACCTCATCGGCAATGGTTAGTACATTATTTACTTTACAATGCTTTAATAATGAATTCAATCCTTCCGCATCATGCATTTTCATAGCCGCAGCGCCTTGCACTAAAGGCTCGTAGATAAAACCTGCAATTGCATGTTCTGAAACCAAACTTTTTAGTTGCTTTAAAACAACTTTATTATTATCTCCTTTTGGAGTTGCTATTCGGTACACTTCTAATGAAAAACCTTCAAAAGGTCCGTTATAAACCGACAATCCCGAAACCGACATCGCTCCAAAAGTATCCCCATGAAATCCTTCTTCGAATGCCAAAAAGGCAACTTTTTTTTCTCCTTTATTAAAATGAAATTGTAGCGCCATTTTTATAGCAATCTCCACAGAAGTGGATCCATTATCTGAAAAGAATAACTTTTGTTGATTGTCTGGTAATATTTCTATTAATTTTTCTGAAAGCTCTACCGCAGGCTCATGGGTAAAACCACTAAAAACCACCTGATCTAAAACTTGCATTTGTTTTGCAACACGAGAAGTGATAGCCTCATTACAATGCCCATACATGCTCGTATACCAAGATGCAATCCCATCTATATATTCATTTCCATCTTCATCCCAAAGCAAAGCCCCTTTTGCTTTTACAATAGCTAAAGGTGATGCACTTGTTTTATGTTGTGTAAGCGGATGCCAAATGTGTTTTTTATCTCTTTCCGATAGGCTCATATCATTCTAGTTTTATCTTAATTTTTCAATAAACTGTTCTGCGTATTCTTTAACAACATTGGCGTCAAAATAAGGCTCTTCTTCAATTCTACCCAATATGGAAACACCAGACATTTGCTCGATTATGGTTTCAGAGCTAATGTTTTCATCCCCACTAAATATAATTCCGAAGACTTTTATTTTTTTTTGCTTTAAAAGCTCTATGGTCATTAAGGTATGATTGATACTCCCCAAATAATGACGAGAAACAACAATTACCTTGTCTTTTGAATGAATAAGGTCTAATATAGTATCCTTTTTATTAAGAGGCACCAGTAACCCTCCAGCACCTTCAATAATCAAATTGTTTTTTGTTTTGGGTCTAATGATTTTTTCTAAAGAAATCTTTAGGTCATCTATCTCAGCAGCAGCATGAGGACTCATAGGGGTTAGCAAGTCAAAAGCGCTTTTATGAAATTTAGATGTTGCATTCGAAACTAGAGATTGCACTTTATGCGTGTCTGTATTTTCTAATTCTCCTGCTTGTATCGGTTTCCAATAATCCGCCTCTAAAGCTTCCACCAATATTGCTGATGCTATAGTTTTACCCACATCGGTAGAAATACCGGTTATAAAATAGGTTTCTTTCATTTTAATAAAGTGCTTAATAAATGGATTAGGCTCAAAATTTCTTCCTCAGTATTATAACTATGCAAACAGAATCTTAGCCGTTCTTGCCCTAATTTTACGGTTGGAGATAGGATAGGTTTCACATCAAATCCGTTTTCTTTAAGTTTTAAAGAAATATTTATTACCCTATCATTCCCAGCAATAATACAAGATTGAATTGCAGAATCACTTGCAACAAAATATGCTTCCAATTTTTTATTTATTATTTCACTTTTGAATAGCCGTATGTTTTCCTGAAGATTTTCACTTTTTTCTGAAGTGATAAGTTCATCATAGGCTGAAATAATAGTTCCAACAGAATGAGGGGGTAATGCAGTGGTATAGATAAAGCTCCGTGCAAAATTAACTAAGTATTCTTTTAAATCTGTAGCAACTAAAAAAGCAGCACCGTGGCAACCCAGTCCTTTTCCAAAAGTGACTAGACGAGCAAATACTTTATCTTCTAAAGACAATTGCTGTATTAGCCCTAATCCAAATACTCCTAAGGCATGGGCTTCATCAACAATAAAATGAGCACCGATTTCTGTGCAATAATTCGAAAGCTTTACTAAATCTGGACTATCTCCATCCATGGAAAATACAGATTCGGTGATGACATAAATCTCTTGGGATTCATCCTTATTTAAATTACTACTATCTTTTATTCGATCTACAACATTTTGCAAATCTTGGATATCGTTATGTTTAAACTTATAAGACTTTGCATTACTCATAGAAATGCCATCCCGAATGGAAGCATGAATACTTTCATCGTAAAAAATGACATCTCCTCGTTGCGGAATTGCAGAGAAAAAACCAATATTGGCATCATAACCAGAATTAAAAATAAGTGCCGATTCTACTTTATGAATTTCTGCAATTTTACTTTCTACTTCTTGGTATAAAGAATAGTTTCCAGATAAAAGTCGAGAACCTGTAGCACCATTAATTTGATGGTTTTTATCTTTTAAAAGTTGAGTTGTATTATTAAATATTATAGATGAACTGCTAAACCCTAAATAATCGTTTGATGAAAAATCGATTAAACCAGGCGAACTTTTAAGTTTCCGCATAGCATTAATTGCACTTCTTTCCTCAACTTTTATTTGTAACTTTTTAGGTAACATTTGGTAAATATACTATGGAAGAAATGGATTCTACTACCTTTTTAAAATTAATAAAATTCAGAATTGAAATAAAAAAAATCCCAAACTTACGGATGTAAATTTGGGATTATATATTTAATAATTGAAATGCTTAATCTGCTAAAACAATTACTTTATTGTCTTTCATTTCGATAGTTCCACCATTGATTTCAAGAATCCAAGTGTCTTTACCGTCTTTAGTAAATTTATCTTCAAAGCCTTCCGTTATTACAGGCTCTCCTCTAAATACTACTTTCCCTTTTTGTAAAGACGAAACAATAGATGCGTGATTATTCAACATCTGAAATTCACCGTTTACACCTGGTACGCTAACCGATTCTACTTCACCGGATACTAAAGAGGTTTCTGGAGTTACTATTTCTAAGTACATATATTTTTGCTTTAGGCTTTAAGCTTTAGGCTTTAAGCAATTTTATGCTTCTGCTAACATTTTCTCACCAGCTTCCATTGCTTCTTCAATAGACCCTTTAAGGTTAAAAGCAGCTTCTGGTAAATGGTCTAATTCCCCATCCATAATCATATTAAAACCTTTTATGGTTTCTTTAATATCTACCAAACATCCAGGAATACCTGTAAATTGCTCAGCTACGTGGAAAGGTTGAGATAAGAAACGTTGTACTTTTCTTGCTCTATAAACCGATTGTTTATCATCTTCAGATAATTCTTCCATTCCTAAAATGGCGATAATATCTTGTAATTCTTTATAATGCTGTAATAACATTTTAACACGTTGCGCACAGTCATAATGCTCATCACCTAAAATATCTGCCGTTAAAATTCTTGAAGTAGAATCTAATGGATCTACTGCTGGGTAAATACCAAGCTCTGCAATTTTACGAGATAATACTGTAGTTGCATCTAAGTGAGCAAAAGTTGTTGCTGGTGCTGGATCTGTTAAATCATCTGCAGGTACGTATACCGCTTGTACTGATGTAATCGATCCTCTTTTTGTTGAAGTAATACGCTCTTGCATAGTTCCCATCTCTGTTGCTAGAGTTGGTTGGTAACCTACCGCAGAAGGCATACGTCCTAAAAGTGCTGACACCTCTGAACCTGCTTGTGTAAAACGGAAGATATTATCTACGAAGAAAAGTACATCTTTTCCTTGTCCTTCACCATCTCCATCACGGAAATATTCAGCAATAGTCAATCCAGATAATGCAACACGAGCACGAGCTCCAGGAGGTTCGTTCATTTGTCCGAAAACAAATGTTGCTTTAGATTCTTTTAAAGATTCTTTAGAAACTTTAGAAAGATCCCATCCTCCTTCTTCCATAGAATGCATAAAGTCATCACCATATTTTATAATACCAGACTCTAACATTTCACGAAGTAAATCGTTCCCTTCACGAGTACGTTCTCCTACCCCAGCAAATACTGAAAGTCCACCGTGTCCTTTTGCGATATTATTAATAAGCTCTTGAATAAGTACTGTTTTACCAACACCTGCTCCACCAAATAAACCAATCTTACCACCTTTTGCATAAGGCTCAATAAGGTCGATTACTTTAATTCCTGTAAAAAGCACTTCGGTAGAAGTAGATAGATCTTCAAATTTTGGTGCTTGACGGTGAATTGACATTCCATCATCTCCTTTTTTAGGAAGATCTCCAATTCCATCAATAGAATCTCCAATTACATTAAATAGACGTCCGTAGATGTCATCTCCAATTGGCATTTGTATAGGCGCTCCAGTAGCAATTGCATCAACCCCTCTACTTAATCCATCTGTTGAATCCATAGAAATAGTTCTCACGGTGTTTTCACCAATATGAGATTGTACTTCTAATACTAATAATTTCCCATCATTACTTACTTCAAGAGAATCGTAAATTTTTGGAAGTTCTGCTCCGTTAGCAAACTCAACGTCTACAACTGGCCCGATTATTTGTGCAACTTTACCTATTACTTTTGACATTATTAACTGTTTATTTTTTAGTACTGTAAGGGTTATTTATATCCCTTGTTTTAAACGGGGCAAAGATAGTTTTTTAAATTGAAAAATAATAAAGCATTTGCTTAAATATTTTTTAGAAATAATATCTCTTCTTTCTTTAAATTAATAAAGAAAAACTTTCTAGCTAATTTGAAGAAAAATCAATAAAAAATAAAGACTATGGCTTTTAATAACTAAAAAAACCGAAGCTATTAACTTCGGTTTTTTTTAATTTATATAGTATTATTGATTTAGATTCCTTCCGGATAGAAAGTAGTGTAGTCTGCAGCTTTTAATAAAGCTCCAGCATCAACAAAATTAGATCCGTAGGTAATATCAATTGCTTTTAACATTTCATTTGCTATAAAAGCATAGCCTCTTTGTGTAGGGTGCACACCATCTAAAGAAAAGGTAAGACCAAAGACTAGGTTAGATTTCATAGTAAATTCATCAAAAGGCAATCCACCAGCAGCGATTTCTTGCATAATAGAATTTGCATCTGCAAAAGCAATTCCTTTTTGTGCAGCTATTTGTGCGATAGTCACATTATATTGATCTACTGCTACGGTAACTTCAGAAACTTCGTTGGATGAAAGCACCCAGTTATCTTCCAGTGGCACTGAAAGACCATTGACCAATGTTGGATTTCCGCCAACAACTGTTCCTAAAAATGTAGAGGCAGGTAGAATCACTAAATCATCAGCAGTTGCTTGTCTATATGACGGAGCACCCAATGCACTTAGGTCTGTTAAATAATCATCCACTATAGTTACTGCATTATTTCCTTCTACAAAATTTATGGTTCTTGCAGCTCTTTCAGAAGCAGTTATAAATCCACCTGCTTCAGCTAGTAACAAACCTCCATTATATTCTGCGAATCCTCCATTCAACAGAGCAGCAGTGGCTGCATCTAAAGGAATAGCATTATAAGGTACTGTTGTAAAATATGGAATAGAAGTAACATAAGGGATATTCAATGCAATTCCTTGAGAGCCATTAGCTGTTAATGCATCTAATATACCAGAATAAGTACCTGCAAATACATTTGGATCAGTAATGTCATTTGGTCCATAAGTTGAAGGATCAAAATTTCCTGTTTGATTTACACCAATTCCACCCGTAGTAGCATAGCTTAATACATCATTAGCTCCAATCCATAAAGAAAAGAATGAAGGGTTCATCGCCACAGCATCTTCAATTACCGCTGCATTAGGACTGGATGCCATTCTTGCATAATAAGGGCTAGCTTGTCCTGTTGCAACACCAGCTACATTTCCATAACCGTTTGCTAGCAAATGAAAACTTTTAGCTCCAGGAACTCCCATGTTATTATAAGGCCCAGGAGACACACTGGAAACTTCATTTGTAGGCATACCTTCTAGTCTAGCCGGCCCAGCTCCATTAAAAAATAATCTAGGCTCTTGAATAATATTACCTCCAAGTAATAATCCACCTATATTGTCATTTGTTAGGGGTTGTGTAAATGTTCCTCCACCTACCATAGCAAATTTTTGTGCTAATAAGTTTGGCATAGAATAAGATTGACCAGCTAGAAATAATGCTCCATCCGTATATCCTGCTGTTAGTGAGTTACCAACAGAAACAAAGGTTGAAAAGTCTGCAGTTCCAGCAGTTAATGGAATTTCTTCTTCTACTGGAAGATCCCATTCATCAGACTCACATGAAGTTATTAATATAACTGCAAAAGCAAGTAACCAAAGATTTTTATATTTATTTAGTATCATTATTGTTTGTTTTTAAAGTTATATTAATTGTTAATCGTTAATGAAATATAGTATATAGATCCAATATTACCGGTACCTACAGCACTTTGATATTCATCTCCTCCTAAATTAGAAGCTCCAACTTTAATTAAAGATTTAAGAGAAGGAATAGAATAATTTAATTGTGCATCTACAACAACGATTTCTGGCATTACAGCATTTGCAATTGTAGATTCCCATAAGTATTCTCCTTTATAACGACCATCTATATTAAAACCAAAGTTTTTAAACAACTCAGGATTTCCTATTGATAATTTAAATTGATGATTAGGTGTATTAAATCCAGCACTAAAATCTGGATCTGAAGCTTGATCAAAATCTAGTTCCGCATAGGTATAGTTTACACCCAATCTATAATCGCCAGCAAATTTAATAGAAGCTCCTACTACCGCTCCATAAGAATTTACATCTGCAGTAGAATTAGAATACACTTGAAAGTTTGTAGTTTCCCCATTAACAAGGTCTTGAATCCCTGAAGGGTCAAAAGCACTTCCGTTATTTGGTGTTACTACTATTTTCTCATTAATAAATCCATCATAAACACTATAATATACATCTGCATCTAAAGTAACAGGCCCTATTTTTCCACGATATCCTAAATCCACAGTAGTAACTTGTTCTTGCTCTACTAATGGCGTTACCACAGCTTCTAATAATGATACATCTCCAGTAGCAGCAAAAGCCTCCACAGAATTTCTAGAATAAGAATCGAAATAAGCATCTCTACCAGTTAAATTGGTACCTGGCAAATCTCTATCTAAGTTCGCTGGAGCTGCTCCAACAAGTATAGCTCTACCTACATCAAACCCAATAAATAAGGATTGTGTATTTGGATTTCTAAAACCAGTTTGAAAAGAAGTTCTAAAATTATGTTGCTTTCTATCTCCTGCAGAATAAGTTAAAGAAACTCTTGGAGAATAACTAGGATCGAAATATTCGTTTTCATCATAACGTAAAGAAGCAGTTAGCTTCATTCTATCTTCATCTAAAAACTTTTTTGAAGCCTGAATATAAGCACCATATTCATCATATTCAATTGGCCCATCGTAATCCGTAAATATTGTACCTCCAGAATCTAGAGAATATTGTCTAAACGACCCACCAACTTGAAGGTCCATAAACTCATTTAAAAGTCTTTTAAAGTTATAATTTCCTTCACCTACATAAATTTGTGAATTGTCTACAAATTTTGAACCTGTATTCACATCAGAATCAGAAGTTACTTGATCAAATAAGGCATTAAATTCTGCTGTTCCTGGTTGTGGTGTTAATTGGTCTGCTGCAATCCTTGCACCAGCATGTGCTTGTTCGTCTGATGCTCCTCCTAACACTCCTTGTATATAAGTTCCAGCATAAGTACCGAACCATTCTGTCGCTCCAACTTTATTCATATTAATACCCGTAAAACGCATATCGTAAGAGTTTCCTGCAGTCTCATTAATATTATAAGCTCTAACAAAGAACTCATCATTTCTAATTTCTAACTTATGCGATTGCATTAAAAAGTTATCTAATTGGTATCTATTAGCTCCTTGGTAAATTGTTCTACCCCAACCAAATTTAGAATTCCAAATAATCTCTAAGTCGTCTCCTTTAGGTCTATAATGCAAAGAGAAATCTGCTTTTCCATTATCTCCATTATAATCTGTTAAATCTTGTTCTCTATACCCTGTCCTAGATACATCTACTGCAGGCACTAAATTACTAACTCCAGCAGGAAATAGGTCTGGATAAAGCACTTCTAATGATTGTGCTACTTCATTTAAATTTGTATTATTATTAGCCAAAGAAACTTCATCACCATAAATATTTAAACCATCATGGGAAGGTTGATTTGCAAATGGAATAATTTCATCTGCAAAACCTGAAGGTGACAAAACATATTCGTTGTCATCTGTTGCATACCATTCTGTTCCGTGCATATATGAGAAAGATGCTTTACCAGCAAATTTATCACTAAACTTATGGGCAGCTCTAATTCCAAAATCGTAATACGTATTATCACCAGCTGCCTCTTGAGAAGTTACTCCTGTTTTAACATAAACACTTATCCCTTGATCATCGAATGGACTTTTACTCGTCATAAATAAGATCCCGTTAAATGCATTTGCTCCATATAAAGCAGAAGATGCACCTGGCAATAATTCGACACTATTCACATCCAATTCATTCATCCCTAAGAAATTTCCAACTACAAAGTTTAAGGCTGGTGAAGCATTGTCCATACCATCTACTAATTGAACAAATCGGGTATTTGCAAATGTTGCAAAACCACGAGTATTCACAGAGTTAAATGTCAACGAACCTTTATTTACGTCTACTCCTTTAAGGTTTTCTAAACTTGCGTAAAAATTTGGGGATGATGCATTTTCGATATCTCTGGCATCCATCCTTTCTATTGTTACAGGGGATTCTCTAACACTTTCTGGTGTTCTTGAGGCAGAAATAACAATTTCGTCTAATTCGTCTCCTTCATTTAATACTATAGAAAAAGATTGATTATTTGTCGTTACTTCATCTGTTGTTGACTGATAACCTATACTACTAATTTCTATTGAAAATGGAGGGGATTGATCCACTGTTAAAGTAAAGTTACCCTCAAAATCTGTGGCAGTTCCTACGGAAGATCCAACAACAATTACATTGGCACCTAAAACAGGCTCTTGAGATTGATCTACAACATTACCAGTTATAGTTGTCTGTGAAAAAGCAATAACGCTAAAACACAAACATAAAATCGTAAAAATAGTCTTCATGTTTTTTTATTTGAATTGGTTTGTTTCTCGAAATATACGGAAATTTAAAAAGAAAAAATACCAAGATTAGCAAAAAAGAATTTTGCAATCGAAAATAAAAGACAAAAAAACCTTATAAGTTATTCTACTGTAACGGCTTTGGCCAAATTTCTAGGTTGATCTACATTTCTATCTAACATCAAAGCGATATGATAGGATAACAATTGTAATGGAATAGTTGTTACCAATGGAGATAATGTTTCTGGAGTATTGGGCACTTCCATAATATAATCTGCCATTTCTCTAACAACCGTATCTCCTTCAGTTACTACAGCAATAATTTTTCCTTTTCTTGATTTTATCTCTTGAATATTACTCACTACTTTTTCGTAATGATTACTATTCACCGCAATTACAACAATTGGCATTTGCTCATCTATTAATGCAATAGGGCCATGTTTCATTTCTGCAGCTGGATAACCTTCTGCATGAATATAAGATATCTCTTTTAATTTTAGTGCTCCTTCTAATGCAACTGGGAAATTATAGCCTCTTCCGAGGTATAGAAAATTAGTAGCATCTTTAAAAACTGCAGCAATCTCTTCGATCTCTTTATTTTTCTTTAAAGCCTTTGCTACATTTTCAGGGATAAGATCTAATTCTCTTAAATGCAACATATAATCGCTTTGAGATATCGTCCCTTTAATTCTAGCTAATTTTAATGCAATCATGGTTAATACCGTGATCTGTGTTGTAAATGCTTTGGTAGAAGCAACTCCAATTTCTGGTCCAGCATGCGTATAAGTTCCGCTATGAGTAGCTCTAGAGATAGTAGAACCAACAACATTACAAATACCATACACAAAAGCTCCTTTTTCTTTAGCAAGCTTTATAGCAGCAAGTGTATCTGCAGTTTCTCCACTTTGTGAAATTGCAATAACTACATCTTTTTCTGTGATGACAGGATTTCTATATCTAAATTCTGAAGCATATTCCACTTCCACAGGAATTCTTGCCCAGTCCTCAAAAATATATTCAGCAACCAAACCAGCATGCCAAGAAGTTCCACATGCAACTATAATAATCCGATCGGCATTGGTAAATTTTTCAATATAATCTTCTAGCCCACCAAGTTTGATGATTCCTTTATCTGCAAGAAGCCTACCTCTATATGTATCTTTTATAACAGAAGGTTGTTCGAAAATTTCTTTTAACATAAAATGATCGTAACCTCCTTTTTCTATTTGTTCTAAGTTAAGTTGAAGTTCCTGAACATAAGGTGCAACTATACTGTCGTCCTTAATTTTTCTAATTTCAATATCTCTATCCTTACGAATAATTGCCATTTCTTCATCTTCCAAATAAATAGCATTATTTGTAAATTCTATAAAAGGGGAAGCATCACTTGCTACAAAAAACTCATCATCACCAATACCAATAGCTAAAGGACTTCCAAGTTTTGCAACAATTATTTCGTCTGGCTTTTTCTTGTCAAATATTGCAATTGCATACGCACCTACTACTTGGTTTAATGCTATTTGTACAGCTTTACCAAGCTTTACATTTTCCTTTTTCTTTACATCTTCAATTAAGTTTACCAATACTTCTGTATCCGTATCTGAATTAAAAATGTATCCTCTATTTATTAATTCTTTTTTAATAGTAGCATAATTTTCGATAATTCCATTATGGATAATTACCAAATCGCCACTATTAGAAAAATGTGGGTGAGAATTAATGTCGTTTGGAATTCCGTGAGTAGCCCAACGTGTATGACCAATACCCAGTTTACCAGTTTTACTAATTTCTTTTTCTACACTAGCCTCTAAATCAACAACCTTACCTTTTGTTTTACATAATTGAATTGTTTCTCCATCATAAAGTGCAATTCCCGCACTATCATAGCCTCTATATTCTAAACGTTTTAATCCGTTCATTATAATAGGGTAAGCATCTCTATTTCCAATATATCCAACAATTCCACACATAAGGTATACGTTTATTAATTAGGGTTTAAATATGATATTTGTAATTTCAACTTTTTGTCTTCATTCGATGTGTTATTACCAAACAAAATCGTTCCTTCATGAGAAATTACACCACTTCTAGGCACTTCTTTTATTCTTGGTAATGGACCCGCTGGGTTTGTAAGGCTATCCACAACATGAAAACCACTTATTAGTACATTTTGAGAAACCATAAGCCCTAATTGTACATTGGTAGAGTCTTTATTTATAAGGTTACTTATATGGCCTGTTAGTCTTAATTTATAATACTCTCCTAAATTATCACTTCCTCTTTCTAGTCTTCCTAGGTGGGTAGTAACTGCTTCAAGAGGTTCATTACCAGAAGTAGTATCTAAAAAATAATCTGTTAAGACAGTGTTGTTATCTAAATCGTAAATAATAAGACGTTCTGGCTCTGTAGATCCACCAGTAATTTTATCTTGATCCACATAAAATTTTAAATTAGCATCATTTACTAATACTTCTCTTTGTCTTAATGAATCTAATTCATCAGAAACACCATCTTCATCCGAATCTAATCCGCTAAAAAGATCTATAACTGTTAATATTCCTTCTCCTCCCCTTACATATAAACTTTCTTCTCCATTAACAAGGTCTGGGTTTTCAATATCTCCAATAATATTTTGCGGCAATTCATTAGTAAAAGTATTTAAGCTCACTCCTCCAAAGTTTAGCACATAATCTTCATCAACTGTTTCAATAATTTGATTCCCCTCATCATCCAAAACAGGGTTTCCATTTTCATCTTCTTTAGGGCTCTGAAAATTATAGTTTATTGTAATGTTAGCAAATTCTGGATTAAAAATAAACAAACTCCCGTCTTCTGTATTCGATTCAACATCAAAATACAATCCTCTAAAATATTCCTTAAAGTTGTTATTACTTGATAAAACTTGTTCTCCTTCTTGGTCTAAGATTTTTTCTTGAAAAAACTGTAAAGGTAAATTAACACGTAAGCCTGGAGCTACTAGTGTTTCTGTTTCCTCGTCTCCTTCTCCATCCACTATAATATAGCCCTCATCACTTGGCGCAAAATCTTCAATTTCGTCTATTAATTCCAATAAAGAATTTTCAAACAAACTACTTTGATTAGAATAATATAATTGCGATTCTTCAAAATTTGAATCTGGCTCTAAATCTCTTAAATAATAACCAGACTCATATATAGAAATATTAATTGGTTGATTACCATAAACAGAATCTAATGTATAAGTTGTCATCTCATCTTCGCCTTCGCCTTCTAAAGTAGCATTACTGTAAAAAGGGATGTAAAGAATAACACTTTGCAATGAAATAGGGTGACCAAGTGTATCTCCAAAAATTGGATCTGTTTCTGTTAAAACCAGTTGAGTTATTACGTTTGATGTAGATTTTCCAAAAACGTGATCATTATAAACTCCCATATTATGGACTGGCACAATGTTAGTTTGAACAGGATCTAAAATTCTACTATATGCTATTATATTATTACTTTCATATGGCAGAGTTAGTAGGTCTTCATTACCTACGATATCTGCTCCAATAGTGTTAAAATCTTCATCACAGGAAGAAATTGCTATAATAAAGAATAATATTGCCATAATTTTTGGCAAGGCATTTAATGTTTTCATAAAAAATAAAATGAATATATTATTGTAATACTTTTGAAAGGCAAAAATCTAAATAAGCCTCAGAAAAAACCTCTTTTTTGTGATAATTTAACACTGGCATTTCAAGTTCCTTAAGATATTCATCAAGTGCTTCTGGTAATTTATCTGAACCAATTATTAAAGCATCAGAATTATTTATTGCAACCTTCATCATATTTACATAATCTGGTTCTTTTAATTCTTCCACATGCTCTTCTTTAATACCGTCAAACTTTAATTTGTTGATAACTTCAGAACTAAGATTTCCGTCAAAGCCTTGGCCATATAGAGAAGTTACTATTTTACTGTTTTCAAATAGAGGCTCTTTATCATAGTAGGTTCTTAAATATAATGGCAAAAAAGAAGCTAACCATCCATGAACATGAATAATATCTGGAGACCAATTTAATTTTTTAACTGTTTCTATAACACCTTTTGCAAAGAAAATAGCACGCTCATCATTATCGTCATAAAATTTCCCATTTTCATCAGCATAAGTAGCCTTACGCTTAAAATATTCATCATTGTCGATAAAATAAACTTGCATACGCTCTTTAGGAATAGAAGCCACTTTAATAATAAGAGGCATATCCATGTCGTTAATTACCAAGTTCATACCAGATAAACGAATAACTTCATGTAATTGATGTCTTCGCTCATTGATATTTCCATATCGAGGCATAAATATCCTAATCTGGCCTTTTTTACTATTAACCATTCGGGGAGCTTCAAACGACATTGAAGAAATCTCTGTCTCTGGAAGGTAAGGTATTACTTCAGATGACACATACAAGATTCTCTTATCTTTCATAAAATATACTTTTTCGAGTTGCTTTTAAAAGCAAGCAAAATTACGAAAATTTATGCAGATTGACTTTAATATATTAATTTTACTGTTTTTAATTTATATTTATGATAAATCACGAAAATAATGCTTCTTTACAAAAAGCGCTTTCTCCATTTTTAGAGAATTGCAAAAGTGTCGGTTTTGTACCAACCATGGGAGCTTTACATAAAGGGCACATCTCCTTAGTAGAACAAGCTTGTAACGAAAACGATTGTGTTGTGGTTAGTATTTTTGTAAACCCTACTCAATTTAATAAAGCACAAGATTTAGAAAAATATCCTAGGACTCTTGAAAGTGACCTTAAATTATTAAAAAGTGTAAAAGGAAATGTTTTTGTTTTTTCACCAAATGTTTCAGAATTATATGAAAATAATATAACATCAAAAAAATATAATTTTTCCGGTATTGAAAATGAAATGGAGGGCAAACATCGTGAAGGTCATTTTGATGGAGTTGGAACCGTTCTTAACCTTCTATTCAGAATGGTGAAACCCAATAAAGCATATCTTGGAGAGAAAGATTTTCAGCAATTAGAAGTTGTGAAAAAATTAGTTGAAATAGAAAAACTTCCTGTAGACATTATAGGTTGTTCGATAGTTAGAGAAAAGAGTGGTTTAGCCATGAGTTCTCGAAACAAAAGACTTAATGAAGACCAGTTAAAAGAGGCTGCGTTAATTTTCAAAACCCTAACAGAAGTGCAACAAAATTTTGATGTTTTGAACTTTTCACAATTAAATAAATTAGTTGAGAATACTTTTGATAAAAACCAATTTCTAGAACTTGAATATTTCGAAATTGCCAATAGCAAAACCCTTAAAACCGAATCAAATAATTCCCCTAACACCAGCTATAGAGCCTTTATTGCAGTTTTTGTAGATGGAGTTAGACTTATAGATAATATCGCTTTAAATTAATACCTTTGCCCCCATGCAAATACACGTAGTAAAATCTAAAATCCATAGAGTTAAAGTAACTAACGCAAACCTTAATTATATTGGAAGCATCACTATAGATGAAGATTTAATGGAAGCTTCAAATATTATTGAAGGAGAGAAAGTTCAAATTGTAAATAACAACAATGGGGAGCGCTTAGAAACCTATGCAATTCCTGGACCTCGAAATAGTGGAGAAATAACTTTAAATGGGGCTGCAGCAAGAAAAGTAGCACCAGGAGACGTTCTAATTTTAATCACTTATGCGATGATGTCTATAGACGAAGCTAGAAACTTTAAACCTGCTCTCGTATTTCCGAACGAAGAAAATAATTTACTCTCTTAATTTGAATAAATCAATTATAAAATTTTTAAAAATAGCAATCCCTTTGGGGCTTGGTATTTTTTTAATCTATTATTCTTATAATAAATTTAGCGCCCAACAATTAGAAGAAATCTCTTTTTATTTTAAAAAAGCAGATTATACAATTGTTGCTCTATCCGTATTTTTAAGCATATTAAGTCACCTTTTAAGAGCATATCGCTGGAGTTTTATGTTAGAATCTTTAGGCTATTCCCCAAAAATTCTTAACAACTTTATGGCAGTAAATGTTGCTTATATAATGAATATTTTTATCCCAAAAAGTGGAGAAGTATCCAGAGCTGTAATTATTAATAAATACGAAAACATTCCTTTTGACAAAGCTTTTGGAACCATTATATCTGAAAGAGCAATAGACGTATTAATCCTTTTCGGGTTTACCGCAATTGCATTAATGCTTCAATTCGATTTACTGTACACTTTTCTAACAGACATCATTCAACCCACCAAACTTTATTTAGCATTTGGCTTACTTTGTTTATTAATTATTGCTTTCTTTTTATTCTTAAAGTATTCTAAATCTAGTTTTCAACAAAAATTAAAGCAATTTTATTTAGGGATTAAAGAAGGCGTGTTTAGCATCCTTAAAATGAAAAAAAAGAAAGCTTTTATTTTATATAGTTTTCTAATTTGGGGACTCTATTTACTTTCATTTTATACAGCATTACATGCTTTAGAAGAAACGGCTGCTATATCTTTTGCAGTAATAATTATCACATTTGTAGTAGGGAGTTTTTCATTTGCATTTACCAATAGTGGCTTTGGAACTTATCCTTTCTTTATTGCAGGAATTCTTTCTGTATTCAGCATTCCTGAAACTATCGGTACCGCTTTTGGCTGGATAGTTTGGACTTCAAATATCGCATCCATAATATTTTTTGGAGGGCTTTCTCTTATTTTACTCCCTTTTTATAACAGAAATACTAAATAGCAATTTTTTATTTCTGAAAATATATAGCTTATAAAAATCGTTATCTTTCCCCATTGAAAAAATCTATATTTTATGAAGAACATCATTCTAACATCCTTTTTTTTATTAGTTAGCGTTACTACTTTCGCTCAATCTAAAATTATTTACGAAGAAATTAAATCTTTTAAATTAGACGAATCTCGTAGATTAAAAGTCCAACTTCCACGAGATTATGAAACCAATACAGACAAAGTTTATCCAATTGTTTTAGTGCTAGATGCTAATTATTTGTTTGAACCTGTAGCTGGTAATGTAGATTATTTTAGTTATTGGGAAGACATGCCAGAATCCATTGTAGTAGGAATTATGCAAGGCGATAGTCGGTACGATGATTGTAATTATGATGACAACACCTTTATGCCAATAGATACTGGCGCTAAATTTTTTGAATTTATTGGCCTAGAACTTATTCCATACATTGACGAAAAATATAGAACTGCAAAGTTTACTATTGCTATTGGGCATGATTTTACAGCTAACTTTATTAACTATTATTTATTTAAAGATCCACCATTATTTAATGGATACATTAACCTAAGTCCAGATTTAGCACCATTAATGGACGAAAGAATTCCAGAAAGAGTTCTAAATATTCAGTCAAAAACATTCTATTATTTGGCAACAGGGTCTGATGACATCAAAGATTTAAGAGAAATATCTGAAATGCTAGATATTTCATTGAAAAGTGTAGAAAGCGATAACTTTGATTATTATTTCGATAATTTTGATGGGGCAACTCACTATTCTTTAGTTGCAAGAGCTATTCCATCAGCATTAGAAAAAATGTTTTCTGTATATCGCCCAATAAGCAAAGAAGAATATACAGATGTATTACTAAAATTAGAAACTCCAATTCACCAATATTTAGTAGAAAAATATAAAACAATCGAAGACCTATTTGGCTTAACAAACCCTATTCGTGTAAATGATTATATGGCTACACTAAAAGCTGCTGAAAAAAGAAAACAATGGGAATCATTAAGAGATATTGCTGCTATGGCAATAAGGCAATATCCAGAAACTGCTTTAGGACCTTATTATATGGGTCGTTTTTATGAAGAAACTGGTGAGCCTAAAAAAGCAATGCGTACTTTTCAAGCTGCCTATGAAAAGGAAGAGGTTGAGTTTATTACCATCGACCTTATGTTAGACAAGGCAGATAAAATAAAAGAAGATTTCGGATTTTAAATACTTCTTATTAAAACAATAAAAAAACCCTTCGATTTATTCGAAGGGTTTTTTTATTTAAGAAATTGAAATTAAATCTACTCTTTTATCATACGTTTGATAATAGAACCTTGATCCCCATATATTATAATATTATAGGATGCAGCGGCCAATCGAGAAACATCAATTGTCATTTCTGTTCCCATAGTTCTAAGATCGATAGTTCTTATCAATCTATCGTTAAGGTCATAAATTACAGCCTTATTCAATAATAGAGATTGTGGGTTACCTATAATTACATAATCCTTTGATGGATTAGGATAAAGTATTATATTTTCAATCGTTAATTCATTATCACCAACTCCAAGAAGAGGTTCTATAGTAAGCTCGAAAGTACAAGTACTAAAATTACCAGCCTCATCCTTAGCATCAATAGTTACGGTATAAACACCTTCAGGAAGCAATGTTCCTGCTTCTGGAACCTGTGTGATATAAAGCATATCAGATTCTGTACAATTATCTTCTGCACTCGCTTCTCCAATTGCAAAGAAATCTGGAACTTCCCATAAGGTCTCTCCTTCTTCCAAGAAATGTGTTTGATCTTCTGGACAAGTTAGTTCTGGAGCTTCCGTATCCTCTACGGTAATGGTTGCTGTACATGTTAATACATTTCCATTGCCATCATCGGCTGTCCAAGTTACCATCGTATCGCCAAGTAAGAACTTCTCACCACCAAGGCTAGAGGTTCCATTGATATCATTGGTTACGGTTAAACTTGTACAATTATCTGTTGTTATTGGATCAAATTCATCACCAACGATAACATAATAACATTGACCAAGATCATTACCTACTACTATATCCTCTGGACAAGTTAAAACAGGTTCTTCGTCATCATTTACAGTTACATCGAAAGTACATACAACTATATTTCCAGCTGCATCAGTTGCGGTAACTGTTACCGTTGTGGTTCCAAGCGGGAATAAACTACCAGAAGCTGGTACACTAGAAATCGTTGTTCCAGAACAATTATCGGTTGCTATTGGCGTAAAGTCAACTACAGCACCACATTCTCCAAGATCGTTACTTACGATTATATCTGCTGGACAGGTAACTATAGGATCTTCGTCGTCGTCTACAGTAACATCGAAAGTACATACATCGGTATTACCAGCTGCATCTGTAGCCGTAACAGTTACTGTTGTAGTTCCCACTGGGAACACACTACCAGAAGCTGGCACACTAGAAACAGTTACTCCTGCACAATTATCGGTTGCAGTAGGTGTAAAGGTTACCACTGCATCACAAAATCCAGAATCATTACTTACGATGATATCTGCTGGACAAGTCACTACAGGAGCTTCGTCGTCGTTTACAGTAACATTGAAGGTACATACATTAGTATTCCCAACTGCGTCTGTTCCTGTAACGGTTACTAGTGTAGTTCCCACTGGGAATACACTGCCAGAAGCAGGTACACTTACAAATGTAGCACCAGCACAGTTATCAGAAATTGTAGGAGTAAAAGTTACCACAGCATCACAACTACCGACATCATTACTTACTGTAATATCTGCTGGACAAGTCACTACTGGATCTTCATCGTCATTTACAGTTACATTGAAGGTACATACATTAGTATTACCGGCTGCATCAGTTGCAGTAACGGTAACTAGTGTAGTTCCTACTGGGAATATACTTCCTGAAGCAGGTATACTTACAAATGTCGCACCAGCACAGTTATCAGAAATTGTAGGAGTAAAAGTTACT
>CAJXRD010000035.1 GCA_913058295.1 uncultured Flavobacteriales bacterium | reverse complement strand
CACGATATTTAATCAATGCTTCTTCAGAAAAATATTGGATTAAGGAACTTGTTTTAGAAGCGTATCTACCGTCGATAGGAGATATGGCTTGTAATGAATGGCTTGACATAGTTGTAGTTTTGTATAATTACCAAAGCATTTTGCTTAGGAAAATAAAGATGCAAAGGTAAGGAAGTTTAAGGGTTTGAGCTTATGCCTTTAGAGTTTTTAACCGATACTTTTCAATTTCTTTCAGAGTTATTATACCACGAGATTTATAAGCAGCAGTTTTTGAATTTATGTTTTGTTCTAAGATAATTTCCAATTCTGGATGAACCCATGCTATTTCTGTGCCTAAAAGAAATAAAGTATTCATAGCATAGGCTTGACAAGCAACTTTTTGTTCTGTTATCAACCAATCGAAACAGCAAACTATCATAGCTTCTTTGTGTTGTTGGGTTAAAAAATTACTTACAAAAACATCCTTCTTTTTGTAAGTAAGTTTTGAAAGCATCAAACATATTTTTGAAAAGGGTCGGACAGATTGGTCTTTTTGAGCTTTTGGGATATAATAAAAAAACAAATCTAAATGTGGTATTAGCATTTCAATTTTTTCTGTGCAAACAAACTCTAAAATCCAAGCAGCTTTATGTGAAATTTTGTTTTTTTCATCAAAACAAATACTTAATAGATCGGGAAATATTTCAGGATTTTCTATAACCCATTGCGCTAAATCTAATCGCGTTTGACGATAGGCTCTTGGAAAACTTAATTTCTCGATTAAAAGTTCCATATTCATTTTACCTTGTTAATTTCTTCAATTGCCTTAGGCACTCCACTTGTTGCCTTATCTGCTATTACGGTAATTTTGCCCTTAGAATTTATGGAAGGATTGGGGTCAATAAAAAATATTTTCGCATTAGATTTGGCATACTGCATCAAACCTGCAGCAGGATAGACTTGCATGGAGGTGCCAATGATGATTAATAGATTCGATTGCATTACAGTCCTTATGGCATTATCCATTTCTGGTACAGCTTCACCAAACCAAACAATATGAGGACGTAGTTGATAGCCATCTTTGCATAAATCTCCTAAATTTAAATCTTCATTCCAATCAAGGGTGGAAGATTTTATTACCGTACTTCTAACTTTAAGCAACTCGCCATGCAAGTGTAATACATTGGTGCTTCCAGCTCTTTCATGTAAGTCATCCACATTTTGAGTGATGATAAAAACATCATGCTCTTTTTCCAATTCTGCAATGGCAATATGTGCACTATTTGGTTTTACTTCCAATAATTGTTTTCTTCTTTGATTGTAAAAACCCAAAACTAAGTTTGGATCTTTTGCAAAGCCTTGTGGAGATGCAACCTCCATAACATCATGTCCTTCCCATAAGCCATTACTATCCCGAAAAGTTTTTAATCCACTTTCGGCACTCATTCCAGCTCCAGTTAAAACAGCAATTTTCATTTCAACATTTTTTTTATCTTCGTTATATACATAATAACAATGCATTTTGAAGAAGGTTAAAATTAACCAATCTTCATTAAATGGAGATGTATTAGGATAAAAAAAGCATAAAATTAAAATAATAAGTTATGAAACAAAATATGGTTGCATGGTTCGAGATTCCAGTAAACGATATGGATAGAGCTAAAGATTTTTACGAATCGGTTTTTAATATTGAAATAAATTATCAAGATGTTGGAGGAGTTATGATGGGGTTTTTTCCAGCAAATCCTGAGGCTCCTGGAGCAATGGGAAGCCTTATGAAATATGAAAGTTATATTCCAAGTCAAGAAGGATCTTTAATTTATTTTAGCAGTAATGATGTTCAAATTGAATTGGATAGAATTGTAAATTCTGGAGGTAAGATACTTCAAGCTAAGGCACAAATTTCTCCAGAAGTTGGATATATGGGAATGTTTTTAGATACTGAAGGAAATAGAATAGCTTTGTATTCTCAAAAATAAATAATTTAGAATGAAGCTTGTTTTCGCAACACACAATAAAAATAAACTAAAAGAGGTAAAAGCTTTGATGCCTTCAAATATTGAATTATTAAGTTTAACTGATATAGGTTGCTTCGAAGAAATTCCAGAAACAGCAAACACTATTGAAGGCAATGCACTTATTAAAGCAAATTTTGTAAAAAATAATTATGGTTATTCTTGTTTTGCAGACGATACAGGTTTAGAAGTTGCGTCTTTAAATAATGAACCCGGAGTGTATAGTGCGCGTTATGCGGGTCCAGAGAATAATGCAGAAGCCAATATGTCAAAATTATTAAATAACCTTGAAAACAAAAACTCTAGAAAGGCTAGATTTAAAACAGCTATCTCTTTAATAATGAATTCAGAAGAAAAATTGTTTTTAGGAATTTGCGAAGGGGAAATAACTCCCGATAAAAGAGGAGGTTCTGGTTTTGGATACGACCCTATATTTCAACCGAATGGAAGCAAAACTACCTTTGCCGAAATGACATTGGAACAGAAAAGTGCCATTGGGCACCGAGGAAAAGCAGTTCGTTTATTAATTGATTTTCTTTCTTAGGTAAATTGCTTAGCGTAAAACCCTTCATTAGATACCGTTAATACTTGAATTGTTGTGAAAAATCCGAGTTATTGAGAGTACTCATAAGTGAAAGTTTTTGAAATAATAAAATTCAAAATAAAAGCAGTATATTTGCCGCTTGAAAATCCTCAGGATGAGGACGTGTTGAAAGGAGTAGTAAAGGATTTATTTGTCGAACATACTTCTAAGGCAGCACACAAATAAATTTAATATAATACTACAATGAGCAAATTTGCAGAATTAGGTCTGGAAGAAAATCTTCTAAAGGCCATCGAAGATATGGGGTTTACTGCTCCATCTGAAGTCCAAGAAAAAGCAATCCCAATTTTACTAGAAAAAGACACGGACATCGTTTCTTTAGCACAAACAGGTACGGGTAAAACTGCAGCATTTGGTTTTCCAATGCTTCAGAAAATAAATGTGGAAAGCCGCACTACTCAAGGTTTAATAATTTCTCCAACAAGAGAGCTTTGTTTACAAATCACTAATGAAATTAAAAATTACGGTAAGTATTACAAAGGATTAAATGTAGTTGCTGTTTATGGTGGTGCTAGTATTTCTGATCAAGCTAGAGATATAAAAAGAGGAGCTCAAATTATTGTAGCAACTCCTGGTAGAATGAAAGATATGATCAGCAGAAGAATGATCGATATTTCAAAAATTGAATATTGTGTTCTTGATGAAGCTGATGAAATGTTGAACATGGGATTCTATGAAGATATTACTGAAATACTTTCTTATTCACCAGATGAAAAAAGCACATGGTTATTTAGTGCAACCATGCCAAGAGAGGTTTCTGCCATTGCTAAAAAATTCATGCATGATCCAGTTGAAATTACAGTTGGAGGAAAGAACATGGGGGCAGAAAACGTTTCTCACGAATACTATTTAGTAAATGCTAGAGATCGTTACCAAGCTTTAAAAAGATTAGCTGATGCAAATCCATCTATATTTTCAGTTATATTTTGTCGTACCAAAAGAGATACACAAAAAGTAGCAGAATTATTAATAGAAGATGGTTATAGTGCAGCAGCATTACACGGAGATTTAAGTCAGAATCAACGTGATTTAGTGATGAAATCTTTTCGTAACAGGCAAATACAAATGTTAGTGGCAACAGATGTTGCTGCTCGTGGAATTGATGTAGATGATATTACACACGTAATAAATTACCAGTTGTCTGACGAAATAGAAACCTATACGCACCGAAGTGGACGTACTGGTAGAGCTGGGAAAACTGGAATTTCTATGGTGATTGCTTCAAAAAGTGAGAGCCGAAAAATTCATGCTATTGAAAAAATTATTCAAAAGAAGTTTATATTAAAAGAAGTTCCTTCAGGAATGGAAATTTGTGAAGTTCAATTGTTTCATTTAGCAAATAAAATAAAGGCTACTGAAATTAATCATGATATTGATGCTTACCTTCCAAATATCAATGAGGTATTGGAAGAGTTTTCAAAAGAAGAATTGATTAAAAAAGTCTTTTCTGTAGAATTTACAAGATTCTATAATTATTATAAAAAAGCGAAAGATCTTAATGCCGCTCCTGGAGATATGTCTGTTGGGTCAAAAGATTCTGTCCGTTACTTTATTAATATTGGAGGGAAAGATGATTTTGATTGGATGAGTTTAAAGGATTTCTTAAAAGAAATGCTACAATTAGATCAGGATGATCTTTATAAAGTGGATGTAAAAGAAAGCTTTTCATTCTTTAATACCGATATCAAACATCAAGAATTGGTAATGGAATTCTTTAAAGATTTTGAATTAGAAGGAAGAAGAGTTTCGGTTGAAATTTCAAAAGACACAGGTCGTGGAAGACGTGGTGGAGGTAGAGATAGAGATCGTGGTGGTAGAAGTCGTGGTGGTTATAAAGGTCGTGGAGGAGATAGAAAGGAAGGCGGAAGAAGTGAAGGTAGAAGAGGTGGTGGAAGAAGTGATAGTAGAAGAGATGGTGGAAGAAGTGAAGGTAGAAGAGGTGACGGAAGAAGAAATGAAGGCGGTAAACGTGAAGGAGAAAAAAGGGATGGTGATAATTCAGGATTTAAAGGTAGAAGCCGAAGATCTAGTGACCGACCAAGCAATTCTGGAACTGGAGGTAGAAGGCGCGACAGAAGTTAAATATATCTTATAATTTAGATTTTAGATAAACTTTGGTAATAAAGTAAAGTCAAAAGCGTTACTTTTACTTCATACTATGAGAAAAATATTTGTATTACTTTTTTTAGGATTTATCACAACTACTGTTTGGTCGCAAGACCTTGCAATTACTGACGTTACAACTATTAAGGGAAAGGTGGTAAACGCTTCCAATAATGTTTCCTTATCAAACGTTCACGTGGTAAATCTTAATTCGGTTAAGGGAACCCTTACTGATGAAGAAGGGGACTTTGGTATTAGAGCAACTGTTAATGATACCTTATATTTTTCTTATTTAGGTTTTAAGTCGATTAGAGTTCGAGTAACAAATGACTGGTTAAAGTTTGGGGAAATACGGATTAAGATGACAGAATTAAGTGTCGCACTTGAAGAAGTCGTTGTTCGCCCAATCCAGCTTACCGGTTATGTAGAGGTTGATGCTAAGATTATTCCTATTTATGACAATCATCGATATCGAATTGCAGGCTTAGGGTCAGGTTACGAGGGTGGAGGATCTCAACCAGGTGCTGTTAGTAAGGTTTTAAATTCTATTTTTAATCCAGCAGATTTTCTATATAATGTCTTTGGGAAGCGATCGCATGACATGAAAAAGCTTCGTAAGATGAAGGATGATGATGAAATCCGAAATCTTTTAGAGAGCAAATACGATAGAGAAACTTTAATGGCTGTCTTACAGTTAGAAAAGGTGGATATTGATGAAATATTGGTCAATTGTAGCTATTCTAAAGATTTTATTCGTACTGCAAACGATCTTCAAATTCTAGACGCAATTAGCGAATGTTATGAAGAGTATCGAATCCTGAGCAGGGATAGAGGTTAATTACACATGCTTCAAATATTAATTCATTACGGGTTGCACTTTTTATTTCCAGGACTAATTGCATGGGTGTTTTTCAGAAGTCATTGGGAAAAAGCCTGGTTAATCATGGTCGCAACCATGTTAGTAGATGTAGATCATTTATTGGCAAACCCAGTATTTGCATCGAATCGATGTAGTATTAATTTTCATATTTTACATAGTTATTATGCTATTGGAGTGTATTTGGTTTTACTGTATTTCAAAAAGTTTAGAATAATTGCAATAGGCTTGCTTTTTCATATGCTAACCGATTTTATTGATTGTTTGTTTATGAAGTAGTATTTTAGTGCAACTTAATATGGGGCTTATGAACAATTTAGTACAAAAACAACGTAATTATTTTAAAACACACAAAACAAAGCCCTTGAGTTTTAGGGTGCAGCAATTAAATAAACTTCAGGAGGTTTTAAAGTCTAATGAGAAGTTAATTTACGATGCAATCTATAAAGATTTTAAAAAATCTGAGTTTGACACTTTTGTTACGGAGCTTGCTTTATTGTATCACGATATAAAAGAGGCTAAAAAGAACCTCAAGAAATGGGCTAAAGTAAAAAGTGTAAAAACTAATATGCTCAATTTTCCAGCAAAGAGTTATATTATTCCAGAACCCTTAGGAGTGTGTTTGGTAATTGGGGCTTGGAACTATCCATATCAATTAACTTTGGCGCCTGCAATAGCTGCAATGACTGCAGGTAATACAGTTGTTATAAAGCCAAGTGAGTTATCTTCTGAGACCAGTGCTGTAATGGCAAAGCTAATTAATGAAAACTT
This sequence comes from uncultured Flavobacteriales bacterium, assembly GCA_913058295.1. Lineage (GTDB taxonomy): Bacteria > Bacteroidota > Bacteroidia > Flavobacteriales > Flavobacteriaceae > Marifrigoribacter. Next base: position 29,348 of record CAJXRD010000035.1, on the reverse strand, counting down.
TGATTCAGAATACTTAAAAGTCATTGAGGGAGGGATTCCAGAAACTACAGAATTACTCGAACAAAAATTTGATAAAATATTCTTTACAGGAAGTACTCAGGTTGGGAAGATAGTTTATCAAGCAGCAGCAAAAAACCTAACACCAGTTACCTTAGAAATGGGTGGAAAAAGCCCAGCTTTTGTAATTAAAGATTGTAATTTAAAAATGACCGTTAAGAGATTGGTTTGGGCTAAATTTTTGAATGCTGGTCAAACCTGTATTGCACCAGACTATGTGTTAGTGGATGAAACTATTGAAAAAGAGTTTTTAGAGCTCGTTAAAATAGAAATTGAAAAAGAGAATTTCTCCATTGAAAACGGCAACTACACACAAATCATTAATGAACGAAATTTAGATCGATTGTCAAAAATGATCGATACAGATAAAGTTTATTATGGTGGTGAAACTGAAAGTTTAGATAGAATAATCCAACCTACTGTATTAAAGAATGTTATATTAAGTGATAATGTAATGCAGGAAGAAATATTTGGACCAATACTTCCTGTAATTTCCTATACTAATTTAGAAGACGCAATTGAACAAGTAAACGATCTTCCAAAGCCTTTATCTTGCTATATTTTTTCGAGTAAAAAAGAACAGGTAAAGAAAATACTAAATGAGATTTCATTTGGTGGAGGGGCTGTAAATGATGCAGTAATGCATATTGCAAATTCAAAGTTGCCTTTTGGCGGTGTTGGAGATAGTGGGATTGGAAGTTATCATGGAGAGTCTGGTTTTAAGACCTTTAGTCATTACAAAAGTATTTTAGAGAAAACAACACTAATGGAATTGTCTCTGAAGTATTATCCACATTCCAAGACAAAGCTCAATTGGATACAACGTTTTATAGGAATATAAAATAAATACGCTATTTTCGTAGGTATATTCTCAAATCTAATGGCAACTAGAAAATATCAAGCAAATAAGTTTGAAAAACATACTGTAAATAAGGCGGTTGACGCACTTACAGTGGAGGAAGCCCTTCAGATTAATATCAATAAAAAACCCTTTACGGTATCTATGCGTACTCCTGGGGACGATATTAGTTTGGTGAGAGGGATGCTTCATTCGGAAGGAATTCTTAAAAATTCAAGTTTTATTCCAGATGTAATATTAAAAAAGGAAAATGACGAAGGTATTGTTACCGTTGTAAACCTAGCTGTTCCTGAAAAAGAATTAGGTGAAGGTTATTCCAATAGTAGAACATTATTATCGGTTTCTTCATGTGGGATTTGCGGAAAAACAGAATTAGGGGATTTAGCATTTATTGGAAAAACAATAGATGAGAATAAAAAGATAGATATAAGCTTACTGAGGGATCTTTTTGATAAGATGAATGTATTGCAACATAGTTTCCATCAATCTGGAGGAACTCATGCTGCTGCTGCTTTTACCTTAGAAGGTCAACTACTATGCGCTATGGAAGACATAGGCAGGCATAATGCAGTCGATAAAGTTATTGGCAAACTCATATTAGAAAAAGAATTAAAGAAAGCTTCAGTACTTACTGTTAGTGGACGTGTTTCATACGAGATAGTAATAAAATGTTTTAAAGCAGGAATTCCATTTTTAGCAGCAGTGTCTGCACCTTCCTCTTTAGCAGTAGATTATGCAAAAGAATTGGGGATAACACTATTTGCATTTTGCAGAGATGATAGAGCAACCTGTTATTCAAACCCACAAAGAACCAAATTAAGAAAACAATCCGGAGACTTCGGGATAAAAGCAAGTTAAGATATATGTCAGATAATTTAAGTGAATTATTAGGAAGAAAAGGAGTAGAAGGAAGTCTCTTTAATAAAATGGGTGAGCTTTCGCAAGAAACGGGAACACCAAGTAAGGAAGCCTTAGAAGAATTAGCAAATGAGTTTTTAATTGGAACTGCCAATGCATTCGGTACAGCTTCTTTCTATGATTTCATGAAACCTGAAAACAAGGGAAAGAAAGTATATGTGTGTAATGGAACCGCTTGTGTTTGTGCAGGTACTCAGGATAAATTAATTGAAGACCTCAAAGAGCATTATAAAGAAGAAGAAATAGGGCATATGACCTGTTTGGGGAGATGTCATGAAAATACAGCATTTAATATTGATGGAAAAAATTATTCCGGAAATGCAATTCACGAAATTAAAAACATAATAAACACTTCGACTAATTTCAACCAAGATAGTTATAATATTAAGGCTAGTGGGAAGAAAATCTTAACAGCAGATTTCACTAATTTGGAGGAATATTATCAGCCTTTAAAGGATGCTTTAAAAAAGGATTCTTCAGATGTTTTAGAAGAGATAAAGTTATCGAATGTAAGAGGTAGAGGGGGAGCTGGATTTCCTATGGGGCTTAAACTAGAGTTCTGCCGAAAAGTAGAAAACGATACCAAGTTTATTATTTGTAATGCCGATGAAGGAGATCCTGGAGCATATTCCGATAGGTATTTATTAGAACATCAACCCCATTCTGTTTTATTTGGGATGCTAATCGCTGGTTATGTTACTCATGCAAGTTATGGGATTCTTTATATAAGAGCTGAATATCCTGAAGCAGTTGGAATTGTACAAAAGGCAATAGATGACATTCGAGAAATGGGCTTATTGGGAGATAATATTGATGGAAGTGGATTTAATTATAACTTTAAAATAATTCAAGCACAGGGTTCTTATATCTGTGGAGAAGAGACAGCTTTAATAAACTCTATTGAAGGGCAACGTCCAGAGGTAAGAGTGCGACCGCCATTTCCTGCGCAACAGGGCTTGTTTAATAAACCAACCATTGTGAATAATGTAGAGACCTTGTCAGCATTGCATTATATCATTAAAAACGGAGGACAATCTTGGAAAAATATTGGAACCGAAAGATCTTCAGGGAATAAATTAGTTTGTTTAGATAGTTTCTTTAATAGTCCTGGAATGTATGAAGTAGAAATGGGAACACCACTTTCTGTCGTTGTTAATGAATTAGGAGGAGGCTTTAAGACTGAGGTTAAAGCAATACAAATTGGTGGGCCTTTAGGTGGATTAGTGCCTGTATCAAAAATTGATGACCTTACTATAGATTTCGAATCTTTTTCAAATGAAGGATTCTTATTAGGTCATGCATCTATGGTTTGTGTTCCAAAAGATTTTTCGATGATGAAATTTATTGAACATCTTTTCGATTTTGCATCTTATGAAAGCTGTGGAAAATGTTTCCCTTGTAGGCTAGGAACAAAAAGAGGGCAAGAGCTTTCAACAAAGGCTTTAAATTCAGATTATAAAATTGATAAAAATCTATTCAAAGATTTGCTAACTACTTTAGAACAAGGCTCGTTATGCGCACATGGAGGAGGAATTCCGTTGCCAGTTAGAAATGCTATGGAATATTTTGAAGACGAATTAAAAGAATACTTCAACTAAAAAAGAAAAATGAAAACAGCATATATAGATAATCAGGCTTTTGAGATAGTTGAAGGAGAAACCATTCTTGCTTTTATAAAAAGATATAAAGAGGAAAACTTAATACCAACTCTATGTGATGCGCCAAATTTAGATCCATTTGGTTCTTGTAGGGTGTGTAGTGTTGAGGTTGCTTTAGAAGAAGGTGGTAAGGTAAAAACTATGGCATCTTGCCATACACCAGTTGGTAGTGGTCAGTATATTTATACCAGTACTGAATCTGTAAAGGCTTTGCGGAAAAATATAATTGAATTGGTACTTACCGATCATCCATTAGATTGTCTAACCTGTGAAGTAAACGGAAACTGTGAACTTCAAACAGTGGCTGCACAAGTAGGAATTAGAGAGGTTCGTTATCCAGAAGGAGATACGCATTTGCATAAATTGAAAGATTTGAGTCATCCTTATATGACTTCAGAATTATCAAAATGTATCAACTGTTATCGTTGTGTTCGCGCCTGTGATGAGGTACAAGGTCAATTTGTGTTAAGTATGGCAGGAAGAGGATTCGATTCTCATATTATAAAAGGATTGGATCAATCGTTTTTTGATTCGGACTGTGTAAGTTGTGGAGCATGTTCTCAAGCTTGCCCTACTTCTGCAATATCAGATATCTTTCAATCCAAATCTATTGCCGCAACAGATACAACTCGTACTATTTGCACTTATTGTGGAGTAGGTTGTAATCTAGAAGTTTCTACAAGTAATGGAGAAATTTTAAGTATTACTGCGCCTTATGATGCAGAGGTAAATCAAGGGCATACCTGTATAAAAGGGCGTTACGCTTTTAAATTTTACAACCATCCAGATCGTTTAGATTCTCCAATGATAAAAAGGAATGGAGATTTTGAAAAGGTTTCTTGGGAAGAGGCTTATGAATATATTGCTTCTAAATTGAATACTTATAAAACTGAATTTGGACCCGATTCTATTGCGGGAATATCTTCTGCAAGATGTACCAATGAAGAAAATTATTTAATGCAGAAGTTTATTAGAACCGTGATTGGAACTAATAATATTGATGGCTGTGCACGTGTTTGTCATTCACCAACAGCATTGGGAATGCAAACCACTTTTGGTACTGGTGCTGCAACGAATTCTATAGACGATTTAAAAGATACCAATTGCATTATGGTAATTGGAGCAAATCCAACAGACGCACATCCAGTTACTGGAGCTAAGCTGAAACAATTTGCGATGAAATCGGATAATGTTTCCATAGTCATTGATCCACGTAGAACGGAAATGGCAAAATATGCAACCTATCATTTGGCTTTAAGACCCGGAACCAATGTTGCGGTTTTAAATATGATGTTTTATTATATCATAACGGAAGGATATGTGGATGAAGAGTTTATTAAAAATAGAACTGAAGGGTTTGAAGCATTTAAAGAAGAGATTTTAAATATTGATATAGATAAATTAGAGAAAGTATCTGGAGTAGATAGAAACTTGGTAAGAGAAGCGGCTATTGCATATGCATCTGCACCAAATGCAATGTCTTTTCACGGTTTAGGAGTAACAGAACATTCACAAGGAACATTTACAGTAGTACAAATTGCCGATTTAGCCTTAATAACAGGAAATATTGGTAGAAGAGGAGTTGGAGTAAATCCTTTACGTGGTCAAAATAATGTACAAGGATCTGCAGATATGGGAGTACAACCGCATCAAGGCGCAGGATATTTAGATGTTACTAGCGATGAGGTAAATAAAAAATACAATGAATTTTACGGAGTGGATGTGCCAAAAGAGATTGGTTATAAAATCCCTGAAATGTTTGATGCTGCTTTAGATGGGAAATTAAGAGCATTATGGGTAATTGGGGAAGATATAGTACAAACAGACCCAAATACGAAAAAAGTAATTAAAGCTCTGGAAGCAACAGACTTGGTAATAGTTCAAGAACTATTTATGACTGAAACTGCTAAATATGCGGATGTTATATTACCAGGAGCTTCTTTCCTAGAAAAAAGTGGAACGTTTACAAATGGAGAGCGACGCGTTCAGGCAGTACGTCAGGTGGTAGAAACACAAGAAGGTGCTAAGGCAGATGGCCAAATTATTGTAGATATCATGAATAAAATGGGATATGCTCAAGCTGATTATACCCCTGATGGAATGTTAGAAGAAATTTCTCAAATTGTACCATTCTTTGCCGGAATAACTTGGGATAGACTTGGGAAAAATGGTCTGCAATGGCCAGTAGCAAAAGATGGAACCGACACTCAAATACTTCATACAACTGACTTTAAAAGAGGTAAAGGATACTTTGAATTCCATGATTGGAAAGAGACTCAAGAATTGGTTTCTCATGCAAAAGATTATCCATATATTTTGACCACTAATCGTGAGTTAGAACATTATAATTGTGGAGCTATGACTCGTAGAACTGCAAACGAACTGATTCTAAAGGATGATTATTTAATGATTAATCCTGAAGATGCTAAGGTTAATCTTATTAGTGAAGGTGATTATGTTTGTTTAGAATCTCCAAGAGGAAAGGTAGATGTAAAAGCCAGAATTACAGATGAGGTTAACCAAGGAGTTTTGAGTACCACCTTTCATTTCCCTGAGATAATGATTAATAATATAACTGGAGATGTTCATGATTCTGAAGCTAAATGTCCAGAATATAAAGTTGTTGCTGTTAGAATTAGAAAAAGTAAAGGAAAGTACAAGCTAGAAAATGCTATAGATTAGATTTAGTAGATGGATAAAATACTTGATCAGTCCAATTGGAATCGGAAAGAACACTTTGATTTTTTCAAAGAATTTGATGAGCCTTTTTTTGGAATTGTTACTGAAATTGATTGCACGAAAGCTTATCTGATTTCAAAAAAGCAAGAACTATCTTTTTTTGCATATTACTTACATAAATCCACCTGTGCTATTAATCGAGTAGAAGAGATGAGGTATAGAATTATAGACAATGACATCATTATCCATAATCAAATACATGCTTCTACGACTATTGGAAGAGATGATGGAACTTTTGCATTTACTTTTGTGCCTTTCAATTTAGATTTTGATGTTTTTAATGAATCCTTAAAAGCTGAAGTAAAAAGTGTTCAAAGCTCTTCAGGTTTAAGACTGATTGAAGGAGATACTAGAAGAGATGTAATTCATTATTCTTCGATACCTTGGAATTCCTTTTCAGGATTAACCCATGCTAGAAATTATAAGATTAAAGATAGCTGTCCGAAAATTACCTTTGGGAAGATGTTTTCTAATGATGGTATAGATAAAATGAATGTAGCTATTTATGTACATCATGGTTTAGCAGATGGATTTCATATTTCAAAATACTTGGAAATATTTCAAAGTTTGATGGATGGTGAATAGTTGTAATTATATAAAAATTAAATATTATGATGCGGATTAAAAACTTTATAAACGAAGAAGCCTACGGAGGTATATTTTTAATTTTCGTTGCAATCATTGCCTTGATATGGGCAAATTCTTCTTTCTATGAATCCTACCATTATATTTGGCATGAATTTGAAGTTGGGTATACTTGGGGAGATTTTGAATTAATAGGCTCTTTACATCATTGGATCAATGATGGATTAATGGCTTTATTTTTCTTTGTTATTGGCTTAGAAATAAAAAGAGAAATAATGGGAGGGGAGCTATCCTCTATTAAAAAGGCATCCTTACCAATAGCTGCAGCAATTGGAGGAATGATAATTCCTGCAGTTCTTTATGCAGTTGTAACTATTAAATATCCAGAATATATAAACGGATGGGGAGTTCCTATGGCAACAGATATCGCTTTTGCATTAGGTTTATTAGCATTGCTAGGGAAAAGAGTACACATTAACCTTAAAATATTTTTAACTGCATTAGCAATTGCCGATGATTTAGGTGCAATTCTTGTAATTGCTGTATTTTATACAGAATCGATTAATTATAGTGAATTAATATCTGGTGCTTTTTTTATTGGAGTTTTAATAATTGGAAATATAGCAGGTGTTCGCAGAACAAGTTTTTATGGAATTATTGGATTTTTAGGGGTTTGGATGGCTTTTCTTTTTTCTGGAGTTCACGCTACTATAGCGGGCATATTAATTGCATTAACGATACCTGCAAACACGAAAGTAACAGAAAATGAATATTTTATAAAGTTAACAGATTACTTAGGGAAATTCAATAAAGAAAAAAGAATAGAGGGATCCTTATTGTCACAAGAACAAGCGCATTTAATGGCAAAAATTGAACTTTTAAATAAGCAAGCGCAAACTCCTTTACAAAAGCTAGAACATGCATTGCATCCGCTAGTGGCATTTTTTATTCTGCCAGTTTTTGCATTAAGTAATGCAGGAGTACATGTGGAAGGATCTGTAATTGGAATGATATTGCACCCTTTATCTTTGGGGATAATTGTTGGGCTTGTTTTAGGAAAGTTTATTGGTATTTCATTATTCTCTCATTTAGTAGTTAGATTAAAAATTGCGACATTGCCAGAAGGCATTACTTGGAGACAAATCTATGGAGTAGCATTTTTGGCTGGAATAGGTTTTACCATGTCCATATTTATTTCTGAACTCGCTTTTTCAAATGAGGAATACAAACAAATATCTAAAGTTGGAATTATGGCTGCTTCCTTTATTTCTGCTGTGATAGGTATGGTTTGGTTAAGTATAGGTTCAAAACAAGAGAATTAAAAGAATAATATGAAAAGATTAATTAAGTTTTTAGCGTTTTTAATATTAATTGTAGTTGCATATTTTGCTTATACAACCTATCCAAAATTGGATATTTTAAGTGGATTTTCATCTAAAAGTGTAGCGTCGCATTTGTTTATTGCTGAAAGATCACAGGAAACTACAGAAAAGGGTGATAACGATATTCCTTCCATGAACTTAGCAAAGAATAAGGTTAATGATATAGAAAAGTCAGTTTCCTCTACGACACTTGGTATAAAAACTAGAAAGGCCATTTTCAGAAGAGGTGTTGGAGCAGTTGTTGTACCTATAAATGCAACTATAAAGCAGGAAACATATCTTGCTCCTAATAGAGAAAAGACCCCCTCAAACCTTGCATATCCATATGGGGACTTGCCACAAAAAGACACCATATTTTCGAATATTGATTATAAAGCATTAATGACTTCTGTTGATGACGCATTTGTGGATACCGAATTAGTAGAGAAAAAGACTCGTTCTGTATTAGTTATTTATAAAGATCAAGTAGTGGCAGAAAAATACACCAATGGGTTTGATGAAAAATCATTACTATTAGGATGGTCCATGACTAAAAGTGTGACAAGTGGGGTTTTAGGTGTTATGGAAAAACAGGGAATGGTTGATTTAAATGATAATAATTTATTTAAAGAATGGGAAAATGATGATCGTAAAAATATAAGCCTTGCTAATTTGCTTAATATGAATAGTGGTTTAGAATGGGAAGAGGATTACTCAAAAATTTGTGATGCTACAAAGATGCTGTTTTTAGATTCAGATATGTCCACAATGCAATTGGAGAAGTCCTTTGTTGGCACACCCAATAATTCTTGGAATTACTCCAGTGGTACCACTAATTTATTAAGTAGGTATATTCGAAATCAATTTAAATCTCATAAAGAGTATTTAGATTTTTGGTATTCCGATTTAATTGATAAAATTGGAATGTACTCTATGTTAATTGAAACCGATTACTCAGGAAATTATGTTGGAAGCTCCTATGGGTGGGCAACTGCAAGAGATTGGGCGAAATTTGGTTTGCTTTATTTGCATAACGGAAACTGGAATGGAGAGCAAATACTAAATCCTTCTTGGGTTGATTTCACCAAAAAACCTACCAATGGTTCTAAGGGTGTTTATGGTGGTCATTTTTGGATGAATGCTGGAGGTAAATATCCTGATGTTCCAAAAGATATGTTTTCTTGTAATGGGTTTCAAGGCCAGAGGTTATATATAATTCCATCTAAAGATTTAGTGGTATTAAGAACTGGATTAAGGGGAGAATCTGATTTTGATGTAAACCAATTTCTGAGCAATATTATAAGCAGCATTGAATAATTATAAATACTATCTTCGATAAAAATAATACTATGAAAAATATTTACATATTTCTTTTTGCATTCCTAAGTTTTTATGCAAATTCACAAACAGTAACTGCAACTATAGAATACCAAGGCTATGAGGAATCTCAAGCTTATTTTGGGGAAGGAGAGTTCGAAATATTTTTAGACAATTTAGATGGTGTTTTGGACAAGCCAATTATTATTATGGATGGCTTTGATCCAGGAGATTCTAAAGACATAGCTGCATTATATGCAGAATTGGATTTTGAAGGCACCAATTTGGCAGATATTTTACGAGATGAAGGCTTCGATATAGTTGCTTTAAACTTCCCACTATATATTACAGATGGAAATGCAATAGATGGAGGAGCAGATTATATTCAGAGAAACGCTATGGTGTTAATTGAATTAATTAATCAAATAAATGCTGAGAAAGTAGGAAGCCAAGAGTTGGTAGTAATAGGGCCAAGTATGGGAGGTTTAATTTCCCGTTATGCATTGTCATATATGGAGCAAAATAGTTTAGATCATGAAACCCGTTTGTTTATTTCGTTTGATTCGCCACATTTGGGTGCAAACATACCTGTAAGCTTTCAATACATACTTAATTATTTCGCAAAGGAACAAGATAATACAGATGCTCAATCAGTTGTAGATAATGTTTTAAATAGCGCTGCAGCTAAAGAAATGTTAATGGACCATTATTCTGGGCATTTATTGGCAGGATCAGATTTCGAGCAAGACCCTAGTTTATTGTTGCCCATTGGAGCACCAAATTTTAGAGATGCATTTCAAACAGAAATGGATGATTTAGGTTTTCCAAATAATGTAAGAAATGTATCCATTGTTAATGGTAGTGGAAACGGTACTACAACAGGAACTCCTGGAATGCAAATTATAGATACGAATCTTGATTTAGGCAATAATATAACAATAGATATTAATATGCATTTTACTCCTGAAGCAGGAGAAATAAATAATGTAACAAGCTTTACAGGATATTTTATAGGCATTCCGGTAAGTAGTTTTGATGCAAATGCAGAGTCTTTTGCTTTTACTAGCGGATTGGATAGTACACCAGGAGGAAAAGGAAATATGACATCTGGCCTTGGTGATATTGATAATGAAGTTATTCAAGCTTTTTTAGAAGCCATAGAGCAGGAGGAATATTCTTTTATTCCTACAATAAGTGCAATGGCAATTGATAATGAGAACGATTGGTATGTAAACCCTAACCTTTCGGATTCCCCATTTGTAAATAGCTATATACCTTCTATAAATGAAGAACATGTTACCATTACTCAAGAAAATGCTGATTTTGCTTTAGAAGAGATTAGAGAGGGAGTTTTAGCTGTTAATGAGAATGAATTAAGTAGTAGATATCATCTTATTAAAAATCCAGTAGGAAAACAGGTGAAAATAAAAGTAAATGCTAGCCAATCATATTCCAATTTAGAAGTTGCTATTTATAATATTTCAGGCCAGCAAGTATTTCAAGATTACATTCAGAATCCAAGCAATGAAATTGTTTTAAATCATACTTTAAGTTCAGGATTATATGTTTTAAATATTATAGATTCTGAAACTAGTTTTACCGTAAAATTAATGGTAAAATAACATTTATTGAAAGTATTTTAATTAATTTTATAGTTCTTTAAATATATAATATTATGGTATCTGATAAAATAGAAAAAGCTCTAAATAAACAAATTAGAATAGAAGCAGAATCTTCTCAAATTTATTTATCTATGGCTTGTTGGGCCGAAAAGAAAGGGTTTGAAGGAGTTGCAGAGTTTATGTTTGCCCAGGCAGATGAAGAGCGAGAACATATGCTTAAACTACTTAGGTATTTGATTGAACGAGGAGGTAATGCTGAGATATCAGAATTAAGTAAACCAGCATCCGTTTTTAACTCTCCTAAAGAAATGTTCGAGGAAGTATTAAAGCATGAAATATTTGTTTCAGAATCTATTAATGATTTAGTTGCTGTCACTTTTGAGGAAAGAGATTTTGCAACTCATAACTTTTTGCAATGGTATGTTGCAGAACAGATAGAAGAGGAGGCAACAGCAAGAACCATTTTAGATAAAATAAATCTTATTGGTGACGACAGAAGTGGCTTCTACTTATTCGATAAGGATGTTCGTTCAATGATTACTCCTAAGGCAGAATAAATTTTAACGATGATGATAAGGTTCATTTCGCAAAATTGTAAATGCTCGATACAATTGTTCAATAAAAAATAAGCGAACCATTTGGTGCGAGAAAGTCATGGTAGATAGGGAAACCTTACCGTTAGCTCTATTGTAAATTTCATCACTAAAACCATAAGGACCCCCAATTACAAAAACCAATGTTTTAAGTCCGCTATTCATTTTCTTCTGAAGGAATTGTGAAAACTGAACAGAACTATAGGTTTTTCCTTTTTCATCTAATAAAATCATAGTGTCAGATTTAATCAAACGCTTTAATATTTCATTCCCTTCGGCTTGTTTTTGTTGAGATTCAGATAAGTTTTTTACATTTTTTATATCCGGAATTACATCAAAATCAAAAGGAACATAGAATCCTAAGCGCTTCGCATAATCTTCAATTAGGGTTTGAAGATTTTTGTTGTCCGTTTTTCCAATAGTAATAAGCTTAATTTTCATGCTTTTGATTGAGAAGCTAAATTACAAAGATCATTTTTCATTTCTATATTCTTTATGTGGTATTCAATCTTTTAATTAAATTAGCTAAAAACTTACTGGTATGATTTCAGAAGCAAAATTCAATAAAGAAATTGACCTTATCATTACCAATGCTATAAGGGAAGATGTTGGAGGAGGAGATTATAGCTCACTTGCTTGTATCCCTGATGATGCTCAAGGAAAAGCAAAATTATTGGTAAAAGATGAAGGAATAATCGCGGGTATAGAATTTGCAAAGCAGGTATTTGAATATGTAGACCCTGGACTTAAAATGATAGTAAAAAAGGAAGATGGAGCCAAAGTAGCTTATGGGGATATATGTTTTACAGTTTCAGGTAATTCACAATCCATATTAAAAAGTGAACGTTTAATTTTAAATGCAATGCAACGTATGAGTGCTATTGCAACAAAAACGAATAAATATGTAGAACTTCTGGAAGGAACGAATACTAAGATTCTAGATACTCGTAAAACTACGCCAGGCATTCGTGCTTTAGAAAAATGGGCAGTTAAAATTGGCGGGGGAGAAAACCATCGTTTTGCATTATATGATATGGTGATGTTAAAGGACAACCATATTGATTTTTGTGGAGGAATTCATAAAGCGATTAATAAAACCAAGGCATACCTAAAAAGTAATAATTTGTATCTAAAAATAATTGTAGAAGCTAGAAACCTTCAAGAAATTAAAGAAATTCTGAAAGAGGATTGTGTGTATAGAATATTAATAGACAACTTTAATTATGAAGATACTAAAAAGGCTGTCGACTTAATTGGGGGTAAATGCTTAACCGAGTCCAGTGGTGGAATTACATTAGAAACTCTAAGGAAATATGCAGAATGTGGTGTGGATTATATTTCTAGTGGCGCATTAACACATTCGGTACATAATATGGATTTAAGCCTAAAGGCATATGAGTAATAGTGTAGAAGATATTCTTGTTAAAATTCCAATTATCCGACAGGTAATATTCCTTATTAAAAAGATTAAAGTTCCTGGTTTTAAAGGTTTGTCATTATTCGATCTAATAAAAACCTATTTAATAGGAATTGTTGAAGGGACTTTTTCACCAAGAGCAGGGTCTATCGCATTCAGTTTTTTTATGGCATTGTTTCCTTTTATTTTATTTCTACTAAATCTAATACCATATTTGCCAATAGAACATAAAGATTTATTTAGTTTTATAGAAAGTATTTTACCTGCACAAACTACCGATTTCTTTTTGCCAATAATTCAAGATATTGCCGAAAATCCTAGGGGAGGACTGCTTTCAGTTGTTTTTTTACTAGCAATATTCTTAATGTCTAATGGAATAAATGCCATTTTTAGTGGTTTTGAATATTCTTATCATGTTACCATGAATCGAACGGTAATAAAGCAATATTTTGTTGCTTTACTAGTTTCTGTTTTTCTTGCTTTATTATTATTGTTCTCTATATTTTTAATTGTGTATAGCGAATATTTAATAGCAACTTTACAGAGTGAAGAGATTATAAGTAATAATGTGCATTGGGTGACAACTATACGATATATAATCTTTGTAGCATTGGTATATCTTGTTATTGCTATTCTGTATTATTTTGGTGTTAAACAAGGGAGAACCATTCGGTTTTTCTCTTTAGGAGCTTTGGTTACCACATTGTTATTTATGGCAACCACTTACTTTTTCGGAATATATATCAATAACTTTTCTAACTATAATGAACTGTATGGTTCTATAGGTGCTTTATTAATCTTGATGCTATATATTTGGATCAACTCAAATATCCTTTTACTTGGATTTGAACTGAACGCTACACTAAAATCCCTAAAGGGAAAAAATAATTGAATTTGTATTTTATAGATGTAATACTTCCAATACCCTTAAAGCAATCTTTTACCTATAGTGTAAATAAGGATGAAGCTTTATTTCTGAAACAAGGAATGCGTGTTGCTGTGCCTTTTGGAAAGTCAAAAATTTATACGGGGATTGTGAATACTGTTCATAGTGAAGCCCCTGTAGGTTATGAAACAAAATCTATAGATCAAATACTAGATGAAACTCCAATCATTACACCACAACAATTAAAACACTGGCAATGGATGGCATCTTATTATATGTGTACTCTTGGAGAAGTTATGAGAGCGGCATTACCCAATGCGTTTTTATTAGAGAGTGAAACGATAATAACCTTGCTTGTTAAAGAATTAGAGGATGATTCAAAATTTAGTGATGATGAATTTTTAGTTTTCGAAGCTTTGCAACACCAATCCTCCTTGCATATTAATGATATTCGCTCTATTCTGGATAGAAAAAATGTAGTTGCAGTAATTCAAAAATTATTAGAAAGAGGAATTATTGGGGTGCAAGAGGAAGTGTTTGAAAAATACAGTCCAAAGATAAAAAGATACATAAAATTATCAGCCTCATATTCTTCAGAAGAAAACCTAAAAGATCTACTAGAAAAGTTAACTAGAGCCCCAAAGCAACGTCAGGTTTTAATGACTTTGTTTATGCTTTCTACTCAAGAAAAAAAGCCGATAGATTCTGTAGTACTTCAGAAAAAAAGCGAAACTACTTCAACTGTAATCAAGACCTTAATTGATAAAGGGATATTAGAAGAATATTTTATTCAAAAAGACAGAATAGAATTTCAAGGAGAGGAATCTTTGGCAATTAAATCACTCACAGATGCTCAGGAAAAAGTACTTCAGAATATAAAAGCATTATTTGAAACCAAAGCCATAACCTTGCTTCATGGGGTAACTTCTAGTGGGAAGACTGAAGTTTATGTTCAGTTAATAGAAGAGATGTTATCCTCAGGGAAGCAAGTTTTGTATATGCTTCCTGAAATTGCATTAACTACACAGCTTATTAGTAGACTTCAGGTTTATTTTGGAGATAAAATTTCGGTTTATCATTCTAAGTATTCCGTAAATGAAAGAGTTGAAGTTTGGAGGAATGTATTAGATAACAAGTCAAAAGCACAACTTATTATTGGAGCTCGTTCTTCTTTGTTTTTACCCTTTACCAATTTGGGATTAGTAATAGTAGACGAAGAACATGAGTCTTCTTTTAAACAATATAGTCCTGCTCCTAGGTATCATGGAAGAGATAGCGCTGTAGTTTTGGCAAATATTCATAATGCTAAAGTATTAATGGGATCTGCGACTCCTTCTTTGGAAAGCTTTTACAATGCAAAAACAGGAAAGTATGGCTTGGTAACTTTAAAGAAAAGATTTGGAGATGTACAGCTTCCTGAAATTGAATTGGTAGACATCAAAGAGAAATATCGAAAAAAAAGAATGACAGGTCACTTTAGTGATCAATTATTGGAAGAAATAACCCAATGTATAGAAAATAATGAGCAGGTAATTCTTTTTCAGAATAGGAGAGGATTTTCTCCAATAGTAGAATGTACAACCTGTGGTGTTTCCCCTCAATGTCCTAATTGTGATGTTAGTTTAACCTATCACCAATATAAAAATCAGTTGCGATGTCATTATTGTGGTTATAATGAGCCGATGATGATTTCCTGTATAGCTTGTAAAAGTGAAACATTAGATACAAAGGGCTTTGGTACAGAACAGATCGAATTGGAATTAAAAGAATTATTTCCTAAGTATACCATTGCTCGCATGGATCAGGACACTACAAAACGCAAGCATGGTCATGCAAAAATTATTGAAGCTTTAGAAAATAACGAAATCGACATATTGGTAGGAACACAGATGTTGGCTAAAGGATTAGATTTTAGAAACATTAGTTTGGTTGGTGTTATGAATGCAGATAGTTTACTCAACTTCCCAGATTTTCGAGCTCACGAACGAAGCTTTCAATTATTACAGCAAGTAGCGGGTAGGGCAGGAAGAACTAAAAAAAGAGGGAAGGTATTGATTCAAACCTTTAATCCGTTCCATCAAATTCTTCAGCAGGTAAGTACAAATGATTATGAAAAAATGTATGCGGAACAGTTAGAGGATCGTTATCAATTTAAATATCCTCCACATTTTAGAATTATCAAAATCACATTTAAAGATCGTAATTTTCAAAAGATGCAAAAAGGATCTCTGTGGTTTACGGAAGCATTAAAAACAAAATTAAAAGGAAATGTATTAGGACCAGAAACTCCTTCAGTAGGTAGAATACGAAATCTATTTATATCCAATATATCCATAAAAATTCCAAAAGAGCAATCTTTAGCAAAAACAAAGGAATTTATTGAGAAGATAAATAGAAGCTTTAATTCTATAAAAGAATTTTCAAGCGTTCGTGTTATTATTGATGTTGATAATTATTAGCGTTTCATTGTGGCGGTAAGCGCCTCAATTAATTGTGCTTTTCTATTACGACTTAAAGGAAGTTGTTGGTTGTCTAATTCTATCACCTTACTATTATATCGTTCCACCTTATCTAGGTTTACAATATATGATTTGTGAATTCTTAAAAACCGTTCTTCAGGCAGTAGTGCTTCAAAAGCTTTCATTGTGGATAGTACTACAAGTGAATCATGTTCTGTAACTAACTTCACATAATCCCCTAAAGCCTCAATGTATCGTAATTCATTTAGAAAGACTTTACGTTTCTTTAAGTTACTTTTTACAAATATGAAATCTTCCTCATCAAAACCATCATCATTCTTTAACTTGTGGTTTGTAATTGCCTTGTGCACAGCATTTAAAAAACGATCTTTAGAAATAGGCTTTCGCAAATAATCTACAGCATCATAATCAAAAGCTTTAAAGGCATATTTTGTTTTACCGGTAACAAATATTATTTGTGGTTTAACAGTTAGGTCATCTAAAAGGTCAAAACCAGATAAAATAGGCATTTCAATATCTAAGAATACAAGATCAATATCTGTAGTAGCAAGACCCATTTTTGCTTCTATTGCATTGTTATATTCTGCAACAAGATTAAGCGATGGGTGATTGTCTATTAACCTTACAATAGAAAGTCTTTGTAAAGTAGAATCATCTACAATAGCACAATTAAGGGTTAGTTTGTCCACGGTGTTGGTTTTTCTAAGCACAATTATAGTCAATTTATCGATGAATGACAAGTTATTTTAACTTTTATCGAGAAAAAGGTTACTTTCATCAAATTCTGTAGGAAAATGATTATCGTTTAAAAATAGTGTTTGAAAATAATAAATAAAGTAGTATTTTTGCACGCTCTTGGCGAGGTGCTAAGAGTAATAATTAATTTAAAAATAGATTTTTATGAATCATTATGAAACTGTTTTCATCTTAAATCCCGTTTTATCTGAAGATCAGATAAAGGAAACAGTAAAGAAATACGAAGATCTTCTTGTTTCTAAAGGTGCTAAGATGATATCCAAAGAGAATTGGGGGCTAAAAAAATTAGCTTATGCAATTCAACACAAAAAAAGTGGTTTTTACCATTTGTTTGAGTATACCGTAGAAGGGGATGCTATCAACGCTGTAGAATTAGATTTTAGAAGAGATGAACGTATTATGCGTTATCTTACAGTTGCTTTAGACAAGCATGCAATTGCTTGGGCAGAAAAAAGAAGAAACCGTAACAAAAAAACAGCATAAGCTATGGCAAGTATTGAACAACAAGCAAAAGGAAAAAAAGACGGAGAGATTAGATATCTTACTCCTCTTAATATAGAGACTTCGAAAGCAAAGAAGTATTGTATGTTTCAAAAATCTGGTATTAAGTATGTGGATTATAAAGACGCAGACTTTTTAATGAGATTTATTAACGAGCAAGGTAAAATTTTACCAAGAAGATTAACAGGAACTTCGTTGAAATATCAACGTAAAGTAGCTGTTGCTGTAAAAAGAGCACGTCATATAGCATTAATGCCATATGTTGCCGATTTATTAAAATAAAAAATAGATAGGATTATGGAACTTATATTAAAAAAAGACGTAGAAAATCTTGGTTTTACAGATGATCTAGTATCTGTAAAAAATGGATACGGAAGAAACTTCTTACTTCCTCAAGGATTGGCTGTTTTAGCGACACCATCTACTAAAAAAGTATTGGCAGAAACTTTAAAGCAACGTGCATTTAAAGAAAAGAAAATAATTGCTGATGCTCAAAAGGAAGCTGATAAATTAAACGGTTTAGAGACAAAAATAACATCTAAGACTGGTGAAGGAGATAAATTGTTTGGATCTATATCTAATGCAAACTTATCTGAATCACTTGAAAAAGAAGGTGTATCTGTAGATAAGAAATTTATCACAATTGCTGGTGGGTTAATAAAACGTACTGGTCGTTACGATGCAACAATTCGTTTTCACAGAGATGTGATTGTTAATTATTCATTCGAAGTAATTGCAGAAGCAAAAAAGTAAACACCTTATTGTTAATAATTAACAGTTTTCTGTTAGCATAATAAACCATCCGTTTAAGCGGATGGTTTTTTTTTTGCATATTTTTAAGAAAAATTAAACAACTTATTATTATGAAACAATTCAAAAACGTATTATTTACTTCCTTTTTTTTGTTATGTATTGTAAGTGCTTCTGCACAAATAACAACCTCTAATATTAAGGGAGTTGTATTAGATGAAAGCGCCGAACCTTTTTCGGGAGCTAATATTGTTGCTATTCACACTCCTTCAGGAACCAAGATTGGTGGAATAACCAATTTTGATGGTAGGTACAACTTATTAAATATGAGAGTAGGTGGTCCCTATACTGTAACGGTAAGTTATGTAGGCTTTAAAAGCCAAACCTATGATAATGTTTATCTTGAATTAGGAAAAGCATATAATCTGAATGTTACCTTATCTGAAGATAGTCAGCAATTAGACGCAGTAGTGATCACTGCAACTGGAGGTAGTGAAACATTTGGTAGTGATAAGACAGGAGCTGAAACTAATGTTGGAAGAAGAGAATTGACACGTTTACCTTCTATTTCTCGATCCGCTTCAGATTTTACTCGTTTAGAGCCTTCTGCTAGTAGTGGTTCTTTTGGAGGAAGAAATGATCAATTCAATAACTTTTCATTAGATGGAGCAATTTTCACCAATCCGTTTGGTTTGGATGCTGCAACTCCAGGAGGTCAGTCTGACGCTCAACCAATATCTTTAGATGCATTAGATCAGATTCAAATTTCAACAGCACCATATGATGTACGTCAATCTGGGTTTACAGGAGCTACAGTTAATGCTGTAACTAAGAGTGGTACAAATACATTCCACGGAACTGTATATGGTTTTTACAGAGATGACAACTTAACTGGTGGTAAAATTAAAGGAGAAGATATTTTTGTCCCAGAATTAGAACAAACACAAATAGGAATAAGCGTAGGTGGTCCAATTATTAAAAATAAACTATTCTTCTTTGCAAATTTTGAAAAAGACGATAGAGAAGATCTTGGACAAACTTGGTTACCTAATACAGGATCAGGAGCTATTAACGAATCTAGAGTTTTAGAACAGGACTTAATCGATGTTAGAAACGCTTTATTATCTGTAGGATATGACCCGGGTTCTTATAAAGGATTTACACATAAAACAGAATCTACTAAAGGTATCTTTAAATTAGATTGGAATATTAACGATAATAACCGTTTGGCAGTTATCTATAACTTCTTAGATGCTTCAAAAGATAAGCCAGCTCATCCAACTGCTTTAGGTTTTAGAGGTCCAAGTGCTTCCACCTTACAGTTTAAAAATTCAGGCTACCAAATCAATAATAAATTACGATCAGCACAAGTTGAGTTGAACTCTACTTTGCCAGGTAATGCTTCAAATAAATTTCAAATTGGTTATACTCATTTTGATGATTTCAGGAATCCATTTTCAACACCAGCACCAACGGTTACTATAACAAAAGATGGGTCCAATTATATTATAGCAGGGCATGAGCCATTTTCTATTCATAATGAATTGGATCAGAAAGTATTTCAGTTTTCAGATAATATAAGTTTTGTAAAAGGAAATCATACTGTTAATATAGGAATCTCCTTTGAAAAATTTCAATTTGACAATTCATTTAATTTAGGTGCTTATGGTGCACAGGGGGTGTTTTTCCCAACTTCTACTATGGAAGGATTTCAGGACTATGTTGACTCTGGTCAGCTACAAGCTTCTTTTGATGCAGCTGCAGCTGCACATTCTTCTCTTAATTCTAATGGAGAAGGTGTCGCAGGTGGATGGGCATTGGCAGAAACAAATGTAGGACAATTGGCTTTTTATGCACAAGATGAATGGACTGCTACCGAGAATTTAAACTTAACATTAGGAGTTCGTTTCGACAAACCTTTATTTTTCGATACCTCAGTAAAAGCTCAAAATGTAATAGACAACGCTTGTTGTAATGTACCTGGAATTCCTTATGTTAATCCTAATACAGGAGAAACAGTAAATATTGATAATACTCAAATGCCATCTAATAAAGTGTTGATTTCGCCAAGATTTGGATTTAACTACAATCATAAAGGAGAAAGTAAATTACAGATACGTGGAGGATCTGGAGTATTTACGGGTCGCCTGCCATTTGTATGGATAGGAAATCAAGTTTCTAGTCCAGAAGTTTTCTTTTTACAAGCAGTAGATCCAGATTTTAAATTCCCTCAAGTTTGGAGAACCAATATTGGAACTGATTATAAATTCGAAAATGGGCTAATATTAACTGCAGATGTTGCTTATACAAAAGACATTAACGCAGCTCACGTTCAAAACTGGGGATTATTACCTCCTTCAGGAACATTAGGAGGAGTAGATAACCGCCCTATTTACACTTCAGATGATCTTATAAATAATGCTTACGTTATGACTAATTCTGATAAAGGAAGAACTTGGAATGCATCCTTGAAAGGACAAAAAACTTTTGGAGATGGCTATTATACCATGTTAGCGTATAATTATCTTGATTCTAAAGATGTAAACTCTATTGAAGCTGAAATTACTGGGGATGCATTTGCATTTAATGCGGCAAACGGAAATGTAAATGATGATGTTTTGGCTAACTCAAAATATGGAGATCAACATCGTATTATTGGTGTAGCTAGTAAACAATGGAAATACAGTAATGATAAATGGGCAACTACGATTTCTACATTTTTTGAATATGCTCAAGGAGGACGTTATAACTATACTTATGGTGGGGAT
The DNA here is from genome assembly GCA_913058295.1 of uncultured Flavobacteriales bacterium. Taxonomy (GTDB): domain Bacteria; phylum Bacteroidota; class Bacteroidia; order Flavobacteriales; family Flavobacteriaceae; genus Marifrigoribacter. Next base: position 8,081 of record CAJXRD010000035.1, on the reverse strand, counting down.
CTTAATGGAGATGGTTCTAACTTAAACGATTTAATCTATGTACCAACTTCTGAAGAAATTGGGCAAATGCAATTTTCTGGAGAAGGACAAGGAATAGCCTTTGATGCTTATATAGCTCAAGACGATTATTTAAGTGATAGAAGAGGGAAATATACAGAGCGTTATGGAGCGATTACTCCTTGGAGAAGTCGTTGGGATTTAAAAGTGATGCAAGATTATAATATTAAGATTAATGAAAACAGAACCAATACCATTCAGTTTAGTATTGATATGTTAAATGTTGGTAATTTAATTAGCTCCGATTGGGGATTAATTCAGCAGCCTAATAATGTACAACCAGTTGGAGTATCTGTTGACCCAGATACAAATGTTCCAACCTATACATTTAATTCAGACTTAACAGAAACGTATGGTTACGATTCAAGTTTGGCGTCTAGATGGCAAGTTCAATTTGGATTACGTTATATTTTCTAAAATATAAATGAAATAATTAGTAAATTTGCGCCCCTAATAAAGGGGCGTTTTTTTATGATAAAATATAGCAGACTTACCAAAGAACAATTTGAAGAACTTCACCAAGAGTTCATCAATTTTTTAGCAACTCAATCTATTACTGGAGAAGAGTGGAAACAAATTAAAGAGAATCAACCAGAAGCGGCTGAAGAAGAGTTAGACATCTTTAGCGATTTAATCTGGGAAGGAGTTTTATCTAAATCAAACTACCTTGAAAACATTTCTCCACAGCAATTATTTTTGTTTAAAGTAGAAGAAAATGCGATGAAGCTAATAGTTGTAAAAACGAAAGATGAAAGCATCGATTTAACAACAACGGAAGGTTATCAATGGCTACAAAAAAACTTTGCGGAAGATGATGTTGAATTTTTTACTGCTATTAAAGAATTTTCAGAAGATAGAAATGGAGATATTTTTTCTTTAATTAAGCAAGGAGCAAATATTACAAAAGGAGCATTATTTACTTTTTTCGATAAGATTGTTAATTAGGGTTCTTTAAAACAAAAATATGATTATGTGGGAAACCTTCGTCTACTCTTAAAAGGTCGTATATAAAACCATTTTTTTCTAAAAGTTTTACGGAGCTACAGTTTTCTTTATGTGTAAACGCTTCAATGTTTTTTAGTTGAAGCTTATTAAATCCAAAGTTGATAATTTCTTGAATAGCTTCAGTCATAATGCCCTTTTGAAAATAATCTGGATGTAGATCATAACCAATTTCTGAAACGGTTTTATCTTCAGAAAAATTCCATAAACATATAGATCCAATTAATTCTTCTGACCCTTTTAAAGTGATTGCCCAATAATATATTTTTCCATTTTCAATATCATTATTCCGATCATTAATAAAGGATACTGCTTCTTTTAGGTCTTTTTGTTTGGCTCTTAAAATGTATTGATTTACAGTATCATTAGAGCGCAAATAAAATATTTGTGGAGCATCCTCTTCAATTGGCTTTCTTAACTGTAATCGATTTGTTTCTAAAGTTTGAAAAACCTGCTTTACGTTATTCATAGCGTAAACTTTCTATAGGATCTAGTTTTGCTGCTTTTGAAGCAGGGTAGGAGCCAGCAATAACTGCAATTATAAACGTAATAATTGTCGCCCAAATCATTGGAACCCAAGGGAGGGAAAATTCAGAATCAAAAAAGGAAGAAAAAGCAAAACCTGTAGCGATTCCTAATAGAATACCAAGAACACTTCCCAATTGCCCGATAACAATTGTTTCGATAAAAAACTGAGTAGCTATCGTAGAATTTTTTGCTCCTAATGCTTTGCGAACTCCAATTTCTCGGGTACGTTCGGTTACGGAAACCAACATAATATTCATAAGAGCAATAGATGAACCTAGGATGGTAATGATACTGATAATCCATCCAGAGATTTCTAAATAACTTGTGATGCTTGCAATTCGGTTAATAAGGTCATCACTACGTTCTAAGCCAAAATCGTTTTCCTCTATTGGATTTAATCCTCTTATATTTCTAAATGTAATGATAGCTTCATCAGTAGCATTGTCGAGAAATGCTTTATCTTTTACCATAATACTTATGGTATAATTTATTCTAGGTTGGGTATAAATACTTCTAGCTACTTGTATTGGTATTAATACTTTTAAATCTTGATTGTTTCCGAAGGTGGAGCCTTTTGATTCTAGGAGTCCAATAATTTTAAATTTTACTCCTCGAATACTTATTGTTTTTCCAATTGGATCTTCACTTACAAAAAAGTTTTTCAAAAAATCGGAACCAATAATACAAACCTTATTATTATTCTGAATATCAAAAATATTGAAGTTTCTTCCTCTTTCTACTTCGGTTCCTGTGTTTTCTAAATAATGCTCATTAATACCATAAACTTGAACTTCTGGATCTGTTTTTTCACTTTCATATTTAATCTCTGCAGTTCTAGTGCCTCTAAATGAAATGGAAGTTTGTGTAAGAGGATATTCATATATATCTACAAACTCTCTAATGTTTTGGTAACTAATAATTGGATTTACCTTTTCCCGTTCTCCGCCATGACGCTGTACCCCAAAATCGTAGCGTTGTATATTAAAAGTATTGGAACCCATAGATGCAAAACTCCCAGAAATAGAAGTCTCCATAGCCTTAACCGCACTTAAAATCCCTACTAAAGCCCATATACCAATTCCAATAATTACAATAGTTAGAATAGTTCTAAGCAATTGAGTTTTAATAGAATTTAAGGCAATTTGTACATTAACCCAAAAAAGTGAAAACATAAATGATGTTGTTATTTATCCATTAGACTATTAATGGCGCATAAAGTTACCATTATTTTAAAATAACTGATTATTTAATTTAGATTTTAAGATATTTGCATTTGATAAACGGTGAAAGGTAAAAGGTAAAAGGCGATGGGTGGATGCATTAAGTCAATCTCATTTTAACACTCAAAACCTAAAGCCAAAGACCCAAAACTCAAAACCCAAAACCCAATATATGGCACAAAAACCATCCATACCAAAAGGAACAAGAGATTTTTCTCCTGAAGAAGTTATAAAACGTAGTTATATAATGGACATTATTAAAGACTGTTTTAGCACTTATGGTTATCAGCCTATAGAAACTCCTTCCTTTGAAAAGAGCGAGACCTTGATGGGTAAATATGGGGAAGAAGGGGATCGATTGATTTTTAAGATTTTAAATAGCGGAGATTATTTGCGAAAAGTAGATGATGCTTTATATTCAGAAAAGAACAGTCAAAAATTGATTTCAAAGATTTCAGAGAAAGCCTTACGTTACGATCTTACTGTGCCTTTTGCAAGATATGTAGTACAGCACCAAAATGAAATTACGTTTCCATTTAAGCGATATCAGATTCAACCCGTTTGGAGAGCAGACCGTCCACAAAAAGGTCGGTTTAGAGAATTCTTTCAGTGCGATGCCGATGTGGTAGGTTCCACTTCACTTTGGCAAGAAGTAGAGTTGGTACAATTATATGATGACGTTTTTAATAAACTGAATTTAAAAGGAGTTACTATAAAATTAAACAACCGTAAAATCTTAAGCGGTATTGCGGAAGTAATTGGTGCAGAGGACAGATTGATTGACTTTACAGTTGCCTTAGATAAATTAGATAAAATAGGGGAAGACGGTGTTAAAAAAGAAATGCTTACTAAGGGGGTTTCCGAAAATGCATTAGAAAAATTACAACCACTTTTCAGTTTAAGAGGAACTGCTTCTGAAAAACTTTCAGATTTAAAAGAGATGTTAGCATCTTCTGAAACTGGATTAAATGGTATAGAAGAATTAGAATTTATCACGGATGCTTTTAAGACCTTGAACTTAAAATCTGCAATATTAGAAATTGATGTTACACTTGCTCGTGGACTTAATTATTATACAGGAGCTATTTTTGAAGTAAGTCCGCCAGAAGGAGTGAAAATGGGAAGTATAGGCGGCGGTGGTCGTTATGATGATTTAACTGGGATTTTCGGTTTAAAAAATATTAGTGGGGTTGGAATCTCCTTTGGATTGGATCGTATTTATTTGGTAATAGAAGAGTTAGGTTTATTTCCAGAAACGGTTTCAGCTAATACCAAAGTGTTATTTCTCAATTTTGGAGAAAAAGAATCTTTATATGCTATGCAGGCGGTAACAAAGCTTAGAGAAAAGGGCATAGCAAGTGAATTGTACCCAGATACTGCAAAAAAGAACAAGCAGCAGAACAAACAAATGAACTATGCGAAAAAGAGGGCGATTCCTTATGTGGTAGTTATTGAAGATAAAGAATTGATTTCACAAACCTATAACCTTAAAAACATGATTAGCGGGGAACAGGAATCACTTACATTTGATGAGTTACTTAATAAACTGATTTAAAAGCCTATAACTTATGAGATTGCTTTTTTTTCTTGTAGGATTGTTTTTAATGAGTCAATCTGTTATTTCTCAAAAAGCAGATAGTACTTTTTATATCACAAAGGGTAAAGGTTTTGAATTTCATTTTTTTCAGAACCAATACCAGATGAATATAGATTTTAGAGGCCAATTTCGGGCTTCTTATCCCTATGATAACTTCCCAAAAACAAGTGATGAATTTGAAGAGGAAACTACAAAGTTGGGCATTAATAGAGCAAGAATAAAAATTGGTGGTCATGTTTCTAAGTCCTATTATACTTATTATTTTGAACAAGATATTAAAGGTGGAAATTTATTAGATTTTAGAATACAAATTGAAAAGTATTCTTTCCTAAAATTAAGAGTCGGGCAATGGAAAGCAAGGTATTCCAGAGAAAGAGTAATCTCTTCTGGAAAGCAACAAGGATTAGATAGGTCCTTATTAAATAGAATATTTACTATAGACCGTCAACAAGGAGTTTCCGTTTATGGAAATTTGGATGGAGGCTCTGCTGCAAACTTTAATTATTGGTTATCTGCGTTTACTGGAACCGGTAGAGGAAATGGGGGAGATGGGGATAATAGTTTGATGTATTTGTTGCGATTACAATGGAACCCAAATGGGATACCCCTAAAATTTCTGGGTTCCGATTTGGCGTATCATAAAAAATTCATTTCATCTGTTGCCATTGCGGGGGTTACGAATACTAGTCCTTATACAGCATTTTCAACAAGTGGTGGAGGACAATTAATAGGTTATGAAACCGAGGAAGAAGGGCTTTATAAAGTAGATCAATTGCTATTTGAAACCGCATTTAAATACAAAGGGTTTTCATGGCAACAAGAGTTTCATTTTAAGAATTTAGATGATAAAATTGAAAATGAAGAGACCTTACTTATTGGTAATTATGCCCAATTAGGTTATTTTTTACATCATAGTTTTTCTAAAATACCAGAGTCCTTAGAAGTATTTATACGTCAATCATTTTACGATGCTGATTACGAAATTTCGGCTAATAATAACTACGAATACACCATGGGCTGTAATTGGTTTTTTAAAGGCCACAAAAACAAGTTAACTTTAGAATACTCTTATATTGAGTACAGTGAGTTTGATTCTGTTAATTCCTCTGGAAGTAATGTTAGACTTCAGTGGGATGTATCTATTTTTTAATTAAAATTATTTTTTTGTATTTTTACTTGATAAATAATTAGGGCAGTGAAAAAGAATATTTTCATTTTATTAATATATATACTATTGAGTAGTAATTTCTCTTTTGCACAGGTGGGTATTGGTACCACTACACCAGATGTTAATACAATGCTTGATATAGTATCCGCGAAAAAAGGTATTTTAATACCAAGAATGACTTCTGCAGAAAGAGACGCTAATTTAGCGGATAATAAAAAATCTACTATTTACCCTGATAATGACCCTGTTCTTGACCCTATTCCAGAATTATTAGATTATATAAAAGAAGGAATGCTTATTTATAATACCGAGTTAAAAAAACTGCAATATTGGGATGCTGACTTTTATAGATGGACCTCTGTTATGGATATAGAAGGGTTTGCTGCAGGAAATGATGGATCTGTTTTAATGAATTTTCCAGAGTTTAATGATGCCGGAGCTGTAAAATATATTTTGGATGCAACCTTGCAATATGATTATTCTTGGGAAGTTACAAAAAGAGATTATACCTTAGGTCTTGGAACTGTAACTACAACAGCGAATTATCAAATAGATGAATCAGTATTTGGTCCATTAATTCCAGCTACTTTCGATGAAGCTGATTTTGAATTAGCAGATCCACCAGTAACTCGTTGGCCAGAAAATGCAGAGGATACTACAAAATCTGGAATTTGGGATGAAGCGGAATCTACCATGTTAGAGAATCCAGTTGAAGGTCAAGTACATTTTTGGCGAGTAGTTATAGAATATGAAGTTCCCAGTGGTAATTCCCAAAAGGGATCTATTGAAACTTCAATAACAAACCCTAATACGCTCTCCACTTTTTCTACATCGAGTACTACTGCAATAATTGATGGCCAAGGAGGGGCTGTAATAAAGTCTACATTCTTATTTTTAACAATTGCAGATGATTTTAGTTTGCCAGCAAATCAAAACGGAGGATTGGGTTATACATTAGGATTTAGAGCAAATGCAGATGTTACTATTTCTTTAAGGTCTATCTTAAGAGTTTCCATTTTTAAAGATTAATCTTCATAATAATTTTTAGTCCTTAATAATCCTTCTAACTGGAACGGGTGCCTGTATACTAGCTTCTTTTAATGCGAAATATATTTCTAACGAAATAGCACTATTGGTCTTTAAGGTGTCAGAAAAGGTAGTCCAGAAGAGTAAGGCAAAACTTAAATTTCCTTCTAGGTCATAACCATAAAAATAGGTTTTTGGTGCTGGATCTTTATAGATTACCGGATGAGTGGAGGCTATATTATTAAAGAGTTCAATCACCTTTAATGGATCTGCACTTGCTGCAGTTTTCATATGTATTTTACTTCTTCTATCTCGATTTGCAAGGGTGTGATTATTTACTTTTTTAGCGATTAAATCTCCATTAGGTATTATGGATTCATAACCCGAGTACGATTTTATAGTACTAGATCGAATCCCAATATTGGTAACGACACCAAACTCTTGGTCTACTTCAATAGTGTCTCCCAGATTAATAGGTCTTTCAAAAGCAAGAATAAGTCCAGATATAAAGTTTAATACTACATTTTGTAATCCAAAACCAATACCAACACCTAAGGCTCCAATAATGAATCCTAACTTGCTTAAATCTATTCCGACAGCAGCTACAGCAATATAGAAACCTGCAGTAACTATTATAATTCTTAATATAAGTGAAATCGCAGAAGCTAAGCCACGAGGAAGAATGTTTATCATCCAATCATCCTGTAAGATGGTAGCTACTAATTTTGCGAGTAGAATTGTAACTACAAAGATGCCGATAAAAGCAAGTATTCCACCTAAAGAAATAACTGTTTCTCCAATTTCCCATTTAGTAGTCATCAAACTATCAAGCCAAGAAAAGAAAATGTTGGAAAGATCGAATGCTTTAATTGTAAACATAATCCAAACAAATAAACCAATCCATACTAAAATTGGTTGAATCCTTTTGTGGGTAGCATTTACCATGGTAGTCAATGCTTCAATGTTCGTTGACTTTTTTACTTTAAATAATATAACAATAAGACTAGCAATTACTTTTACAGTAAGGTTAACAACTATTCCTAAAACGGTAGAAAGTAGAACTCCCATCATCAATAAGTTAGATAAAGAAGTCATACCTATAATATTGGCTATTATTGCAATAATTAAAAATGTAATATATATTGGAGTCAATATTTTAAATAATCGTTTAATAGGAGTAAAATGTTGGGGTGACTTTTTTATAACTTTTATGGCATCTAAAAATGCGATGATAAGAATTACCCCACTTGCAATCATTATCCATCTAATAGTTAAAAGATCTGAAGCAATATATACCTGAATTGTTTGAACTAGATATACAAGAAATAGTAATGCTAGAAAAACATTAAAACGTTTATTGGTTAGTTTCGGAAGTAAAAAGAAAGTTCCTAATAGTATTAAGATAATGTGTATTTCTCCATAGATGGGTATTAAAGCTGTCTCTTATACACATCTGACGCTGCCGACGATCTACTCTGTGTAG
>CAJXRD010000034.1 GCA_913058295.1 uncultured Flavobacteriales bacterium | reverse complement strand
GAGATGCTCAGGAGTCTCGTGGGCTCGGAGATGTGTATAAGAGACAGGGATATCACAAAATGAGTAAGTGGGTATTAAGGGTATATATCATCCTAACCTTCGCAACGATGTTTACCATACAAACTGCTGTTACTATTGTTACTGCAGGTATTGCATCTTCTCTTTTTGGAGGTAGTTCTTTAGTATTTTGGACCGCAATTATTATTGGCATTTGCTTTGTAATTTTATTATTTGGCAAATACAAAGCACTAGACTCATTAATGAAAATTATAGTAATATTTCTTACCATAAGCACTATTATAGCGGTAGCCTTAGCTGTAAAACCAGCTGTATCTATTGATTTTTCGCAAATAATCCCATCGGATGCGGTTTCCATAGCATTTTTAATAGCCTTTATGGGATGGATGCCAGCACCTTTAGATATTTCTATATGGCATTCGGTTTGGACTGTTGAAAAAAAGAAATTAAACCCATCTATAACCAGTAAACAATCCATATTCGATTTTAATATAGGCTATATAACAACGATAATATTAGCTATAGGATTTGTTTCTTTGGGAGCATTAGTGATGTATGGAAGTGGTGAAAGTTTTTCCATAAAAGGAGGTGAATTTGCAAACCAGCTTATCCAAATGTATACTTATAGTTTAGGAAATGGTGCAAAAATAATAATTGGAGTAGCTGCATTAACCACTATGTTTAGTACCACGCTTACAACTTTAGATGCCTCTCCAAGAGTGATGCAAAAAAGCACCGAATTATTAGGTAATAGAAAGTTCTCTAAAGGGTATTTATTTTGGTTACTAGTTTTAGTTCTTGGAACAATCTCTATCTTTTTCCTTTTTATTTCTGAAATGGGACTCCTTATAAAAATTGCTACGATTCTATCTTTTTTAACTGCTCCATTTTATGCAATTACAAATTATATATTAATAACTGGAAAACACACTCCTAAAGAAGCTCAACCTTCTAAATTATTAAAAATTTATAGTTTATTCAGTATAATGATTCTTATTGCATTTAGTCTTTGGTATCTAAGTACTTTATAAAAATTAATAAGAGGAATCTTCTTATCTTTGCCGCCAATTATGACTACAAAAACAAAAGAAATAAAAAAAATTACTCCAAAACCAAAATGGTTAAGAGTAAAGCTTCCAACTGGTAAAAAATATACAAGTCTAAGAAGCTTAGTAGATAAATATCAGCTAAATACAATTTGTACATCTGGTAGTTGTCCCAATATGGGCGAATGTTGGACAGAAGGAACAGCAACCTTTATGATCCTTGGTAATATATGTACTCGTTCTTGTGGTTTCTGTGGTGTAAAAACCGGTAGACCTGAAACTGTGGATTGGGATGAACCTGAAAAAGTTGCACGCTCTATAAAACTAATGGAAATAAAACATGCAGTGGTCACTTCTGTAGATAGAGATGATTTAAAAGACATGGGATCTATACTTTGGGGAGAAACTGTTAAAGCCATTAGGAGAATGAACCCAAATACAACCTTAGAAACTCTAATTCCAGATTTTCAAGGAATGACAAAACATTTGGATCGCATTTTAGCAGTTCAACCAGAAGTTATTTCTCATAATATGGAAACAGTAAAGAGATTAACCAGAGAAGTGAGAATTCAAGCCAAATATGAACGTAGTTTAGAGGTTTTAAGATATTTAAAAGAACAAGGTGCTCCAAGAACTAAAAGTGGAATAATGTTAGGTTTAGGAGAAACAGAAGAGGAAGTGATTCAAACTATGAAAGATTTACGAAATGTAGGTCTTGATATTATCACTATAGGTCAATATTTACAACCTTCAAAAAAGCATTTATCTGTAAAAGAATTTATCACTCCTGAACAGTTTAAAAAATATGAAGAAATTGGACTTGAAATGGGATTCCGTCACGTGGAAAGTGGTGCTTTAGTTAGATCTTCATACAAAGCACAAAAGCACCTCACATAATAGCCGAAACTATGGACAAGTCTATTAAAATTGGCATCAACGGATTTGGCAGAATAGGAAGAACTCTTTTTAGACTTCTTCTCGACCATCCTTCTATACAGGTAGTGGCTATCAATGACCTCTCAGATACAAAAACCTTGAGTCATTTATTAAAATACGATAGTATTCATGGGGTTTTAGATGAAGAAATTAGTCATACCGAAAACGAAATAATTATTTCTGGGAATTCGATACAGTTTTCTTCAAAAAAAAACATTGAGGATATAAAATGGGGAAATGTTGATATTGTAATAGAGTGTTCTGGAAAATTTAAAACTCGAAAGCTTTTAGGAAATCATATAAATAATGGGGCAAAGAAGGTGATTTTATCCGTTCCTCCATTAGACGATTCAATTAAAATGGTAGTTTTAGGGGTTAATACAGATTCGATTACTTCAGAAGACACCATAATTTCAAATGCATCCTGTACCACAAATAATGCGGCGCCAATGCTAAAAGTCATTAATGACCTTTGTGGAATTGAACAAGCATCTATAACTACAATCCATTCCTATACCACCGATCAAAGTTTACACGATCAACCTCATAGAGACTTAAGACGAGCTAGAGCTGCTAGTCAATCCATAGTCCCTACAACTACAGGTGCTGCCAAGGCTTTAACAAAAATATTTCCTGAATTAGATTCAGTTATTGGAGGTTGTGGCATTAGAGTTCCTGTACCTAATGGCTCCTTAACAGATATTACAATTAATGTTAAAAGAGAAGTAAGTATAGAAGCAATAAATAATGCTTTTATACAAGCATCTGAAAATAGCTTAAAAGGAATCCTTCAATATACCGAAGACCCCATTGTTTCAGTAGATATTATTGGGAATAAACATTCTTGTATTTATGATTCTGAAATGACATCAGTGATAGGTAAAATGGTAAAAATCATTGGATGGTATGATAACGAAGTTGGGTATTCATCGAGAATAATCGATTTAATCCTACAAATATCTAGGAAATAAGTATATTTAACGATAATGTTTAAGGACTTAATGCGTACCATTTTTAAAAAATACCTGCTAATAATACCCGTTATTGCTTGCCTCCTATTATCCATTAACTTGAATGCACAAGAGGTTAAACAAGATACGCTATCACTTGTTAATGATTTTCAAGTTGAGGCTAATAATGCCATACTAATACAGGATTTTGATACTGCAATTAATAGCCTAAAAATAGCTCATAATCTAGCGGCTTTATCAAAAAACAATCTTTTAAAGGCTAGCATACATATAAGTTTTGCTGAATTACAATATAATTTAAACAATTATTATGGCGCTATATCTGCAACAATTAAAGCTACTGCTTTACTTGATAAAAAGGAGAATAAAGTACAATTTGGCAAAGTCAATACTATTCGTGCATTAGCACTTATTAAAACAAATAATTTAGAGGAAGCTGAAAATTATTTGAAAGAAGCAGATAAAATTTATACCAAATTAAATGATGAAAAAAATCTATCCATAGTAATTTATGCCTTTGGGGTATTAGAACTTGAAAAAGGAAACCCACAAATTGCTATAAATTATTTTGAAGCTGCTATTCCTTTATTAAAATCATATAATCTAGAACATCATCTTGCCAAGGCATATTTACTAGAGTCAGATGCATTATTAAAACTTGAAAAAACTGAAAACAACTTAAACCAAGCAAATTTAGCATTGGAAAAAGCAATTATAATTATTGATTTAAATTCATGCCACGGATTAAAAATTGAAAGCTTTAGACTTTCTTCACAAATCGCCCTGAGAGAAAATAATTTTGCAGAAGCTGAAGAGTATTTTTCTCAATATGTTACAAAAAAAGATTCTATTAATATTGTATATATAAACACCATTTCGAAAAGTCTTTCTTCTGGATCTAACGTAGGGGATTTAAACGAGATTATTGCTACTCAACAGAGTGATTTAGATGAAAAGCAAAAATCTATAAACTTCGGTAAAGTGACAACTGGCTTAAGTATTGCTTTAATAATCATACTGTCTCTTTTAGCACTATCCCTATTTAAAAACAATAATTTACGAGCAAAAGCAAATGATCTTTTAAAAGATAAAAACATTGAGTTAACTTTGGCAAAAGAAAAAGCTGAAAGAGCTTCACTAGCCAAAGCTCAATTTTTATCTACTATAACACACGAGCTTAGAACACCGCTATATGCTGTAACCGGGCTAACGCATTTATTATTAGAGGAAGATCCTAAGCCTGATCAAAAAGAACATTTAAATTCATTAAAATTTTCGGGAGAATATTTATTATCTCTAATCAATAATATTTTAGATTTAAACAAGCTAGAAGCCAATAAAGTAGAAATTGAAAAAACAACTTTTAGTCTTAAAAAACGAATCAATGATGTTTTAGTAGCTTTAAAGAAAACTGCTGAAGACCGTAAAAACAGCTTGCATTTTGAGTATGATGATAGCATACCAGAAAAATTAATTGGCGACCCATTAAAGCTATCCCAAGTGCTCATTAATCTAATAGGAAACTCCGTTAAATTTACACAAAATGGTAAGGTTACCATTCGAGTTAATACCATAAAAATCACAGATGACAAGGTTAATCTTCGAATAGAAATTGAAGATAATGGTGTTGGAATATCAAAGAAAAAGCAAAAAAGTATTTTTGAAACATTTAATCAAGGTTCCCTTCAAATAAACAGAAAATTTGGTGGCTCTGGACTTGGCCTTTCTATAGTAAAAAACTTACTGGAATTAATGAACAGTAAAATTTATTTGGAAAGCACTTTAGGAAAAGGCTCCAAATTTTGGTTTGACATCAATTTTAATATTTCTGAAAAATCGGATAATGAACTTGGGGTGGAAAGTGAAAAATATAAAATTGATTATGCTGCTTTAGAAAACGTTTCTATTTTAGTTGTTGAAGACAACAAAATAAACCAAATGATTACCAAGAAAATTCTTGAAAAGCATAAAATGGTTTGTTTAGTTGCAGATAATGGATTGGATGCTATAAAGATGGTTCACGAAAATAACTTTGAATTGATTTTAATGGATATTCATATGCCAGGAATAAGTGGTATTGAAACAACTCAAAGAATAAGAGGATTTAACAAGCAACTTCCAATTATAGCTTTAACTGCCGTAACTATAGATGAAAATTTAGATGAGTTTTATAAGGCAGGTTTTAATGAAATAATCCCAAAACCCTTTAAACCAGAAGATTTCTTCGATAAAATATATAGAACACTAGAAGCAAGCAAATCTGCTATCAGTTAATTGGCCTTGTAAAGTTCTCTACTTCATTTATAATATATTCCTTAAAATATTCTTCTTGTTCCTTTAAAATAATCGTTTTTATTGGCAAGTAATAAATAGCAAACTTCTCCAATTTAGATTGCAGACGCATATAATCTTTTTCAGTAGTAAGAATAATATCTTTCCCTTTTAGCTCTTTTAGCTCGGTAGCTGAAAAATGATGATGATCTGGAAATTTTAAGTGTTCAAAATTTAATTCTTTCCTTTTTAAGTAATCAACTAGTGGTTTCGGATTTGCAATTCCTGTAACTAAAGTAAAGGGTTTGCTTTCTAAATAATTTAATGGAAGTATTTCTGTGACTCCAACGATATTCTCATCATATCCAATTTTTGAAAAATATATTTTCTGATTAGGGCTTAAATTAAGTTTAAATTGAATTTCCTGTAATTTCGCATAAGCCACCCCTTCTGGGCATTTTGTAACAATAATTACATCTGCTCTCTTTGCTCCTCTTTTAGATTCTCGCAAATTACCTGTAGGCAAAATATAATCATTAATATATAAGTCACTAAATGTGGTTAACAATACATAAGTAGAAGCTTTTACTCTTCTATGTTGAAAAGCATCATCCAATAAAATTACATCTGCTTTTACTTTAAGACTTTCAATTCCTTCTTGCCTATCTGCACAAACTGCAACTGTAACTTCAGGGAAATTATGTTTAAACTGAAGAGGTTCATCACCAACTTCTTCCACAGTACTACTATTTAATACTTCTCTAAAACCAGTAGTCTTTCTTTTATAACCCCTACTTAAAACTGAAACTTGATAATCATTAATTAAAAATTGAATCAACAATTCAATCATTGGAGATTTTCCTGTACCACCAGTAGATAGGTTTCCAACACAAATAATTGGAGTGGTATAACTTTTACTTACCCACCACCCTTTATCGTAAAACAAATTACGTAAAGCAGTGATTCCACCGTATAACCAAGAAAAAGGAAAAAGGATTTTCCGAATAATATTCATAAAGCGAAAATACAAATTCAAATGACAACGAGATTCGCATAGCTATTATTTTAAACCATATTCTATTATCTTTACATTAAAATAAAATCTATGAAGATTAAAGATGTTATTTCACTACTAGAAGAATTGGCTCCTCTTTCGTATACCGAAGACTTTGACAATACTGGATTATTAGTAGGGGATAAAAACGATACCGTCTCTGGAATACTTGTTACCTTAGATACATTAGAAAGTGTTATTGACGAAGCAATTAGCAATAATTGCAACCTAATTTTAAGTTTTCATCCTATCGTTTTTTCAGGCTTAAAAAAACTTACAGGAAGAAATTATGTAGAGCGTACCGTTATTAAAGCTATAAAAAACAACATTGCAATTTTTGCAATTCATACGGCATTAGACAATTCATGGAATGGAGTTAATGCTATGATTTGTGATAAACTAAAACTTCAAAATAGAAAAATATTAATCCCAAAAAAAAATACTATTCAAAAACTTACAACCTATGTCCCTCTTAAAAGTGTGGATAAAGTTCGAGGTGCATTATTTAATTCTGGAGCTGGAAATATTGGCAATTACAGCAATTGTAGTTTTAATATAGAAGGAACGGGAAGTTATATGGGTAATGATAAATCAAATCCTGTTATTGGGAAGAAAGGCGAGCTTAGGCTCGAAAAAGAAGTGCAAATTGGGATTACTTATCAAAAACATGTACATTCATCTGTTTTAAAAGCTTTATTTAACTCCCATCCTTATGAGGAAGTAGCATATGAAGTTATAAGTTTAGAAAATAACAACCAACAAATTGGAATGGGAATGATTGGCGAATTGGAAACTCCTTTAAATGAAAATGACTTTTTAAGATTTCTTAAAGAATCCATGAAAACTAAATGTGTCCGTCATTCTAAATTAACTCAAAGTTCAATTTCAAAGATTGCTGTTTTAGGTGGTAGTGGAAGTTTTGCTATAAATGCAGCAAAACAGGCTGGTGCAGATGTTTTTGTAACAGCAGACCTTAAATACCACGATTTTTTTAATGCTGAAAACAGCATACTACTTGCAGATATTGGTCATTATGAAAGCGAACAGTTCACAAAAGAACTTTTAGTTTCTTTCCTTAACAAAAAAATCAGTACTTTTGCAGTCGTTTTATCACAAATAAACACCAATCCAATCACCTATTATTAAAGTATGGCAAAGAAAACAGAAATAACTGTAGAAGAGAAGTTAAGAGCTTTATTTGATTTACAACTAATCGATTCTCGAATTGACAAAATTAGAGATGTTCGAGGTGAACTTCCTTTAGAAGTTGAAGACCTTGAAGATGAATTAGCTGGAATGAATACACGTCTTGAAAAATTAGTAGACGGAATTGAGGTTATTGAAAATGATATTTCAAATAAGAAAAATCAGATTGAAGAATCTAAAAGTCTTATCAAAAAATATACGAAACAACAAGATAACGTTCGTAACAATAGAGAATACAACTCTTTAAGCAAGGAAATTGAATTTCAAGAATTAGAAATTGAATTAGACGAAAAGCACATAAGAGAATTTAAGGCTCAAATAGAGCAAAAGAATGAAGTAGTTGAAGAAACTAAATCTAGACTTAAAACTCGCGAAGATCATTTAAAGCATAAGCAAGGTGAACTTAATGAAATTTTAGCTGAGACTGAAAAAGAAGAAGAAGCTTTATTAAAAAAATCTACTTCTTACGAGAAAAAAATTGAAGAGCGTCTAGTTAAGGCTTATAAGAGAATTAGAACTAATGCAAAAAACGGATTAGCAGTTGTTGCTATTGACCGTGGAGCATCAGGAGGTTCATTTTTTACAATTCCACCACAAATTCAAATGGAAATTGCAAGTCGTAAAAAAATTATTACGGATGAGCATAGTGGAAGAATTCTAGTAGATTTAGAATTAGCTACTGAAGAAGAAGAAAAAATGGAAAAGCTTTTCAAAAAGTTGTAATCCTTTAAAACTTATATATTACTAAAGCCTTCATTTTTAATGAAGGCTTTTTTTTTTTACACCAAAAAGAAAGGTATTTTTGATATATACGACCCATAGTTAAATCTATATATTATGAAAAAATTAATCTTCATTGCTATTTTAGCTCCATTGTTTGTTATTTATGGAGCATGCCAACCTACTATTAAAAAAGAAAACCTTTCTCAAAATAACATAACTCCCATTCAAGTCGAAAGTCAGGATGGTCTAAAAAAAGCATACTTTGCTAGCGGCTGTTTTTGGTGTGTAGAAGCTATTTATGAAAGCGTAAAAGGTGTAGAAGAATCTATATCAGGATACAGTGGTGGGCATACAAAAAAACCTACATACGAAAGCAGTAATACAGGGCGTACAGGTCATGCAGAAGCTGTAGAAATTATATATGATCCAACAATTATAAGCTTTAAAGAATTAGTAGATGTTTATTTTGCATCTCAAAATATCACACAAAAAAATGGACAGGGCAATGATATTGGCTCTCAATACCGTTCCATTATTTTTTATCAAAATGAAGAAGAAAAGAAAGTAATAAGTGCTAAAATAAATTATTTAAATGAACAATTAAAACATGGGGAAGTAGCTGCTGAAGTGATGCCGTTTCAAAAATTTTGGCTAGCAGAAGATTATCATCAAGATTATGAAAAGCTACATCCAAACAATCCCTACATTAAAAATGTTTCGGTTCCTCGATTGAAAAAGTTTCAAAAAAAACACCCTGAGCTATTAAAAGAAAATGCAATGCATTAGTCAATTATTAATTGCTAGCTTTTATTTCAAAAATTAAAGGGTATAATTTATTTGACATTTCAAACATCCCCTCTTTATTCTTTATTAAGTTTGGGAATATATTATATGGAGAAGCGTCGTGTTCATTAAATAAATCAATTTTTAATCCAGCATTAATTAACGAACCTATCACTTCGCTTAAACTGTGATTCCAACCATATTCTTTGCTAATTAATTTAGAGTTCGAATCTGCATAAGTCCCCTCATATTCTTCATAAATAGCCTCTTTCTGCATATAACCATATTCTAATTTTGGAGGTTCGGTAGTATAGTCAAACATCCAAGCAATTGGATGAAATTCAACAATGTAAAACACTCCATTAGGCTTTAATCGTTCAGAAATCATTTTAGCCCAAGGCTCGAGGTTGGGCAACCACCCTATGGTGCCGTAGCTGGAGAAAATTATATCAAATTTTTCAGAGATGTGATTGGAAACATCTAAAACATTACAACAAACAAAGTTTGCTTCTATTTCTAGTTCAATAGAAAGCTTCTTTGCAAATTTTATTCCTTCTTCTGAAAGATCGATACCTGTACAATTCGCTCCCATCCTACTCCAACTCAATGTATCTTGTCCAAAGTGACATTGCAAATGCAATAAGGATTTTCCAGAAACATCTCCTAAAGCATCTAGTTCGTATCTATTTAATGAAGATGCTCCATTTTTAAATCCTTCTAAATTATAAAAATCACTTGCAGCATGACCGGCTACTTTATTATTCCAGGATTCCCGGTTAGTTTCAAATGCTTTTTTAAAATCCATGATAAATATTTAGGTGAAAAATAGGAAATACATTTAAAGCATGAATACAAATTATAATTCCTATTTTTGTTTGAAGCTAAAATAAACAATTTGAATGTTTGAAAACAATCTAAATTACGCTCAACAACAAGACCAAGAAGATTCCTTAAAAAACTATAGAGAAAAATTTCTAATCCCAACCAATTCTGACGGTGATGAACTTATTTACCTCTGTGGAAATTCATTGGGTTTACAACCAAAAAAAACTTCAGAATACTTACAACAAGAACTCAATGATTGGGCGAAATTTGGAGTTGAGGGGCATACTGATGCTAAAAACCCTTGGTTACCTTACCATGAATTTTTAACCAATTCTATGGCAAAAATTGTAGGAGCAAAACCAAATGAGGTAGTGATTATGAATAGTCTTACGGCTAATCTTCATTTTATGATGGTTTCTTTTTATCAGCCTACTAAAACAAAATATAAAATAGTGATTGAAAGCGATGCTTTTCCATCAGATAAATATGCTGTGGAAAGTCAGATAAAATTTCACGGATTCGATTCAAATGATGGATTGATTTTATGGAAGCCTAGAGAAGGGGAGGAATTATGTCGATTTGAAGATTTAGAAAAAATCATGTCTGAGCAAGGGGATGAAATCGCCTTACTAATGATAGGCAACACCAACTATTATTCGGGGCAATCCTTTCCATTAAAAAAAATAACTGATTTAGGACATAAACATGATTGTTTAGTTGGTTTTGATTTAGCTCACGGAGTTGGAAATATACAACCAAATCTACATGAAGTTGGTGCTGACTTTGCAGTATGGTGTACTTATAAATACTTAAATAGTGGCCCAGGAAGTCTGGGAGGTTGTTTTGTACATGAACGTCATGCAGACAATCAAGATTTAAATCGTTTTGCAGGATGGTGGGGACATAACAAAGAAACTCGCTTTAATATGCGTCACGATTTTGATGCTTTATCGGGAGCTGAAGGTTGGCAATTAAGCAATCCTGCTATTTTATCTATGGCAGCCATAAGAGCTTCTTTAGATATTTTTGAGGAAGCAGGCTTTGATAATATTATAAATAAATCTAAAAAATTAACTGGATATTTAGAGTTTTTAATAGAAGAACTCAACGATAACAGAATAAATATCATTACTCCAAATAAGCCTGAAGAAAGAGGTTGCCAACTGTCTATTCAGGTGAAAAGTACAGATAAAAACTTACATACTCAATTAACTAAAAGTGGTGTAATTAGTGATTGGAGAGAGCCTGATGTAATTAGGGTAGCTCCTGCCCCACTTTATAATAGTTTTGAGGATGTATATAAATTTATTCAACAATTGAAAAAAGTACTAAACTAAACACCTCCTCGAGCGCAGTCGAGAGGTTATTAGTTTTAAAAAGTATTTAGGTCTCGACTGCGCTCGACCAGACAAAAGGAAAACATGAATCAAAAAGAAAACATATTAATTATTGGCGCAGGACTTTGCGGAAGTCTCCTAGCATTACGATTAGGGCAAAGAGGTTATCAGGTAAAATTGGTTGAAAAACGCCCCGATTTACGGAAAGTAGAACAAGATGCTGGGCGCTCTATTAACTTAGCTTTTTCAGATCGTGGAGTAAGAGCATTGCAAATGGTAGGTTTAGAAAATGAAGTGAAAAAACTTTGCCTACCTATGTTAGGAAGAATGATTCATGATAATCAAGGCAATACATTTATGAGTCCCTATAGTGGAAAGAATGAAAAATATATCAACTCTATTTCACGTCCAGGGTTAAATATGCTTTTATTAGATGCTGCAGAAAAGCTTCCAAATGTTCAATTAATTTTTAATCAGAGTTGTGAATCTGTTGATTTAAAAAACACAATGGCAACATTTACAGATTATCATACTAAAGAAAAAACAACACATACCGCAAATTATATTTTTGGTACAGATGGTGCCGGAAGTGTAATTAGAAACAATGTGTTTAATAATAAACTAATTCGATTAAGTTTTTCTATCGATTGGTTAACACACAGTTATAAAGAACTAACAATTCCTGCATTGGAAAACGGAGGTTTTAAAGCCGACTCTAAAGCTTTACATATATGGCCTAGAGGTGAAAATATGTTAATTGCTTTACCAAATTTAGATGGTAGTTTCACAGTAACACTTTTTTTATCACACGAAACTGGTGCCGATAGTTTTCAAAAACTAGACAGCCCCGAAAAAGTATTGGAATATTTTGAAAGAGAATATCCAGATGCAAAAGCTCTAATGCCAAACTTAGTGGAAGAATTTTTTGAAAATCCTACTGGGCCATTGGGAACTGTTAAATGTTATCCTTGGAGTATATTTAATAAAACACTTCTATTAGGGGATGCTGCTCATGCTATTGTCCCTTTTTATGGACAAGGTATGAACGCTTCTTTTGAAGATGTAGTAGTGTTAGATAAGTATATTGAAAAGTATGAAGGAGATTGGAAAACTATTTTTTCTGAATTTCAAAAAGAAAGAAAGATTGACGCAGACGCAATAGCAGATCTTGCAATCGATAATTTCTATGAAATGAAAGAACATACTGCTAACCCTCTATTTCAGGAAAAAAGAAAATTAGAAATCGCTTTTGAAGAAAATTATCCGGAACGATACAATTCAAAATATTCCTTAGTAACTTTTAACGACAACATACCTTACTCTGTAGCTATGAGAAGAGGTAGAGCACAAGACAAAGCTATTTTAAACCTCTTAGACGACAATAAACTTATATCTGAAATGAATTTAGAAGAAAAATTAGAGTTAGTCTTAAACGAAACCAAAAACATCTTACACGATGATAATGTTGCAAAAAACTTATAATTTATGAAGAATACATCCGAAGAAGGAAAAGTTACTCCAAGAGGAGCTTATCCCCATGTAAAACGAGTAGGTGATTTTATTTTTGTTTCGGGAACAAGTTCTCGAAGATCAGACAATACTATCGAAGGTGTTGAAATCGTTGATAATATGGGTACAAAACGATTAGATGCAAAAAAACAAACCCAGGCGGTACTTCGAAATATTGAAAAAAACTTAGAAAAAAAAGGCGCGACATTAAGTGATGTTGTAGATGTAACTTCCTTTTTAGTAAATATGAATGATTTTGCAGGCTATAATGAAGCCTATGCAGAATTCTTTGACAAAGAGACAGGGCCCACAAGAACAACAGTTGCTGTGCATCAATTACCACATCCAGATTTGGTAGTGGAAATAAAAGTTATGGCATATAAGAAAGAATAGTACAAAGAAGAATACTCAATTCTAATTAAAGGCATGAAAAAAATACTAAACTATATCAACGGAACTTATTGCGAACCATTTTCAGGAGACTGGTTAGACAACTACAATCCGTCTAAGGGAGAAGTATATTCCAAAATTGCATATTCTTCATCAGAAGATGTAGAGAAAGCCTATGAAGCTGCAAAAGAAGCCTTTCCATCATGGTCGAATACCACTATTGAAGAAAGAAGTAAAATTCTATTAAAGATTGCTACTCTTATTGAAGAAAACCTAGATTCTTTAGCGGAAGCGGAAGCATTAGATAATGGCAAGCCTTTAAGCCTAGCAAAAGCAGTAGACATTCCTAGAGCATCCAGTAATTTTCGTTTTTTTGCAAATGCCATCACTCAATTTGCAAGTGAAGCGCATGAAAGTGTAGGGCTAAACACTATGAACTTTACCTTACGCCAACCTATTGGTGTGGTAGGTTGTATTTCTCCTTGGAACCTTCCTTTGTATTTATTTACTTGGAAAATTGCTCCAGCTCTAGCTTCAGGAAATACTGTTATTGCCAAACCAAGTGAAATCACTCCAATGACCGCTTATTTATTAGGAGATATATGTATAAAAGCAGGTCTACCAAAAGGAGTATTAAACATTGTACATGGTACAGGTCCTTCCGCTGGGCAAGCGATTGTAGCACATCCTAACATTAAGGCAATTTCATTTACAGGAGGAACAGCAACTGGAGAACATATCGCCAGAACTGCTGCTCCAATGTTTAAAAAGCTATCCTTAGAGTTAGGAGGAAAAAATCCAAATCTCATTTTTGCAGATTGCAATTATGATAAAATGTTATCTGTAACTTTAAAATCTTCCTTTGCCAATCAAGGGCAAATTTGCCTTTGTGGCAGTAGAATTTTTGTTGAAAAATCTATTTATTCAAAATTTAAAGAGGATTTCGTTTCCAAAGTAAAAGAATTGAAAGTTGGTAATCCATTTGATGGAGATACTACTATAGGAGCTTTAGTTTCTAAATCCCATCTAGAGAAAGTAAGGTCTTATATAGACCTTGCAAAAGAAGAAGGAAGTAAAATATTATGTGGAGGGAATACCGTTACAGTAGAAGGATCTGAAAATGGTTATTACCTAGAACCAACAGTTATAGAAGTAAACAATAATGACTGTAGAGTAAATCAAGAAGAAATATTTGGTCCAATTGTAACCATTATGCCTTTTGAAACAGAGGATGAAGCCTTGCAAATGGCAAATAATGTAAAATATGGGCTTTCCGCTACGCTTTGGACAAATAATTTAGACCGTACTATGAGGCTTTCAAAAAGAATAGAAGCTGGAATTATATGGGTAAATACTTGGCTAAATAGAGATTTAAGAACTCCTTTTGGTGGAGTTAAAAATAGTGGTGTTGGCCGTGAAGGCGGTTTCGAAGCTTTAAAATTTTTTACAGAAGCAAAAAATATATGTATTAAATACGATGAATAATAGGCTTCTTTTATACCTTTCGAATCTCTGAAATAATCAAAGAACAATGGTTACTGAGTGATTTTTGGACAAAAATTGTATCGAAGAAACTAAAATTAAACAAATAATAAAATATGAATCTTAACTTTAAAAATAAAAATGCTTTAATCTGCGGAAGTTCTGCAGGAATAGGAAAAGCAACTGCTATAGAGTTAGCTTCTTTAGGTGCTAATATAACTCTTGTAGCAAGAAATGAGGAAAAGCTAAAACAAGTACTTTCAGAATTAGCATCAGAAAACGGACAAGAACACAACTATTTAGTTGCCGATTTTAGTAATCCGAATTCATTAAAAGAAACACTTTCTAATGGAATTTCTAAAAACTATCATATTTTATTAAACAATACAGGAGGGCCAAAAGGCGGACCCATTTTTTCTGCAGATCTTTCTGAATTTACTGATGCCTTTGCGCAACATCTACTTTGTAACCAAACTTTGGTACAGGCTGTTGTTCCTGGTATGAAAGAAGAAGGTTATGGAAGAGTTATCAATATTATTTCTACTTCCGTAAAACAACCTATAGAAGGATTGGGTGTAAGTAATACCATTCGTGGAGCTGTAGCAAATTGGAGTAAAACTTTAGCTACTGAATTAGGTCCTTTTGGAATTACAGTAAATAATGTATTACCTGGAGCTACAGCTACAGAACGCTTGGATCAAATAATGATCAATATTGGTAAGAAAATAGGTAAATCTCCAGAAGAAGCTGGGGAATTAATGAAAAGCATTGTGCCTGCAAGACGTTATGCACAACCTGAAGAAATAGCATATGCTGTTGCCTTTTTAGCCAGTGAAGCTGCTGGATATATCAATGGGATTAATTTACCGGTAGATGGTGGAAGAACAAAATCTTTATAATTTAATACCATGAAACGAAAATTAAGAATTAACGGACATTCGCATCTACTTCCTTATCCAGAGGAGATACCCCAGTTTATGAAAGACAATGGGATTTTCTGGGTGGACAAGGATCGAAATTTTATGCTTCAAAAAAATTGGAAACGACCAGTTACCGATTCCAGTTTCTTTTTAGATGAGAAGCTTCAATGGATGGAGAAATACAAAATTGATCATGCGGTAGTTCTTAACCTTTCACAATTATATGGTAATGGTTTGCGCTTAGAAGAAATGAAACAAGCTTTGCGTTTTCAAAATGATTTTAATGCAAAAGTGCAACATGACAATCCATCAAAATTTACTTGTGGATTTGTTGTTCATCCAGGTTATGGAAGAGGTGCTTTATGGGAAATTGAACGCTGCGTTAAAGAATTAGGAATGCGTTTATTATGCCTACCAACTCATTATATGGATACCATAGGAACATGGCGTTGTATTTTTGATGAAGAAAATATTCCAATTTTCGAAATGGCAAACAAATACAACCTTGCTGTTGAGATTCACCCATACGATGGCGAAAAATTTATAAAACTTGAAAATACCGCTTGGCGTTTTCATTTAATTTGGATGCTTGCGCAATGTGCAGATGCTTATCATTTTTTTACTTTGAATGGTTTTGCAGATAAGTTTCCTAATATGCGTACTTGTTTTGCTCATGGTGGGCAATTAGCACAAATGAACTTAGGTAGACGTATCCAAGGATTTGATGGAAGACCAGATTTATTTGAAGGCAAAACACATCCTAGAAAATCGGTTGCTCATAAAAATATCTTTTTCGACACATTGGTTCATGATACAGGATCGCTGGGTTTGATCGTTAAAAATCAGACTTCTAAACAAATAGTGATGGGTCTAGACGACCCCTACCCATTAGGAGAAATGGACAGTGTGAATCAATCTTCCTATCCAGGAAAAATATTAGATTTGGCACAAGAACAAAAGATATTAACCACGGAAGAATGTGATGCTATTTGGGATGATAATGTATTGCAGTGGTTATTTGGAGATGATGAAAAAGGCAAACAAGATTTAGTTCAGAAAATAATAAGCTAAAATATAATGACTGAAGTAGCGGAATTTTACCTTCTATCGCATATTTTTATTTCGTTTATTGGAGCGGTCATATTAATTGCACTTTGGTTTTATATTAGAAAACAGTTCAAACAAATTCTCGAAGAAGACACTAGTCAGAAAAGAGTAGACAAAGGCTTACTTTATCTGAGTCTAGCAATGTTTATTTGGGTAATTTCTGGGATTTGGGGATATGCGAGTCATCAGTTCTCATTCTCCGAAAGTGCTATGTACCAGGTGGGAGTTAATTTGCTATCCATTTCTAATAATCTGTTTTTACTATTAGCACTTTTCTATTTTTATTATGCTCCAAAATTTATTTACAATAACAAACGAAATGTCACTATCATATTCGTTTTAATAGTAATCACATCCTTTGCTACTCTTGGTATTTCGTATTTAATTGGTGCAAACACAGTATCCAATGGAATTAAAATTAGTGGCATACCAGATTTAATTTTATCAGGATTTTTATGCTATTTATTGGGCATTTCATTTTATAGAACCTTTGCTTTTAGGGGCTTGTCGATAATTGCCATTATTTCTACGTTTATTATTTTATTGATGTTTATCACACAACTTTCAGGAGTTTTTGTGGACTTCGGAAACGATTTTTCAAACAATCTTATTAAGATTATCGCGAAGACTTCTTTGATTTCTATATTCTTAGTATTAGCCACAACCTGGGCAATTCGGTTAGCGAGTATGCCAAAACCTCATGAAATCACCATTAATTTTATGGATTGGAGTATGGTTAAAATTAGCATCCCTAGTAAGGGTGTTTATGATAAAACCATTGATTTTGGCTCTAAGACAACACAATACAAAAATCTCCTAAAATTTGCGATAAGAAGAAAATACGGAGATGGAGATTCTCAAGGCATACAAGTAAATCTTGGCGGGGAAATAAAAAATCAAACCTATCTTTCTAGAATTATCAATAATATAAATGAAATATTAGAACTTGAAAAAGTACAGCAATTAGAAAGAAGGGATCTATTAACATTTATTGGAGAAGGAAAATACCGCTTGCGAATGATTCCTAGTAATATCACCATCGATAATACATTGCTTAAAGAATTTTCAGAAAACATTGAAAATAAAGAATATAAAGACCTTTGTAATTAATTGTTTCTTCAATTACAAAGGATTACAATCTACTATTATTTAGTATAATTTAGTACAAGTGTTTTTTTCGACTACCTGCACTTTTACATTGCGACTTCATTCAAATCAATCAAATCATGAACTCCAATGAGAATTTAGTATTCGGACATCCAAGAGGTTTATTCTATTTATTTTTCGCAGAACTATGGGAGCGTTTTTCTTTCTATGGAATGCGGGCTCTATTAGTGCTCTATATGACAAAACATCTCCTCTTCGATGATGATATGTCTTTCGGAATTTTTGCCGCTTATATGTCCTTAGTTTACGTAACTCCAATGATTGGAGGAATTTTAGCTGATAAATTATTAGGCTTTAGAAAAGCAATTCTTTTGGGTGGAGTTTTAATGGCCCTAGGGCACTTTTTTTTAACTATTGAGCATCCCATATTTTTTTATGGTTCCTTAGGCTTAATCATCGTAGGGAATGGATTCTTTAAACCAAATATCTCTTCCTTTGTTGGGGATTTGTATCATAAAGAGGATTCTAGAAGAGATGCAGGTTTTACTATATTCTATATGGGAATAAACATTGGAGCAGCTATTGCCCCTTTACTTTGTGCTTGGTTTGCAGAAGCCTATGGCTGGCATTATGGATTTGTACTTGCAGGAATTGGAATGGTATTAGGCCTTTTTATATTTAATAAAGGAATTAAGAATGATGTCTTTGAAGAAAAAGGTTTGGTCACTAATTCCGAATTATATTCCAAAAAAACATTGGGTATAACCAACGGTAAAATGCTAACTATTGGGGCTTTTTTATCGGTTCCAATTTTTGCATTAATCATTAAATTTAATCAGTTTGAACATTACTTGGTTTGGGTAGTATCCCTTTTTCTAATAGGGTATATCGCTTTTATTATTTTCAAGGTATCAGAAATTGAAAAAAAGAGACTATTAGTAGTGGTATACTTTACGATGCTTTATACTTTATTTTCTGCCATTTTTGAACAAGCTGGAAGTTCTCTAACTTTATTCGCAGATAGAAATGTAAACTTAATTGGTATGGACGCTGCGGGTACTAACAGTATCAATGCAGGATTTATTTTTATGTTAGCCATTCCTTTTTCTATACTTTGGACTTATCTAAGCAAAAAGAATGTCAATCCTAATTCAGCAATAAAATTTGGTATAGGCTTATTATTATTAGGACTAGGGTTTATAGTCTTTGCTTATTCTGCAAATGCAGCAGATGATTTTGCAAAAACCCCCATGTCTTATTTGGTTTTAGGGTATTTTGTATTGACGGTTGGGGAATTGTTTCTGTCACCAATAGGACTTTCAAAAATGACTGAATTATCCCCTTTAAAATATATTTCCTTTATTATGGGAGTTTGGTTTTCTGCTAATTTCTATGGACATTTCTTTGCTGGAAAAATCGCAAAATTAACGACTGTTTCTGAAGGGGAAAACAGCTTGTTTTCTGAGGGTATATTTGGGGTAATCACAGAATCCATCTCTGG
Organism: uncultured Flavobacteriales bacterium; assembly: GCA_913058295.1. Lineage (GTDB taxonomy): Bacteria > Bacteroidota > Bacteroidia > Flavobacteriales > Flavobacteriaceae > Marifrigoribacter. The sequence goes on along the minus strand of CAJXRD010000034.1, from coordinate 16,767 downwards.
ATTAAATCCTTTAAACATAGATCAAAAACCGGAAGCATTTCAGCAATTATATTCTTATGTTTCGGTATATGCAACCTTTGGGACCATCACTATAATTGTTGGTATCTTTGCAATAGCAATTTCGCCATTCATTAAAAAGCTAATGGGAGGTATTCAATAATAAACTATGCATTTTATACCTGATAATTTAGACGATTATGTTGTAAATAATTCTCAATCTGAACCCGAATTACTTCAAGAACTAAATCGGGAAACATGGCAAAAAGTTTTAGCACCAAGAATGCTAAGTGGCCATTTTCAAGGTAGAGTACTAAGTATTTTATCTAAATTAATTCAACCAAAAAACATATTAGAAATAGGAACCTATACAGGCTATTCTGCATTGTGTTTAGTAGAGGGAATACAAACAGATGGAACATTGCATACCATAGACACCAATGAAGAATTATACGACTTACAACGCAAATATTTTGATAAATCTGAATACGGAAATCAGATTGTGCAACATATAGGAAATGCTATAGATGTTATACCCAAGTTAGATTTTGTTTTTGATTTGGTTTTTATAGATGCTGATAAAAAAAACTACCCCAACTATCTAAATATTATAATCCCCAAATTAAAAAAAGGCTCTGTAATTTTAAGTGATAATGTTTTGTGGAGTGGTAAAGTATTAGAAACCATCTCTGAGGATGACAAGGAAACAAAGGCAATAGTTAATTATAATAAATTATTAAATGAACATCCTAAACTAGAAACCGTATTATTACCTATTCGGGATGGATTAACGATATCGAGAGTTAAATAGAATTTAAAACTTTCGTTTAATAGGGCCCGTTACTTTATCTACATCTTCTTTAATTTTACCAGCTTCCTTAGATATATTTTGAGTGATATCGTTGGTAAAATCATGTATTTTATTTTTATGAGCACTAAAATCAAAACCTTCCTTTTGAGCAGTTTTATTTATCTCACTTTTAATATCATTAGTAGCATCCTTAATTTGACGCATTCCTTTACCTAAACCCCGAGCAATTTCCGGGACTTTATCTGCTCCAAAAACCATAAGTACGATAAAGAGAATAAAAAATATCTCTGCACCACTTATAAATATAGGAATTGCTTGTAAAATCATACTGCAAATATAGACATTTTGCACTTTGTACAAGCCCCAATTAAAATGATTATATTTGTTTATAATCAAAAAATCAAGTGTTATGAAGATTAGAAATACTAAAATAATAATTCCATTTATACTTTTAATTACACTTATCTTTTTTTCTTTTACTAAAGAATTGAATGAGGATTATATTGCAATTTCTGTTATAGTACCAATAGAAATACCAGCAGAAGTTAAAGCCGTATTAGATAATAAGTGTACCGGATGTCATAGTAATGATGCAAAAGGCGGGAAAAGTAAAATGAAAATGAATTTTGATAAATTTACAAATGGAGAATATTCAACAGGTAAAACCATCAGTAAACTAGGAAAAATCACTAAACAATTGGATAAAGGTAAAATGCCTCCTAAAAAGTATTTGGATAAATACCCAGATAAAAAACTAACCGAAGAGGAAAATCAATTACTAGTCAATTGGGCTTCTGAACAAGGCGCTATTTTAAAAAAAGAATAGCCTAATAAAATCCATTTTTTGAAGAAAACAACTAAAATATTGGGGTACTTTTTAGCAGTAATTCTTGTTTTAATACAATTCTACCCTACCAACAAACCCCTAACTTATGTTAATAATCCAAATGGACTATTAGAAAACAGCCAAGTTCCAAACCATATTTCCAATTTATTAAAATCGGCTTGTTATGATTGTCATTCCAATGAAACAAAATATCCTTGGTATGCATCAATTGCACCATTAAAATGGTTAATTTACAGCGATATTAATGAAGGACGAGAAGAATTAAATTTTTCTAATTGGAATACAATTAACAAAGAAGAAAAAGTCGATATTTTGGATGATATATCGACCATTATATTAGAGGAAGAAATGCCATTAAAAAAATACACTCTTTTTCATTCTGAAGCAAAACTTAGTTTAGAGGATCGAGAAAATATTGCTAATTGGTCGGAATTGGCTCTAGAGAATTTATACGAATAAAAAAATTGTCATAAAAAAGCCTCTAGATAAATCTAGAGGCTTTTTTTATTCACTAAAATTAATTTAGTATTTATTGTCCTTTTACATTCTTTTTAAAAGAATCAAATTCTCCAACCTTTTCTGTTTTTGGCCAAGAATTATTTGAAGTATCTATATCTGCTGTTTCTTCATCTGGATCCACAACAATTTTAGTAATCTCTTTATCTGAAGCAATTACTTTCCCTACAGACTCACTTCTTGTTTTCCAAATTTGAGCTGGATAAGTTATACGTTCTGTAGATCCATCGCTATATGTATATTCTGCAATAATTGGCATTGGAATACCACCCGGCTTTTCAAAAGTTACTTCATAAAAGAAAGTAGGCTTTTTAAGATTAGCTCTTTCATCAGGCTCTAAATTATCCATGATATATTCTTGCAAAGTACTAACGTCATCCAAAGTAGCATCACGCATACTTTCTTCAAAATCTTCAGATCCCTCTTCAATCAAATAAACTAATGAAGGCAAGTCACTTTCTGTCATTCCTCTTGCTTCCATAATTTCTTTAATCTCAGTGCTCATTTTTGAAGTTACATAGTATTTTTTCACATCTTTAACTCCTATATCAACAACATTAGTAGTAAAGAACCATCCTCTCCAAAACCAATCTAAATCTACTGCTGATGCATCTTCCATAGAACGGAAGAAATCTTCTGGAGATGGATGTTTAAACATCCAACGTTGTGCATAAGTCTTAAATGCATAATCAAATAAATCACGCCCCATAATAGTCTCTCTTAATATATTTAATCCTGTTGCTGGTTTTGAATAACCATTTGCACCAAAATTAAAAGTGTTAAGTCCTTTGGTCATAATTGGCGCTAAACTAGCTTGATCACCAGACATATATCCAACAATATTTTTTGCTGGACCTCTACGAGAAGGGTATTTTTTATTAGGAGCAATCGCTTCTGGATAAAGTTCTCCAAAATCTTGTTCTGCTACATATTGTACAAAAGTGTTTATTCCCTCATCCATCCAAGTCCATTGACGCTCATCACTATTAACAATCATTGGAAAGTAATTATGTCCTATTTCATGTATCACTACACCAAACATTCCATATTTTGTACGATCACTATAAGTACCATCTTCGTCTGGTCTTCCATAATTCCAGCAAATCATTGGGTATTCCATACCTTGATTTTTCGCATGAACCGAAATCGCTTTAGGATAAGGGTAATCAAAAGTCATACGAGAATAAGAAATCAATGTACTAGCAACAACTCTTGTTGACCATTCTTCCCAAAGTGGATTTCCCTCTTTAGGATACATAGAAACAGCCATTACATCTTTATCTCCAATCTTTACTGCCATCATATCCCAGATAAATCTTCTAGAAGTTGCAAAGGCATAATCTCGAACATTTTCTGCTTTAAATTTCCAAGTTTTTGTATTATCATCATAACTTGTAGAGGCAGCATCTGCTTCATCTTGAGTTACAATTATAACTGGCTTATCGTAAGATTTTTTAGCATCATTATAACGATTCATCATCTCTTTACTAAAAACATCCTTTCTGTTTTGTAATGCTCCTGTACCATCTAACACGTGATCTGCGGGAACAGTAATACTAACTTCGTAATCTCCAAATGCTAATGCAAATTCATCTCTGCCCCAAAACTGACTATTTTGCCATCCCTCTACATCATTATAAACTGCCATTCTAGGAAAAAACTGAGCGATAACATAAGCACGGTTACCATCTGCAAATTCTTCATAACCACTACGTCCGCGTCCATTAACGTGATCATTAATGTTATACCACCATTTTATAGAAAAGGTGAATTTTCCACCTGGCTTTAATTCTTCAGGCATCTCAACTCGCATCATCGTACGATTTATAGTATAATCTAAACTAGATCCATTTGCTTTAACTTCTTGTATGTTAAAACCTCCATCAAAACCTTCACTCATATGCTCGTTTACAAAACTTGATGTCATATCGTATGAAGCTGCTCTACTAGACTGAATCAAAGGCGATTTAGAATCTCTTGAACGTACATTTTGATCTAGCTGTACCCACAAATATTCTAATACATCTGGAGAGTTATTAGTATAAGTAATGGTCTCGTAACCAGAAAGTTTTTTGTTTTTATCATCTAAAACTATGTCCATTACATAATCCGCTTGTTGCTGATAATATTGTGGTCCAGGTGCTCCACTTGCAGACCTGTACTGGTTTGGTGTAGAAAACTCTTCGTATAATTGTTTAAACGAATTGTTATTATAATGTCCAGGATCTCTTGCTTCTTCCTCTTCTTGAGAAAAACCCGTTCCTGCAACTAAAAATATAGCAGCTAAGAAAAAGTGTTTTAATAGTTTCATAGATTACGTATTGTGATTAAATTAATTTTTTAGGTTCTAAAAATAGTTTTTTTAAATAACACAAAAATTGTTTACTTAAAGTTTAACACACCTTTAGGATTTGATTTATCCAGAATTAAACTTCTTCTGCTATCGGGTGTTGTTAAATGAATAATGTTTTGTTGTTCTGAAAACATATCGATCAAAACTTTATTTTCAATTTCAATAGATTTTAATTCTGAAACATTTTCAATTTCTAAATATATTTTTGCGATATCGATATCGTATTCTTTACCCAAATAGATTGGAATAACAGGGACTCCATTTACTTCAATTTTTATTTTTTGAAGTAAATATTTCTTTAAATAAGATTCATCTTTTTCTGTTTCCTTTTTCGAATCTAAAGTAATAGAAGGAGAATATCTTGCCTGTAATGCTTGTTCCACATCTTCTGTAAAAATCTTTGTTATTATTTGTAATGTTTTTTTCTCTTTTACAAATTCAATATTAGTAGTACTCACATAAAATTTATGAGATGTGGAACTCATTAATAATGGAAAAAGAAGGAGAACAAAGACAATTTTAATGTATTTCATATTTATAAGACTCAATTATTTATTTTCAGGTTACATATTACTCCTTTTTTATGACAATCCTTGAGATATATTCTTCTGAATTAGCTTCAAATATATTTAACACCTCAGATAAATTATCATTTTTAAAATCCTGCTGAAGCCTTGTGGTTTCTATACAAAAAAGAAGGAAATCATATAGCTTATTATTTGGAATTTCGTAGACATTATCAAAGAATTCAAATCCATAAAAATTTATAATTTTTACTATAGTATGATTCTCAGAGGTCCATTTTCGCTTTATTAATAGCTTTTTATAATATCCAGTTATATGCTTATATAATGCCTCTATATTAACACTTGTCGGGATTGCAGCTGCAGCAAGCGGAACAATTTTCTCTTCAGGAACACCTTTAAATCCTGGAATCCCTACATCATCAAAATTAAAGGTTTCTTCTACATTTATATTCTTTAAATCGTTAGCCATATTACCCGTTAAAGAATTTCCTATAAACACTTCATCCAGCTGATTCACCATTTTTTCTAATTCAATTTCCAAATAATTTTCGGCATATATCTTTTCAGTAATAATAATTTCTTCTATCCTATAATGTATGGACGAAAACATAATGGTGTCGTTTATAGAAGCATTAATTTCAAAAGTTCCATAATCACTGGATACTGTATTATATCTAGAAGTTTTATTGATGATATGAATTCCTTCTACATCGACCTTATTCGTAATTTTCCCTTTTATGGTATGACGTTGTGCAGAAATTATAGAAACAAAAAACAAGAAGAAGACTAAAAGAACTTTATTCTTCATGAGCTTGTTTCAAATATTTTTTACTCTGTATATGTAGGTATTCTATAAGAAGTAATTCATTTTCATATTTAAGTAATTTTTTGTCGATTCCGTTTTCTTCTACAAAATAAATAAACTCATTTACCTTTTCTTCTGGTATTTTAAACGTTTTTGAGAGATATGCATTCCCAAACCTTTTTTGAATTGCATCTGTCTTTAATTCGGCTTCTGAAATGACTTGTCTTTCTGATTTCTTTTTATTCGGAAAAAACAATTTAGCCAAACCTAAAACATCTCCACCACCTTGTACTGGACCATTAAAGTAGGCTTCTTCCGCTTTATTTCCTCTAATGGAAGATTGAGCGTCATCCGAAAATTCATATCCATATTCTAGGTTTTCATAAGATAAATCCCAAGCACTATTTACACTTACTACATTTACCCGTTTTACATCTGCTACTATATTTCCTGAAATATCAAAAGGACGAATAACTATTTCATCTAACTGATTGACAACCGGATTTAGAAAAATAAACATGGTTTTATTTTCAATAATACCTTCATCAATAATTACAGAAAACCTCTGAAACTGAATTGCAGAAACAAATACACGATCGTTTTCTGCAACCATAAGTTCAAATTCTCCATTTTCAGAAGTAATCGTTCCTTCTTGTGAAGATTTATTTAAAATATTAATGCCTTCAACATCTTCTCCTTTCGATGCAGTAATCTTTCCGTTAATTTTAATACGGGTAATTTCCTGAGAAAATGCAGTAAAAGTAAAAAGCAGTATTAAGAGATAAAGTAGTTTTTTGACCATATTCCAAAGTTAACAAATCATTTCTTATAAAAATCCTAAAGTATATGTTAGGGTTTGTTAAATTTACGATATAATTTATTTTTATGAAAAATATTATTGTAGCAAGTACCTCAACAATTCATAACGGCACTTTTTTATCTTATTTATTAGAAGAATTAGAAGAGCTCTTTTCTGAAACCAATGAAATCTTATTTATACCTTATGCTAGGCCTAGCGGTATATCCCATGATAAATACACAAGTATCGCTGCGAAAGCCCTTTCTAAAATAAACAAACAAGTGGTAGGCATACATACTTTTGCAGATCCAATTGAAGCCATTCATAAAGCTAAAGGAGTATTTGTAGGTGGCGGAAATACTTTTGTATTAGTTTCTCAATTGTACAAAAACAATGTGATGCAACCTTTACGCGAAGCTATTTTTAATGGCTTGGCTTATTTAGGCACTAGTGCAGGTAGTAATATTTGCGGTACAACCATAAATACCACCAACGACATGCCTATTGTATATCCTCCTTCATTCAAATGTTTGGGAGTAGTACCATTTAACATAAACCCTCATTATTTAGATCCAGATCCCAATAGCAAACATATGGGAGAAACTAGAGAAACACGAATTAAGGAATTTCATACTCAAAATACAATTCCTGTTATAGGAATTCGAGAAGGAAGTTGGTTAAGAGTTAAAGGGGATTCTATTGTTTTAAAAGGTTCTCATTCCGCTAGAATATTTGAGCAAGGCAAAGAACCTTTTGAATTAAGAAATGAGTCGAATCTTAATACTTTTTAAATCCTTTTAGATTTATTCTTATTATAATTCTTTTATAAAATGGTAGCCTTTAATCACAAAACCTTGATTGTAATAAAATTTATGTGAAGGGTAATTACTAACATAAGTATTTAATTCTACCCAATTACATTCCTTTTTTAAAGCATAGCTATAAATAAACTTAAAGAGCTTATCCCCTAGCCCCATATTGCGATATTCTTCATCTATTATAATATGATCTGGTTCTACACTTTTACCAGCATAATGCCTCGTTTGAAACCATAGCCCACATATTCCTATTAATGTATTGGAATTATAAATCCCGATACATTCATAGGATTGACTTGCCATTTCTAAAATTCTTTGGTTTAAAACCTTTACGGGCACCTTATGTTCTCCCAATTTTTGTAATAATGGTGAAATAATAAGAATTTCAGAAGCTGGAATTATTTTAAAGTCACAATTCATATCGGTACTATTTAACAACAATCATTTTCAAAGTCTTCACATTACCATTTATAGTTAATTTACAATAGTAGACTCCACTTTCCAAGTTTAAATCATTTACAGGGATAGGAATAACATATTTCCCATAATCCATTTGTTCATTTTCTTTAAGACTGTACACTTCTTTTCCTTGTTGATTGTAGAGCTTTAAATTTATATTGGATAATTTATGTAATTTAAAGGAAACATAACTAATGCTAGTGGCTGGGTTTGGAAACTGAACAGCTTCTAAAATATTTTGTGCTTCAAATTCACCTGAATTCAAATCTTCAAATGGAGTTACATCTGTCCAAATACTTAATTGGCCACCCTGAAGTCTAGTCCAAATAGGACGAACTACATCGTCATGAACTGTGATGTTGGTATAATCTCCAAAGAAAACTCCTGAATTAGGCACAAAAGGAGTTTCGCTTATGGGCTGGTTCAAAAAGCTGATTCCAGCATCTGTAGAGTGCGCTAAATAAACATCGGTATTAGAATCGTTATAATTTCTTCGGTCATAAAAAACAAAAAACAAATTACCATTGGTTTGATCAATATCCATCCATGTGAAAAATTGATGTTTCCCTGGAGCATCATCATTTACTCGTACTGGTGAACTCCAAGTTTCTCCCAGATCTATAGATTTTGTAAGCCAAACATCTGTATCATTTGTACCATTTCTTTGATCTGACCAATTCACATATATAGTACCATGATTTGGCCCACCACTTAAATCACATTTAGTAATAGGAAATCCATTAGCTCTATCAATTCCTGGAATATTATAGTCCCAGCCACCTGGCATAGGATCTATTGCAATTTCTTCTGTTAACCAAGTATCCCCATCATCTACAGATTTATTAAATACAATACCATTTGGTCCAGCCCAAGAAACAAATATTTCACCATTAGGTCCTAATGCTGGTACAGCACCTTCTACCGTATCATCTTCATCTATACAATTACCATCAACAATGCTAATCTGTAAAGCATCCGTCCACGTATCTCCTCCATCCATCGATTTCGAGAACATAATTTTACTTTTGCAATTTGAGCTTGAACTTCCATAAACATCAAACTGAGTCCATGTTATATAAATAGTTCCAGTAGTTCTATCTATAATACTCCAATGTTTATCCTGTGCTTTTGTTCCGTTTAAACCAGTATAGGTGCCATCGCTCCAATTTTGTCCATTATCGGTAGATTTTTGGCAAACAATTCTATCTATCCAATTTCCACTAGAAGGATTGGATAAATGAAAAAAGTAAAAATCTCCATTTGGATCTACATCAATAACAGGATCTCCCCAAACTCCATAAGCATTTGAAACAAGTGTGTTTTCGTTCCAAGTTAATCCACTGTCATCACTATAATAGTAATTATTTAAATTTGCTCCAGCTACTAAAATATCCGTATTTTGAGGGTTTATTTTAATAGAGGGCTCGTTTGGTGAATGTTGATTACTAATCATTACATTTTGCGACCATACACTAGATAATGTAAAAACAAAAAGTAAAATAGCAATTAATTTTTTTAAAGTTTTCATAGCATAAATTTTTATTAAATTTATAAAATAAAACGCACACTAATCGAATAAATAAATGAAAATCATCACAAGTTCATCTCGTCTTTTTTTAAGAGAATTCTCTATAGAGGACGGTGTTTATTTTTTCAATCTAAACAAGGACCCAGAAGTGATTAAATACACTGGAGATCCAGCCTTTAAATCTGTTTCTGAAGCAGAACTATTTATCAAAGACTATTCAGCTTATAAAGATTATGGTTATGGTAGATGGGCTGTTTGTTTAAAAGAAAGCCAAGAATTTTTAGGGTTTTGTGGACTTAAATATTATCCAAAAGATAAAATAACTGAGATTGGTTTTCGTTTTTTTAAAGATCAATGGAATAAAGGCTATGCAACTGAAAGCTCTTTAGCTTGCATTAACTACGGATTTTCAGAATTAAAATTAAAAGAAATTTATGCACAAGTACATAAAGAAAATTATGCTTCGCAACGAGTAATTGAAAAATGCGGCTTACATTTTGTAAAAGAATTCATTTACCACAACGAAGCCACTAACTTATATCGTATAAATAATTAATAATCATGAAAAGAAAACAATTTATAAAAACCTCATTATTAGGTGGCTTGTCCCTCTCTGTCTTAACACAGTTAGCCTTTAATCCATTTCAAGAAATTTATACTCGAGAAGAATTAATCGGCAAGGATAACTCAGATATGATTGGGTTAAAATTCTTAATGAAGACAAAAGCTTATTCAAGTTTTGTAACCATGCAATCTCATGCTTATAAAGCTAAAGTAGCAATTAGGGTAGTTTCGGGATATCGAAGTTTTGAAAAACAAAAACAAATTTTTGAAAATAAATATTCTTTATATCTATCGGAAGGTATGAGTCCTAAAGAAGCCATTAATAAGATTATTGAATACTCTACCATTCCAGGAACTTCTCGCCACCACTGGGGAACTGATGTCGATGTATTTGATTCTTCCATGCCACAGCCTGAAAGCATATTAGAAGAAGAGCATTATTACAATGATGGTTGCTATACCAAACTAAAAAAATGGATGGACGAAAATGCGAATAGGTTTGGTTTCTATGAAGTTTATACCAACAATCCCGAAAGAAAAGGTTTTAAACATGAACCATGGCATTATAGCTATGCCCCATTAGCCAAGCCTATGCTTCAAGAATACAGAAATTTAGATCTAAAAAGTATTTTTGAAGAAGAGAACATATTGGGCAATGAGCACTTTAGTAAAAAATTTATAAATAGATACCGAGATGAAAACATTTTGGATATCAATCCTGAATTAATTTAATGATATTGTTTTTATCTTTGTCGAAAATATTCCGAAGCTTTAGCCTAGGGACACCACTTTAATTTTATGAATAAAAAAGTCCTTTTACTAATTTTAGATGGCTGGGGAATTACCCAAAATCCAAAGGCATCTGCAATTGCCAATGCTTCTACTCCATTTATAGATTCTCTATATAAAAAATATCCAAATGCACAACTTAGAACAGACGGTTTAAACGTCGGACTTCCTGAAGGGCAAATGGGAAATAGTGAGGTAGGTCATATGAATTTAGGCGCTGGACGTATTGTATATCAAGATTTGGTAAAAGTAAATCTTGCAGTAAAAAACGATACTTTATCTAAAGAACCTGTATTACAACAAGCCTTCAGTTATGCTAAAAAATACGATAAGAAAGTTCATCTTTTAGGTTTACTTTCCAATGGTGGTGTTCATTCACATATAGATCATTTAAAAGGATTAATAAGCGCTGCTCATCAAGAGGATCTAGAAAAAGTATTCGTACACGCCTTTACCGATGGTCGTGACGTCGACCCACATTCGGGAGCTGCATTTGTTTCTGAAATTGAAAATCACTTAGAAAACACCACTGGAAAATTAGCTTCAGTAATTGGAAGATATTACGCAATGGATCGTGATAAGCGTTGGGAACGAGTTAAAAAAGCCTATGATTTATTGCATAATGGTATAGGTGAAAAGTCAACTAATATTTTAGAAAGTATTCAAAAAAGTTATTCAGAAGGAATTAGTGACGAATTTATAAATCCTATTGTAAAAACCGAAAACGGTGAACCAATTGCAAAAATTGAAAAAGACGATGTTGTAATTTTCTTTAATTTTAGAACCGATAGAGGAAGGCAACTCACCCAAGTACTTACCCAAGATAATTTTGAAGAATTTGGAATGAAACAGATTCCTCTATACTTTGTGACACTTACTAATTATGACGATTCTTTTAATGGTATAAAAGTAATTTACAACAAAGAAAATTTAAACAACACCTTAGGAGAAGTTTTAGAAAGAAACAATAAAACTCAAATTCGAATTGCAGAAACCGAAAAGTATCCACACGTTACTTTTTTCTTTTCTGGTGGTAGAGAAGATCCTTTTACTGGTGAAAACCGAATCCTTTGCCCTTCTCCAAAAGTTGCTACTTATGATTTGCAGCCTGAGATGAGTGCTTTTAATGTTCGAGATAAAATTCTTACGGAATTAAGATCACAATCTGCAGATTTTATTTGTTTAAATTTTGCAAATACCGATATGGTAGGGCATACAGGTGTTTTTGAAGCAGCTATAAAAGCCTGCGAAAGTGTAGATGTATGTGTGAAAAGTGTAGTAGAAACCGCATTAGAAAATGAGTATTCTATTATAATATTAGCGGATCATGGAAATTGCGAAATGATGATCAATCCAGATGGATCACCAAACACAGCACATACAACTTATCCAGTTCCAGTGATTTTGGTAGATCCGGATATTTCTGAAATTAATAATGGAATATTAGGAGATATATCTCCAACAATTTTACATTTAATGGGAATTGATAAACCTGAAATAATGACTCAAAACTCAATAATAATTCAATAAAAAATGAAATACGTTTATATATTAGTTCTAGCGATCACCTTTATGTCTTGTAAAAATACTTCAGAAAAAGAAGTTGTTCTTGAAATAAAACCTGAAATTAAAAGTGAAATAAATACTATTGTTCCAGACACCATCGATGATGGGAGTATGCTATTAGGACTTGTAAGTAGAGAGGCTTTTAAAAATGAACTATTTATAGAATGGTATAAAGAAAATTTTAACACACATATTTTAGACAGTACAACTATAGAAGCTTTAGCTCCTAAGCTTAATAATATAACTATTAAAGTGTTTATGGGCTCTTGGTGTAGTGATAGCCAAAGAGAGATCCCAGCCTTGTACAAAATATTGGATGCTGCTAAATTTGATTTTACCAGATTATCTATGGTAGCTGTTTCTCATGATAAAGATACCCCAGATCAATTAGAAAAAGGATTAGATATAGAGTATGTTCCTACTATTATTATATATAAAGAAGGTAAAGAAATAGGACGTTTTGTTGAATATGCGCAAGAAAGTTTAGAAAAAGATTTGCTAGCCATTATCAATGAAGTTGGGTACAAAAATTCTTATGCAGACTAAGTCTTTAAATAGCGTATAATTCTTTGTAATTTTGCAAATTATTTAAATTATGATATCAGAAACACTTACTATAGCGGTTGACTTTGACGGTACTATTGTTGAAGATAATTATCCAAAAGTAGGAAGGGAAAATCTTTTTGCTTTCGATACTTTAAAAAAGCTCCAAGAAAAGGGCCATCGGCTTATTTTATGGACTTATAGAAATGGAAAAGCATTAGAGGAAGCAGTTGCTTTTTGTAAAGCAAATGGAATTGTATTTTATGCAGTAAACAAAAGTTTTCCAGAAGAAGATTTTAATCCAAAGTACAGTAGAAAAATAAACGCCGACATGTTTATAGACGATCGTAATGTTGGTGGGTTTTATGGATGGGGAGAAGTTTATCAAGAATTAATTGGGGAGGATAAACCAGTTAAAAAGAAATCAAAAAAAAAGTGGTTCGGTTTTTAATAAAATAGTATGATTATACAGAAATCTAAAGAAGAAATTGAATTAATGCGAGAAGCTGCTTTGGTAGTTTCAAAAACTTTAGGAATGCTTGCAAGTGAAGTAAAACCTGGAGTTACTACATTATATTTAGATAAGTTAGCTGAAGAATTTATAAGAGATCATCAAGCAATACCTGGATTTTTAGGTTTATATGATTTCCCGAACACCCTATGTATGAGCCCTAATGCTCAGATTGTACATGGGATTCCAAACGACACTCCTTTAATAGAAGGAGATATCATCTCTATAGATTGTGGTGCCATAAAAAACGAATATTATGGAGATCACGCCTATACTTTTGCGGTTGGTGAAATTAAACCCGAAGTAGAAAAGCTTTTAAGAATTACCAAGGAATCTTTATATGTTGGTATTCGAGAACTTAAAGTTGGAAAACGCGTTGGAGATGTTGGTTTTGCAATTCAACAATATTGTGAAGCTCAAGGTTATGGTGTGGTTAGAGAATTAGTAGGTCACGGTTTAGGAAAAACCATGCATGAAGATCCAGAGATGCCAAATTATGGCCGTCGAGGTCGAGGTAAGAAGTTTGTTGAGGGAATGACGGTTGCTATTGAGCCTATGATAAATATGGGGACAAAAAATATAGAGCAGTTAAAAGATGGTTGGACAATACTTACCAAAGACAGAAAACCGAGTGCACATTTTGAACATGATGTAGCAATTGTAAACGGTAAACCGGAGTTGCTTTCTACCTTTGCTTATATTTATAAAGCATTGGGAATTGAAAGTAATGAGGAAGATGAATTCCGAGAAAAAGACTTAGTTTTATAAGCATTCTTCAAAATGCAAAAATATTTTAAATTTTTTCTAAATTTATTCCCAAGACCTTTTCTTATAAGGGTGAGTTATATTTTAACTCCATTTATTGCCTTTTTTTTAAAGGGCACCAAATACACAGACCCTATAGATAATAAATCTTTTAGAAAATTTTTACCATATGGCTATGAGAAGGTGCGTGAGAATGTATTATCTCCCAGCACCCTTTCCTTAGAGCGTCATCGATTATTTTGGTTGTATTTAAAAAAAGAAACTTCCTTTTTTTCAGAGAAACATAAGGTTCTACATTTTGCACCAGAACAAGCATTTTACAAACGTTTTCGTAAAATGAAAAACTTGGAATATATCACTACCGATTTAAATTCTCCCCTGGCTGATGTAAAAGCAGACATCTGCGAGTTGCCATTTCAGGATAACGAATTCGATTTTATTTTTTGCAATCATGTACTAGAACATATCCCAGATGACACCAAAGCGATGCAAGAATTATATCGTGTTTTAGCTCCCGACGGTACAGGAATTTTTCAAATACCTCAAGACCTTTCAAGAGACATTACTTTTGAAGATGATAGTATTACCAATCCGAAAGAACGTGCAAAAATATTTGGACAATACGATCACGTTAGGGTTTATGGTCGAGATTATTTTGACAAATTACGTGCTATAGGCTTTGAAGTTTCAGAAGAAGATTACACCAATACGTTTTCAGAACCGGAGATGGATAAATTTAGGTTAGCAAAAGGAGAGATTATTCCTGTATGCAAAAAACGCTAATCTAATAATCTTTTTTTAAAACCATCTGTAACATAAATTTGAGGTTTACTTAAAGTGTCGTTATAGGTTAAATATGCTTCAATCCCCTCAAGCTTTGGCAATAAGCTTTTAGATCTTTCAAGACCCATCGCCATAAAAGTAGTTGCATATGCATCGGCCAAAGCACAAGTAGGTGCAATTACTGTAGCACTGGTCACATCGCTCTTTTCAGCAGAACCCGTTATTGGATTAAGAGTATGGACATACTTCTCATCAGTTAAGGAATCTACTCTAAATTTTCTGTAATTACCAGATGCTGCCATCGCTTCATTTTTTAAGGCTACTATTGCGGAGTAGGATCTGTCCTCTAATGGAGAATTTATATTTTCGATACCCACTACCCAATTTTTATTTTTATCCAAATGCATGCCCTCAGTTAATATTTCACCACCCAATTCAATAAGATAATTAGAAATTCCTTTTGCTTTTAAAAAATTTCCGATACAATCTATACCATAGCCTTTTGCTACCGCATTAAAATCGAAATATATTTCGGACTGTTCTTTATGTATGGTTCCATCTACCTTAATACTTACTTTATTAAAACCTACATATTTCATTAAGGAATCTAATGTTACATTATCCATTTCTTTAAGTGGTTTAACATCGCCAAAGCCATAAGCATTTCTAAGAACTCCTATGGTTGGATCGAAAAAACCTTCGGAATTAGTATATACGGTTTCTGAAATACGATACACTTCTTTAAAAATAGCATCTACGACAATAGTAGAATCGCCTCGGTTAATTTTTGAAATATCACTGTTGGGTTGGTAAGTACTCACCGATTTATTGACCGCATAAATCACCGAATCAATTCCCTTTTCAAGATTTATATTCTTTTCTGAATATGCCTGAATCGCATAGGTTGTCCCAAACGCTTCTCCCTGAAAAACAATTAATTGTTGTTCCTTATTTCCACAAGAAATAATAACTAAGGATACTAAAATGTAAAAATATAATTTCATACCACTTCTTTTAATCCATTATAAACAAAAGAATAATCTTCTTCTTTAAGGATAGGCTTATTAATATCTAGACCATGACCTAACCATACTCCTGCATAAAATACCTTTGCATTATTCTTTTTTGCATGTGCTATAATAGGTTCCAAATTTATATTTTGAGGCTGCTTTAATTCGGCTGATGAAAACACCGATCTAACTAAAATAAAAAAGGTCTCTTTATTTTTTAAGGTTACAAACTGTGGATTCTTTTTTAAGCTAGAATTTATAGCCAAAAACTCATAGTCCTCTTTTTCTAGAGCCTCACCCACTATATTCATTGCTAGATAATGAGACTCCTGTGCCGTAAGTTCTTGATTCATAATACTTAAAATATAATCATGTTATTTGATAAAAGTAATTCATTTTAAATAAAAAAACCCTCTCCAAAATCATGGAAGAGGGTTTTTTATTTAAATATTATTATTTATTCTTTTACCACTTTTTTCAAAATAGAACCACTATCGGTATTAATTTTTACAAAATATATAGCAGAAGCAAAAGAAGACATATCAATTTGATAAAGCCCCTGATTATTCATATTAATACTGTTTACTTCTCTTCCTTGCACATCAAATACAATTACACTACTAATCGCTGCGCGTGGAGAAATGATATTAAGTGTTTTATTTGTTGGATTAGGATAAATAGAAACGGCATCTAAACCAAGCTCTTGATTGCCTAATACTGTAGATTCAAATACCAAAACAAATCTATTGCTTTGATCTCCTTCATTAGAGCTAAAG
>CAJXRD010000033.1 GCA_913058295.1 uncultured Flavobacteriales bacterium | reverse complement strand
TTATTGGTCAATTATCGGGTGGAAACGCTAGTTGTAATGGAACAAACGATAATGGGGAAAACAATTACTATGGCCGTTTTGGAGTGTCTTGGGATACTGGAATTACCCCTGAAACACGTCTTAAAGAATGGTTAGATTCGTCAGGATTAGACCCAGATATCTTAGATAGTTATCCTCCTTTAGAAACCTATGTTCTAGATGGAGCTATTACTGTTTCTGCCAATGGAGTAAATTGTGCTAACACTGAAGTAGATCCAATAATAACACTTACTAATTATGGTTCAGGAGATATTACAGATGCCACTATTATATGGAATCTAAATGGAGGAAGTAGCCATGAAATTATTTTTAATGGAAATTTAGAGCAATATGAATCGAAAAATTTTAATATAGGAACCTTAATACTTTCTGTTGGGCTACATGAAATAAATGCTTCTTTAACAAGCGTAAATGGAGCTCCAGATGAAAACGTAAGTAATGATAATGTTAGTGAATCTATAAATGCTGTTGAAATAGACACCTACGACACGACACAAATACATTTAGAATTATTAACAGATGATTATGCTCAAGAAACTTCTTGGGAATTTAGAAGTCCTGATGGAACCGTACTTTATAGCTTTGGTCCTTACGAAGAAGATATAGATGACAATACTGTTTTTAATTATTCTTTTGATGTAGATTATGATGAATGTTACTACTTTGAGATTTTTGACGCATATGGCGACGGTATCTGTTGTGGTTTTGGGAATGGGTACTTTTCTCTTATCACAGACGATGATGTTATAATTGCGAGTGGTGGGGAATTTGAGTTCAATGAACTTACCGATAAAATAGGAGTTGATGAACCTCTTGGACTTGAGGATAACTTAATGCAAAACGTCGTGCTTTTTCCAAATCCAACTAGTGATATATTAAACATTAAGGTAATAGATGGCCTTAGTGATTATGATTATAATATCGTTAATATACTTGGACAAGAAGTTAAAGCCGGGACACTTAATAATGGTCTAAATACGATTTCTCTAAATGATTTAAATACTGGGCTTTATTTTGTGAAAGTTCAAGATAATGCTACTAATAAATATGTTGTAAATAAATTAATTGTAGAATAAATTACATTCTTAAAGATACGTTTAATAGCATCTTTTTAAATCAAAAAAAAAACCGCTAAGTTTTACACTTAGCGGTTTTATTATTTTAAAAACTAAACTTATTTTACAATAATCTTAGCTGTTTTATAGGTTTTAGAATTGTTATCTCCCATTTTAATAAAATACACTCCTGCATCTGCATAAGACATATCTAATTTATAGTTATAACTATTCCCTTCTTTTTCTAAGTTATTAAAAGCAAGTGTTTGCCCTAATATATTAGTTACTGCAATAGATGCTCTTCCATCAAACTCAGTAGTTAAAGAAATATCAAATTGGTTATTAGCTAATGTAAGAACCATTAATTCAGCAGCAACGATATCTTGATCTACTGTTCCTAATACTCCCATATTCGCTGAATAATCTTCAGTTTCTCCATATTGAGTTTCCTCACAAGCATCATCTGGTACTGGAGCTTGCCAGTTAGATTTTACACGCATTCTGTGTTGTACTCCTGTATCTTCTCCACCAGGAACTGTTAAAGAAACTGTTTCTGTATAGGTTCCAGCAGCTTGTCCTGGAGCAATTACAAAATTAGGAACTACTGTTTCATCCACTGAAAATGTTCCATCATCGTTAAAGTCAATCCAAACTCTTACGTTTTGATCTCCATAACCTGTAGTTACAGTAAGGTCATAAGTAGAACCTGGCTCTAAAGTTGCCGCTAGATCTGTAAAATCTGCATAACCTTCACAACCTGAGTCATTATTTATTTCTTCAACAGTTACATTTGTAAATCCATCTCCAAAAGAACAATCTCCAACAGGGTTGCAAATAATAATTCCACTATTTACTACTTTAGTTACTTCATCATTATCTGGATTAGAATCACCACCTAAATTTGTACGAGCAACAATAGTATAGTCACCTTCTACTGAAAGATCCGCTTGAACAGAAAAAGTAAATGATTCTGTTGCACCTGCTGCAAGAGTTCCTCCGTAGTTTTCTACAACAGCATCACCACCATTTATAGTATATTGTAATTCTGGGTTATCAATATCATTGATTCCAAAGTTTCTAATATTGATTGTAATGTCCTCGTTAGCAGTTAAAGGTCCATCAGACGGAGAAGCGATACTCGTTGCTCCAATATCATCTACTGTAGTATTTGGCTCTAATATAAAAGATCCAACAACACCTTTTCTTCCACTATTAAAATATTCATTGATAAACCAGAAAGTAGCATCATCACTAGGGTCTATATCAATTTTACTATAATCCCCGTAACGTGTACTAGGAATATTTCCATTACCGTTGTTTATAACTTCTTCAGCAACTGTCATTACTCCTAGAGCATCTCCATCAAAACGACCTGTATAATAAGAACTAATAAATTCTGTAGATCCAGTTGTAGGACCAGACATAGAGGTATAACCCATTCCAATATTACCAGAGCCATCCATAATCATACTTGCATGCCAAGCATGTCTACCATCTGGAGCAGTATAGGTGCCTTCTTGGTAAACGGTCCAAGGTTGGTTGTCTCCAGTTTGACGTAATTCAAACCATCTAACTCCAGCTAATTCACCAGAGGTAGCATCGGTATCAACAACAAAATTAAATATTGCTGAGTTATGAGAACCCATTTTTCTAAACTGAGCTTGATTCATAATTGTAGCTTGTAAAGCATCTACACTAGATCCTCCATTTGGTTGTGCTAAATTCACAAAACTTCCGCCGTCAAAAACAGAGATAAATGGTGTTGCAGGTAATTCAGTTGCAGCAGACATTACTCCACTTCCAGCACCCCAATCCATATCTAAATCCCATAATTTTACGTGATCTGTTGCTACTCCACCCCAAGCATCATCTTGTAAGTAAATAAAAGTTGCACTACCATCAGCTGGCATATTTGCATCACTAACATTTAGCGCTTGTGGACTGTAAAAACCACTCGTTGCAATTCCTGGTAAGTTAAAGCCCATAATTTGAGCAGAATTACCAGCAAGCATCTCATCTCTTTCCATTGCCCAAACTCTATTTGAAGAATTTGTATTATCCGTCATATAATAACCATCACTCCAAACTGAAAGTTTTTGGTAATCGTTAATTGCAGCGATATTATAATTATACCAGCCATCATTAATTGGATCTGGACCATCAGAAACTGCTACTTGAGCTCCAGAACCTAAGAATGTAATTACCCATCTGTCTGCAGCTGCATCGTAAGATGCAGTTAAATCACAACATCCACTGTTTGGAAATATAGCAGGGTTAGGTGCTACAGGTCCAAACATTAAATTTCCAGATTTATCATAAATAGCAAATCCAGTGTTAAATACAACAAATACGTGATTTGGCCCAATTGCCATAGAAGGATCTGTTGGTTGAGAGTTAGAAGAATATGCATCAAAAACAACAATAGGAGGCATTACCCGAACGCTTTGCTCCATTTCATGTCTGTTTCTAACAAAATAATCATCTTGTGCTTGACGATCTTTTCCAATAACAATCCTGTTACCTAAAGATCTTTTGTCTTGCGCTTCCCTTGGAGTCATATCCACAGGTACCATTTCGTCAATTCTTGAAGCCATGGATGTAATGTAAGTTGGTGCACCAGTTGTACCAACATAATTAGCTCCCATAGGTTCATTTGGAATCATGTCTTGAGCATTAGCAGAGAAAGAAAACACTGCAAGAAATGCTAAGAAAAAATAATTTTTAAAATTCATTAGTTTAAGTTTAAGGGTTAACAATTTTTTTAAGTTTTCCAAAAATACTACCTATTATGATATATACAAGTTTTCACCCTAAAAAAACACTTCAAGTGGAACATAAAAGGCATAATAATTGTAATTTCACAACATTAACTTAATATCTATATTAATTATGAAGTTTTTAAACCTTTCATTTCTATTATTATCACTGTTTTTGCTTTCTTGTAATTCTACATCACAGTCAGTTTCAAATACTTCTGAAAACACAAACAAAATGAATACTGAAAAAATGATAGCAGATGGATTTACCAAAGGTCTTATTGTCACTTCAAAAGAAGAGGGGGATTGCCCAATCACTATAAAAGTGGATGGAAAAGATGGTGCTTATTATTTAGACCCGATAAATCTAGAAGATACTTTTAAAAAAGAGGGAGAAAAGGTTTGGTTTAAATTTGGAGGATTACGGATGATGAACCGTTGCGTTAAAGCCAATCCAATTAGTATTATTGAAATACAAAAAAGAGCGGAATAAATCCACTCTTTTTTATTTTCTTTTTTTTTATTTCAACCACTTTTTATAAGAAATAGTATCTTCTAATTTTTTTGAAATTTCAGAAATTTTAATTCGCTCCTGTTCCATGGTATCGCGATTACGAATAGTTACTGTTTCATCTTCTATTGTTTGATGATCTACCGTAATACAAAATGGGGTTCCAACTGCATCCTGACGTCTATATCGTCTCCCTACTGCATCTTTTTCATCATAAGTAACATTATAATCCCATTGTAAATCTTCAATGATTTTCTTTGCTATATCTGGCAATCCATCTTTTTTTACTAGAGGTAAAACGGCAGCTTTTATAGGTGCTAAAATCGCAGGTAATTTTAAAACTACTCTTGAGCTTCCATCTTCTAATTCTTCCGTTTTAAGAGAATTACTGAAAATTGCCAAAAACATTCTATCCAATCCTATAGATGTTTCCACTACATATGGTGTATAATTTTTATTGGTTTCATGATCAAAAAATTGAAGCTTTTTACCCGAATGTTCTTCATGTGCTTTTAAATCAAAGTCTGTACGAGAATGAATTCCTTCTAATTCTTTAAAACCAAATGGGAAATTAAATTCGATATCGGTCGCAGCATTCGCATAATGCGCCATTTTTTCATGGTCATGAAAACGATAGTTTTCTTCTCCCAATCCTAAAGAATGATGCCATTTAAGTCTGGTTTCTTTCCAATATTCATACCATTTCATCTCTTCTCCTGGACGAACAAAAAATTGCATTTCCATTTGTTCAAACTCCCGCATTCTAAAAATAAACTGTCTAGCAACAATTTCATTTCTAAATGCTTTTCCAGTTTGAGCAATCCCAAACGGAATTTTCATTCTCCCTGTTTTCTGAACATTTAAAAAGTTAACGAAAATACCCTGTGCCGTTTCCGGACGTAAATATAAATCCATTGCACTTTCTGCAGATGCACCTAGCTTCGTACCAAACATTAGGTTAAACTGTTTTACATCGGTCCAGTTTTTAGATCCAGTAAGTGGGTCAGCAATCCCTAATTCTTCAATAAGTAATTTTACATCGGCTAAGTCTTCTGCTTCCAAAGAGCTTGCCATACGCTCTATAATTTCTTTTTGCTGCTTTATATAACCTAAAACTCTTGGGTTGGTAGATTTAAATTCTTCTTCGTTAAAACTTTCTCCAAAGCGCTTTTTTGCTTTTGCAATTTCCTTTTGCGCTTTCTTATTTATTTTTTCACAAAAATCTTCTATTAAAACATCTGCGCGATATCTTTTTTTAGAATCTTTATTATCTATTAATGGATCATTAAACGCATCTACGTGTCCTGATGCTTTCCAGGTAGTGGGATGCATTAAAATAGAAGCATCTATACCAACAATATTTTGGTGCATAAAAACCATGCTTCTCCACCAATACTCGCGTATATTCTTCTTTAGTTCTACCCCATTCTGTGCATAATCGTATACTGCACTTAGTCCGTCGTATATTTCACTAGATGCAAAAACGTATCCATACTCTTTTGCGTGTGATATTACTTTTTTAAATAAATCTTCGTTAGCCATGGCGCAAAAATAAAAAAACCGTTACGATTAGCTCGTAACGGTTTCATTTTATTTAATAATTAAATTATTTAAGCTCCATAGAAGAGGTTGCAACTAAGTTAGGACCATCAAAAACATTGATTGTATATCTACCACTTACAATATCTCCTTCTTTCGCATCTACCATTACACATACATCTAACTCTTCATTTTCATAAAAAACTTTTGTAGACGCACTATAACTAAGGGTACCGTTATCAAATTCAAGCTCTTCTTTTTCACCCAGTAAATTATTTTTAGGGTTAATTACCTGAACGTATAAAAGTCTATCTCCTTTTTGCGCAATTGCATTAGGAGTTAATGTAAAACAAGCTCTTACTTTATCTGCTCGGCTTGCTCTTTTTGTATCCACAATTTTACCACTGTTTCTTATAATAACAGCAGAAGTGGCTAATCCTACAGCATTTACTACAGAACCTTCTTTAATGGTTTCTGCCATTGCTTCGTTTTCTTGCGTAACGGAATCCACTACTTTTATAGTTTCATTTAACTCTAAATAAGTATTGTCTCTTTCTGCTACTAATAATTCGTTAGCAGCAATTAAACTATCCGCTTTTTTAAACATTAAAACACGTTCGTCTTTAAGCTTTCCAATTTCAATTTTATACCGTCTTATTAAATCGATATTTGCTTGAGAATCCTTTACAGAATCTAATAAAACTACAATACGTTCCCGAGCTTCTAATAATTCTTCGTCTTTTATTTCGTTTTCCTGAATCACGGCATCGTAATTCGCAATTAGTTCTTGTAAATCTCCTTCAATGTCGTCTTTTTGTTCTTGTAAAATAGTAGCTGTATCTTTACTATCGTTATACAAGTTTACAGTATAAACTGCTAGTACAATTAAGAGTAGAGATAAAATCCCCACTAATATTTTAAATTTGTTACTGTTGTTTTCGGTTTCCATGGTTATTAATTTAGGTGTTAATATATAGCTAAAATACTATCTGTAATTTAAATAACGTCTAGGATAGTAAATATAATATACTTTTATGTTAAATCTTTTATTTCCTAAAGTATGTAATGGCTGCAAATCTGTTTTGTTAGCTTCGGAAAAGATTTTATGCACACATTGCATTCATAGCTTACCTATAGCTTGCCATCACAGAACTGGAAGTGAAGCTATGAAGTCCATTTTTTATGGAAAATTTCCTATCTTAGAAGCAACTGCTATCATTAAATTTCAGAAAAGAGGAATTACGCAAGAGTTATTACACAATTTAAAATATAGGGGGCAGCAACAAATTAGTTCCTTTTTTGGAAAATGGTTGGGAGCTGAATTATCTGAAATCCCACATTTTCAATCTATCGATATGGTGATTCCTGTTCCGCTTCACAAACAAAAACTAAAAAAAAGAGGCTATAACCAAGTGGAGGGATTTGGAGTTGAATTAGCAAAAAGTTTAGGAGTTCCTTATTATGATGATATTCTTATAAAAATTTCAAAAACAAAATCTCAAGTTTTTAAACAGCGATTTACTCGGTTTCAATCGGAAGAAATTTTCACATTAAATAAACCACATCTAATAGAAAACAAACATATTTTATTAGTCGACGATATTGTTACTACTGGTGCAACTCTAGAAAACTGTGCATTGCAATTGCTCAAAAACACTAAAGCTAAAATTAGTCTAGCCACTATTGCCATTGCCTAATTAAGAGCTCAATCCAAATTCAATTAGAAAATTACTTAAGAATTATTATTACAATAAGACATACTTTAAAATAGTATAGATTTAATTACTTTTGAAGCTAATTGTTTTATTAGATGTTTTTATTCAATTTCTAATAAAAATCCTTAAATTTTAATTTTGAAGCATCGCCTGCTATATATTCCAATTGCCTTTTTATTTATCCTTTCATTTACGGATTGCGCTAAAAGAGGACGTCCAACTGGAGGTTTAAAAGACTCGATTCCTCCTGTGATAATAAAAAGCTCTCCAGAGAATTATAGTATTCATTTTAATGAAAATGAGATAAAGATCTACTTTGATGAGTATGTAAAATTGAAAGACCTTAATAAGGAGTTAATTATCTCACCGCCTTTTAAAAACCAACCGAATATCACACCATTAAGTACTTCAAAATTTATTAAAATAAAGTTTACGGATACCCTAAAAGAGAACACTACGTATTCTTTTAATTTTGGAAAAAGTATCGTAGATAACAATGAAGAAAATGCATTTAAATACTTTAAATATATATTTTCTACAGGGAGTTTTATCGATAGCCTAAGCCTAAGAGGGAATATTAATGACGCTTTATTACTTAAGAGAGAATCTGCTACTACCGTAATGTTGTACGAGGTAAATGAAGCATTTAAGGACTCCATTGTTTATCTTGAAAAACCAACTTATATTACATCAACACAAGACAGTACAGATATTTTTGAGCTTTCAAATCTAAAAAAAGGTGACTATTTATTAGTAGCATTAGAGGAAAACAATAACGATTATATGTTTCAACCTCAAAACGATAAAATCGGGTTTGCAAATACAATTATCACCATCCCTACAGATAGTGCCTACACTATAAATTTATTTAAAGAAACTCCAGAATATTCCTTGACAAAGCCCAAACACGAATCTAAAAATCATATCATTTTTGGATATCAAGGGGATGCTAAAAATTTAGAACTAGAATTGGCCTCTGAAGTTTCCAAAGATTTTGAAGCGATTTCTTATAAAGATCGAGAAACAGATTCTATTCATTATTGGTTCAAACCTTCTATAGAAAACGACTCTCTTTTATTTTATGCAAAAAACGGTTTATGGTTGGATACATTGAATACCAGGATGCGTGATTTACACCAAGATTCATTAAAAATATCGGCTATTAAATCAGGGATACTAACATTGAATGACACCCTAAGCATTACTGCAAATACTCCAATAGTTTCATTGAATCTTGAAAAAATTACTATAATGGATAAAGATTCCTTAGACATCACAGTAAATGGAATTATGGATAAAGAATATAATACCACAGACATTATTTTTAGTATGACTGAGGGTCAAAACTACACTATACAATTTTTGCCAGGGGCATTTACAGATTTTTACGAAAACACAAACGACACCCTTGTAACTAGAGTTAGAACCAAAGCTCTTTCAGATTATGGAACATTAGCGTTAACTTTATCTAATGCAAAAGACTTTCCTTATATCATTCAATTGGTAACGGAACGATTTAAAGTGATTTCAGAAGAGTATTTAAGTACTGATCAAGAGGCGTTTTTTGATTTTATTACTCCTGGAAAATATTACATCCGGATTATTTATGATGAAAACGAAAATAAGATTTGGGATACCGGAAATTATTTAAAGGGCCTTCAACCTGAAAAGGTTATTTATTATCCTTCATTATTAGAAGTAAGAGCAAATTGGAGTTTAAATGAAACTTTTATTTTAGATTAATAATACTTCTCGATACAATTTTTTTCCAAAAATCACTCGAAGTACTTTATAGAAATTTTTTTATAATTCAGTTAGATTAAAACTATCACGATCATTTAAGAATTGTAGGTGCTTTCTGTTTTTTTCTATATGTGATTTTTGAAGCACAATCGTTTCCATAAATTCCTCTTCAAAGTCTGCTGTTGAGACTTGTTCTCCAAGAACATCATACACCGCAGAATGACCATTATACTGATGATTATTTGCATCAGTACCTGTTCTATTTACCCCAACACAATAAGTCATATTCTCTATCGCTCTAGCTCTAAGTAATGCGTCCCAAGCCTGAATTCTTTTTTGAGGCCAGTTCGCTACATATAACAATACGTCGTAATCTTGAGTATTACGAGCCCAAACGGGAAAGCGTAAATCGTAACAAATCAAAGGGCAAAACTTCCAGCCTAAATAGTCTATCACCAAATGTTCATTTCCTGAAGTATAGGTTTTATGTTCTCCAGCCAAAGTAAAAGTATGCCGTTTATCATAGGTTTTATAATCTCCATTGGGAAACACAAAAAACAAGCGATTATAATACTTACACTTTTCTGAAATAATTATACTTCCCGTGATGGCGCAATTATTCTTTTTAGCTTCGGTTTGCATCCATTGTAATGTAGTACCATTCTCTTCTTCAGCCAATGAAGAAGCATTCATAGTAAAACCAGTAGTAAACATTTCAGGGAGAACAACCAGGTTCGTTTTATCTGAAATTGAATTTATTTTTTCAGAAAAAAGCATTCTATTTTCAATAGGGTTTTCCCAAACTAATTTGGTCTGAATAATCGTAATAAGAAGTTCGTCATGCATCTTGTAAAAATACTTAAATCCCTTCTAATATCAGATTAGCTTTTATATATTTGAAATCAAACTATATAGGCTATGAAATTCTTGAAAATCTTAATTTTATTTATCTCTCTTCAACTAACCGCGCAACAGGGCGGAATGTGGATTCCGTCACTACTGGAAGGTATGAACGAAGAAGAAATGACTTCTCTTGGAAGCAAACTTTCTGCAAAAGACATCTTCGATGTAAATAAATCTAGTTTAAAAGATGCTATTGGTCATTTTAATGGTGGTTGTACCAGTGAAGTGATTTCAGACAAAGGATTAATTTTAACAAATCACCATTGTGGATTTGGACAGATACAGTCTCACTCTTCTGAAGAAAATGATTATATAACAGATGGGTTTTGGGCGATGAATTATTCTGAAGAATTGCCAAATGAGGGATTATTTATCGAATTTATAATTCGTATAGAAGATGTTACTACACAAGTATTACAGGGAGTTACAGAAGAACTTTCTGAAAAAGAGAAACAATCCTTAATAGATAAAAATAGTGCTGAATTAAATAAAGCAGCAGCAAAAGAAGAATGGCAGGGAAGTAAAATAAAAGCTTTTTTTAAGGGCAATCAATACTTTTTATTTATTACAGAACGGTTTGAAGATGTTCGTTTAGTAGGAGCGCCACCTGTAAGTATAGGAAAATTTGGCAGCGATACAGACAATTGGGTTTGGCCAAGACATACTGGTGATTTTTCATTATTCAGAATCTATGCGGATAAAAATAACCGTCCCGCCAAGTACCATAAAGACAATGTTCCCTATACACCTAAACATTATTTACCTGTCTCTTTAGATGGTGTTGCTGAAAACGATTTTACTCTAGTATTTGGATTTCCAGGAAGAACCAATGAATATCTTCCTGCTGCTGCTATAGAGCAAATTACTCAAAAAGTAAATCCAAGTAATATCGAAATTAGAGAAGCTGCTCTTCAGGTTATCGATGAAGCCATGAAGAACGACAATAAAATTAGAATTCAATATGCTTCAAAACAAGCAAGAATAGCTAATTATTGGAAAAAATGGATTGGTGAAAACCTTGGAATAGAGAAAAGTAATGCCATAGCTAAAAAGCAAGAATTCGAAGCTAAATTTCAAGATTTAATAAAAGAAAAAGGATTAGAAGAAAACTATGGCAGTACTTTATCAGATCTTGAAAAACTATATGCAGAATTTGAAGACGTAGCTATAAAACGAAGTAATTTTATAGAGGTATTTATTAGAAACAATGAGTTGATGTATATGATGTTTCGATTATACCAAATGGAAAGTTCCTTTAAAAAAGGAGAAGAAGCCTTTAACAAATCTAAAGAAAGCACCATCTCTAGGATTCAAGGGATTCTTAAAAATTATAATGCTACTCTAGATGAGAATGTATATAATGCCATTATATCTTTCTATACTGAAAATAAAGACGCTTCTATTTATAACAGTACTAATTTCACAAATCTTGATTCTTCCTTAGAAGTTTTACAGGGTGGAACAGATGAGGTTTTAGAAAAGCTCAACAATGATTCTGCATATAAATATGCAAAACCTTTTATAGAGGAGTTTTACAATACTATAAATCCTGAATACCAAAGAATTAATACTGAAATTAACGCATTGCAAAAAACATATATGAAAGCCTTAATGGAAGTGATGCCAAATGAAAGGTATTATCCAGATGCCAACAGTACTTTAAGAGTAACCTATGGCCAGGTAAAAGGATATGCTCCTAGAGATGCCGTTTATTATAATCCGGTTACTTATTTAGATGGTGTTATTGAAAAGTATGTCCCTGGTGATTATGAGTTTGATGTACCACAAAAATTACAAGACCTATATGAAGCAAAAGATTATGGGCAATATGCAGACTCCAATGGAAAACTTCCTATTTGCTTTTTAGGAACCAATCACACTACAGGAGGAAATTCTGGAAGTCCAGCAATTGATGCACATGGAAATCTGGTAGGCTTAAATTTTGACCGAGTATGGGAAGGTACCATGAGCGATATGAATTACGATCCAGAAATTTGTAGAAACATCATGGTCGATTTACGATATGTTCTATTTATCATAGACAAATATGCAGGTGCCCATCACCTAATTGAAGAAATGGAATTAGTACATCCTAAAAGATCTAAATAACTTTTTAATACTAATTATATAATTTTCAAGCTGGTTACTTCGATACAATTTCTTACAGAAATCACTCAGCAACCTTTAATTTCTGTACCCTGAGTATTTCGCCGTAGCGAAATGTATCGAAGGGTACAAATCAGAAATCACTAAGCAACTTTTAATTCCAGTGCTCAGAGTATTTCACCTAAATAAAATGTATCGAAGGGTAAAGGTTCGAATTTAATTTTTATATTAAATAGCATTTAAAATATTTGCAGCAGAGACTAAGGTTTCTTCTGTTTTAGCAAAACATACTCGAATCTGTTTAAAATCTTCATTATTTGTATTGAAAACAGAGGTAGGTATGGTTGCAATTTTTTGTTCTTTAGTTAACCTTTCTGTAAATGCAATATCGCTTTCTTGAGAGATTTCAGAAAAGTCTAACATCTGAAAATAAGTCCCATTAGATGGGATTATTTTAAATCTGGAGTCTTTTATTAAATCTATAAATAAGTCTCTCTTTTGCTGGTAAAATGCAGAAAGACCTAAATAATGATTTGGAGTTGCTAGATACTCTCCCAATGCTCTTTGCATAGGACTATTTACACTAAACACGTTGAATTGATGTACTTTCTTAAACTCTTTCATCAAGTATTCTGGAGCCAAACAATAGCCCATTTTCCATCCTGTATTATGAAAAGTTTTTCCGAAAGATGCTGTTATAAAACTCCGAGATGCTAAAGCCGGAAATCTAGCAGCGCTAAAATGAATATTCCCATCAAAGATAATATGCTCGTAAACCTCGTCACTTAACACCAGTAAATCATGTTTTTCTGCAATCCTTTGTAATTGAAGCATGTCCTCTTCTGAAAAAATTACACCACTTGGATTATGAGGAGTATTTATGATAATGAGTTTTGTTTTATAAGTAACTTTAGCTTCTACTTCATTCCAATCCACCTTATAATTTGGTGCTTTTAATTGTACCGGAATAGTACTTCCTCCAAATAATTTAATCGCAGGATCGTAACAATCATAAGCGGGAGTAAAAATAATTACCTCATCTCCTTTATTTATAATTGCAGCAATTATGGTAAAAATAGCCTGAGTAGCCCCTACGGTAACCGTAATTTCTGTATCTGGATGATAGGTTTTATGATGAAGGCTTGCCGTTTTTTGAGAAATAGCTTCCCGCAATCCAATATCTCCTGCCATCGGTGCATATTGGTTAAAACCATCATTCATAGCTTTATTCACCAATTCAAATAATAAAGGGTCGCTTTTAAAATTTGGAAAACCCTGTGAAAGGTTTAGTGCTTTATGATCTGCTGCCAATTTACTCATCACAGCAAAAATAGAAGTTGGCAGGTTTGGAAGTTTAGACTTGTATTCCATCTTTATTAATAGTTTTTTTTAAAGATAAAAAAGAAATAAGGATTATGGATTTAAAATAGCTAACACTTGTTTTTTATAACTTATTCCTATTGGAATTTCTAGCTTGCCAATTTCAACATCTTGTGCAGTAAATGCAGTAACCTTTTGAGTATTTACAATATAGGACCGATGTGTTCTTAAAAAAGTTGATGGCAACATCTCTTCAAAGTCACTAATTTTTTCCTTGGTCATAATCGAATTTTCAGAAGTATGAATCCGTATATAATCCTTTAAACTTTCCACGTATAAAATATCATTGAATAATACTTTATGATGCTTTTTATTCATATTTACATATAAAAAATTTGTTGCATCTTCTCTAGATTCTTCTTCTAAGGGACTGGTTTTAATGAATTCCGCAGTTTTAAAATATTTATCTATCGCCTGAAAAAAACGATTAAACGAGATCGGCTTAAGAAGATAATCCAACACCTCTAACTCATAACTTTCTATTGCATATTCTCTATATGCTGTGGTTAAAATTACTTTAGGAGGATTCCGTAATGATTTTAGAAATTCAATTCCAGTTAAAGTTGGCATCTGAATATCTAAAAATAATAAATCTACTTTTTTAGTTTTTAATATTTCAAAGGCATCTAATGCATTAGTACAGATTGCCACTGCTTCTAATTGTGGAACTTTAGAAACATAATCTTCAATTAGAGAAGCCGCTAATGGCTCATCATCTATTATTAGGCATTGTACTTTCATTAAGTCAAATCTACATCCAATTTAACAGTATAAGAAGTATCTTCTTCATTTAATTGGATTTGAAATTGGTTTGGGTATATCAATTCCAATTGTTTAATTGTGTTTTTTAATCCGATACCATCTTTAAATTTAGTTTCGTCTTTCTGCTTTACTTTTGATTTGGTATTATATACTTCAAAAGTAAGTTTTTGATTTTTCACAATAACTTTTATCTTAATAATTGTTTCGGCTACAGTTCCACTAGCGCCATGTTTAAAAGCATTTTCAACTATTGAAATCAATATAAGCGGCGCAATTTGGGTCTGAGGATTGTCTATTTTTTTTTCAAACTCTAACTGTAATCTATCTCCGTAACGCAAACTTTCTAAATCTATATAATTCTGAATTAATTGCATTTCCTTTTCAACAGTCACCCTATTGTCATTACATTGATATAGCATATAATCCAACATTTCTGAAAGCTTTAGAACGGTTTCTGGTGCTTTTTCCGATTTCTGAAGGCTTAAAACATAAAGATTATTTAAGGTATTAAATAAAAAATGTGGATGTATTTGTGCCTTTAAAAAATTGAGTTCCGCAGAATATTTTTCCTTACTCAATTGCTCTACAACAGTTCTCTTTTCCATACTCTCCCCTACTAGCATTAAAATAAATAAAATAATTGCAGGAAAATATACCCCTAAATAATAATGGGAATATAACATATATACATCTTCTAAAATTTCGAGTATTGGTTCTTGTTCAAAGGGTTGTGGACGGAACAAAGTTTCTACAATATGCACCCCCATCGTTCGTGCAATTACACTAAATATATAGCTGGATAATACAAATGAAATAAAAAATAGCAAGTATTTCTTTTTATATAATAATTTTGGAACCTGATAGTATATCAATACATAGGCTGCCATCATTTTAGGGACAAGCATAATAAGTTTATGTCCAAAAATAGAATTCAGTTGCACATAATCGGCATTACTCCCAAAGGTTTGTATCAAAAAAATACTTATCCAAAATAATGCATGTGATAACCAAGTCCTGTTTCTAACATAGTCAATGATTAATGAGAAATAATCTTTCATAAATCAAAAATAGGGATAATCCACTTGGGTCATTTCATTTATCGCCCAATTTGACTTTCCGAGGGATAAATTCTATATATCTAGTGCCGAATTTAATCCATCATTCTGAATAAAACATCCACCATTACTTAATTTACCTAGGTCGATATTTAAATAATTCCCTGAATAGTATCACTTCATTTGCAGTACAAAACGAAAACCAATCAAATGAAACACCTTATTTTATTTACCCTATTTACATTAATAACTTTCAACTCCTTAGGAAATACAGAGCCAATTAAAAAAGACATAACAGGTGTTGTTATAGACGCTATAAGTCGAACTCCTTTAGAATTTGCAACGGTTTCCATATATAATGGTGATATTCTAATAGATGGAATCATCACCGATCTGGATGGAAAATTTACATTAACTGCTGAAGTTGGAACCTATCTATTAAAAGTGGAATACCTTTCATTTAAATCCTACGAACAAACCATAAACTTTAATGCCAATTTAGATTTAGGAATCATCCCTCTTAAAGAGGATGCAGAATCTTTAAATGAAGTTATGGTGGTTGCTGAAAAATCAACTGTTGAATTAAAATTAGACAAAAAAGTTTTTAATGTAGGTAAAGATCTTTTGTCACAGAATGGGTCTTTATCTCAAATTTTAGACAATGTACCATCGGTAGCAGTAGATGTAGATGGAACAGTAAGTTTAAGAGGGAACTCCAATGTAACTATTCTTATAAATGGTAAACCTTCCATTCTCACAGCTAACGATAATCTAGACCAAATTGCATCACAAAATGTTGAAAAAATTGAAGTGATCACCAATCCATCTTCTAAATATGAAGCTTCAGGTACCGCAGGAATCATCAATGTTATTTTAAAAAAGAATAAAACGGAAGGTATTAGTGGTTCGGTTAGTTTACAAACAGGAATTCCAGCTGATCATCGCATCAATGCAAGTTTAAATTATAAAACAGAAAAAGTAAATTTATTTTCAACAATAGGATATCGATATACAGATTATAATGGCAAACAATCCAGTTTTCAGAGATCAACAAACGATGGAATAACTACCATATTAAATATGGATG
Organism: uncultured Flavobacteriales bacterium; assembly: GCA_913058295.1. Classification (GTDB taxonomy): domain Bacteria; phylum Bacteroidota; class Bacteroidia; order Flavobacteriales; family Flavobacteriaceae; genus Marifrigoribacter. Next base: position 20,375 of record CAJXRD010000033.1, on the reverse strand, counting down.
CCGATCAAGATCGTAATGATAAATCTCCAAGCCTTTATATTGGTGCTGATTATAATATCAATGAATACAACACTATAACCGCTTCCTATTTTAAAGATCAATTTGAAAATAGAGATCAAACTCGATTCAATTATGAATATTCAAATGAAATGAATGAACTGGATAGTATTATAGTTAGAACGGAAGATTATTATGAACCTCAAGACTATAATCAGTTGGAGTTTATTTATGAAAAATCATTTAAAAAGGAAGGTCAAAAGTTGAGTGTAGATTTTCAGTATGACTTTTGGGACGATGATGAAATGGAAAATTTCTCCACCTATAAAACATTTCCTGAAGTAACAGACACAAAACTTACCAGAACCAGAGATATTGAAAGCAGTAAAGATTATTTGGTGCAATTAAATTACGAGAATCCAATTAATGAAAAAAGTAAGTTTGAAACTGGATTACGAGGAGAAACTAGAGTTATTACAAGTGATTATAAAGCAGAAGAGTTTATAAATGAAGAATGGATTGTCTTTAATGGAATTGAAAATGTTGTGGATTATCGAGAAAAAATTGGTGGCGTTTATGCTCAATATTCAAATACCTTTAATAAATTTAATGTACAAGTAGGGGTACGTGCAGAATTTACCAACATAGAAATTAAAGATGCTGAAGGAGAATTTAGCGATTCAAAAAACTACAATCAATTGTTTCCAACGGCTCATTTAAGTTATTCTTTTTCGAACGATACAAATATGCAATTAAGTTATAGTAAGAGAATTCGAAGACCAGGTTTTTGGCAACTTAATCCTTTTGGAGGGCTATCAGATTTTAGCTCGATTAGAGTTGGAAATCCAGATTTAGATCCTGCACTTACAAATTCTTTTGAATTGGGTTTTCTAACAAAACTTGGGAAAATACGAATTAATCCTTCTCTTTATTATCAGCATACTTCTGATGCCTTTCATTTTTCAGTTGCAAAAAACGATGAGGGCATTTTAGTTACTAAGCCTATTAATTTAGATTATGAAAATAGAATAGGTTTTGAATTGTCCACAACATACAAGCCATCAAAATGGTTAAATTTTACTGGAGAATTTAATTACTATGCTTTTAAGGAAGAAGGAGTTTATGAAGATCAAGTTTTTAATTTTGACGATAGCAATTGGTTTATGAGATTAAACTCAAGAGCAAAACTTCCAAAAGACATTTCATTCCAAGCTAGTTTTAACTATCAAGGACAAAACAAAAGTGCACAAACAACTCGGGAAGCAAATTATTATATGGATCTTGCTTTGAGTAAAAATCTATTCAAGAATAATGCGACGATTACCATAAATGCTCAAAATATTTTTGATTCACGTCAAAGAGAATGGACAACTATAGGTGATGAGTTTTATTATGAGGGAAGTAGGCAAGGAATAGGAACAAGGTTTAATATTTCATTTGCTTATCGTTTCAATAAAAAAACAAATTCCAAAAACCGTACTCCAGGGGAAAGCAATAGATAAATTCAGCAACAAAATAGAATACAGTTTTTTATTAAAGCTGTATTCTATTTTAGCCCTTTAAACTAGCTTTTAGATACTCTCGATTCATACGAGCAATATTTTCTAAAGAAATTCCTTTAGGACATTCTATTTCACAGGCGCCAGTATTGGTACAGTTCCCAAAGCCTTCTATATCCATTTGATGAACCATATTCATAACTCTATCTGCAGCTTCCACTTTTCCTTGAGGTAATAATGCATATTGAGAAACTTTTGCTCCAACAAATAGCATCGCTGATGAGTTTTTACAAGTAGCTACACAGGCACCACATCCAATACAAGTTGCTGCGTCCATAGCTTCATCTGCAGCATGTTTTGAGATAGGCAATGCATTAGCATCCTGAGTATTTCCTGAAGTATTTACAGAAATAAATCCGCCTGATTGTTGGATACGATCAAATGAAGTTCTATCCACAACCAAATCTTTTATGACTGGAAAAGCAGCTGCTCTAAATGGTTCGATATAAATAGTGTCTCCATCCTTAAAAGAACGCATGTGCAATTGACAGGTAGTTATTCCTTTATCAGGTCCATGAGCCTCTCCATTGATATACATAGAACACATCCCACATATTCCCTCTCTACAATCATGATCAAAAGCTACTGGTTCTTCTTCAGTGTTTATTAATTGTTCATTTAAAACATCCATCATTTCTAAAAAAGACATATGTTCTGAAATATCATTTACCTTATAATCGACCAACTTTCCTTTCTCTTGTGGCCCTTTTTGTCTCCAAATTTTCAGTGTAAGATTCATATTCTCTTTTTATTTGTATGAACGTTGTTTAAGTTCAATATCTTTAAATTCTAATTCTTCTTTATGTAATATAGCATCTGAAGGCTCTCCTTTATATTCCCAAGCAGATACATAAGCATAGTCTTTATCATTACGAAGAGCTTCTCCTTTTTGTTCTCCCTCTTTCACTACACTTTCCTCTCTATAATGCCCTCCACAAGATTCATTTCTATCCAATGCATCTTTAGCAAATAACTCTCCTAATTCAAGGAAATCTGCTACACGACCTGCTTTTTCTAATTCAGGATTCATCTCGTTTGCATCTCCAGGAACTTTTACTTCTTTCCAGAATTCCTCTCGAATTGCTTTAATTTCAGCCATAGCTTCCTTTAAACCTTTTTCGTTACGAGCCATTCCTACTTTATCCCACATTACCTTTCCTAAACGTTTATGGAAATGATCTACAGATTTAGTTCCTTTATTATTGACAAAGAAATTAATTCTATCGGTTACTTCTTTTTCAACTGCATCAAATTCTGGTGTATCTGTTGCTATTTTCCCAGTACGAATATCATCCGATAAATAATCCCCAATAGTATAAGGAAGAACAAAATAACCGTCTGCAAGTCCCTGCATTAATGCAGAAGCACCTAAACGATTTGCTCCATGGTCGCTAAAATTTGCTTCCCCAATACAATACAACCCAGGGACCGTAGTCATTAAATTATAATCTACCCAAACACCACCCATAGTATAATGGGTCGCTGGATAGATCATCATTGGAGTTTTATAAGGGTTTTCAGCTGCAATTTTCTCATACATCTGAAAAAGATTTCCATATTTCTCTTCGATAACTCCTTCTCCTAATGCTGTTATCTTTTCTTTTGAAGGATTATGATGTCCATGTATTTTTGCTTGTTCATTTCCGTAACGTTCAATTGCTGCAGCAAAATCTAAATATACTGCCTCCCCTGTTGCATTAACACCATAACCTGCATCACATAATTCTTTTGCTGCTCTAGAAGCTACATCTCTAGGAACTAAATTCCCAAAAGCTGGGTATTTTCTTTCTAAATAATAATCTCTATTCTCTTCTGCAATTTCAGTAGGTTTTAATTTCCCTTGCTGAATTGCTTTTGAATCTTCAATATTTGCTGGAACCCAAATACGTCCGTCATTTCTTAAAGACTCCGACATTAGGGTTAATTTAGATTGATAATCCCCCGATCTTGGAATACAAGTAGGGTGAATTTGTGTATAACAAGGGTTTGCAAAATAAGCTCCCTTTTTATGAATTTTCCAAGCTGCTGTTGCGTTTGATCCCATAGCATTGGTAGAAAGGAAATAAACATTCCCATATCCTCCTGTTGCTATTACTACCGCATGTGCAGAATGTCTTTCAATTTCACCAGAAATTAAATTTCTAGCAATAATTCCTCTGGCCTTTCCATCTACTTTGACAACATCTAACATTTCATGGCGATTGAACATTTCAATCTTACCACGTGCTATTTGTCTGTTCATTGCAGAATATGCTCCCAATAAAAGTTGTTGTCCTGTTTGCCCTTTTGCATAAAAAGTACGAGAAACCAAAACTCCTCCAAAAGAACGATTGTCTAGTAAACCACCATAATCTCTAGCAAAAGGTACTCCTTGTGCCACACATTGATCAATAATGTTTCCAGAAACCTCTGCCAAGCGATGTACGTTTGCTTCTCTAGAACGATAATCTCCACCTTTTACGGTATCGTAAAAAAGACGGTAATTAGAATCCCCATCTCCCATATAATTTTTTGCAGCATTAATTCCACCTTGAGCAGCAATAGAGTGTGCTCTACGAGGAGAATCTTGATAACAAAAAGCTTTTACATTATAACCTTGCTCAGCTAAGGTTGCTGCAGCAGAACCACCAGCCAAACCAGTACCCACAACGATAATATCTATATTACGTTTATTAGCCGGGTTGACTAGGTTAATATTATCTTTATAGGTAGTCCATTTATCTTTAATAGGACCTTCGGGTACTTTTGAATCTAATACAGACATATTTTTGTATTAATTAATGAGTAAAATGGTGAAAAAGTGCAATGAATATAAAAAGCAAAGGAATAATTATAGCATATGCTTTCCCAAAGGTTTTCAATCCTTTTGAATATTTATTATTCATTCCCATTGATTGAAATGCTGATTGAAACCCGTGTAATAAGTGTAATATTAAGAACACAAATGCAATTACATATGCTCCAACTCTTATTGGATTTACAAATTTTTCACGCAATTCGTGATAGTATCTTGTTGGATCTTCTGGTAAAACTTCTATGTATTTATGATTGATTTCTGGAAACCAAAAATCGATAAAATGTAAAACGATAAAAGCTAAAATCGCTAGACCGCTATAAATCATATTTCTACTCATCCAAGTAGAATTAGCAGCGCCATTATTCTTAGCATAGGAAACTCCTACGGCCTTTTTATTTTTTAGTTCTAATATAAACCCTAATACAAAGTGGAATACAACACCAAAAATAAGTATGGGTTGCATTACAAACTGAATTAGTGGATTCGTCCCCATAAAATGTGAGGCGGTATTAAATGCTTCTTCGCTGAACACTGAAACTAAGTTTACAGAAACATGCATTAATAAAAAAAATACTAGAAATAGTGCTGAAAGTGCCATAGCAACTTTTCGAGCGATTGAAGAGGATAATATACCCATTGGTTATAAATTTTCTTAAAAAAGTTATGCAAAAATACGCTTCAAATAAATGATTGCCAAACTTTGAGGTTTGTTTAAATTGAATTTAGAATTGTTCTAACTGTTTATTTAATTTCAAAAAGTAGTCTTTCAGATTTTATTTGAATATAATACTCTCCTTTTGGCAAATAATACTTTCCATTAGAAGCTTCTTTTAATTTTATATCTTTTTTCTCTAAACTTTTCTTTCCTTTTTCAGATAAGGTAACATCATAGTCAAAAACATTTACTCCTTTAACTGAATCCATTCCATATTTTTGAAGTTCTGTTCCATCTTCCAATTGAATGGAAATCGTTACTTTTTCAGTATTCGGATTATAAAATGAAATAGAAATAGATGGTTCGTTTACCTCTGACCACTTACTCCAAGAACCTCCCCAGCGAGAAGAATGTTGGATAGGCTCGATATCTGCAATAGACAGCTGATCTTCTTTAATGTTTTGCAATAAAGAAATATTTGTTAGATATAAAGAACGTCCATGAGTTCCTAAAATCAAATCATTTGCTTCTGTTTGAATCACCAAATCATGAAAAGCCACATTTGGTAATCCATTAGAAAAAGCTTGCCAGCTCTCTCCTCTATCTAAAGATACATAAGCCCCATTATCGGTTCCTAAATACAAAACGTTTTCATTTTTAGCATCTTCTTTAATTACATTTACTGAAGAAGTTGGAAGATTGCTGCTAATATCTTTCCAAGTTACTCCATAATTTTCACTTACATAAACATATGGTTTAAAATCGTCCCAACGATAACCATTTAAAGTCACATAAACTCGCTCCTTTTTATGTTGAGAAGCAATCACTCTACTTACCCATAAATCCTTAGGAAAAGTTTCAGAAATGGTTGTCCAATTTCCTCCTCCATTTTTGGTCACACTAACCACACCATCATCACTACCCGCATATAACAATCCAAATTGAAAAGGAGATTCGCTAATCGTAGCTAATGTTCCGTAGGCAACATTCCCTTTTTTACCACCCTTGGTTAAATCTTCAGAAATCGCATCCCAATCTGTACCTTGATTCATACTACGCATTAACTTATTTCCTCCTAAATACAGAATATCCTGATTGTGTGAGCTCAATAATATTGGAGTTTGCCAATTAAATCTATATGGATTTTCTCCTAATTCATGTTTTGGTTGAATATAAGTATGCTCGTCTGTTTCTCGATTTAATCTATAATAGTTTCCAAATTGATATCCAGTATAAACAATATCACTATTTCTATTATCTATTTGAATTTGCATTCCGTCACCACCCATTATCGATTCATAAGCGTATTGCCCAGATTGTTTCCAATAAGAATCTTCTTCGTTAGTATGTGGCCCAACCCAAACCCCATTATCTTGTAATCCTCCATATACATTATAAGGCTTTTCATTATCTACATTGATAGAATAAAACTGACCTACTGATGGAGTATTATTTTTAATCCAAGTTGCCCCATCATCATAGGTGATATTTACCCCACCATCATTACCATTGATTAAATGTCCCGATTTTTTCGGGTTGATCCATAAAGCATGATGATCAGCATGAACATTATCTCCATCTATGGAAGTAAAAGATTTTCCTCCATCTTTAGATTTTAAAATAGGCACTCCATAGACATAGATCCCATCCTTGTTTGAAGGGTCCACATGAATTTTTCCGAAATAATAACCATAGGAATAGTAGATATCATCTAGGAAACCTTTATGTGTTTTCTTCCATGATTTTCCGCCATCGGTACTTTTATAAACCTCAGCTCCAATTACAGGAGTATCAAACAACAGAGAGTTAGCATTTTCTAAATACTTAGCTAAATCTATAGGTTTAACCGAACCTACCTTTACACTTTCCTTGGTAGAAGTTGCTGTATGTTTTTTAGGAAACCGGTTGGATTTCAAATATTTGTTTAGTTTATCATCATCTAATTCTAAAAACTGAGCATTCGTCATACTTTTAAAATCTTCTTTTGTCAGGCCTTCTTCTTCTTTTTTTTCTGAAGTATCTTCTCTTCTAAATTGATTGTCATGAATTGCATAAATAGTTTGGTCATTATAAATAGCAAGACCAATTCTCCCTACACCTTCACCTGTTGGAAAACCACTTCCTTTTTCAGAAACATTTACCCAAGTGGATCCTGAATCGGTACTTTTATAAATAGCAGAACCCTCTCCACTTCCTCTAAAGTTCCAGGATTTCCTATCTTTATCCCATGAAGAAGCAAACATGACATTAAAATTGTTTGGCGAAACTTCTAATTCAATAATTCCTGATTGATCATTTACAAATAAGGATTGCGTCCAGGTTTTTCCGCCATCGATTGTTTTATACACACCTCTTTCTTTGTTTGTAGAATATAAATGACCAACTACCCCTACTACAATTTCATCTATATTATTAGGGTTAACTAGTATATTACTTATATGATGTGATTCCATTAAGCCTAAATTCTCCCAAGTTTCTCCTTGATTCGTAGATTTTAACAAGCCAATCCCTGCATAAGAAGAACGAGAAGCATTTACTTCACCAGTACCCACCCAAACCGTTTTGGATTTCCATTCTACAGCCAAACTACCCACATTCTGAGTAGGGCTACTGTCTAAAACTGGAGTAAACGAAGTTCCATTATTATTGGTATACCATACACCACCACTGGCATAACTTACATAAAATTCAACTGTATTATTTGGATTAACTGCTAATGCGGTTATTCGGCCACTCATAATTGTTGGGCCAATATTTTTAAAAGGCATATTCTTTACTAAAGAATTTTCTTGAAGCTCTTGCTTCTGTTGTATCCCTTTTTCAATATCATTTGATGTAGTTGCAGGTTGTTGTGCAAATGTCTGAATGGATAGTAAAACTAAAAAACAAAGTATCGTATTTTTCATGGTTGGTTTTTAAGAGGGTTGAAAATACTCAAAATAGGCCTGTTTCTCAAAGTTTTAAATCTTTTTTATAAGCCTTCTTATATTTCTTTATACTTTCGATGTAGATAATCTCTTTTTCTAATGAATAGCTCCCTAATTAAACTTGAAAATTATTTAAAAAAAATAATCAACTCTGAAGAATTAGAGCAATTCATTCCAAGTATCCTAGAACAGTTTACAGAACTTCATTTAGATAAAAATCAATATTTAGTGGAGAAAGGAAAAACTTGTTCTTATTTCTGTTTTATAGAGGAAGGTGTTTTACAGCATTCCATAGACATTCATGGGGAAGAAAAAACTACTTATCTGGCTTTAGAAAATACAGTAACTGCAGCATTAAAAAGCTTTAAACAGAAAACCCCATCTAGAAAAAATATAAAAGCTTTATGTGATTGTAATTTATGGGTGATCAATTTAGATAAGTTCCATAATTTAATGAGTACCAATTCAGGGTTTCAAAGCTTTTATCATAATTTAATTGAAAATCAAATTTTTTTAATTGATGATTATCGTATTAATTTATTAACGCTTAGTCCAGAAGAAAGATATATTGAACTCTTAAAAAACAACTCAAATTTATTGCAGCAAATTCCTCTTCATTATCTCGCATCTTTTTTAGGGATTTCTTCAAGACATATGAGTAGAATTAGAAAAAAATAAAATAAGGACATTTGGCTTCGTAATTAAAAAGAACTTTAATTATTTTTGAATTCAGTTAAATTTTAAAAACGAATTCTTATGAAATACCACCAAGTTAATTCCGCATTATACATAAAAAATCGAGCAAACTTTATGGCTAAAATGAAGCCTAATAGTTTAGCAGTATTTAATAGTAATGACATTTATCCAATAAGCGCAGATAGCACTATGCCATTTCAGCAACATCGCGATATTTTGTATTTAAGTGGTGTAGATCAAGAAGAAAGTATTTTGGTGATGTTTCCCGATGCTCCTCATAAAAAAAATCGTGAGATTTTATTTTTAAAAGAAACCAATGCCCATATTGCTGTTTGGGAAGGTGAAAAACTAACCAAAGAACGCGCATTAGAAGTTAGTGGAATAAAAACCGTGTATTGGTTACAAGAAATGGAAAAAGTAATGGCAGAATTGATGGCACAAAGCGATACTGTGCATATTAATACCAATGAACATTATAGAGCGAGCATTGAAACAGAAACAAGAGAAGCTCGTTTTACCAAATGGCTTTTAAATAAATATCCTGCACATAGTGTAGCAAAGAGTAATCCAATATTGCAAAGACTACGTTCTGTAAAAGATCCTATCGAGTTAGACCTTCTTCAAAAAGCCTGTGATATTACTGAAAAAGGAATGCGTCGTGTTTTAAATTTCGTAAAACCTGGAGTTACCGAATATGAAATTGAGGCAGAATTTATGCACGAATTTTTACGTAATCGTTCTAAGGGATTTGCATACACTCCAATAGTAGCGAGCGGAAATAATGCCAATGTTTTGCATTATATCGAAAACAACCAAGCTTGTAATGATGGGGATTTGATTCTTTTAGATGTAGGTGCCGAATATGCAAATTACAGTAGCGATATGACTCGTACAATTCCTGTAAATGGCAGGTTTAATAAACGCCAACGCGAAGTATATGATGCTGTAAACAGAGTTAAGAATGATGCCACAAAAATGTTAGTTCCTGGAACCATTTGGGCTGATTATCATATAGAAGTTGGAAAATTAATGACTTCAGAATTATTGGGATTAGGATTAATTGATAAAGCAGATGTTCAGAATGAAGATCCAAACTGGCCAGCATATAAAAAGTATTTTATGCACGGAACTTCTCATCATATGGGATTAGATACTCATGATTATGGTTTGCTTTGGGAACCCATGACAGCAAATATGGTTTTCACAGTAGAGCCTGGAATTTATATCCCTGAAGAAGGATTTGGAATTCGTTTAGAAGATGATGTAGTCATTCAAGAAAATGGAGAACCTTTTAATTTAATGCGTAATATTCCAATTGAAGCAGAAGAAATTGAAGATATCATGAATTCTTAAATTCATCAACATAAGTACAACCGATATAGGATTAAGTTAATTCTGTATCGGTTTTTTATTTCTGAAATTCAAAACATTCAGAAAAGCAAAAACTAGTAAAGCTGGAAGCACCCATCCCATACTATTTTCTGAAAGTGGAATCATTTCTTTTAATGGGGCAATTTTTTCTTCAGAAATTATAAACTTTAAAAAATCTGGAATACTAAAAATAAAGGTTACTAAAACTACACCTCTAAATATTAGTTTTGACGCCCATTTTTCTGGCAATGCATTCAGTAGTATTAATACAATCGTTATTGGGTAAATAAACATTAAAGCAGGCAAGGCTATGTTTATTATATAATGCACATCAAATTGCCCAATGACCACTCCCAAAACACAACCTATAATTGCTGTGATGATATAGGCATTTTGAGAATTTCCTAGCATGCCTTGTACAAAGTCAGCTGTTCCAGTTACAATACCAACTGCAGTTGTAAAACAAGCCAATGCTACTAAAACTGACAAAAATGCATTTCCAATATTTCCTAAAGATTGAATACTTAAAATACTTAATAATTCGGTGCGATTATCCACAACTAACACATCACTATTATGGGCACCTAAAGCAATTAACCCTCCATAAATCACAAACAATCCTAAACCAGCGAATAAACCAGATCTTGCAATCATTCGTTTCTTTTCTTCATAATTAAGTTTTCCTTGAAGAGAAAGTGATATTACAATAACACCCCCAACCACGACACCTCCAATAGCATCAAAGGTTTGGTACCCCTCCAAGACACCTTCCACAAAAGAATTATTGAATAGGGAGCCACGAATAGATTCCACTTCGGTAAACATGCCTAAGCAAATAATTATTAAAAGTAGGATTACAATTAAAGGAGTTAAAAACTTTCCGATGAGGCTTAACAATCTTGTACGGTTTAGTACAAAGACTAATACCAGTGCAAAATAAATACTGCTTAATCCTAGGGATGAAATCTGAAAAAACGGTTCTATAGCCATTTCATAAGTAACAGAAGCTGTTCTTGGAGATGGTAAGGAAATCGCAATTATATAAATTAATATAGAGTAAACAATTGCAAATGTTGGGGATACTTTATTTGCAAAATTTAAAATGGTTCCTTGTAATTTCGAATGTCCATATATTGCTAATATTGGAATGATCACTGCAGAAATTATAAATCCAATAAGTACCCAAATCCATCCTTCACCAGCATTATATCCCAAAAATGGAGGTAGTATTAAATTCCCTGCTCCAAAGAATAAAGAAAATAATGCAAAAGCAATGATTAGGGTTTGTTTGCTGTGTTTCAATCTTAGATATTTGTTGCCTTAAATATATAAAAATGATTACTTACTTCAAGCAAATTCCAATTCATTATACTATAAAAGGGGAAGGTCCTTGTATAGTCTTATTACACGGGTTTTTGTTAAGTTCTTCTATTTGGATAGATTTAGCTCCTAAATTATCTAAAAAAAACAAAGTAATCACAATAGATTTACCCGGTCATGGTAAAAGTGGATCTATTTCTGAAATACATACTATGGAATTAATGGCGGAAGTTGTTAATTATATATTAGAGGAAAATAATATCCTTAAGGCAAGTATTATAGGTCATTCAATGGGAGGTTATATTGCATTAGCTTTTACTGAAAAATATAAATCTAAAGTAGAAACCTTAGTTTTATTAAATTCAACAACTCTTCCAGATTCTCCAGAACGAAAAATAAATAGAGATAGAGCTATAAGGGTTATTCAAAGTAATTCTCAGGTATTTATTAAAATGGCAATAACAAGTCTTTTTCCTGAAAACAAGCAAACAGAATATAATTCAGAAATTGAACTCTTTATAAAAGAAGCTTTAGGTTTTCCAAAAAAAGGAATCATTGCCGCAATTAATGGAATGAAAAACAGAAAAGACTTGACCTCTGTTTTACAGAACTTTAAAGGGGGCAAATACATGATTTGTGGTGAAAAGGATCCTATTATACCATTTAATGAAGCAAAAAAGGTAGCTAAAACCAGTAAAGCTACATTGAAAAATGTGAAAAGTGGGCATATGAGTGTTAATGAAAATATCGATGAAATCACTAATATTATGCATTTCATCGATTTTTTATAACATTTTAACGATTATTAAAATATTATTTGTAGTTTTATTCCTACAATAATAAAAATTAATAATTATGAAGTCTAAATCCCCTAATCAAAACTTCAGCCTCACAAGTCTTTATTGTTCCACTTTCGGACATCGTTTCGAAATTAGCAATAAAATAACTAATTATACTAATGAATATAAATGTAAATCCTGTAGTCAAGAAGTTACTAAAGTTGCTTCTGGAGATATAGAATTACTCACTTTTAAAAACAAGGAAATAAATAAATGCCTTTCTGAATTTTTTAAGAAGAAACTTCAATACGCATCAACACATTAATATATGAAATCTTTAATCTGCAAAATCATTGGCCATAAGTTTACTAAAATTAATAAGCTTGATGATTTTGTAGTTAATTATCAATGTAAAATCTGCAATCAAAAATTCACAACGGATGGTTATGGGTCAATTACAAAACTCACCCCTTTTTGGGAAGAAAACAATTTACTATTCAAAAAGTATTACAAAGAAAATAGATTTCAAAATAGTTAATCTTCTTCATTTAGAGAATTCCACCCTCTAGCGATTAATGGAATTTTTTCATTACCACGAGTTATTAGATGCACCCCTTCTTCCTCATTGGTTATATGACCAATTATAGAAAGGTTTGGATTTGCTTTAATTTTTGGAAAATCTTCCATGCTTACTGTAAAAAGTAATTCATAGTCTTCTCCTCCACTTAAAGCGATAGTTGTACTATCCATTTTAAACTCTTCGCAAGTAGAAATTACTTGCTGATCTAATGGTATTTTGTCTTCGTATAGATTACAACCCACTTTAGACTGTTTGCAAATGTGTAATATTTCAGAAGATAGACCATCACTAACATCTATCATTGATGTTGGTTTAACTTCTAATTCTTTTAGCAATTCAGAAATATCTTTACGAGCTTCAGGTTTTAATTGTCTTTCAATAAGATAAGTGTAGTTCTCTAAATCTGGTTGTGATTGCGGATTTACTTCAAATACTTTTTTCTCACGTTCCAATACTTGTAAACCTAAATATGCAGCTCCCAAATCTCCAGACACCACTAGTAAATCATTTTCTTTTGCAGTATCTCGATAAACAGCTTCCCCTTTAGCTACAGTTCCAATTGCAGTAATACTAATAATTAACCCTGTTTTTGAAGAGGTGGTATCCCCACCAACAACATCTATATTATAAAAATTGGCTGCTGTATGAATTCCTTCATATAGTTCTTCTAAAGCTTCCACCGGAAAACGATTTGAAACACCAATAGAAACCGTAATTTGAGTTGCCTCTGCATTCATAGCGTAAACATCAGACAGATTTACAACTACCGCTTTATACCCTAAATGTTTTAAAGGCATATAGCTTAAATCAAAATGTACTCCTTCAAATAACAAGTCTGTAGTTATTACTAATTCCTTAGAAGAATCACTCGATAAAACAGCTGCATCATCTCCAATACCTTTGACAGTAGATTTTTGAGTTATTTTAAAGTTTTTAGTAAGATGATCAATTAGTCCAAATTCACCTAAATCTGAAATACTAGTTTTAGAATTGTTTTTATTTTCAAGCATAGTTTCTGAAATATTTTTGCAAAAATAAGCGTAAAATCTTTATAAATAACAAATGCCAACAAAAGCATTTGTTGGCATTTTAATATTAATTAAACAGAACTATTAGCCCTATTTATTTTGTCGATCTTGTTTACGTCGTTCTCTCTCTGCTTTTCGTTGTGCTTTTTGCTCTTCTTTTCTTGCTTGTTTTTCTTCTGGTGTTAAATAAAGATCCACAATTTGCCCATCATAAAAAAGGTCTTCTTTATTAATGGTAGAAACATCTACCTCTTGTTCATCTGCTAATTGCTGTGCATATTTATCTAATTCTTCAGGAGAAATCCATCCACCTCCTAGCGATTTATATAAATAAACATAAGAAGTTAATAATCGCTGATAATTTTCAGAATAAGCCAATCTAGCACTAAACTCTACCCCTTGATTTTCTATAACCTCTAAGTAACTAGTAATACCTTCATAATACCGTTCTCTAGACAAATGACTTGCATTACTTGCTGCTTCTAGCATTGCTTTATTTGCATCTAATTCTTCTTTTAAGGTAGATAGTTCTACTAATGAATTATCTACTTCTAATAATGCATTTAAGACTGTATATTCATACTCGTATAAGGATTGAAGTGCATTTTCTCTTTCTATATCAACACGTTTCTTATTTTTTCCCCACTCAAACAAAGGAGCTGTTAAGCTTGCACCAGCACTCCATCCAATTCCATTGGAAACAATATTGGAAAGGTCGGAACTTCCAACACCTAATAATCCCGTCAAACTTATAGAAGGGAATCGCATGGCTTGAGCGACTCCGACTTTCGCATTAGAGGATCTATAGTTTTCTTGTGATTGAAGGATGTCTGGACGCCTTTGTAGTATTTCTGAAGGAATTCCAGTTGGTATAGAATCTGGCAACTTATATTCCTGAAGTGACATTAAGGTAGGTATAGAATCGGGTGTTTTTCCCAATAAAATACTTAAATTATGCTCTGTAAAAGCAATGGACCTTTTAAATTGGGGTATTGAAACTTGAGTTATTGCTTTTTGAATTTGAGCTTGATTAACATCAATAATATTAGTGTAACCTTCATCAAATCTAGCTTGAATTATTTGCAGTGTGCTATCTCTTAATGCCAGTGTACTTTCAGAAATTTCCAAGCGTGCTTTATAGTCAATTAATTGAAAATAATTATCAGCTACTTCACTTATCAAAGCTATTTCTAATGCTCTTTTTCCATAAAAGGTTGCCAACAAATCTGCTTGTGCAGCTTCATTACCTCTTCTAAATTTACCCCAGAAATCAAGTTCCCAATTTACACCGGCTGAAGCTCCAAAAGAATTTGAAGGGGAACTTAAATGAGTTGCTCCATTTACAAAATCACCTCTAGATGCTCCAGCGTTTATCCCAAATTTAGGGCCCATATCTGCTTTTGTATAGCCAACATTTGCACGAGCTTGTTCTATTCTACTAGCTGCAATTAATGCATTTTTATTTTCCCGTAAGGCAGTTACAATCAATGTATCTAATACAGGGTCATTAAATAAATCCCACCATTTTAAATTGATAATACTATCCGTATCCTTTGCAGAATATCTAAAATCTTCTGTAGTTTCTTCCTCTGGTTGTAAATAATTTGGTCCAACTTTACACGATTGCACCAATACAATTCCTACCAACAATAATATGCATGTATAAATTTTCATTTTCATCATTAATTATTTGAAGATTCTAACTGTTGTAATTGTTCTTGATCCCGTTTCTTCTCATAGCCCATTATTTTTCCTATTAACACAAATAGCATTGGGTACATAAATACTCCTAAAAAGGTTGCTAATGACATCCCGCCTAATAAAGCCATACCCATAACTTTTCTAGCTTCAGCTCCAGAACCAGATGCAACTACCAAAGGAAAAACTCCTAAAATAAAAGAAAACGCTGTCATTAATATAGGTCTAAATCTAGACTTAGCAGCTGCCATTGCAGCGTCGAAAAGACTTAATCCTTTTTTAAATTCATCGTTTGCAAATTCTACAATTAATATGGCATTTTTGGCTGCCATACCGATTAACATTACAAAAGAGACTTGTGCGAAAATATTATTCTCAAAGGCTGGACTAAAAAACCTTGAAACCCAAAGAGCAAATAGAGCTCCAAAAATCGCAAATGGAGTCCCTAATAAAATACTAAATGGTAGTGACCAACTTTCATATTGAGCTGATAAAATTAGAAATACAAACAATAATGAAAATGACAAAATCATCATTAATGATCCGGAAGCTTTCTCTTCTTGAAACGACATAGCGTTCCAAGCATAACTCATATCACTGGGGAGTACTTCAGCTGCTACCTCTTTTAATGCAGTTCTCGCTTGATCAGATGTAAAGCCAGGAGCAGGACCACCAGTTACCTCAACTGAACGATATAAATTAAAACGCTGTGTATAATCAGGTCCTGAGATAGGTCTAATTGTAGCAACAGTTGATAAAGGAACCATATTCCCATCCTTGTTTTTTATAAAGAAATTACTTATTTGAGATTCATCCACACGATATTCAGGTTCTGCTTGTATATATGTTTTATACAATCTTCCAAAACGTGTAAAATCATTAACATAAGAACCTCCCATAAATGCTCCAATGGTGGTATATAAATCGTTTAATCTAATTCCAAGTTTTAATGCTTTCTCTGTATCAATATCCATATACCTTTGAGGTACTGTTGCTTGAAATGTAGAAAATGCTTTACCAATATGTGGATGTTCATTAGCAGCTTTCAAAAATTTCATTGTATTTTCCGCTAAATATTCCGGAGTATGACCGCCTTTATCTTGAAGCATTATACTAAACCCAGAACCATTCCCAAGACCAGGTATTGCAGGAGGTCCAAATGCAAATACACTCGCTCCTTGGATAGAGGTAGCTAAAATTCTATTTGCCCTATTTACAAGTTCCATCGCAGTAAAATCTCTTTCAGCCCAATCTTTTAAAGAAACAAATAACATTCCTGAATTTGATGTCATTGCTCCAGACAACATACTATAGCCTGTTGCAGTAGTAACATATTCCACTTCTTCAAATTCCATCAACAACTCCTCAACTTGCTTTGTTACTACATCTGAACGTTGTATTGAGGCAGCATTAGGTAGTTGAACATTTACAAAGAAATATCCCATATCTTCTTCAGGAATAAATCCACCGGGTACTAAACTTCCGAATATACCAGCTCCTACAGTCATCACTAAAATAAAAATCACAGATCGCTTCAGCTTTCTACCAACGATACTGGTAAAACTCATATAAGAATCTGTGGTTTTATCCATTCCTTTATTAAATTTTCCAAAAAACCAACCTAAGGGTCCTTTATAGGGCTTAGGTTCTTTTAAAAGTAAAGAACATAAAGCGGGACTTAATGTCAATGCATTTACAGAAGACACTAATACGGAAACCACAATGGTTATGGCAAATTGCTGATAGAGTAATCCCGTAATACCTGCCATTCCAGCCACAGGAATAAATACGGCTACTAATACTAAAGTGGTTGCAATAACGGGTGCTGTTACTTTGGCCATCGCATCTAGAGTTGCTTCTTTAGCATTCATTCCTTTTGCAATGTTTACTTGTACCGCTTCTACAACAACGATAGCATCATCTACCACAATACCAATAGCTAGTACTAAGCCTAATAAGGATAAAACATTAATGGTAAACCCTAGCATTGGAAAAAACATAAATGCCCCTATCAAAGAAACCGGAATTGCTAATGTTGGAATTAATGTTGCTCTCCAATCCTGAATAAATATGAAAACAACTAAAATAACCAGTATTAAAGCAATAATTAACGTTATTATTATATCTCTTATCCCTGCTGTAATTGGAGCTGTGGAATCTAGAGACACTTCGTATTTTATACTTTCAGGAAAGTTTTTGGATAATAAATCCATTTCGGTTATTACTTGTTCCGCAAGTTCTACAGCATTAGATCCTGGTGCTTGATATAGTGCAATAATTCCTGCCGTTTCACCATTCAATCTTGGGATCATATTATAGGTCTCCACTCCCAAATTAATGGTAGCAACGTCTCCTAATTTTATTTGTGAACCATCTGGCTGAGTTCTAACAACTATATCCCCAAATGCTTCTGGAGAATTAAATCGATCTGGTAATCGAACTGTGTATGTAAATTCTGTTCCAACAGGTGCTGGTTCTGCTCCAAATTTTCCGCCAGGAACTATAAGGTTTTGTTCGTTTATAGCATCTATTATTTCTGGTACCGTTAAACCTAACTGAGAAAGTCTGTCTGGTTTCACCCAAATACGCATAGAATAGTCTGAAGCTCCCATAACATCTACTCTCCCAATACCTTTAATCCTAGCCAGTTGATCTTTAATATTTATCAACCCATAGTTTCCTAAAAAATCCTGATCGTATCTCCCGTCAGAAGTTAATGAAACCAACATCAAAATATTTGGCAATGATTTTTCTGTTGTAACTCCGAATTGAGTAACGGAAGCCGGTAATTTTGCTGAGGCGGCAGAGACCCTATTTTGAGTCAAAACAGTATTCATATCCGGGTCTGTGCCAACATCAAATGACACTTGAATCACCATGGTACCATCATTGGCATTGGTAGATTTCATGTAAATCATGTTATCAACACCATTTATCTGCTGTTCTAAAGGTGTAGCTACAGATTCTTCAACACTAATGGCATTTGCACCGGTATATGAAGCTCTTACCTCAACAATCGGAGGAGTAAGATCTGGGTATTGTTCTATTGGTAATTGAATTAGTGAAACTGTTCCAACTATTACAATTACTATTGCAATAACCATTGCAACTATTGGTCGATGTACAAAAAAGTTACCTTTATTCTCAGACATAATTATTGTTTGTTGGTTTCTTCAATTTTGTATTCCGTAACCACAGGAATTACTTCCATACCAGGTCTAGCTTTTTGTAGTCCTTCTAATATTATTTTATCCCCATCTTTTAATCCATTTTTAATAATGCTATAACCTGGGATTTTTTCTCCAATCTCTACTTGAACAGTTTCGACAATATTATCAGCATTCACCACTAAAACTGAATATTGACCTTGCAGTTCGGTTAAACATTTTTGAGGAACAATAACGGCATCTTTTACATCCATTATCTTAATTTTTACTCTTGCAAATTGACCTGGTCTTATAATTCTTTCAGGGTTTTGAAAAGTAGCTTGAACTAATATGGTTCCTGTAGAAGTATCAATATTTCTATCTATAAAATCAATTTCTCCTTTTTGATCAAATAAAGATCCATCCGATAAAATTAATTCTATCTCCGCCTTTTCAGCTCTAGATCCTTTAGGGTTTTCTTTTTTAGATTTTGAAAACTCTTTTGCAATTCTTAAATATTCGTTCTCTGAAAGAAAAAACTGAACTCTAATAGAATTAATATCTGAAACCGTATTAAGTATAACTGGATTTGGATCTTTACCAACAAACTCCCCTTCACGTGCTAAAGTTCTTCCTATAATTCCATCAATTGGAGAAAATATTCTAGTATAACTAAGATTGATCTCTGCAATATTTAAATCTGCATTAGCAGCTTTTAAGGATGACAAGGAAGCATCTCTTTGTGCTTGTGCCATATCCAACTCCCTTTGACTTACAGCATCCATTGCTGCAAGAGGCTTTACCCTTTTTAAATCGCTTTCTGTTTGTATCACAACAGTATTGGCTTGTGCTACCATACTTTGTTTTGCAACAACAGCTTCTTTAAAAGGGTCTGGATCTATTACATATAATAAATCTCCTTTTTTTATAGTCGAGCCCTCCTTAAAATGAATTTCTTCTAAAAAACCTTCTACTCTAGCCCTAATAGGAATGTCTTTTTCTCCAAAAACTTGCCCAACAAACACCTCATAGATAGGTACTGTCGTTGGGGTTACTTCATAAACATTTATATTTTGTGGAGGAATAACTTGAGCTTCTTTTTCTTTACAAGAAAATATTAGCGTGAGTGATAAAACGATAAATAAAAATTTAATCTTCATTTTGCAGGTATAATGTTTAAACACGCTAAGGTAAAAAATTAAACGACTATTATTTTTTATTAGTTAGTTTAATTCAAAAAAGTAATATTGCTTTTTAAGATAACATTAACACTAAGAAAGTAGGGTGAAAATGTATTAAGCTGTTTATTTACTGTGAATTAATTCAATTTCAGGATTTTTGAGTTTGAAATATATCGAACTTTAAACATACTTTTTTATAAAAATTTACGTTTCAAAACCTTAAAACTAAAAACTTAACGAAATGAAAAAACTATTACTCCCTATTCTTTTAGCTTGCTTTACACTTTTACAAGCACAAACTCCTTGTGTAAGTGGCATGGCAGGAGCTTACCCTTGTAACGGGTATGATTTACAAGCACATCTCCCTCTATCTGTTTTTAATGCTTCGTCAAGTAATGATTCTTGGGGATGGACAGATCCACAAGACGGAAAAGAATATGCCCTAATGGGTTTAAATAATGGTACTGCATTTATTGATATTTCAGATCCAATAAATCCAATATATCTTGGTAAATTACCTACACACACTTCTTCAACAACTTGGAGAGATGTTAAAGTATACAATAATTATGCGTTTGTAGTTAGTGAAGCTGGAGGTCATGGAATGCAAGTTTTTGACTTAACACGTTTACGTAGTGTTG
>CAJXRD010000032.1 GCA_913058295.1 uncultured Flavobacteriales bacterium | reverse complement strand
GAAAGCAACAAGTTTAGAAGAAGCTTCAAAAGAAATCCAAGGTTTAATTAATCAAGATAAAATTATTGAAATTGTCTCCAAGATACCAGAGGATTGGTTGATAACCGAATTTGATACTATGTCTCCCACCGAAATTAGAGAAGCCTATATAGAGTTTATAAATACTAGATTCTCTAAGATTGATTTATTAGTTAAAGAAGCCGAAGATGCAAGATAAATCTACATTTGAATATGCAATAATTAGAATCGTTCCTAAAGTAGAACGAGAAGAATTCTTTAATGTTGGAGTTATTCTTTTTTCAAAAAACAAAAGCTTTCTTGACATAAAATTTCATATCGATCCAAACAAATTGAATGCATTTTCTACGGAATATGAGATAGATATGCTCAATGATTATTTAAACGCATGGAAATTAATTTGTGAAGGAGATCCTTCTGGAGGAAAAATAGGGAAACTGGAATTATCGGATAGGTTTCGATGGTTAACAGCTTGCAGAAGCACCATTATCCAAAGTTCTAAGACACATCCTGGTTTATGTTATGACCCGAATAAAACATTGGAAGATATCTTTAAAAAGTATGTTTTATAATATTAACGTTCGATAAAAGATACAAAATCACTTCTTTAGTATTTGTAGTATTTTTCCTATATTCGTATCGCTATCTCAAAATGCCCCATTGTAATTTTGAGGAAACCTATAAATTAAAAAATATGAAAAAGTCTTTACTTATAATATTCATCATGCTTATCAGTCACCTTAGCTGGGGACAAGAGGCACAGGCAAACAAGGATCTTATTGGAAATTGGGAACTGCATACCGTTGCCAATGCCTCAGAGGATTGTCCAGCACCTAGCCCATTCCCAATTAAAGAATTGCATTTTCAAGGAGATAAATTTACTTTGCTAGGTTTAGAAGAAAAAGTAACTGGAAATTATGAATATACAGACCATGTACTCAGAATGTACAATGCTGTTAAAAATGGCAAGCCACAAGCTAAAGAGCAACAGCTAAGCATAAAATCGATATCTAAAGAGGAAATGGTTTTTGAGCTTCCCGTGGATTGTGGAGTACACTCTATCACCTTTAAAAAAATAAGCTAAGCGCTATATTGGTTAGATGATAAGCCTTTTATAATTGTAAATTTTCCCTATATTCGTAAGGCTATCACGAATCGCTAAATTATTGTACTCCCCTATTTTTATTAATGTTTTTATCTATATCGATAAAAACAAGCATAGGAACTATGATAAAATTCTTTAAAAAAACCAGGAAACAATTACTGAACCAAAATAAAGTTAGCAAATACTTGCTCTATGGTTTGGGAGAAATTATACTAGTAGTTATTGGAATCTTAATTGCGCTCTCTATCAACAATTGGAATAAAAGTAAGCAATTAGCAAATCTAGAATATAGACTAGTTTTAGAATTGAAAAACGATTTAACCGAAACACAAAACGAACTAACAGGAGATATTAATACCTTAAGCAATATTATAAACAAATCGGATTCTATTATTACCTATTTAAACAAGGTTGCTCCCGAAAACTATGATTTAAATGGGTATGGAATTAATAATATGACTTGGGCTTTATTTAATGTAAAGCTATATCCTAAAACAATTGCTTACGAAAATTTAAAATCTTTGGGAATACAATTGGTTTCGAATGATTCTATTAGGTTTTATATCACCGATATTTTTGATAGCAGACTACCAAGAATAGTGCTTTGGGAAGGTGCTGCAATTAATAGCCAAACAAACCTGTATAATGCATTAGAGCAAAATCTTACCACCATAAAACCTGATAATTATGAATATTATAGTTTAGTTCCATTTACATTTACTAGAGACAGTAAAAACTTATTTATAAATAGACTTGCTATTTTACAGAATGACCGAATTGTTTTAAACTCAATATACACCGATCTTTTAGATCAAATTAACAATCTATTAAAACTATTGGAAAAGGAATATTTTATAACAGATAAAATACTGAAAGACTAACAAAACCTAACCTGTAATAAAACATAGTTTATTACAACTTTATAATTTTCTTACAAACCGTATTTTCTCCCTCCTTTATCTTCAAAAAATACATGCCATTGGTATAAGCAGTCAAATCTAGGGTGTGTTGTTGCTGCTGTATGTTTTTGCTTAACAATAACTTCCCAGATACATCGTATAATGCCATGCTAACCTCCATTGCATTCTCATTGTAAACAGTTACCAAACCATTACTAGTAGGATTTGGAGATATTTTAAAGTTATTCAAGTTAGTTTTATCAAGGCCTAAAGGCTCATCGATGGTAATACTACGCAGACGGTTAGAATCCGTCACATAGATGATATTTTCATTTGGGGACATTTCTATTCCTAAAGGGCTATTAAATAAAGCGGTATTCAAATCCCCATCTTCATAACCTGCATTAGATCCAGCAAAGACAGTTACCTCCCCTAATGCATCGATTTTATAAATTTTATGTTCTCCACTGGCAGTACCATAGATGCTATTATCCAGACTTCTATGCAGCATATGTCCAAAGCCAAAACTTTGCAAATCTACCCATTCTTCTAGTTCCCCTGTGGTGGTATCTACTTTAAAGAGCTTGTATTGGGAAGAAACAATTAATTCTCCTTCTCCATTAAAAACCATGGCTTGAAAACGAAACAACAAAGGAGAATCTGCTAAAACACTCAACACTCCTTCTGGGGTGATTTTATGTATTTGATGTCCCTCGTATAAAGGCCCTGCTCCAAAGTTGGAAATATAAATATTATCTTCTTCATCGATAGCAATCCCTGCAGGGCCATCTAATCCCGAAGCGATTTGTGTAATTTGGTTGGTATTGGGATCTAAGGCTACCACCGTACTATTATTAAAATTGGTTACTATATAATCTCCATTTGCTCTTTCATCAATATCGATAGGACCATTTAACCCCGTAAAATGATTATAGGTAAAGTTCTCCGCATCGATGTCGTATTTTCCAATATCAAAACCATCCGACCATCCCCCTGAGGTGGTATAGATATTCCCATCTTCATCCACATACATGCCATCTTTAATTTTGGGATGAGTTGCCAAAGTTTCTACCACTTGGGCATGGAAGGATAATATATAGAAAAAAAGTAGTCCTGTTAAAATGTGATTTGTTTTCATAGCTTTTATATTTTTTTTTTCAAAAATACAGGATACTATAAAAGCAAAATTGTAAAAAATGTTAGTTACCTAATTTTAGCTGTTCGTCAAATAGGTTTTCTTGGGAGAAAAATTTTGATGGAGACATTCCTGTAGCTTTTTTAATGTCTTTAATAAAATGGGATTGATCAAAATACCCAAACTCCAGCCCTATAGCTGTTAAAGATTCTTTCGGGTTTTGTATTTTAAAACGAATGATAGCTCTAACTCTAACATGAATGGCAAATTCTTTAATTGAATTTTTAGTTTGTTCTATAAAGAGGCTATTTAATTTTTGTCTTGAATATGGAAATTGATCCATTAATTCTGTAATTTTCAGGTTCCCATTACTATTATAAATACGTTCACAAATACTTTTACTAACAGCATATTCAGAAATATGGGGCATTTTTATTTTAATAAAGGCCTCTTCAAAAAAAGTGATCATCTCTTGAAATGAGTTTGTAGAAAAAATATTCCGGTGGAGTTCATTAAAATCTAAATCTTTACATTTTGTTAGGTCCGTAAAAAATTCATTATCAGGAAAGAAAAATCGCGACACCCAAGGTTGCACTTTAACAGAAAATTGAGTCAGTGTTTTTGGAGTAATAAATTTATAAGGTGTTGGTAAATTACCTAAGGAAAAACATGTTGGAAGGCTTATAGGTTTTTCATTACGTATTTGCAGTTTTATGTTTTTTTCTTTATTAAACATAAATTCAAAGCATCCATCTTCTACCATAATTCCTGTATTTATTTCTTCAGAAGAATTATTTAAAATACAAAATTGGTATAAACGAAATATATCAGACGATAAATTTAAAGGGGGAGAATCTATAAAAGTATCTTTCATATATTTTTGGAAATGGAATTTCTAATCCATGCCTTAAATATATTATTAAAGTTTTAAATGTCATACTATTTCTAGATTATAAAATTTTTAGGATTCTAATAACAGCCCTTCTCCATATAGAAGGGCTGTTTTTTAGCTTAGTTTTTAGCTTCTAGTTTCGCTACCATGTCTATTGCAGAAGACATGCCTGGTTGCATTTCTAAGGCTTTTTTATAATACTGAAGGGATTTTTTATAATCTCCTTTATCATAATAACCTTCTCCCAAGCTATCCCATAGGTTGGCATCTTCAGGAAACATCTTTACATTTAAATGAAAGAACTTTAGGGCTTCGTCCACTTCTCCATTCTGAAGAAAATCATAGGCGATATCATTTAAAATAATTCCTTTTGGATCTTCAGCATGGAAATTTTCAATCAGACTATAAAAGTTATCTTCTATATATTTCAAGCCATGCTTTTGATAATGATTGTAAATATTCTGGACTGCAGGTAAGGATGGCGTATTTGGTTCTTTCCCTCTAACGATTGCTAGGATACCAGAACCCAATTGTTCTGCAACAGGCTCGTCCATATTGGCAAAAACGATAATGCTTATCTCATCTCTTAGCACTTCATAATATGCGGTATTCGCTCCCGGGAATCCACCAGCCATTGGAATTGCTCCACCGGTATTTCTGTTTTCATTGGTAAATTTAAAAAACGTATCATCCATTTTCGTTGCTTTTGTTAGCAGTGTATCTCCGTAAAAATATTCGGTATAAAACTTCACGATATCCCCTGCCGAAGATTGAAAACCTCCATCAGGATTTGGAACTTCTACAAAACCAGTATTACTAGATATATTTCCTTTCATATCTTTTAAATAACCAATTGCTCTATTTGGCACTTCCGATTTGTCTACTACATAAGTTTCTGTCATTCCCAAAGGATTAAGAATCCGCTCTTGTATATCTTGATGGTAGGTATTTCCAGTAATTTCCTGTACAATCGCCCCTAAAAGCACATAGCCAGCATTGCTATATTGAGTCTCGGTTCCGGGTTCAAAATCTAAGGGCAATTTTTTAATTCGTTCTACCAATGCAGGAATTCTTTTTTGATCTATAGGCAAATCGTTAAAATCCCTACCCCAATATCCTCCATAACCAGAACGGTGTTTTAAAAGGTCTAAAATGGTGATTTTTGTAGCAGCAGTTTCAGGGAACCCTTGAAGATAATCTCCCAATTTATCGGTCACCTTTAGTTTTCCTTCTTCCATTAACTGTAGAATTAAAGTCTTGGTAAAGGATTTATTCATAGAACCAATGTCAAATTTTGTAGTAAGGGTATTTGGTTGTTTCTCTTCTCTATTTGCCATTCCAAAAGCCTTATAATATTTTGGCTCTCCTTTTTCAGCTACCAATACCACTCCAGAAAATATATCCAGATCTTGGTATTGTTTTACCAATGCATCCACATTGGATTCTAATTGTGTGGGATTAGCAATTTTTGATTTCTCTTGAGAGCAACTATAACCTATTAGGCAAAGTGAAAATAGCAGGCTTAATGTAATTGTTTTCATTATGAATTGTATTTATGTTTATAATGAACAAATTAAATACAATGAATGCCCTCAAAACTTATAAAGTTATCTAGGCATTCAAATATGTGAGAAAGAACCCCAACTTTGGGATTTGCTATTTATTTTCCATTTCATAACATATTTTATAGCCTTTATACCAAATCATAGAATGAATTGATTTAAAGATATATCTTAGCCTTATGAATAAAAAATGGTTTGAAATTATTATCAATATTCTGTTCTGGATATTTAGCTCCTGGCTAATTGTGTTTTCATTTTCCATCACGGGAAATCTTGTAGAGGTTAGGGAAGGTGTCATTACTGGTAATACGGAACACAGCGATTCCCTAATTAGCTTCTTTATGATTGGCCAGCCTTTTTTCGCCATTTATTTTTATGCCCAAGTCTATTTAATACAGAGGCTAAAAAAGAAATCTAATATTCTTCCATTATTTATAAAATCTACCCTGCTTGCATTATTATTTCTAGGGCTTTTTAATGCCATTGTTTTTTTATTTTTCAAAAGCTATATCTATGTTATATGGTTTCCTTCCTTATGGTATGGCATATTTATTTTTTATACAACTATCGCTGTAGGTTACGGATTTGTAAAGGTTTGGTTTTCTATAGAACAAGACAAAAGGCAATTGGAATTGGTGAAAAATCAAACCGAATTAAAGCTTTTAAAATCCCAATTGCAACCTCACTTTTTATTCAATACCATGAATAATTTATTGGCAATGGTCGATCAAAAGAACAATTCAAAATTAGCAAAGAGTATTGATAAGTTGTCGAGTTTATTACGCTATGTTGTCTACGATACCAAAAACGAAAAAGTCCCAATCGCACAAGAAATTCAATTCCTCCAAAATTTTGCAGAATTGCATTTATTGAGATTTGAAGAAGATGAAATCGATTATACCTTTACTATTAAAGGAGAATATGACCAACAATTAATAGAGCCTGGAATCTTATTATGCTATATAGAGAATGCCTTTAAACACGGTGTGCAACCCGAAGACAAATCGTTTATTACTATTCATTTAGACTTAAGCAATAAAGATAAACTGAAATTTAGTATTAAAAATTCGATCCCAACCTTTACTCCTAATTATGAAAAAGGTGGCTTTGGAATTGCATCCAATACCAATCGACTAGAATTAGCATATCCCAATAAGCATAGCTTAGATATTAGCAAGACCTCTGAATATACCGTGGAATTAAAAATTGAAACCGATGAAAGTAATCATAGTAGATGACGAACCTAAAGCGATAGAATTGATCACTTCTTATTTAAAACATTTCGCTAGCTTCGAGTTAGTAGCAACTTTTAGAAATGGCTTAAAAGCATTGGAGTTTCTTAATACCAATACGGTGAATGTAGTTTTTCTAGATATCAATATGCCACATTTAAGTGGTTTGTCTTTATCCAAAATGATAACACCAAAAACAGCCATCGTATTTACTACCGCTTATTCTGAACATGCCTTAGAAAGCTACGATGTAAATACTGCTGACTATTTATTAAAACCCATTAGTTTAGAACGTTTCTCTAAAACCATTACCAAGCTAATCGATAGCCAAGAACAACAAGATAACAGTCCTAATACCTCTACTAAAATATCTCCTACCCTATTTGTAAAGAGTGGCTTAGATACCCATCAAATACAAATAGCAGATATTAATTACCTTCAAAAAGATGGGAATTATATGTATTATTTTGTTGGTGATAAAAAGATTATGGCAAGACAAAGTATAGCAGAAGCTTTGGATACGCTACCAGATAACTTTATGCAAATTCAAAAATCCTATATCGTAAACTTTTCCAAGATAGATTCGGTAAGTGCTACTCATGTTAATATAGGAAAAACTCAAATTCCTATGGGTTCTCAGTATAAATCTATTGTGCATAATAAATTTAAATAGTACCTCTATAAAAAATCAAAATCATTAAGTTCTTTTTTAAATATTTCAATTCAACTATTCGGTTATAATTTGCTAATTTAGATGCTTCGCTAAGCGCTAAAGAAATTTTATATTACAAAAATGACCACAGAAGAACGAATAGAGCAATCTAAAACAAAGATTTTTAAGGCGGTGTTTCCAAATACCACCAATCATTATGACACCCTATTTGGTGGAACTGCTATGCAATTGATGGACGAGGCGGCTTTTATTACTGCCACTAGGTTTAGTAGACAGCGCATGGTGACAGTAAGTAGTGATCGAATAGATTTTAAAAAACCAATTCCTGCAGGTAGTTTAGTAGAGCTTTCTGGAAAGGTTATCCATATTGGCAATACTAGCTTAAAAGTACAGGTAGATATTTTTATAGAGCAAATGTATTCCAACCATAGGGAAAAAGCAGTCACCGGTGAGTTTACCTTTGTTGCGATAGATGAGAATAAAAACCCAATGAAAGTTTTAAAATAAAAAATAATGAAAACAGCATCTTTAAGAAAGGAACTTAACTATAAAGAGGATAAAGTAGCTATCCAAGTATTAATGGAAACCGAAAGCTCCAAAGAAATAAGAATTTTATTTAAAAAAGGACAAATCATGAAGGAGCATAAAGCGGGTTTTCCAATTACCGTAGAAATACATGAAGGAAATATTTCTTTCGGCGTAAATGGGGAAACTTTGATTTTAAACACCGGAGATTTAATTCATTTAGATGCAAATGTCCCTCATGATTTATTTGCTAATAAAGATAGTATTGTAAGATTGACTCTATCAAAATTTGACAAAGTAGAAAGAGTGGAAAAGGTGATTAATTGAAAATAATGTAACCGATTATGATTTCTATTCGTCTTATCGAAAATTAGAAATCATTATGATAAAACACTTACTCTACCTTTCGGCAATTTTATTACTTGGAACATTAAGTTTAAATGCTCAAAACTCTGTAAAACACAAAGACGATTTTACAAAAATTAATACTTATTTAAATAATGGAATTTCCAAGGGTTTTTCTGGCGCAATACTAGTCATTAAAGAAGGGGATTTAATTATAAATAAAGGCTATGGCTTTGCGATAAAAGAAAGCAAAACTCTTAATAATCCAAATACCATATTTGATATTGGTTCCAATACCAAGCAATTTACTTCAACTGCAATCTTAAAGCTTGAAGAGCAAAACAAACTAAAGGTGACAGATTCCTTAAGCACCTATTTTAAGAAGCTTCCAGCAGACAAGCAAAATATTACCATACATCAGCTATTAACACATTCTGCAGGTTTTACAGAATCTATAGGAAGAGACTTTTCAGAAATCTCACAAGATGAATTCTTTGACCAACTTTTTGCAAGTGAATTATTATCTGAGCCTGGAGAAAAATATTCTTATTCCAATGTTGGATATAGCATATTAGGTAGAATCATAGAATTAACTTCTGGTCAATCTTACGAAGCTTTCTTAAATGAGTATCTTTTTGTACCAGCTGGAATGAATCAAACAGGATATCTATTACCCAATTGGGATACTAAACAGATGGCTCATGGGTATAACAGAAATATAATTGAAATGGAGTCCACAATTACCCGTTATCAAGAAACTGGAGACGTTAATTGGCATTTAAAAGGGAATGGTGGAATCAACTCCACTCAAAATGATATGCTGCTTTGGTATAAAGCATTAAAAAAGAATATAATATTGAAACCAGAATCATTTAAAAAACTAACGACCCCTTATATTTTATCTTCAAAAGGCACCTATAGTTATGGTTATGGTTGGGCAATTGAAAATTCAAAAGCCAATACCCAAATAATATCTCATAATGGTTCTAATGGAACATTTTCACATTCTTTAATCTGGTATCCTGAAGAAGATTTATACATAGTATACGCTACAAATGCAAACAGCGCAAAAGTAGGTGGCATAGCTGATGAAGTAGCTAAAATAATTTTGGAGGAAAACTATTTCCCAGAGCCAATAATAAACAATGTATATTCCTTTTCTATGGATTATATAAAACAAAACCCAACAGACAAATCGAATGACTTAGTTGTTTTGCTTCAAGAGAATTACGCGGATGACCTTAAAAATTCGAGCTTTTTAAATTCCATTGGAAACTTATTATTAATGCTAAATGAAAATTTGGATTGGGCATTAGAATTATTTAAACTAAATGTGCAACGATTCACTGATGATGGCAATCTTTGGGACTCCTTAGGAGATGGATATAGGGCTAATAATCTAAAAGAAGATGCTATAAAAAGCTATCAAAAAGCAATTGAATTAGGATATGAGGATTCACAGGAAAAACTTACCGAATTAATTAAAAAATAGAATTACAGTTCTTACTAAGAAAAAGTGCAAGTCATAAAGGCTTGCACTTTTTTTGTTTGAACAATGCTAGTACTTTCATAATTCAAGTCAAAAGTTAATTTAAAAATTTATAATATTTTTCCTATTTTCGTACTGCAATCAAAATCGTAAATTAACTCCCTTCTTTACTAGCATTGTTTTATCAATAAAGATAAAAACACCCTTTAATTATATAATAATCAAAACTCTATTAAATAATGAACAAACTACTTTTAATTGGAATTCTGCTTCTAACAACTAATTTCTCAATTCTTGCACAATCTACAGAATGGGATACTTTAAGCAAAAAAGACTACTCTATTCAATATCCAAATACTTGGGAGCTAAATGAATCTGGACAAATGGGCACTAGCTTTATTTTGTTTAGTCCAGTTTCTTCTCAAAAAGATCAATTTAGGGAAAATGTAAATCTATTAATTCAAGATTTAGCGGGATATGATTTAAACCTAAATAAATATGTTGAGATTTCAGAAAATCAAATTAAAACCATGATAACAGATGGTAATATTACTGAAAGCAAACGAATTACTAGCGGTTCTTTAGATTATCATAAGGTCGTTTATACTGGTAAACAAGGGGTAAATAACCTAAAGTTTGTTCAATATTTTTGGCTTGTTAATGACAAAGCATTTGTATTGACATTGACATGCGAAGAAAATCAATATGATAATTATAAAGTAACAGGTGAAAAGATACTCAATAGCTTTAAATTTAAATAGGGAGGCTTTTAAAATATTCTATAGATTGTAGTTACAATAATCCCTTTACTATCCTTTAAAAAAAAGGCTTGCAATTGTTTTTCTTCTTTTACCTTAAAATAAAATGGTGCCTCTAATACCTTTAAACCACTTTGCTTTTTTATACGAATTCCCTGTCCTGAAATAATATCTTTATTGGCGTCAAAATCTCCTTCAGGGATATGTTCCGTTATAATAACATATTTAAAGGCAGTTAATTTATTCAGTATATTTTGTATTTCAGAATTCGATAAATGTTGCAACACTTGTCTTATTATCGCACAATCCCCAGAAGGCAAATCGTCTACAGCAATATCTAAACAATGGAATTCTAAATTTTCTTCATTGAAATTTTCTTTATTATGTATTATAAGGTCTTCTACTATGTCTATACCAACATAGTTCTTGGTGTGCTTTACCAATTCCTTCCCTACATTAAAATCCCCACAACCTAAATCACATACCACTAAAGGTGTTTTAAATGAACTTAAAAAGGAAACTATCGCATCGATATATGGGTTTACAATCTCTGTCTGATGTGATCCTATACCGGAATAATAATCAGTGGAATTATCTCCCCAAAGATTCAAAGCATACACCTGCTCCATAGCATCTTTCGTTGGCCATGGCTTCTTTTTAGGTTTTGATCCTTTTTCTTTCTTTTTCATAAACACTATAATATTCTATGGAATGGTTAATCAAACCTACAAATTATATCTAAAACATATATTATAAAAGTCAGCTCTCCTTCATTAATAATAATTTTATAAGAAAGTATAAGTTCAGTGTAAAAACACTAATTTTATGCAAATCCCTTTATAATAATTTAAAGCCATAGAACCATGGAATATAAAAACATTGAAGCATCTCAACTAAGCATGACCCAGCTTATGTTACCCACTCATTCCAATTTTAGTGGTTTTATACATGGAGGTTATGTACTTAGCCTAATGGATCAAGTTGCTTTTGCCTGCGCTTCTAAACATTCGGGGAATTATTGTGTTACTGCTTCCGTTAATAAGGTAGATTTTTTAAATCCAATTGAAGTTGGCGATCTTTTAACCTTAAAAGCATCCATCAATTATACCGGGCGAACTTCTATGGTGGTAGGTCTTAGAGTAGAATCTGAAAACATTAAATCTGGTGTCACCAAACATTGTAATTCCTCCTATTTTACTATGGTAGCTAAAAATAAAGATGGGAAAAGTGAAGCAGTGCCTGGGCTAATTTTAAACTCAGAGGATAGTATTCGACGTTTTGCTAGAAGTATGAACTACCAAAAGCAAGCAAAACAAAGAAGAGAAAACTTTAATATATTAGAATTTAAACTTGAAGACCATCTTCAAAAAATGGAGAATCAAAATGCTAGTATTGAATTGGGATAATTAATTTTGAACCATAAAATATATTAACCCTCCAAACAAACCTTATTTTTGTTTTATGAAAAAAAGAATTGCCATTATTGGTGGCGGACCTTCCGCATTATTATTGGCTGCTTTTTTAGATGCTGAAAAATTTACTGTCACCGTCTATGAAAAAAACAAAACCTCTGCACGTAAATTTTTAGTTGCAGGTAAAGGCGGTTTTAATTTGACCCATTCAGAACCGATAGAACAGCTAATCAAACGATATACCCCAAATGGTTTTTTAGACAATGCCCTACTTCATTTTACCAATACCGATTTTAGAAATTGGCTGGAACAAATTGGGATTCCAACATTTATTGGTAGTAGCAAAAGAATTTATCCAAAAGAAGGAATTAAGCCTATTCAAGTACTCAAAGCAATTCTCAAAACCCTTCAAGAAAAAGGAGTGGTTTTTAAATACGAACATACTTTTACTAATTGGGACGAGAATAATAACCCGATTATAAATAACAAAGTGATACCAACAGATTATACCGTTTTTTCTTTAGGCGGAGGAAGTTGGAAAGTCACGGGATCTGATGGAGAATGGCTGAATACTTTTTCTAAAAAAGGAATCGAAACCAAAGAATTTCAGGCATCTAACTGTGCATATCAAGTGGATTGGAAATCCAATTTTATCCAAAAACACGAAGGGACTCCATTAAAAAATATTGCTATTAAATGTAATAATGTAATGCAGAAAGGAGAAGCGGTGATTACTAAGTTTGGATTAGAAGGAAATGCCATTTATGGGCTAAGTCCACAAATAAGAGAACAGTTGGATACCAAATCTAAAGCCACTGTTTTAATCGATTTTAAACCTTCGCTATCTTTAGAAAATGTTCATACTAAACTAAAATTATCCAAATACAGAAGTACTACCGATGTTTTAAAAAAAGAACTCAAATTAAGTGTAGCTGCAATCGATTTATTAAAATCATATATTTCTAAAGAGTCTTATTTAGATTCAGTAATCTTAGCAAAATATATCAAACAGTTTCCTTTAGAGATACTAAATGCGGCCCCCATAAACGAAGCTATTTCTACTGTTGGGGGAATAGATTTAAATGCAGTTTCTGAAAATTTTGAACTAAAAACGATACCCAATCAATTTTGCATTGGCGAAATGCTAGATTGGGACGCTCCTACTGGCGGTTATCTATTACAAGCTTGTGTAAGTACAGGGGTTTATTTAGCAAGCTATTTAAATAATAAGAATAATAATTGGCTTCCCATTAAACAAAAAAAAAGCAGCTCATAAAGAGCTGCTTTTTTTGCTTTTATTTAATTATTGTTTTAATAATTTTCCAGCAATTGTTTTATTATTTTCAGAATTGATAAAATAAAAGTAAATACCTTTTTTCAAATTTGGTAAGTTTATTGAAATCTCGTTTGATTCTGATATTGTGCTATATACAACCTGACCCAATATATCGTAAATCAAAACTTCATCTTTAGGATTTAGGTTAAGGATTCTAATAGTGTTTACAAAGGGATTAGGGAAAACCACTATATCATTAATCTTATCTATATCATTTACCGAAAGAGCTTCCGTATATTCACATTGATTAGGAAAGTTTAAATCTGGTATTGAAGTACAACTTTGTTCACTCCTAATTTCGGCATCGTCTAAATTTATACCGTCATGTGAAAAACAAATCATGGTATTATAGTTATTGGTGACATTAAGAGACAAACCAAAACCTTTTGTAGAGCCAATACCTTCAATCCAAGATTCTTTGAGACCATAGGTTAAAGGTTCAAAGTTAATTCTTCTTCTAAGGGAACCATCAGACATCGTTACATTATCTATAGACTCAACTGTTAGCGTTTCTGTCTCCATTAATACTCCAAAATCAGGAGCATCCGGAAGGAATAGATATTCATATCCAGCAATTGTCTCCCCTACATTAGAAATGTTGAAGTCAAAAACAGGATACTCTGTTCCAGATGGATCTCCAAAACCGTTATTTTGAGGGACAAAATAAATTATTTTATCTTCTTCTCGATAGCTCATAAAATAGGTTGCCATTTCAATGTCAAAAACAAAACCACAATCGTCACATTGAAACTCATCATCAAATACCCCTTGCATATATACTTTACGATATGTTTTTCCATTAATTAGAGTGTCTCCAAAAACACCCGCTTTTACGAATGCTGATTTAGTTACAAATGGGCCAGGTTCACAGTGCATTGCAGACCAATATGCATTGTCTTCTGGAAAGGGTTCGTAGGTTTGTCCAAATGTGTTTAAAGCAAGAAGAACAAAAAGTAAGCTAATTGTAAATTTTTTCATATTTTATTTTTTAATTATTGTTGGTAACATATCGATGAGGATTTAAAAGTCAATAAAAAAGGGCTGTCAAAAACAAATGACAACCCTTTTTAAACTAAAAAATCTTAATTCATCTTGATAATCTTTTTGGTAGAACTATTTCCATTTTGATTATATACATTCACAAAATAAATTCCTTGTGCAATACTAGAAACATCTAAA
Organism: uncultured Flavobacteriales bacterium; assembly: GCA_913058295.1. Taxonomy (GTDB): domain Bacteria; phylum Bacteroidota; class Bacteroidia; order Flavobacteriales; family Flavobacteriaceae; genus Marifrigoribacter. The sequence continues at coordinate 22,525 of CAJXRD010000032.1, read as the reverse complement.
TGATGTTCTTTTGTTCCTGAAGTTTCTACTTCCTTTATAATCATTCCAAGTTGGTTGATCAATTTAATTTTTGAAATGAAACCGGTCGTTGAAGCAATTGTAATATAATCATTCGCAGGAACTGGATATACTGTAAAAGTATCCTTTAAGTAATCATTTGATGAATCTCCGAGAATATCTAGGTTTTCAAAAATATATGCAGAACCAGCACGATCTATTTCGTTATCTCCATCTTCATCATGATCTTCCCAAGGAGCACCAGCTATTAGTTGATTTTCGTGTATCGCAACACCCCAACCGTAAAAGTCTTCCCCTACAGTATCCTCACCTTGTACAACTTGATCTTCAACCCATAGGCCATCCATATCTCTTTTATAGAAGTACGCTTCTCCTTCATCGAAACCGTAGATGTGCGGAGCACTTATAGCAATATAATTAGGTTGAATATCGGTGCTCCAACCAAACTGAGTTTTTTCAGTAGATGGGTTTGCATTTAACTTTTGTACCTCTACCCATATACCATCACTGTCTTTTTCAAATACATAGGCTGCTCCTTGCTCAAGATTATCACCATAGGCTCCCACTACTAATTGATCCCCAGAGATATTTACTGAAGTTCCGAAAAATGAATCATTTGTTGCATCTGATGCGACTAAGGTTTGAACATATTCCCATATTCCATCACTATCCTTTAGATATATATAAGCTGCTCCTTTTCGTCCATCTACCTCGTTGGCACCAACCACCAAGTATTCTCCTGAAATAGAAACGCCTATTCCAAAAGTATCAGATGTTCCTGTATTTGGACTTAATATTTTTTGAGTTTCAGTCCAGATTCCTGCATCCTTAGTAAACACATAAACCGAACCAATCCAACCGTTTTCTGCAGGAGCACCTCCAACAATGGTATTAGCATCTACATCCAATGAGGTAGGATTCATTCCTAATTTTGCATCACCACTATAATCTGAGGCTACTAATTTTGTGCTATACTCCCAATTGTTATCTTGATAGTCATATATGTAAAGAGCTCCAGCTCTCTGAATACCTTCAACATTAGCTCTTCCTGCTGCCACTACTAAATAATCATCCGAAAATTTTGCGCCACCGCCAAATTCAGCACCTTCATTTGGGTCGAATGCAGTTAATCTTTGAGAATAACTCCATACTCCAGAATCGTCCTTTGCGTAAATATATGCAGCTCCTTGAGCAACTGTTTCCCGTGAAGCGCCAACTATTGCAAAATCTGAAATTATGTCAACCGAAGTTCCATATTCAGCACGATCTTCTCTATTATCGCTTACTACTTTAGCCGTTTGTGTAAATTGTGCTTTCATGGTAGAACCTCCAAACAAACATGCTAGAACGATAATACCTTTTGTAATGTTAATTTTTGTCATTAAATAAAATTTTAGAATTAATTATTTTGTTTATTTTAATAAAAAAGAATGTTTGAAATGTTCCTTGAAGTACTACTTAGTGCACAATTAATAGGCTTGTTCAGTAATCTGTTTTAAATCGAGCAACAAATATATTGGTCCGGTTATTTTTAAAAAAAAATAACGTTAGACATTTTGTGACATACAAAATATAGATTTGTGACATTGCTTTAAATACCTGATAAGTAGCTCTGAATTGAATGATTACTAGAGACATTCATTTTTTTTAAAATACGTTCTTTTCTCTTTCGACATGACTGTGCTGTTATATTTAACAGTGATGCGATTTCTGTATAATTTAAATTCATATACAGAAAGGTTGTAAAGCGAATATCTCCAGGTGTTAAATTTGGATGTTGGGCTCTTAATCTATCCAGAAATCCTTGATTTACCTCTTCAAATTGAACAAAAAAACTATCCCATTGCGTATCTTTCTTTAGGTGTTTTTTCAATTCCCCTATTTGTTTTTTAATTACAATATTCGTTTCGATTTGCGAATTCGTAGATAAGGTTTGAACAATTTCTTCGATAAGCTCATTCTTACTTGATAAAAACAAAGCCTTTGTGGTTAACTCTCTATTTTTAATATCCAGTTCATTTTTTAATCGTTCTCTTTCAAGCGACACTATTGCTTCTCTTTCTCGATTCTGTTTTTCAATTAAAAGGTGATGATTTTTTTCTTTTGCTAACTCAAGTTCAACTATCTTTTTACGCTGTTTATGCTTAAGTGAGTTGTATTTGTATACCAATATTAAAAATCCCATACCTAAGATGACGCAGATGATTAGGCCATAGAAAAATTGCCTTTCCTTATGTAATTCTTCTCTGCTTTTTGAAAGTTCGTGTTGGTAATTCTGTATTTGAAATTTTAATTTTTCACTTTTAAATAATGCACTGTTTTTTATAGCGTAGAGAGAATCCGTAGCTATAAGAACCGAATCTTTATATGCCAATGCTTTTGTAAAATCTAATGTCTTACTGTTTAATCTAGCAAGGTGCTTATAGATCTCTGTACGTTTTTCTATATACTTTTGGGTTGATCGTGCCAGTAGAGCATATTTAAATGCTCGCTTATAATCTTGCTGTCTTTCATATATCTCGGTTAAAATTAACAAAACAGTAATTCTATCATTAACTGTAATACCATCCCTTAAAAGTGACAGGTCATTTATTTGTGGCAATAGACTCAGTGCTAGTTTTTCAGCTTTTATATATTGTTTTCTTAAAAGCAAATTTTCGGCTCTTGCAATTTCCCCCATTAAAAACAAAATTGGATTGTCATTAAGCAAGGGTAATCCCTCTTCTATATATTTATCAGATATATCCAAGTCACCAGTTTTATTCCCTAGCAAGGCAAGGTTAATAGCATAGGCACCTATTTTTTCTTTATCATCTAACCTTTTAGCAGTTTCATAGGCTTTCAGAAAAGATTCTTTCGCCTTTATTAGATCTTTATCTTCCGTATATAAAACACCAATATTATTAAATACAACCATTTCTTGCCTAGCACTCAAGTGCTCTACAGCAATTTCATAGGCTTTTGAATAGTAAAGAAAAGCCTCCCCATAATCCAACATTAAATAATAGTTCGTACCAATATTTAAGGTCGCATCAAAAGCTTGAGGATACCATTCATTTCGCATAGCTACCTCTGCTGCTGACACTAACTCTTCCAGTGATTTTGCATGCTCTTTTTTAGATAAATTCTGAATTCCTATATCAATTTGCTTTTTAACGCTTGATTGAGTTTCTTCTTGAGAAAAGAGTGGAAATGAAGCTGTACTAATCAGCAACAATATAACTGCGTATTTATATAAAGGCATTGATTGATTGATTGATTGATTGATTTATTGATTGATTGATTGATTGATTGATTGATCGAGTTTCTTAGTAGAAGAAATAGTTAATTAGACTCTAAAAATCTTACCAATTAAAACTTCCCTATTAAGACGTTAAATTACTGCAGATGTTACATAAATCTACCAAGGCTGTGTTAAAGATTTCATAATGTTATTGAAAAAGTCTTGTCCATTCTCAATTTGGAATTATTTATTATTTAATTCCTTATCAATTAAAATAGTAACTCTTTCAATTTCGTCTAAGGCTTTATTATAAGTTCTATCCTTTTCGTCCATAATTTGCAAAAGCATTACTACAAGATTTTGAAATTCATAAGTAAAAATAGCATCAGGATTTTTAATTTCGCTAGTAGCGAATGCCATAACGGGGCTTATTGCTACTATTACATATTTCATCATGGCATCGTAATGAATATTCTCCATTCTATTAACATAATTATAAATTTCTTCCAACTCTCTAATGCCATTTACAATTTCAATATTTTGTAGTAATTTTACATCTCCACTATTGACCATCGTTTCGTATATATTGCCTTGCTTATCAAAATCTGAATAATTTGTAAGATCACGAACTATAGTTCCGAGTGTATCTAACTTACTTCTGTCATTAGTTTCAATAATTTTATTGGCGTATTTAAATTGAGCCATAAAGTAATTATTATAATTTTCTTGACCTTCAATTAATTCTTTATCATCTATTATTTGTTCTTTAATGTTTTCATAAAATCTTATTTCAGCTTTCCTTTTTATGCGATTATTATCCCAATTACTTAATTGAAATGCTAAACTAATACCAATCATTACTAATAGGATTTCTCCAATAGCGTAAATGAGGTAACGCTTAAATCTCCTTTCCTTAATGAGATTTTGTCTAATACTTCTAAATAGTTTCATTTTTTCAAAATAAAAATTAAATTTATTACGCTTATTTATCAAAAGTTAATGCGTTCTCTAAGTTAACCATTTTTGAGGATTCTTTCTTTGGCTTTATTTTCAGACCAAAGAGAAATCGCAATACATTGTTAGTCTGTATTATTTTGTATAATAAAACCGCTGCAGGGATAGCAGTAAAAGCGATTATGATAAACTTAGTAAATGTTCCTAGTTCTAACCCTACAATATAGTACCCAAATACGATTATCAATGACTGATGAAGAACATATATAGGAAGTATACTAATGTTTGCTGGTACAAGAATGGAATGATTGAAGTTCATTTTACTAGCAAAAAACCCTAAAAAGAATAAAATCCAACTATAAGCAATTAACATAGAAACAACACTTAATACAATGTGTTTTAAGGAATATCTAGGATGTAAATATTCTTGAATATTTAAAGGGTCTTGAAAAGCAGTGTACATAAAGTAAATGGAGCATATAATACCTACAACAAGAAAAAGATATGTTTTTTTCTTTATAATATTTATAAACTCAGGGTCACTCATAAAAAGAAAACCATATAGAAACGGAAGCATATAAGTAAAGAAATCAGCCCAATCTGTATATTCTGAAAAAATCGGTTTTAATAATACTCGTACAAGAATCATTGGCAACACCAAAATGAATACTCCATAATTGCTTTGCATAATACGTTTCAACCAAGAGAAATCTATGCTTCCCTTTTGAATTTTTTTAAGCAATGGAATTGCAAACACCGTCATAACAAATAAAAATGGTAGAAACCAAATATGAGTTCCTAAATGACCAAACCAAATCAATAAACTAGTCCCCATGTTGGCGCTAAGCTGTTGTGTAGGGTATACCAGTAAAAAATCAAAATAATTTCCTGCAAAATCATGAAACATAATCCACTCATAAAAACGTTGAGGAGGAATAATCAATAATATTCCAAAAAGAAAAGGAACTATTAATCTCTTGATTCTGTCCATCACGAATGCTTTTTTACGAGATCTCAATGCAAACCATGTTCCAGCTCCTGATACTAAAAATATAAGAAACATTCGCCATCCATGAGTGAAAATAGTGAGTAAGTCAAAAATGAAATTTTGCTCTTCATTTTTTATATGCCAAGGAAATTGATCAAAGGGTCTCCAAGAATGAAAAAGAAAAAGTAAACCAAAGGCTAATACTCTAAGCCAATCTATATAATATTTACGTTCGTTTACTGATTTGATTTGTGAATTCATAATAATAAATTTTAATTATGAAACAAATCTATAACCAACACAAAGGTTTAACCGAATCAGCCTATAAGCTAGCTGTTCGAGTTTATAAGGAAGTACGTAAATTATTTGATTATCAGATGTTTAACTGTCTCTAAATTCTGAAGGTGTCTGTGAAGTTATTTTCTTAAAAGCAGTATTAAAAGCAGATTTTGAATTATAGCCTACCAGTTCCGCAACCTCTTCGATGGTAATTTTTTTACCTAATTCAGTCTTTAATATTTCTTTAGCTTCTTCAACTCTATAGGAAGCTATCATTTCAAAAAAGGATTGATCTAGTTTTTCATTAATGACCTGAGATACATGATGTGAACTTTGATGAATTGCTTTTGCTAATCCAGACATGGATGCAGTACTGCTTTTAAAATATTTTTCAGTTTGCATTAGATCAACAATAGAAGCTAAAATTATTTCTTTTTCTTCATTTGCTAAAGATGATTTTTGATATTTTAAAGAAGGTACTTCTAAAAAAGTAGAAACTTTATCAAAATAACTGGAGCCATTCATGATCTGTACTGTTGTCATAAACAGCATGAATGCTATATATAAATAGATAAAATAATCACCAACATCGTTATTTCCGAAAAACAGCTTCACTGCAATAAAGATGACAATCACTATTATAAAATGGTACTGAGCATTGCGTATTGCTATTAATGTTTTATTAGTGGTGTTCCATATTGTTTGGCCTAAAGAACTTGCTTTCTGAATAAGAATTTTTATAGTTAGTACATTATAAATAATAAGGGACAAGCCCGTAAGCAGGTTTGTGTAAGTTCTTATTCTTAATGGATCTTGCGAAATAGAATAATTTGTTTTTATAAATGGAATATCCATCTGCATCACATCTATGTTTGAATTATACTTTACAACATCTGGTTGTATAAAAAAGAATAGGCAATAACCTAACCAAAAAATAAAAGCTAGAAAATGTAGCCATTGTTTTCCTTTTTTAAAATTTTTAAATTGAGAAATAACAAATAAATAAATCAGAGGAGCTAATGCAAAATTTAGAGGTTCAGCAAAGTTAGTTAACCATAATACTTTAAATATAAGTCCAGTATAATTCAACCAGCCTTCAAACATCATCAAAGACAAACACAAAATAAAAAATCCCATAAAGAGATTTGGTAAATTAGATTTCCAAGATTTTTTAATCAGAAAATAGGATATAAAAAATCCAAGAAATAATCCTATAACTAATAAAAGAGTAATAAAGCCTAGATGTAAAGGAATCTCTTGCATCCTTCAAACTTAATCTTTTAAATACAGATTAAAAATTTTCATCAGCAAAAACAAAATATACTTCGATAAAATACTTATCTCAAGTTCCTATTCTTCTTCCTTAGGAGGAAAGCCATGAATTTCTTCATAGATACGGTCAAAATTTTCACGTAGGTAATTTCGAAGTTTTAAACGATAATCGTCTCTTAACCAAAAAATAAAGTTATGAGTGCTTCGGCTAATACATTTTGTATAACGTGCAATTCTATGATCTATATCGTCTCCTAATTTCTTAGCTAAACTTAAAGCATCGTAAACATCTTCGCTATTTTCTATACAGATAAATGCATGTTGTGCTATAGATCTTTCCAATACCTTCTTAGAAGATTCTCCTTTCGCAACTCCTTTTTGATAAACATCTTTAACGTCAAAATAAACTTCATCAGATTTAGAGAATTTTTCACGGACTTCAGGCTCCAATTCAAACCTAAAATTACCTTCTATATCCTCATCATCTAAAATTTTATCTACAAAATAATCTGGAGACTTAAAAATAGTTTGCCAATCTAGATCAGCTCCCCAAGGCCCAAAACGATGTGTATTATTACCTAAATCGATTACATTAAAGGTAGATTTATCATTTAATATACGAGATCCACGTCCTATCATTTGATAGTAAAGAGTCAACGATTTTGTTGCTCTATTTAAAATGATTGTATCGATGGTTGGTTCATCAAAACCTGTGGTCAAAATACTTACTGAAGTTAATATAGCATCAGGTGTTTCTTTAAACCATTGTATAATTTCTGCACGTTGCTTTTTAGTGGCAGTATTGTCTAAATGCTTTATAGGAAGTCCCGCTTGACGAAACATATAATATACTTGCACCGAGGTATTAATACCATTATTAAATATCAAGGTTTTTTTACCCATAGAATTCTTCTGGTAGGCTTCCAATAGGTTGCCCATCATGGCATTACTAGTATATAAATCTTCAGAAGACTTTACCGTATAATCCCCATTAGAACCAACTTCTAGAGTGGTTAATCCCATATTATATTGAAAGATTTCAGCTCTCGCCAAAAACTCATTTCTAATTAAGGACTCTATAGTTTCCCCAGTAATTAACTCATCGTAACTATCCTTCATTGGTAGTTCTTTATTAGAACTCAATGGAGTTGCAGTAACCCCAAGAATAAAGGACTTATCGAAGAATTTAAATAGTTTTAGAAAAGAATTATAATGTGCCTCATCAATAATAACCAAACCAATATCTGAAATATCTAATTTGTTTTCGTTTAAACGATTGTTTAAAGTCTCTACCATGGCAACAAAACAACTATATTTTGCTTGGTCATCTAAATTTGCGGTACTGTTTACTACTTTGTTTACAACACCAAAACTATCCAACATATCTGAAGTTTGACGACACAATTCCAAACGGTGAGTCATTACTAAAACTTTCTTTTTATGATGTTTTAGATACTGACGTACCATTTCAGAAAATATTACGGTCTTCCCACCTCCAGTAGGCAACTGATAAAGCAAATGATGATCCTCTGGTGCATTTTCAAATCTTTCAAAAATTTTACTTATTGCTCCCTTTTGGTATTCATATAATTCCTTATCCGTCTTTTTCTCTTGTAATGCTAATTCAGGTGTTTTCAATGCTATAATTAATTATAATGAATACTATTTCTTTTTATTAATACCGCCTCTAAAAAATTTATCTCCTTTAGTTTTGGGCTTTTTATATTTCTTTTTGATGGTTCGTTTATAAGAACCTCCTTGATTTTCCTTTTTGTTTTTATCCTTTTTTTCGTGAAATCCTTTTCCAGATTCTTCAACTTTTAAAGGATTATTACGTTCTCGAATTTTAGGCTTCTCATCGTAAGTTAATTGATTTGTTATTTCAACATCTTCCGGTATCTCTAATAAAGGAATCTCATAATCCATTAAAGATTCTATAGCTTCTTTTAATGGCTCTTCCTTTTCAGTGTATAATAACAATGACCTTCCTTCTTGTTCTGCCCTACCTGATCTCCCTATACGATGCATATAGTTTTCAGGATAGGCTGGGGTATCAAAGTTGATGACATGCGATATGGTATCCAAATCTAAACCACGCGCCATAATATCGGTAGTGACTAAGATTCTTGTTTCTTCCGCATTAAAATTTTCAATAGAACGTATCCTGAAATTCTGAGTTTTGTTGGAATGAATAACAGCTAATTCTGAAGTAAAAGTATCTTCTAATTCTGAATACAATAAATCGGCACTTTTTTTATTGGAAACAAAAACCAATACTTTTCTATAGGTCTCCGTATCCTGAAGTAAATTTTCTAATAAATTTTTCTTGGTATAAAAATTAGGGACAGCATAACTAAACTGTTTTATATTATCTAATGGAGTTCCACTAACTGCAACTGAAATAGTTTCAGGAGCTTGAAAAAAGTCATGTATTAATTCATATACATCCTCGGTCATGGTAGCCGAAAACATAATGTTTTGACGACGAACAGGAAGTAATTCGAAAATATTTATCAACTGATAACGAAAACCCAAATCCAACATTACATCTACTTCATCGATTACTAATTTATTAATCGATTTTAATTGTAATGCTCTGCTTAATACTAAATCGTATAAACGTCCGGGTGTAGCAACAATGATATCGGTTCCAAGAGCAACTGCTTCTTTTTGACGGTTCATGTTTACGCCTCCATAAACTCCTAATGCGCGAACAGTCATGTACTTAGAGAACTTTTCGATTTCATCTACAACCTGAATTACCAATTCTCTGGTTGGCACCATTATTAAAACACTAGGATGCAATTCTTTAGAAAATTTAAGCCCTTGTAAAATAGGCAACATATAGGCAAAGGTTTTACCTGTACCAGTTTGCGCAATCCCTACCATATCTTTTCCAGATTGAATTACCGAAAAGGATTGGGATTGAATAGGTGTTGGTTTTTCAAAACCTAAGTCATCTATTGCATTACGCAGTGGATTGGAAATATTAAATTCTGAAAAAGATTCCATGTAATTAAATTTTTGCAAAAGTACTACTTTAAATAGCATCTGTTACAATAGTTTAAAGAGAAAAGTGATTTCTTAAAATTGGAAAGAGAATTAATAAATGGTTTTATATTAATTTTAAATTTTTATGATCCAAAAAACTAGGATTAAAATAACAAATACAAAACTCAGGGCAAAGAATGTAATGGCTCGTTGTACACTTTTAAACTTCTGATTAACTATTTTGCTTTCTACATGAATTTGCTGGCTTAATTGCGTTAGTATTTCTTCTTCGGTTTCACAGGTCTCCATTAATTTTTTAGAATATTCCTTAACATTTCCAAAGCGATAGGCTGCGTCTCTGAAGAAAAATACATTCTTATCGTATTTCAATTCCATTTTAGGATGAAAACATTTAAAACAAAAGAAAATAGACACCAATACTAAAAAAATCCAGCAATAGGTAAATATGACTAAAAGCGCGCTATCCTCAAAAATAGGTTTAAAATTTTCCAATCGATCCAGAAAAAGACCTAATATCAAACTATGAAACGAAAAAATGATACCTGCTTTTAATTCTGAAGCTCGTATTAGTTTTTCTAAACGTTCTAATTGTTCCCAGTAATTATTTGTGTCTTGTTTGAACATGCTATTTTTACTTTTGTGATTCTATTATAGACTAATTTACAATGACTTATTTTTTTAAGAGTCCTTTTTATAAACGAAATACATCTTCATTGATCCTCTATGCTTTACTTGAATTTCTCCTCTAAATTCACAATTAAATGTATCCTTTATTAATTCATAAGTATTCTCTGAAACATTTATTTTCCCAGGTTCTGAATTGGTTTCCATTCTTGAAGCTATATTCACTGTATCTCCCCATATATCGTAAGCAAACTTTTTGGTTCCCACTACTCCAGCGACAATAGGCCCTGTATTTATTCCGATACGAATATCAAAACGTGTTTGATTAATTGGATTATTTGCTTTGGCCTCTTTTACAAACTCATTAATTTCAAAAGCAGCTTGTGTCATTTTCAATGCATGGTCTTTTGTTGGAAATGGTAAACCTCCTGCACACATATAGGCATCTCCTACGGTTTTAATTTTTTCTAATCCATACTTTTCCATAATTGCATCAAATTTCGAAAAATAGAAATCTATACTTTCTACCAATTCTTCTGGAGGTAGGTTTTCTGCATATTGCGTAAATTCTTTAAAATCTGTAAATAGAACTGTAACCGATTCTATCTTTTTTGCTTTTACTTTTCCAAACTCTTTTAGTTCTTGAGCAGTTTCTTCTGGTAAAATATTTAAGAGCAAATTTTCTGAGCGATTCTTTTCATCTTCTATTATTTTTTTGGTTTTTTTAATAAAATAATATCGCCTGTAAACACCTATAGCTAATAGTATTACTAAAAACAAAGCGACAATTATAGAAAACACTAAAATTCGCTGTGTCCTTTTTTGTTCATTTAGAAGATCTACTTCTATTTGTTTTTGAGAAATTTCAAAATCTGCTCTAATGGTAGCCATTTGCTGTACAGAGGAAATATTACTAACACTATCCTTATATGCAATGTGGTTTTTATAATATTTAATATGTTCTATTAAGTTTCCTTTTTGTTCATATAATTTAGATATCTGAAGATTAGCATCACTAATTTGCTTTTTTAAGCCATATTTTTGTGCCAATTCAAGACTTAATTCAGAATATTTAAGAGCTGTATTCCAATCGTTATTTTTTCTGTAAATTTCAGACATATAAGTTAAGTAATCCGAAATAGGGTGATATACTTCAATCTCTTCTAAAATCTTAATAGCACTTTTAATATTAACTAAAGCTAAGGAATCTTTACCCTGTTTTGCATAGACCATACCAACATTACCAAGGTTATAAGCAGTACCCATTAAAAAATCTATATTCTTAAAAATAAGACCAGATTCTTCAAAATGTACAATAGCAGCATCTAGATTATCTTGATTTAAATATTCATCTCCTGCGTTTAATAAAGCTGAGGCAAGGTTCACAGAGTCATTCTCCCTTCTTAAAATTTTTATGCCTTTTTGATAATATTGAATGGCATTATTGTGATTTCCCATATTGGAGTAAACATCTGCAATGGTAATGCTTACAAGCCCCAATTTTTTATCATTTTTCTCTTCAATTGCAATATTTGTAGCTTTAAAATAACTTTGTAATGCCTCTGTATAATTTCCTTTCCGGGTTAAAGCATTTCCCTTATAAAGCAAACCGGTATAAACATAATAAGTAGAGTCTAAGGCTTGAGATTTTTGAATAAGGGTTTCACTGTAAATAAGAGCTTTTTCTGGGTCTGGATGATCGTCAGCAAGAATATCGAGGAGCTTTAGTTGCTCTTCTGATTTAAATGTATTATTTAGATAAACTAGTTCAAGGCTATCTATTTGAGTCTCGTTTTGACTATAAACAGTTCCACTTAGTATTAAAAAAAAGCCTAATAAAATATAGGCTTTCTTTAATAACAATGTCAATAAAAAATAGAAGTTGTACATAAAAATTAAAGAAAATTAATTTCCAGGGCCAATTTTTATTTTTGGGTCAATTTGATACATTCGACCAGTACCATTTACTTTAAATAATATTTTATATTTGTAGGGTTCACCTGGTGTTTGTCCATTGACAACAGCATTTGCTGTTCCATTTCCATTACCAGGAATGTCATCTGAACTAAATATTCTTGGTCCCTTTTCCCACTTTATCATAAATATTTCGATAGTATCTTCATCTGAAGAAGAGGATACTCCTTCCCAAATTATGGTTGCTCCATTCGGAACTGTAATTTCAAAGTCTTCGGGCGGAGATGCTACATCTACTTGAGTATTTTCTGCAGTAAAATAAGTTATGGATTCTGAAGTCACATTGTCATTGGTCAAATTAGCTGTATCCACGTTAAGAGTAATGGTGTGGGTTTGACCATAAAAGGCATTACTTAATAATAATACCATGGCAATCAGTATTTGGCTAGTTTTTTTCATTTGTTATATTTGATTAGTTATGAGGTTAAAAAATAAAAAATCTATTGCAAAGAATAGAAATAAGATGGGGCCAAATGTTAATTTTAATTTTTGTTTCTTTTTATTGTTTTTAAATATTTTGTTATAAATTATTAGCTAAATATAGTAAATCTGTATTAATAAATGTATTTTTTTTCGAATTAGTCAAAATTAACGCTCTAAGATTTTATTATTTGATTCTTTTCAGATATTCATATTAATGACCTAATTATTTACTATTTTTAATAAATTATAATCCTTAATAATATAATCTAATATTAATACCTCCCTTTTAATTTGCATCCAAACAATTTACATAATCAAGCTTATAATTTCAACGAATTAATCGAAGTTAATCCCGATTTAGCTCCCTTCACATTTGTTAATGATCATGGTACACAAACCATTAATTTTTCATCTTCAGAAGCTGTTCTACAATTAAACAAATCCTTGTTAAAAAAACATTATCATGTTGAAAAATGGAAGATACCAGAACATTACCTCTGCCCTCCTATTCCTGGAAGAGCTGATTATATTCACTATCTAAAAGATCTAATTTCTAAAGAAGATATTGCTAAACCTATAAAAGGTTTGGATATTGGTGTTGGTGCCAATTGTATCTATCCAATTTTGGGAACTCAAATTTATAATTGGGATATGGTTGGATCAGATATAGATACTAATGCTGTTCTTTCTGCTAAAGCCAATATTAATCCCTCAGAAAAATTAAAAAAGCATATTGAAATTAGGCATCAAAAAAATAATGCCAATATATTTGAAGGAATACTATTAGAAAATGAATATTTTCATTTTACTATGTGTAATCCTCCTTTTCACAATTCGGAAGAAGAAGCCACCAAGGGAACTCTAAAAAAACTTAGGAATCTTCAGGATGAAAACCAAGCTTATATAACCAAAAAAGAAATCACTTTGAACTTTGGCGGACAGGCAAACGAACTTTGGTGTAATGGTGGGGAAACATTATTTATTAAAAGAATGATAAAGCAAAGTGTTGCTTATAAAAATCAGGTGGGTTGGTTTACTACTTTGGTTTCTAAAAAAGAAAATTTAAAGAAAATATATAAGCAATTAGACAAATTAAAAACTACCCATAAAACCATTGCAATGACACAAGGAAATAAGAAAAGTAGATTTGTTGCTTGGAAGTTTTAATTAGATTAATTTTGCCTTCATTCAAAAAAATAACTCATGAAAAAATATTTACTTTCCTTACTAATTCTAGTATCAATAAGCCTTCAAGCACAAGACCTATCAGCTTTATACGAAAGAGTAAATCCTGCTATAGTTGAAATTTTAACTGAGCAAAAAGAAATAGTAAACTATGGTTCTACCACAAAAACAATTACTGCTGGTGGCTTGGGTTCTGGATTCATGATTTCAAATACAAAAATTATTACTGCAGCACATGTGGTGCAAGTAGCTGAAAAGGTAAATGTAGAATTTTATGATGGAGAGGTTATTCCAGCCAATGTGATTTCATCATATAATACTGCAGATGTTGCATTAATTGAGCTTCTATATCCTAGAAAAAATGCTGTTACAGTAATATTAGGGGATTCTGATAAAGCTAAAGTTGGCTCGAAAGTATTTGTAGTAGGTGCTCCTTTTGGATTAGGACATTCCTTTTCTTCAGGTTATGTAAGTGGTTTTAAAAGAAATATAGAAGATAAAAATCCCTTTACTAAATATGAATATATTCAAACAGATGCTGCGATAAATACTGGAAACTCAGGAGGTCCAATGTTTAATATGCAGGGAGAAGTAATCGGTATTGTTAGTAATATACTAACTAAATCTGGCGGCTTTGAAGGTATTGGTTTTGCAACAACTTCTAACTTAACCAAAAAATTGCTTCTTGAAAAAAAACCTTTTTGGTCTGGTGTGGAAATGGTTCCTTTAACTGGAAAAATGGCTCATATATTTAACATCCCTCAAGAAACTGGACTACTTATTCAAAAAGTAGTTTTGTCCTCTCCTTTTGGCGTTATTGGTCTTAGAGGTGGAGATGTAGAAATGACAATTGCCGGTGCTAAAATTCTAGTAGGAGGAGATATAATTTTGGCATTTAATGGTATTGAGGTGGAAATAACAGATCAATCTCTACTAAATATTTCAACCATGATGGAACAAAGAAATGAAGGGGACTCAATAGAACTTACTGTTTTAAGAGAAGGGAAAGTTATCAAATTAGGTAGAAGATAGAACTTATCAATTAATAGGATATTCAATTTTAAATAAAAATACATGTTGAAAATACTTTTTAGTATAATTATCGCTTTTTCATTTTCATTAAATGGATTTGCACAAAATAGAAAGATTAAAATTGAAGATGAAATTGAAAAAAACCGCCTTGTTTTATATGCAGTAAATGAAAACTTACAAGATTTTGATATTTTACTTACCGTAAAAGGAACTGGGTTTAGGCAACGTGCTGGTAAACCTAGGTTAACGAGAATACCAGGTGCATCTAGAGTTAAAGTTCAGAGCTTGGTGATAGAAAGAGATCAAGATCCGCGTTACACCTACTCCATAATTGCTAATGACAGTCTTTCGAGCCGAGTAATTAAGCCAGAATTTACTAAAATAAAAATAGACCCATTAAAACCAATTACTGTTTATATTTCAGAAAAATGTACTACTTGTGATACTTTAATTAAGTCCTTAGATAATGGAACCTATAAGTACAAAAGCATTAATCTTACTGAAAATGTATCAAAAGCAGAAGCTTTAAAAAAATATGTTATTGGTCTTGATACCATCACTTCTCCAATAATTAATTATGGCGGAACCTTACATACCGATATTATTGACTATGATCAATTATTAGAAAAATTACTAGAGAAAAATAAAAACTAGTTATTGTATTTTATATACATAACCCAAAGAAATTATAACACCACCAATATGGCTTTTGCCATAATCTTCTTTTATTTGAATTGAGTTAAAACCATAAGAAGCTCTTGCATCTAAGTAAATTTCACTTTTATCATTTATCTTTTTAATTACTCCTATTCCTGCAATTCCTCCAAAGTTTACAGTTTTTAAATCTTCTTTCGTATTGGTTTCTGCATTTAAAGATTGTGCTGGTAATTCTACCAATTGAGTAAGATCATCTCCTATTGGAACATAAACCGAATTCGTTCCTTCTGCATCATAATAGAATTTACTGGAACCACTAGTATGTTGTGTAGCGCATAATAATATTCCAACATAAGGCCCAACTTCTCCATAAAATCTAAAATCATTACCCCATCCAAATTTAACTAAAACAGGAAATTCCAAATATTTTAGTTCAGATTCACTCTCAAATTCTGCATATAAAGGATTAGCATCCGTTATTAAAGGCAATCCCAAAAATGGCAAGAATAGATTTAGTTGTTCACTTAATGCATTTCCTGTAATGGGTTGAGTCCCTGTACGCTTCCCTCCTCTTTCTGTGAAGTTAATTTCAGTTTGAATAGATATTAATTTTGTAAGACCAAACTCTGCTGTAAAACCCCAATCTATTCCGCTAACAGACTCATAGTCTTCTGTATATATGTTGGTTTCAGAATTTGTTAGTTTCCCCAAACTATAACCAACTTTGGCCCCAATTTTAATAGGCGTAACTGCATCTGTATTTTCGCTTGGTTGCTCTTGAGCAAAATTTGTTTGAAAAATTAAAAGGGAAACAAAAAGGGCTATTTGAATTGGTTTTATCTTATTCATGTTAAGTTTTATAAATTGTTAGTTAACCAAATTTATAAAAAATTATTTTAATACCACTTTTATTACTGAACGGCCAGATTCAGCTTGAATAGATACAAAATAAATTCCTGTGCTAAGTCGTTGACCAATACCTCTATATCCATCCCAAATAATAGATTTATTACCCGATACTTTTTCATTTAAAAGTGTTGTTTGTTTTCTTCCAAGAATATCATACACTTCCACAGTTACTTTTTCATTTCCTTTAAGCGAGAAAGAAATAGTGGTTTCCTCATTAAATGGATTTGGATAAATAATAGCTTCTGAAATTGTAGATATTGAATTATTGACAGCCAATATATCTGAAGGTATTATATGCGTATAATAAACATCCTGCCCTCCATTAATAGTATTTGCCCAAGCTAAATGTGCGCTTTCATTATCGGAAACCATATCGAAATAGTCTCCCATTTTGTTTTGTTGAGGATAACCCACATGCGGATCGAAAGCGATAGATAAAGGCTCATTAGTAGACCAATTTTCTCCTTGATCTTCAGAAAAAGAATAATAGAGTCTAGAATCATCTGAGCCAGATGGTGCATCTCTTGTATCTAACCAAATTACATCTATTCTGCCATTTGGTGCAACAGACATGGTTCCAAACCATTGAATATTATCAGTTCCTGCATCGGTGTTAATTCGCATTGGTGCTGAAAAAGTTGCTCCTCCATCTACACTTTTAGCAAACATGACATCTGCCAAATCATTATTTGAATTACGCTCTACGGAAGCTAAGACATAAACATTTCCATGTCCAGCACCTCCAGAAATATCAACATCAACCCACATTTGTCCAATCAATCCTTGTGGGTTAATGCCACCAAATGCGGATAGTTCTCCATCAAGGTCAACCGTTACAACAGAGTCGAAAGTTACAGGTATGCTAGGATCTTGAGCAGTAGTAGATTTTATAACAACAAGATCTGAATCGATTGCTCCACATATATAAAGAGCACCGTCTGCATCTACAGCTATTGTACCCCAACGAGGAGCTCCATCTACAGGAACACATTCTTCAAAACTATCTCCTCCATCTATAGATCTCGTAAAGTCCCAAGCACAAGTAGAAAAACTAATATTCCAATTGGAATAAATATTCCCAGCTCCTATTCCATCTGTTCTGTCTACCCGCATCCATTGTTTGTCACCTCCATTTGCTGGTACTGGTGGGTTCCATTCCACACCTCCATCATCAATTTTATAAACATCACATTCGAAAGTACCTTGTAAACTATTATAATAAAAATTACCCTCTGCATCAAAATCTAATACTGGATCCGATCTAAATACTCCAGGATTTAAAACTCCAGGAAAGGTCCATGTTAAACCTCCATCTGTAGAATATCCATATCCAGCTTGCCGAAAATTATTATTTACAGTATCAAACTGTCGCCAACCAATTACCATTCGATTAGGGTTTGTAGGATCAACTGCAATAGAAGTCTCGTTCCCAGCATCTCCAATAATATCGTTTCCATCTTCATCAATATTTACCTGGACAGTAAAATACTCACTATTCATAACTCTATAAGCTGGCCCTTTTTCCATTTGATCTCTTGAAACTTGTACATAAGGATCATCGGGTACTTCTAGTGGAAGATTATTATTTGTTTGTGCAAATAAGCCAAGTGGTAATGCCAATAGAAAAAATAGAATGAATTTGAAGGCAAACATTTTCTTTGGGGAAATAGTAATTTTCTTTTTCATCTTTTTGTATTTATTTTTTACTTTGTGTAAATTACAAAAAAATGGAAGTTTAAATGTTAAGGTTTGAAAAATATACTTTTGAGAGTAGGAACTATTAATTCAAATTTTTTCTGAATGTTTTTCCAACTGCCTGAATAGTTTTTTTAATACTTTGAGTATCCACACCCTTAATAAGTGCTATTTCGTCATAATTTAATTTTCCAAATACAAATAAATCTAAAACATTAGAAGTTTTAAGAGGCAACCAATTATATACTTTATTAAAAGCCATTCTTTTCTCTTTATCAATATCTATCCTACTATCATGCATGTCTAGAGTATTAATTATATTTTTTTCTGCATCAGCATAAAGATATATAGGTTTTTTTATATCTGCTTGGTGATAAGAAATATCATCTAAATCCTCTTCCATAGAAAGGTCATCATTAACATCCATCTCCATATTTTCTTCTAATAGCTTAAGTTCATTTCCTAATATCTGATTGGTACTCATGGTTTCCTTGTGGAAGGCTTCTTTTATAAAAAGTAAGCTTAATCTTTGACTTACAATTGAAAATAGTTTAAGTTTTATTTCTTGTTCGTCGCTTAATTTCCCCTCATACTTTTCATATAACTTTACAATGGCATCATCTATAATCCCGGTACTATTATACATATTATGAGGTATAACTCCTCTAGTTTCAGCAGTATATAATCGATGCTTTACATAGGGGTGAACTTGTGCTATAATGGACAAAATTTTTCTGCCAAATTCATTGTGTTGTTTGCTACTATTTGTGTTTTCATTCATCACTATAGTTTTAAAAATTACAATTAAAATTAAGGAAGTTTATTGGTACATGAAATGATAAATATCATCACATTCTCATTTCTTTTTTTTCTTATTGTTAATTATTATTGGTTCTATAGTCCCTTCATAAGTGATATTATTTCTATAAGTACCATATAAATCTACAAATGCGGAGCCATCTTTAAAAACAGTTATGGATATGTCGTATTTTTCACCTTTATTTCTTGCTGTATAGCTTATAAATATTTTCTTTTTCTTATCATTATATTTTACTATATAATCTTCAATTTTATCATCAAAATTTACACCACTTTCACTGCTAAATCTACTTACTGTAACAACTCCGAAATATTGTAAAGAAGCCTTAGTTGAATCGCTTTTAACTTCAATTTGATTAATATTACCCATTATATTTATTCGCCTTGCATTTTGTGTTGTTAACCAAGTGGCATCAAAAACATACATTTTTGAATCAATTATTTTTTTTGTGGATTCAAATTCTTCTTGAGCTAATTTTTCTTTAATTTGTTTTTTTTCTTCTTTGGTTTGGGCATAAGTAAAACTTGTAAAAATTACTAAGATCAATAATAAAGGGGATATTTTTTTCATGGCTTTTTATTTTTACTAAAGATATAAAAATGAATGATTTAATGGAAACAAATAGAGCATTTTAACGCTTTGAAAACAAACCTATTCTTTCTCAAATTTGAAATAATAGGTTTGTTAAATTAGTAATAGATACAGATTTAATTATTGACAAAGCTTTTCGAAAGTATCTTCTATATCTCCTGGTGTACTCATTATCTTCATAAAAGTTCCCATAGTAAGGTCTGGCCAATGCAATGCAATTCTGTATTTTCCGTGTAGTATGGTTGCTTTTTTACCTTGCAATATAATTTCATAAGGCAATGCTGCTGCATGTGCTTCTCCTATTTTTGGTAAAAAGTAAGGTTCTCCACTTTCTTTACTTTGTAGCCCAACACCAAACACAGCAACTTTTTCAGAAGTATATATTAATTGATAGACCAGTTTTGTATTCCCTTTATTGGCATCTAAATTGTTTTTGATAACCTGAACTCCTTCTTCAAAGGAATTAAATTCCTTCAATTCAACAGGATCTGTAAAATAAGGCATCATTATTTTATAATGATATTTTTTTAAATCATCTGCATCCACTGTTCCTCCAAATGGAGTGAAACTATTTCCCATTACAGAGAAAGTAGTTTTTATATCATCGCCAAAGCTTTGAAGTTCAGCTTTATATTTATCAAAATCATCCTGCAAATAAGCTCTTAAGATATAATCCGGATTTGTATAAGACATGATGACTTTACCATTATCTCTTACCAAACCAACTTTGAAAATTGCAGCTAAAGCTCCTCTATCTTTAACTTTAATCACCGTGTTTTTTATATCGTTTCTAGTAAAAGCAATAACTTTTAAATTACTATTTCCAGCAGGATTATAAGAACCAAGTACTTTAAATGAGTTTTTTTCTAATACTTTTATCACATCTTCTGATGCTTTTTGTATTTCTTCATTTGTTTCTCCTATTTTAATATAGGGTGCAATTTCTTGTGCCAATGTATTTAATCCAAAGGCAAAAATTACTGTAAAACCAAGCATTAAATTTTTCATATTTTGAAGTTTTAATATTAGCTCCAAAATTACTTTATAGACCTCATTTTAAGAATGATAAAAATCATATATCATAGTATTTTAAAGTTCTAACATAAACATGAATAATTTTCATATTCTTAACTTATCCTTATATACGTTAAATATTATATAATATTAGACTAATATTAGATTGTATTTTAAGAATGTCGTATTTTTGTATAGGATTTAAAATTAATAAAAAACTTATTTAAATATATAAATTATGAGAACTTTAAACAGTAATCAACTTACAGAAAAATTGAGCAGTACAAAGACTTTTACATGGAACTCAAAAAGACGTCATAAAAGACTAAGTACAAATTAGAATTAACCAATTTTAATTAAAATAAAAAGGCTGAATTTTAAAAAATTCAGCCTTTTTTAATATTTATAGATTTGATATGTCCTCTAAATAACTTTTAAAATTAATTTACCCATTTTGTCTCCTGAGAATAATCGTAAAAAAGTTTCGTAGAAATTTTCAATTCCTTCATAAATATCTTCATGGCTTTTTAACTTTCCTTGCATCATCCACATGCCCATTTCTTGAGCTGCTGTATGGTAATCATTAGTATAATCTAAAACAACCATTCCTTGCATAGTAGCTCTGTTTACCAATAGAGACAAATAATTACTAGGTCCAATCACATCCTTTTTGTTATTGTATTGAGAAATTGCTCCACAAATCACTACTCTTGCATTTAGTCTTAATTTAGAAAGCGCTGCATTTAAAATATCTCCTCCTACATTATCAAAATAGACATCGATTCCTTTTGGGCATTTTTCATTTATAGCTTCATAAAGGTCTTCAGATTTATAATCTATAGCTGCATCAAAGCCTAATTCATTTATTATATAATCACATTTTTTCTTTCCTCCAGCGATACCAATAACAATACATCCTTTTAGCTTAGCTATTTGACCAACTAAACTTCCAACAGCACCTGCTGCACCAGAAACCAATACAATATCTCCTTCCTTAACCTTCCCAACTTCTAAAATCCCAAAATATGCAGTCATACCAGGCATACCTAAGGAGCCTAAATATTTAGGCATAGGAACTAAAGAATCATCTACTTTATAGCAATTTTCACCAGATGTAATTTCGTATTCTTGAACCCCACCCCAGCTTACGATACAATCATCCACTTTAAATGTTGGGTGATTGTTCGATTTTAATACTTTACCAATTGCACCTGCACGCATTACTTCGCCAATTTCTACCGGAGGTATATATGATTTTCGATCCATCATCCAGCCTCGCATTGCTGGATCTAAAGAAATGTAATGGTGTTGTATCAACACTTCACCATCTTTAAGTTCTGGAATAGGACTGGTAACATACTTCCAAGTATCCTCATCTGGAAGGCCTTCAGGCCGTTTATTTAACAATAATTGCTTGTTCATTTTTTTAATTTTATTTTGATGAAGGTACAAAACTACAAAGGAAATGGATTTATTTTTCTAGCCAAATACATTATATTTACTTTTCCTAAATCTAAAAATACCGATGCGCATTTTCAAAATAACATTAAAATTTATTATTGCAATTATTGTTTTAACAGCCTTAGTTGGGGGATTGTATTACAATCATTTAAAACCTAGTTATGCTGGAGAATTGGATTTAAAAAATATCTCTTCAGAAACTACAGTTTATTTTGACGATTTTGGAATTCCACATGTTTATGCAGAAGATGAATTAGACGCGATGACTGTTTTGGGTTTTGTTCACGCACAGGACAGATTATGGCAAATGGACTTATTAAGAAGAATTGCACCGGGTCGACTTTCAGAATTATTTGGAGAAAAATTAATTGAAAATGATCAACTATTTATAAGC
>CAJXRD010000031.1 GCA_913058295.1 uncultured Flavobacteriales bacterium | reverse complement strand
ATCGGACATTAAAATGCTCGCAAATCTCTTTTGTTCTGTCTGTTGAATAGGAATCCACAACAATAATTTCATCTGCAACATCAACTAAAGAAGCTAGGCACTTTTCTAGATGTTCTTCTTCGTTAAAAGTAATAATTACTGCAGATATTTTTATAGTGTCTTCAGGTTGAATTGTATTTTCTAAAGTAAAAGGTTTGTTGTAAGAGCTTGTAGTAAAGTGATTTAATTGCTTTCTTAGTTTATATTTTCGCAATAAATTAATCGGCTTTGCTTTTAAATAAGATTTGTCTTTATGTAAAAATGAAATGGTAGCGTCAATAACTCTTTTGCTAGATTTTCCATCCTGATATGGATGCAAATTAGTGATGTATTCTTGAATGTTGTCTTCTAAACTTGAAGAAGGGTTTAATGCTTGTAATAATGCTTCTTCTATTTTTTCTGCTTCAGAAATCTGAATAAGATAGTTTTGTTCTATCGTGTGTTTAAATGTAACCACAGGTTTCTTTTGAAGAATAAATTCTTGTATTGCAGAAGTCGTATCTGCAAATAAAACGTCTGCTTTTTTAAATAATGGGATTAATTCTGTTGTATCATAAAATGCAAAATGATTGTTTTTAATATTTTTCCATTTTTCGATAATTTCTTTGGGTAATTTGGGATGTAATACCATAATAAAGTTAAAAACGCCCTTTTCTGAAAGACTTTTAATAGTATCAAAGACTTCCTCATCGAAAGCTAGACTAAGTCGTTTTGTAAAGGTAGAAGCAATCATTATAGTAGGTGTTGAAGTTTTGCTTTTTTCTTCTAGAGGAAATAAAGGATCTACTTTGCTCCAACCAGTTTCTATTACTTCAAAATGCGGATATTTTTTAGATTGTTTTGTAAACTCGATGGTAGTACTAGGGCCTTGTGTGCAGTATAAATCAAAAAAACCTCTAATTCTAAAATGATAAAAAGTATTGTTTTTGCTAGGTCTCTTTTGTGCAAAAAAACCATGAAATATCTGAACCTTTAAACCTGTAATGAAATCGGGAGCCTCATCAGTAGCTGTAAGTACAATGTCTGGTTGATATGAAATAACATCCTTAATATGAGATAGCACATTGGTTTTTTTGACAATTGCATTTTTTCCATCAAGTTGATTGCTAAACCATTGAACAGTATATCCTCTTTTTAGAATTTCTTCTTCTAAAGGATTGCCAATTGGAACGGCATAACTATAGGATATATATATTAGGAATTTATAATTCATTCAACGTACTTAAAAAATCTGTTAGTTTAGGTTCTATAAAAGTAGGCTTAAATTTATGATAATAAACCTCTGGATTTTTCTTCGTTAATTCAAAATCGTTTTCATGATAGGCAATATAATCTGAAAGGTGTACAGCAACATTTTTGTCATTTTCATCATCCCCAAACCAATTTGCCTTATTTAGTGAAGGATTAAATATTATAAAGGTAGGGATCTGTATTGCTTTAGCCATATTAACTGCGCCTCCTTCGTTTCCAATTAAGGCATTACAATGAAAGGTTAAAGCAATAAATTCTCGAATACTCTTTCCATACAATTTAAAATATATTTGATCTTGTGTCTTTTTAGAGCATAAATCAAAAATTTCTTTCGCAGCATCTAATTGATTCGGTATATAATTAAAAAGTATTTGTGCATTAGGAGTATCCTGAATTATTACATCTAATAAACTAGCCATATACTTTGCAGGATATGTTTTCTTGGGACTACTACCTAAAACCGATATCATAAATAGAGGTTTTTCTAAGTCAATATTTTGGGAATGCAATGTTTTTTTAGCAGTTTCAATTTCATTTGGATTCAGATATATTTTTGGCGAGAAATTTTTAAAAGGAATGTCTAAAGGTTTTAACAAACCCATTCTATTTTCTATTGCAAGGCTTGCATTTTCTTTAGGTTGCTTTATTCTTTTTATTGGATGTGTAAATATAAATGAAGAATGCTTTTTATAATAACCTATTTTAACGGTAGCACCCGAGAATAGTGAGATTAAATTACTACTTAGTTTTCCGTAAACATCGATTACAACATCATAATTATTTTTTTTAACTTCCTTGAAAAAGGGAATAAGGCTCCATTTATTTTTTTCATTATTTGGAGTGAAATAAATTACTTTATCAATAAATGGATGGTTTTCAATAACAGGAAAAGTATGTGTATTAATTAAATAGTGTAATTCAGCAGTTTTATATTTTTCCCTTAGTGCTTCAAAAAGAATACTAGTGGTAAGTACATCACCTATCATTTTTTGCTGAATAACAAGAATCTTCATAAAATTATAAGACTATAATGGTTGAAATATAAATCTTTTTTTTAAATATTCAGAGAAATTAAACCGCAACATCATATTCACGTAAAGCATCATTTAAGGTTGTTTTCTTATCGGTACTTTCTTTTCGTTTTCCTATAATTAAAGCACAAGGAACTTGATATTCTCCAGCGGGAAATTTTTTAGTATAAGATCCTGGAATAACAACAGATCTAGAGGGCACAACACCTTTGCTTTCTATTGGTTCTGGTCCGGTAACATCAATTATTTTTGTAGATGCGGTTAATACTACATTAGCACCTAATACAGCTTCTTTTTCTACCCTAACTCCTTCTACAACAATACAACGAGAACCTATAAAAGCATTATCTTCAATAATTACAGGTGCAGCTTGTAAAGGTTCTAATACTCCTCCAATTCCAACACCGCCACTTAAGTGAACGTTTTTGCCTATTTGAGCACAGCTTCCAACTGTAGCCCAAGTATCTACCATAGTTCCGGCATCTACATATGCGCCTATATTCACATAACTTGGCATTAAGATTACTCCTTTAGAGATAAAAGCTCCATATCGAGCAACTGCATGAGGAACAACCCGTACACCCTTTTCTTTGTATCCAGATTTTAATGGTATTTTATCATGATATTCAAATATACCAGTTTCAAGAACTTCCATTTTCTGAATAGGAAAATACAATACCACCGCTTTTTTCACCCATTCGTTAACTTGCCATTTTAAAGTATTAGCATTGGGTTCTGCACAACGAAGTTTTCCTTCGTCTAATAATTGTATTACCTCCCGTATTGCTTTAATGGTTACTGAATCCGTTAAAAGAGAACGATCGTCCCAAGCTTTTTCTATAATTTGTTGTAATTGAATCATAATATATTTAATAATTTCACAAAGATAGAAGTCACTTTTAATTAATCCCTTATTTTTGCGGAAATTATGGGACGATTATTAGCAATTGATTATGGAGGCAAAAGAACAGGAATTGCCATTACCGATGAGTTACAATTAATAGCTTCAGGTTTAACCACAGTTAGAACCCATGATTTGATGCCGTTTTTAAAGGATTATTTTGAAACTGAAAACGTTGACTTAGTAATTATTGGGGAACCAAAACAAAAAGATGGATCACATTCTGATATTGAAAGTAAAATTAGTAAATTTATAATACAGTTAATTAAAGTATTTCCAAAGTTAGAAATTAAACGAATGGACGAGCGATTTACTAGTAAAATGGCATTTCAGACGATGATTGATAGCGGACTTAAAAAGAAACAAAGGCAAAATAAAGCCTTGATTGACGAAATTAGTGCAACGATAATATTACAAGACTATTTATATAATAAACAATGATTCTACCTATACTTGCTTACGGAGATCCTATTTTAAGAAAGATGGGAAAAGACATAACCCAAGAGTATCCCAAACTCGAGGAGCTGTTAGAAAACATGTTTGAAACTATGTATGAGGCTAAAGGGATAGGTTTAGCAGCTCCACAAATTGGTTTGCCTATTCGTATTTTTATAGTGGATGCAACACCTTTTGATGAGGATGAGGAATATTCTGAAGAAGAAAGAGAATTTCTAAGTACCTTCAAGAAAGTTTTTATTAACGCTAAGATAATAGAAGAAACAGGAGACGAGTGGGCTTTTAACGAAGGTTGTCTTAGTATTCCAGACATTAGAGAAGATGTGTTTAGAAATGAAGATATTTTAATCGAATATTACGATGAGAATTTTATTAAGCATACCGAAAAATTTAACGGGATCGTTGCTCGTATTATTCAGCATGAATACGATCATATAGAAGGAGTGTTATTTACCGATAAACTTTCTCCATTAAAAAAACGAATCATAAAAGGAAAGCTTGCAAATATTACAAAAGGTAATATAAATATTGATTATCGAATGCGGTTTCCAAATTTAAAAAAGAAACGATAAGACATTAGGAAATAAAATTTTATCCTAAGATATTTGTGCTCGAAATTATAGAGCGTAATAACAATTTAATTAAAAAAATGAGTTTAGAAAAAATATTATCAATTTCAGGAAAGCCAGGTTTGTACCAATTAGAAAATCAAACAAGAACCGGCTTTTTAGCGATCTCTTTGTTAGACGGTAAAAAAATAAGCGTTAGTGCTAGACAAAATGTAAGTTTGCTTTCTGAAATTGCAATCTATACCTTAACAGAAGAATTGCCATTACGAGAAGTTTTTTTGAAAATAGCTAATAAAGAAGATGGAGGAGAGGCTATTAGTCATAAATCTTCAAAAGACTTATTAGAAGAATATTTTTTCGAAGTACTTCCAGATTACGATGAAGACCGTGTATATGTTAGCGATATTAAAAAAATAGTACAGTGGTATAATTTGCTTTTAAAAAATGGTGTGACAGATTTTTCTGAAACTAAAGAAGAAGCAAACGGAGAAGAAGAAAAAGAAGCAATAGCTTCAGAAGAAGAATAAACATTCTCTTTCCAGGACAATATAAATAATGAATTCTAGAAAAGACCAACTTGAGGCTTTAGATCGTTTACTCACTATAATGGATGAGTTAAGAGAAAAATGCCCTTGGGATAAAAAGCAAACTTTAGAATCATTACGTCATTTAACTATTGAGGAAACCTACGAGCTAGGGGATGCAATTCTAGAGAACGATTTAGAAGAGGTTAAAAATGAGTTGGGGGATTTACTATTGCACATTATGTTCTATGCAAAAATAGGAAGTGAAACCAATGATTTTGATATTGCCGATGTTGCTACATCCATTTCAGAGAAGTTGATTTCTAGACATCCACATATTTATGGAGATGTTGTTGTTGCCAATGAAGAAGAAGTAAAGCAAAATTGGGAAAGCCTTAAGCTAAAAGAAGGAAAAAATAGTGTGTTAGAAGGAGTTCCAAAATCTCTTCCTGCCTTAGTTAAAGCAAATAGAATTCAAGATAAGGTTGCTGGAGTTGGCTTTGATTGGGAAGAGCCTCAACAAGTTTTTGAAAAACTACAAGAAGAATTGGAAGAACTACAACATGAGATTGATGAAAACAATACCTCAAAAATAGAAGCAGAGTTTGGAGACGTTTTGTTTTCTATGATAAATTACGCACGATTCTTAAAAGTAGATCCCGAAAATGCATTGGAGCGTACCAATAAAAAATTTATTAAACGATTTCAATATTTAGAGACCAAAGCCAAAGAAATTGGCAAATCTATAGACGAAATGACACTTGCCGAAATGGATGTTTTTTGGGAAGAAGCAAAAATGCAATAAGGTTTTAATATTAATACCTTATTGCATTTTTGAATTATTATTGTTTTCTTAATTGTCTAATTTTAATAAGCTTAGCTTTCCATACCTCAAGATCATCTTTATGTCGGTTTATCTTTTTATGAACATCTTTCACTAATGGATTATCATCTGAAACATGTTTGAAAAATAAGAGATTGTTTTCTAATTGTCTTATTTCATCATTGACTTCTCCAACTTTTTTAGATAAGAAAAACTCTTCGTTTTTCAACTTTCGATCGTCCTCTAAAGAGCTAAGTGCATTTATTTTATTTTCAAATTTAATGAGCTCCGTTTCTTTTTTATCCAGATTTAATTGTCCAAATAAATCATCTAATTTTTTATTGAACTTTTGTTCTATAGTACGTTTGTTATAAGGAACTTTTCCAATCTTTTTCCAAGCAGAGATCTTTTCATTAATAAGGAGAAGGTCTTTTTTGGTATCACCTTCTAGCTTTAAAGATGTAAGAGAGTCTAACATTTCTTTTTTCGCATCTAAGTGATCAAACTCTTCTTTATTTGCTTCATCTTGCTGAGAATGTAAACGTTCGAAATAATGGTTACAAACTGCTTTAAATTGTTTCCATATTTTATCACTATCTTTTCTAGGTACGTGTCCAATATTTTTCCAATCGTTTTGGATTTTTTTCATTAAAGGGGTAACCACCTCAAAATCCTCACTATCCTTATTTTCTTCAGCAGTTTTAATCAGGCCTAGTTTTTTCTCTAGATTATCATACTGTTCCTGCTTCTGATTTTTGTAAAAAATATTTTTCTCTTTATTAAAAGATCTTGTTGCTTCTTTAAATAAACTCCAAATTTCTTTATTACTTGAGCGTGGTACTTTTCCAGATTCAAAAAAACTATCGCGATGTTCTTGAACTTTCTTAATTGTATTTTGCCAACTTTGATGATTTGTTTTTGTGCTTTCTACCAATTTATTAATCTCGTCAATTAAATCTTTCTTGATAGTAACATTTGCTTCAAATTCCTTTTCTAAGTCTTTTAAATGTTCTTGTCGTTTGTCATGAATTACTTTTGTGGCAGCACTAAATTTATCCCAGACATTATCTCTAAACTCTTTAGCAACAGGGCCTATTTCTTCTTTCCACATTTTATGAAGCATTTGTAATTCTCTAAATGCTTTATTGCTGTTTTCTTCTTTTGTTAGTTCTTCGGCACGACCAATTAGTCTTAGTTTTTGTTCTAAATTATTTTTAAAATCACGATCTCTGAACTCTCTGTCCAAGTGTAAAATATCATAAAAATTTTCAACGTGATGGTGGTAATTATTCCATACTGTATTGTATTTATCTCGTGGAATCGCTCCAGCTTCAAACCATCTTTCCTGTATGCTTTTAAAATGTTTGAAAATGATACTGGTTTTTTCTTTTTCATTGAAAAGACCTTTTAATTCTTCAATTAAACCTAATCGATTACTAAGGTTTTCGTTGAGGTCTTTCGTTAAATTTTTATAATAGTTACTACGTTTATCTTTATAACTGTAATAGGTAGAGTCAAATTCTTTCTTAATAGGAGTAGTGTAATAGAAATCGATAATATTGCCACCTTCTGCTAAAAATGCTTCTTTAGTACTTTCTAGTTCTTCAGTAAACTTAATATTAAAGAAAGTTTTTATCTCTTCTACCTTTGTCTTTATTTCCTGAACAGGTTTCTTGTCAATAAGATCTTGTAATTCGGAAATTAATTCTTTTTCAGATAATGTGCTATAATCCTTTGGAGATTCTTCTTCTTCTTCTGGATGTGAATCTTCAGTTTCCTTAGTGGATTCTTCCTTAGAAATTACTGCTTTTTCAACTATTGTTGATTCTTTACTTTCAGTGATTTCTTCTTTTTCTAAAGTTTTTACTTCTGCCTCCTCAGGGATAACATTTGTTGAAACTTCTTCTATTTCAGTAGAGGAAACTGTTTCTTCTGATTCAGTTTTTGGAGATTCTTGCTTTTCTGTATCGATTTCTGCTGTAGGAATAACAGTTTTTTCTTTTTCTTCTTTTATTTCTTTTTCTGACATTTTTTTCAATGTTAAGGTTCGGTCCTGAGTATTCAGGTTTAAAGGTTCAATATACTAACTACAGCTTGATTGGCAATGGATGATAAGTACTTTTAGAAAAGTTTATGATTTCCAGATTGCTAAAGATTCTTTTGCTTGGTATTCAAGCATTTTTAGGCCGTTGCTTACTCTTGCTCCTTGGGATTTACTTCTTTTCATAAATTGTGTTTCCCGAGGGTTATAAGTAAGATCGAAAGCCAAATGATCTTTTGTAAGATATTCGTATGGAATATCTGGATATTTGTGAATATCTGGAAAAGTGCCTAAAGGGGTGCAATTGATGATAAGATAATTTTGAGAAATTAAAGTCCTGTTTAAATCGGAATAGGTTATAGTATCCTCACTTTCAGTTCTTGATACTTGAGTGATTTCAAAATCCATCATCTTTAATACAAATAGAATTGCTTTACTAGCACCTCCATTACCCAAAACAATGGCCTTTTTTTCTTTGATTGGAAAGAACTCTATCAATGCTTTTGCAAATCCGTAATGATCTGTATTGTAGCCAATTAATTTACCTTTTTTGTCGATTTTAATGGTATTGATAGCGCCAATTAATTCCGCTTCTTTATCAATTTTGTCCAAAAAAGGAATAACACTTTCTTTATAGGGAATAGTTACATTAAGGCCTTTTAAATTTTCCTCTTGTTTAATAATATCCAAAAGTTGGTCCACACAAGGAATATCAAAATTACAGTAAGAATCAAGACTGTTTTCTTGTTCAAATTTTATAGTAAAAAACGTTTTAGAAAAAGAATATCCTATGTTATTTCCTATTAAACCATATTTAGCCATTTATTGATGTTTTGTTTTTATAATACCAGTCTAATGCTAATAATATAAATATACCCACAAAAATAAAGAATATTGCGAGAAGAATCTCGTACGAAAATTCCGAAGGAAAATACCTTTGGTAACCTTTTATGATTTGCCTTCCATTAGCATCTAATAAGATATCTCCATAAGTATTAATGTCATAAATTTTTAATTTCCAGGGCCATACTACACCTAGGGAGCCAGCAATAAAACCAATAATTACAGCATTTGTAATTTTCTTAAAATGTTTTAATAAATAGGCAAGTATATGGGATAGAGAAACTAATCCTACTATGGAGCCTAAAGAAAACATAGCCAACACTTTTAATAAGCGCATTCTGGAGCTATTGTCTAGAAAACTAAAATCTCCTTGAAATAAATCTGTTAGGGTGTCGAATAGGGCATTTACAGAATCCACTAATAACAACACATAATTACCTAATAATAATAGAATAAAAGAACCTGATAACCCGGGAAGAGTCATTCCTGAAACTCCAATGATTCCACAAAAAAAGACAAATAAAAGGTTGTCATTTTCTTTTGCGGGCTCTAAGAAACTAATACTTACGCCTGCTATAATTCCCAATAAAAGATAAGCTATAAATTTTCTATTCCATTTTCCAAAATCTTTGGCTATATAATAAACGGATCCTATAATCATTCCAAAAAATGTACTCCAAACGTATAGTTCATAGTGTTCTAACAAGAAATCTA
Source organism: uncultured Flavobacteriales bacterium (assembly GCA_913058295.1). Lineage (GTDB taxonomy): Bacteria > Bacteroidota > Bacteroidia > Flavobacteriales > Flavobacteriaceae > Marifrigoribacter. The sequence goes on along the minus strand of CAJXRD010000031.1, from coordinate 28,572 downwards.
AAACCTTTGAAATACTAAAATAACTAATCACCATTCCTAAAAAAAGAAGGCTTAGGAAACGTAAATTGGTGTATTGAATAAAGCTTTTAAAGCCCCTATTAAAAAGAAGTTTAATTGCCTTGCCGTTTATTTTTTGGAGTGAATAAATAAACTCTTCATAAAAACCAACAACAAATGCTACGATTCCTCCAGATACACCAGGAACTTTATTTGCCGCTCCCATAGCAAGTCCTTTTAAAACTAACCAAATTTTGTCAGATATAGAACGTTCTTTTGCCATTAGGTGCTTTTCAAGGTTGAAACCTTCTCTAAGATAAAGATACTTAAAAAGCCAAGTAGCATAAATATAAGCGCATAAATTAATTGCGATTCTGCATTGTTATTTATTACTGAATAATTATTTGGGCTAATACTTTTTTCAATAATTGTTTTATAGGTATCAAAATCTTGAGTACTTTTTTGTAATACCGAAAGTGTTCCAGTACCTGAAACCGTATTAAATAAAACTTCAGTGCCAGTTTCCTTTGAGAACACTGAAATCGTTTCTTTCCAGGGCCAAACTTTATTTAAGGAACCTATAATAAATCCTGTAAGTACAGCTAAAGTCGTGTTTTCATAATGTTTGTAAAGCCATTTTAAAACCCTACTAAAACTAAGTAAACCTACAAATGCTCCTAAAATAAAAAGCATTAACCTTTTAAGGTCTACATCATGAACAGCATCACTTAAGGTTTTATATGCTCCTAATATCACTAAAATAAAAGAACCAGAAATCCCGGGGAGAATCATAGCGCAAATTGCAATTGCGCCAGCAATAAATAAAAAGTAAGGGTTATCGTTACTTGCTAATGAAGGAATTGTAGTTATATAATAAGCCACCGCAGCTCCTAAAATAATTGAAATTATAATTTTAATATTCCAAGTTGCTATCTGTTTACCTATATAGAGTATACTCGCGATGATAAGCCCAAAAAAGAAGGCCCAAATTAAAATAGGATGGTTTTCAATTAGGTATTTGGCAATCCTTATAAATGTGACAAAACTTATTGCTATTCCTGATACTAGAGCAATTAGAAAATTTCCATTTAGCTGCTCCCAAAAGGCAGCTATTCCTTTATTTTTTAATGTTTTAAAAAGGGAAAGGTTAATGTTGCTTATGGTAGTTACTAGCTCTTCATAAATACCAGAAATAAAAGCAATAGTACCTCCAGACACTCCTGGTACAGCATCAGCAGCACCCATTGCAAGTCCTTTTGCTGTTATAATAAGATATTGAGTAAAACTACGTGAAGGCATAAATTATTCTCTTAGCCCCAAAAATACAATTTATAGGGAAGGATTTTTGTGCTTTTTAATTATTTCTTGTACTCTTTTGGAAACATATATTTTAGGGAATAATTCTTCGATAATAATCAAATACTCCTGGTCTAAACGAAGTGCATTTTTTAAATGAAATTCTCCTTTTCTATCTTCATTATTGTGATAAAATAAACCAGCCAAACGATATTCTATTTCTGCACATTCTGGATAAAATTCTGCAGCTTGAAATAAATTATTTGTGGCTGCTTCATATTCTCCTAATTGCATTAAAACATCATTTCGGATTAACCAAGTATTGAGTTCGTAATTGCCAAGTTCTAGAGTTTTTCGATATCCTATTTCTGCCTCTTCAAAGAAATTTAAACGATAATTAATCTTAGCATATCGTTTCCAATACAATACATTTTCACTATCGATACTAATCGCTTTGTCTATATAATATAAAGCTTTTTGGTAATTTTTAGCACTTAGATAAAAATCTGTAATAGCGATCCAGCCCTTATCTAACAATGCATCTTCTTCAACACATTTATTAAAAAACTGTAATGCTAATTCTTTGTTCCCTAATTTCTCATAACATTTCCCAATTCTCAATAAAGCAAACGAAGTTGGATCATCTAAGCCTAAGGTTACCGTGTAACTTTCTATAGCTTCCGAATATCGTTTAAGTTTTTCTAATACTTTACCTTTTTCTAAGTATGCACCGATAAATGTATCGTCACTAATAATAGCAAAATCAAAAGCAGCTAATGCTTTTTTATATTCTTTTAATATAAAATATTGCTTGCCAACTTGATGCCAAGCAACTTCACAATATGGATTCTTATTTAAAAATTCGTTTAGATAGTCAATTGCGGCTTCATGTTGTTCTAAATATTCAAAACAATAAATGATATTGTATAAAGCTGAAAAATCTTCTCCATCATTTTCTAAGCATTTGATAAAGTAGTATTTAGAATTTTCAAAGTCTTCTAAAAATAAATACTCCATTCCTAGTAATGACAATACGTCAGATTCATCTTCAGTTAACTCTAAAGCGACCTCTAACATTTTTATAGCTTCTTTATGCTTATCTCTTCTTGAAAGGATATTTGCTTTCTGAATATATAATTCTTCGTTAGATTTTTCTATTACTATTAATTCTTCTAATAAATCGTCTGCGGTATCTAATTCATTTTCAAAAACAAACATTTCTATTCTAAACAATTTGAGATTGACAGAAGAGGGGTGTTGTTGTAGACCTAATTTTGTTGCCTTTTTCGCAAGTTTTATCTTTCCATTTTCTAAATAATAGTGTATTATTTCTTCAAACTCATTAGAGTCAAAAAAAAGCACACTGTTTGTTTTTAGCATGGATTCGAAACGGGAAAGTGAGAAATTGTTATGCTCGTTAGGGCTATGTTGCATTAGCGGGTTTTAACTGTTTCTTCTTAATTAAAGATACTAATGTAGCTCAAAGTTCAATAGCTATGCCATTATTCTTGTTAACGGACTTATTAACAGGAAATAAATTAGAGTAAATTGTTGTAGATAAATAAGTTAAGTTGTTATGCTTTATTGTATATAGTGTCTAGGGCTGCAAGTAATATTTGACAACCTTCCTTAATTTCGGTTTCTGAAATGGTTAATGGAGGTGTAATGCGTGCCGCTTTTGATTCAAAAAGTAGCCAAAAAAGTAGTAATCCATGTTTCTTACAGGTTAGAATTACTTCGGAAGTAATTTCTGGGGAATCGAATAAAATAGCTAACATTAATCCTTTGCCTCGTACTTCTTTTATAAGTGGATGATTCAATAATTTTCGAAAAAGTATTTCTTTCTGAAGGGTTTGATTAATCAAATCGCTTTCGGTCAATTCTTTTAAAGTAGCTAATGCTGCAGAGGCTATAACAGGGTTTCCGCCAAAAGTAGTAATATGCCCTAATTTAGGATCGTGACTAAGGAGTTTCATTAGTTTTTCTGAAGCTGTAAAAGCGCCAATTGGCATTCCACCGCCCATACCTTTTCCTAAAACAACGATATCTGGCTCTACATCAAAATGTTCAAAACCAAATAATTTTCCTGTCCGGCCAAAACCTGGTTGTATTTCGTCTAAAATTAATAATGCGCCAACTTCAATACATCGAGCTTTTACTTTTTTTAGATAATCATTTTCAGGAATAATAAATCCTGCTCCACCTTGGATCGTTTCTAAAACCACAGCAGCTGTTTTGCTTGTAATTTTTTCTATATCCTTTTCAGAATTAAATGTAATAGAGTTACAGTCTGGTATTAAAGGTTGAAAAGCTTCTTTGCGATCTTCCAAGCCCATAATACTCAATGCTCCCATGGTATTTCCATGGTAAGCCTTATCGGCATATAATATTTCTTTCCTGCCTGTAGCTCTTCTGGCTAATTTTATAGAACCTTCAATTGCTTCAGTGCCACTATTGGTAAGGTAGGTAGTGGTTAAATTTTCTGGTAAATGTTCAGAAAGGAGTTTAGTTAGTGCAACAGCGGGTTCTTGAATAAACTCTCCATACACCATTACATGTAAATAGGTGTCCAATTGTTTTTTAACTGCAGCAACCACTTTTGGGTGACAATGTCCCAAGCTACAAGCGGATACACCAGCAATAAAATCTAAGTATTTTTTATTATTCGTGTCAAAAATATAAGACCCTTTCGCATGAGAAACTTCTAATGCTAGTGGGTGAGGAGTGGTTTGTGCTTGATATTTAAAAAAATTATCCCGCATTAGTTCTCTTTTAGGAGTTTAGATTCTTTCTCCTCATTTTCTTTTTCTGGTTCACCTTCACCTTCTTCTTTTAAAAGAATAGTGTCTTCTGGTTTGTTTTGAAATTGCTCAGGACTAAGCTTAGAAGCATCAGGTATGATAAATTCATTTTCAGGGTTCTCTTCAAAGAATTCGCCTTCATCTTTTGGTAAGGGTATCCCTTTTATTTTTGGTAGAATAGGAGCAGGCTTACCTTTAAATAAATCTGAAACTGTTAAAAGACGTTCTTCACCACGCCATTTAAAGCCAGGTAATATTCTTGCGTTTTCTGGAAACTGAGAAGGAGGGTATAATTTACCAGTTACTTGTTGGTTAAATCGAATACCTCTTATTTCTTCATTTTCAATATACAATTGAATAGAGCTACTCAGAGTATTGTTAATCCCAACTAATTCTTGCTTTTCATTTCTTGAAAAGAAAATGACCTGTGTGTTTTTAACAATATTTACAGTATCTAATACATTATTAGTAAATAAGCCAATTAATCGCTCCCCTTTTACTTGGTTGTATCCTGCACTGTCTTTTTGTATAATAAAAGCATTATTAAATACTTTTAAAGTATCTAATTGATCGGTTTTTAAGTTTCTAAGTAAATGAATCGTATCACCAGTCATCTGATTTTCACCAGACCATAATACAGGATTTCTTAGTAATTTGGTTAAACCTGTTTTTTCATTTACATATATAGAATCACTCTTTCCGCTTGTAGGTTCTTCACCTGGCATGCCTTTTTTAAACATTCGAGCTTTATAATAGCCTCGTAATATTCTATTATCTGGCGCACCTGTAATCCGTAATGTGTCTGCATGGATGTATATAGAATCATTTTCTCTTACTGTAATAGCAACAGCTCTCTTTGTTATAAATAAGGAATCTTTATCTCGATATACCTCCGCATAATGTCCTCTAATAAAGCTTTGATTAAGGGTGTCGATTACTTTAATATTATTGGTAGCGGAAGCAAAATTTCGATTCCGATCAAAATAGATACTATCTCCGTGTAAGACTCTGTTTTCATAGTCAATTCGTGAATTCTTTACAAAATACCCAATGTCTGAACGGGTATTATAATAACCTCTTTCACAATAAACGGTACTTGTTTCACTTTCAATCGTAGATTCCCCGTACATATAGGCAATTCCAGATTCTGAATAAAAATCTAATTGTTCTGAATTTATAGTGTACTCAGGGTTTGTGATTTTTACATTAGATAAAAACTGGTATTTTTTATCAGCAGCAAAATAACGACCAACTCTACTGGTAAGTGTGCTTGCTGTATCTTTAACGGTTCCTCCACTACGATAAAACGCCTGTTGTTTTATTCGGTCAAAGTAAAGTGTATCTGTTTTTAAAGTTGTTTTTGGATCTTTAAAATTTACATCGCCACTGGCAAAAGCAAATTGAGTGTTTCCATTATATTCGCCGTATTTACTAAGCATAGAAATACTGTCACCCTGTGCAATCTTTACACCTCCATAAGCTTTTACAAAATTGTCTTTGGTATAGACATAGGCTTGATCGCACCACATTTCAACTCCTTCATGAACAATATAAACCTGTCCTGTATTGTCTCTAGTGTAGATTACAGCTTCTGGGAATTCGGGCTTCTTTTCCCAATAACCAGATTTAATGGTAACTTGAGTTTTCTTTTCAGGAGGAGTGCCTTCTTTTTCTTGTGCGGAAAGATTGCTTCCGAAGAATATAAGTATTATTAGAAGAATGTAATTGTATAGTTTCAAATAAAAATTCCTTTGTAAATTGAATTAACGAAGATACTAAAGAATTGGTATTACCTATGAATGGTTTGTTTTCTATCTGGACCTACGGAAACAACTTTAATAGGAATTTCTAATTCCTTTTCCAGAAAATCGATATACTCATTTAACTCCTTTGGTAATTGATTAGCATTGGTCATTTTGGTTAAATCCTCTTTCCAACATTTAAATGTAGTATATATTGGAGTTACATTTTCTTCCTCAATATTATAAGGTAAATGTTTGATAGTTTCTCCCTTATAATTATATGAAGTACATATTTTAAGATTATCAAAACCACTTAAAACATCACTTTTCATCATCATTAATTGGGTCACTCCATTTATATCACAAGTATATTTTAAAGCTACTAAATCTAACCAACCACAACGTCTACCTCTACCAGTAACAGCTCCAAATTCACGGCCTACTTTTGCCATTTCTTCACCTACTTCATCAAATAATTCTGTTGGAAATGGTCCAGAACCTACTCGAGTTGTGTAAGCTTTAAAGATTCCATAAACTTCTCCAATTTTACTTGGAGCAACTCCTAATCCTGTACAAGCACCAGCGGCTGTTGTGTTAGAAGATGTTACAAATGGATAGGTTCCAAAATCAATATCTAATAAAGATCCTTGAGCTCCTTCCGCTAGAATAGTCTTACCAGATTTCATAGCTTGATATAAATATTCTTCACTATCAATAAATGTAAGTTCTTTTAATTTTTCGATAGATTCAAAAAATTCAACTTCCATTTCATCTAAATCGAATTGTATGTCTACATCATAGAAATCAATCATAGCCACATGTTTGTCGGCTAATGCTCTATATTTTTGTTTAAATGTATCTAATTCTAAATCACCTATACGAAGTCCGTTTCTACCGGTTTTGTCCATATACGTTGGTCCAATACCTTTTAGTGTAGATCCAATTTTCGCCTTTCCTTTAGAAGCTTCAGAAGCAGCATCTAATAAGCGGTGTGTTGGTAAAATTAAATGTGCTTTTCTTGAAATAATTAATTTTGAAACATAATCCACATTATAAGGATCAAGACCTTCCAATTCTTTTACAAAAACAACAGGATCGATAACAACACCGTTTCCAATTACATTCATAGATTCTTCATGAAAAATTCCTGAAGGAATGGTTCTTAAAACATGTTTAATGCCATCAAACTCTAGGGTATGTCCTGCATTTGGCCCCCCTTGAAAACGAGCTATAATATTATAATTTTTTGTGAGTACATCTACGATTTTACCTTTTCCTTCATCTCCCCATTGTAATCCAAGTAGTAAGTCAACTGCCATAAATTGTTAGCTTTAATCTGTCCCAATTAAATTGGGAACTAGTTTATTTTTTATTTCCGTAGAAATAAAGTGAATGGTTTATTATTTCAATATTAAAAACTTCTTCAATTGTTTTTTTTATGTTTTCAATTCTCGGGTCACAAAACTCTATTACTTCTCCATCAGATAAAATTACATGGTCATGCTGTTTATCGAAAAAACTTTTTTCGTAATGTGCTTGATTTTTACCAAATTGATGTTTTCTTACTAAACTACATTCTAGTAATAATTCTATGGTATTATATAATGTTGCACGACTTACTCGATAATTTTTATTCTTCATATTAATATATAAAGATTCTATGTCGAAATGGTCTTCTTGATTATATACCTCTTGGAGAATAGCGTAACGTTCAGGAGTTTTACGGTGCCCGTTTTCTTCTAAAAAGACAGTAAAGACCTTTTTAACTATTTCTTGATTTTTTGAATTTATTTTCGAATTCATTAGGATACAAAAATACTCATTTATAATCTGGTAACTTTATCGATACCATTTATTTTTTTAATATTTTTTACCAAGTTATTAAGAATGGAAATATTTTTTACAACAACAATAACTCTCCCATTAAACACCCCGTCATGACTTTCAAAATGAACGCTTATCATATTGATATTATGATTGCTAGATATAATTTTTGTTACTTCATTAACTAAGCCAATAGTGTCTATTCCAGAAATATCTAACTCCGCTTTAAAATCACTTTGTGTAGAGTCTATCCATTTTGCTTTTATAATTCGATAACTAAAATTACTTTGTAATTGTAATGCGTTTGGACAATTGTTTTTATGCACTTTAATTCCTTCAGAAACAGTTATAAAACCAAATACTTTATCTCCTGGTATTGGATTACAACATGGCGAAAGTGTATAATCTAGTTTTTCCTCTTCTTTTCCAAAAACAAGCTGATCATATTTTGCAGTTAATTCATCTTTATTTACATCTTCTAATGAACTAGGTCTTTTAAGTCTATTTTTAAAAAAACTAACTATGGCATTATTTCTTGAGTTAGAAAATTCTTTTAATTTTTTATTGTCAATGATTCCAGCTCCAACTCTATAAAATAAATCTAGACTTGTTTTAATTTTAAAATAAATAACCAGTTGATTGATGGTTTTTTCATCAAATGCTATTTTTAGGGACTTTAGTTTTCTTCCTAAAATTACTTTACCATCATTGGCTATTTGTTTCTTCTCTTCATTTAATGAAGTTTTTATTTTGGAACGTGCTCGACCGGTAGTAGCATAATCTAACCAGTTTGCATTAGGTTTTGCTTTATCTGAAGTAATAATCTCAACTTGATCTCCACTTTTAAGTTGGTGACTTAAGGGAACTAGTTTGCCATTTACTCTTGTACCTCGAGTATGCATTCCTATTTGTGTATGAACCGTAAAGGCAAAATCTAGAGCAGTGGCTCCTTTAGGAAGAGAGTATAAATCTCCCATTGGTGAGAAAACAAATATTTCTTTCGCATAAAGATTAAGTTTAAACTCTTCCACAAAATCTACTGCATTTATCTCAGAACTACCTAAAGTATCTTGTAATTTATTAAGCCAATCATCTAATTCTATATCGCCTTTTTCTTTATTCTTATATTTATAGTGTGCAGCAAAACCTTTCTCGGCAATTTCATTCATTCGTTCACTACGAACTTGTACTTCTACCCATCTTCCTTTTGGCCCCATTACGGTAATATGCAATGCTTCATATCCTGTAGACTTAGGAGAGGAAATCCAATCTCTCAATCGAGTAGGGTTAGGTCTAAAATGATCGGTTACAATAGAGTAAATTTTCCAAGCAAGAAACTTTTCATTTTCATCATTGCCTTTATAGATAATACGAACCGCAAACTTATCATATACCTCATCGAAGGAAACGTTTTGAACCATCATTTTTCTTCGGATAGAAAAAATAGACTTTGGTCTTCCTTTTATATCATAGATAAGGTTTTCATTGTCTAAGGAGTTCTTAATAATTTTAGTAAACGATTTTATATATTCATCTTGCTCTTCTTTACTGTCTTTTATTTTATCTAAAATATCATTATATACTTCGGGTTCTGTATATTTTAAACCTAAATCTTCCAGCTCACTTTTTATATTATACATCCCAATTCTATGGGCTAGAGGCGCATAAATAAATAAGGTTTCCGAAGCAATTTTAACCTGTTTATGTGCAGGCATGGAATCCATGGTTTGCATATTGTGCAAACGGTCTGCAATTTTAATTATGATTACTCTTACATCTTCATTAAGAGTGAGCAACATCTTCCTAAAATTTTCGGCTTGTAAAGAAATGTCTTTATCTGAAGAAAGGTTGGATATTTTTGTTAATCCATCCACAATGCGAGCGACAGATTCGCCAAACATTTGCTCTATATCTGTGATGGTAACATCTGTATCTTCTACCACATCATGAAGAAGTGCTGCTGCAATGGAAGTTGCATCTAAACCAATTTCTGAAGCTACTATTTTTGCAACTGCTATGGGATGAAAAATATAGGCTTCTCCAGATTTTCTCCGTTGGTCTTTATGAGCATCTACGGCAAGATCAAAAGCAGATCGTATTAGTTTCTTATCGTCTTTTGTTAAACTGCGATAACTAATCTTAAGCAGTTTTTTATATTGCTTGGTAATCTCCTTGTTTTCTTCTATTAAAGCCTCTTCTGTCATAAATTAAAAATACAATAATGATTGTTATAAACAACAAAAAACAAAGAAGATATTGTTAAAATAAACCTCTTCTTTTTTAACCCTTATATATTAGTTATTTAAATTATTATAACGCTGTAAAAGTGTAGGGTGAGAATAATGAGCTACCACATAACTTGGATGTGGAGTTAGGTTACTCAAGCTATTTTTGGATAGTTTTTTTAATCCAGAAATTAAAGGTTTTGCTTCAAAGGTGTTTTTAGCATAATCGTCGGCTTGGTATTCAAATTTTCTGGAAAAGTAATTCATAATCAATCCTGTGATTTCTGAAATAGGACTATACAAAACCCCAAAAGCAATTAGACCAATATGAAAAGAGGATTGAGAAACATTCAATGCTTCAGAAAGAATAGGGTTTCCTACAAAGAGCGATAGTAACCAAAGTGTAAAGCCGGTAAGACCGATAGAAGTAATTAAATTAAAAACAATATGTTTCTTTTTATAATGACCCACTTCATGAGCTAATACCGCAACTATTTCATCTTCCTCTAAATCGTTGATTAGAGTATCGTATAAAGTGACTCTTTTTTCAGATCCAAAACCCGAAAAGTAGGCATTAGCTTTGGTACTACGTTTGGAACCATCTATTACAAATATATTATCTAATTTAAAACCAACTTTAGTAGCATAGGTTTCAATTTTAGATCTTAAAGATCCTTCTTTTAATGGTGTTTGTTTATTGAATAATGGAACGATTAAACGGGCATAGAACATATTCATAAAAAAAGTAAAAGCGGCAATAATTCCCCAGGCATACAACCAAAAATTATCTCCTGTTGCTTCGTAAAACCAAATAATTATAGATAGCAATAATCCTCCAACTACAGCCAACATCAACCAACCTTTAACCTTGTCTAGAATAAATGTTTTTTTAGTAGTTTTATTAAAACCGTATTTTTCTTCGATTACAAAAGTGTGGTAATAACTAAATGGCGTTCCTAAAATATCACTAGCAAACATAATAACACCAAAGAACAGTAAAGCAATAAGGATATTATTATCAGAATAAGTTCTAGCCCATTCGTCTACAAAGGCAAAACCATCGAAAAAGAAAAAAGCCAAAGTTGCAATAAAGGATACTAAGGTTGTTATCGAACTAAAACGATTATTCTCTTTTTTGTAACGTTGTGATTTTTCGTATTCTTCCTTATTATAAACATCGTTTAATGCTTCAGGAATTGGATCGTTATAATGTTTTGCATTTAAGGAGTCCAATACTTTATCCACAATAAAGTTTAGAACTAATATTCCAATGATGATGTAAAAAAGTATGTTGGGAGTCATAAAATAATTAATAGAGAATAATGATTAATTAAGGTTTGGATGTTTCTTAAATTACTAATTGTTAAATGCAAATTATTAATTAAACCCACGTTGTCTTTTGGCTTCAAATATAAGGATTCCTGCTGCTACTGAGACATTCATAGAATCTATTTCACCTTGCATAGGAATACTGATGTTTTGCTTGCTTTCCTCTCGCCATTCTTGAGAAAGTCCAGTGGCTTCTGTACCAACAACAATAGCGGAGCTTTCTTTAAAATTACAAGTGTCATAAGGCACAGATTCTTGTAAAATAGCGCTGTAAATAGCAATATCGTTATCTTTTAAAAAGGCTATTATTTCTGAACTACTTCCCGTAGCGATATTATTAGTAAAAACACAACCGACACTGCTTCGGATAATATTAGGATTAAAAACATCCGTTTTTGGATTGGCAATAATCACGGCATCTAAATTAGCTGCGTCTGCTGTACGTAATATTGCGCCAATATTTCCAGGCTTTTCGGGAGCTTCAGCAACAAGAATCAATTGGTTTTTAGATTCTAGTTTTAGATTTTTTAAGGTCAAATCTTTTACTTTGGCAATTGCAATCACTCCTTCAGTAGAAGTTCGGTAGGCTAATTTTTTAAAAACCTCCAAACTGATTTCTATACGTTCTGTATTGTAATCAGTTTTCAGGTCTTGTGCTTTTTCTTCGGAAACAATATCTGGACAAATTAAAAGAGTTTTTATAGCATAGCCACCTTTTATAGCAAGTTCAATTTCCCGTTGTCCTTCAATAACAAATAGCCCAGTTTTTTTACGTTCTCTAGATTTCTCTTGAAGCAGTAAAACTTGTTTTATGAACGGGTTTTGAAGGCTTGATATCGTTTTTATCATAGCGCAAATATAATCTTTTTGGGGATTAAACGATTCTTTATAAATGGTTTGAAATATTAATATTTGCTATAAATTTGTGTTCTAACAAAAATTGTAATCATGAAGTTTAAATTACTACTAGTCGTATTTCTATTAAATATTTTATGTATCACTGCTCAAGACTATGTTGTAGAAAGCATAGGGTTTGCTCCACCACATTCTTATACACAGATTAATTCAAATGTAAATATAGATGATGGATATTCTAGTGTGATACCCTTAGGTTTCGATTTTGATTTTTATGGAATTACTTATAGCAATGTTGTTATTGGAGGTAATGGGATTCTAAATTTTAATATTTCTGAAGCTGAAAATTCCTGTCCTTGGAACTTTAGCTTTGATATTCCAAGTGTTGGCTTGGAAATTAAAAATTCCATTTTTGGAGTATATCATGATATGGATCCATCGGTAAGTGAAGATGCAGAAATTAATTATGCACAATACGGTACTGTTCCTAATAGAAGGTTTGTGGTAAATTTTTACCAAGTGCCACAGTTTAGTTGTAATGAAATCATATCAACGATTCAAGTAGTTTTATACGAAACTACCAATACCATTGATGTTTATGTTAAGGAAAAACCAAGTTGTACAGGATGGAACGATGGTAATGCAGCATTGGGAATCCAAAATATAGATGGAACCGAAGGTATTGCTGTACCTAATAGAAATACTAGCGATTCTCCTTGGGAAGCCTATAATGAAGCTTGGCGATTTAGTTATTATGATGGGGATACGGTAGAAGCATATCCATTTACATTTTCTGTATGTGATCAAGGTAATGGAGGTAGTGAAGCTTTTGATTTTTCTTTAATTGAAGGAGATGTTTCCGGTAATCAAAGCGATGTAACGGTAACTTTTCATGAAACTTTTATAGATGCCAATGCTAATTTAAATGCTTTAGTATCTCCTTATGTAAATATGATGAACCCTCAAGAAGTTTATGCAAGAGTAGAAAATACGGAAGGACTTTATGCAACCTCAGATGTTACTCTAGAGGTGATAGCTTGTATTGACAATGATAATGATGGTGTCTCCACAATGAACGAAGATTTAAATGGGGATGGTTATCCAGGGAATGATGATACCGACAATGATGGAATTCCTAATTATTTAGATCCAGACGATGATAACGATACCGTAGAAACCTTAACAGAAACTACAGGGATAGGAGCAGGATTTGGACAGCAATATATTTTTATCGATACCGATGATAACGGAATTGAAAATTATTTAGACAATGATGATGATGGAGACGGAGTATTAACTGTTTTTGAAGATTATAATAATAATGGTACGCCATTAGATGACGACACAAATAATAATGATATTCCAGATTTTTTAGATCCAGATGTGATTGAATTGTCTGTTTCTGAAAGTATTTTAGAATCTTTAAAATTATATCCAAATCCAACTACTGGAATCATCAATTTACAATTTAATCATTTAACCGAAACCGTTGCAGTGAAGCTTTATAACCTTCAAGGGCAAATAGTATTATTCGAACAAAAAACTCCAGTTAATGGAATAATAAGCGTCGACCTTTCTACTATGAATACTGGAGTTTATTTTATTAAGATTTCTTCGGAAGAAGGAACTGTTGTAAAAAAGGTGGTAAAAAAATAAATCTTAAAAAGTGTCTAAAATATTTTTTATTTCAGACACTTTTTACTTTAGCTCACTTTACGGACTATTTATTTATAGTGATTATTGTATGATCAGCTTTTTATCAATCCCATGCTTCTTCATGGTTTTGTCTAAAAATAACACTTCGATACCTACAAGAAAACGCCATCTATTAAGTACAATTTTGGAAGATTGAGCATCTATGACTTCATTGCTGCCGGGTAGTGATACTGGTTTTATATAACCAGAATTACCTCTAGAATAAACCGTTCCCAATATAAAATTCGCCCATTTGTGGCTTACGTTAAATCCAACACCGTAATGCGAATAATTGGTTTCAAAATTAGACTCATCTGAAGTTTGATTGCTTGCACCAATTAAGTTTGTAGTATTTTTGTAAGGAGAGAAATCGGTAGAGAAACTTCCATAAGCATTTAATTTTTCAGTAATAAATATTTCTGCTCCCATACCAAAATTAATAATCGATTTTAATTCCTCTTTAAAAAAAACAGTTGCTAGATCTTCTTCGGTTTCACTTTCCAATTCTGGAATGTCTATTTTCGAATACTCGTTCACTTTTGCATTCCAACTGGTACTAATATGGAGTTTGTTTTTTTTAATTGGAATACCTGCTCCAATTGCTATTCCTAATGGGTATTTCCTTTTAGAATCTAAGTCTCTGAAATCATTAAAAGTAAAAATATCATCATTCTGTATACTGGAAAGATATTCTTCGAATTTATACTTTCCATCCCCAGTAACTTCAATATATGGGATGTCGATATTAACTCCTAATTCTACTTTTGGAAATACCCAAGCAGCTGCTATTTTACCAAAAAAACCACTAGACTTTTGTTGAAAGGAGGTATTGTAAGTATAGGTAGAAACCTGTTCGTTTTCATCAATACTATTGTATTGTTGATTTAATCCACCACTATATTTATAGGTAGAAAAAAATAAAGAAGCCCCAATACTAAAATTTTCAGAAATTGATTTTGCCCAAGAAACCCCATACCAATACTCTCTCAAATCGTTTGTAATATAGGTGCTACCAATATAATTATATGGAATAGGCACATCTTCTTCATCGCCAATAATTAGACTTGTATTATAATTTATAGAAAGATTGGATCTATTCCTAGAAAATAAGGAATAAGCAAATTGATGGCCTTCTAGGAATTTTAATTTAAATGTCCCTGCAACCATACTAGGAACTCCATCAAATTCTGAGGTCGAAATATCATTACCGTCTATGGTGATGTTGTCTATTTTTAAATTGGTTAATTGATAAATTTTTGCATTAATCGAAAACACGGGTTCTTCTATCAATGCTAACCTAGCAGGATTATAATAGGTAGCTCCTAAGTCATCTACACTTCCAGTTACATTGCCATTCAATAAAATAGATCTATTCCCAAAATTTTCAAATTTATAATTGCGTTGGGCAAGCACATGACTTCCCATAAATAGAAAAGAAATTAATAGAAAGGATAGATTTTGAATTTTCAATTGTAATATATAGGTTTATAATAATGCTTTTGTAAAATTATTCTTCTTCACTATACTTATCACTATAGCGTATCCAAAGTTCAGTTTGATGAGATTCTAAAGATATATCTCTACCATCAATAAATGCCCTTGTCAAAATATTAGTACGCATATCTAAGGCATCTCCTTCAGAAATAAATAGAGTAGCACTTTTACCAACTTCTAAGGTTCCATATTGATTGTCTAATCCTAAAATCTTTGCAGGATTATTGGTGATTAATTGCAATGCCATTTCTTTATCCATTCCTTGTCCTACCAATTGACCAGCATAAAAAGGCAAGTTTCGAGTATTCATTCCTTCCATTTGTCCACTGGATTGCAAGGCAACTAAGACCCCATCATTTACTAATAAATTTGCGAGTTTATAAGTTAAATCATAATCCTCATCGTCGTTATTTGGCATCGTATGTACACGTTGTATTAAAACTGAGATTTTATTACTTTTAAGAAAGTCGCTTACTTTATAAGCGTCATATCCTCCAACGATTACTATATGTTCAATACCTTTTTCTTTTAATATAGAAACAGCATCGATAATTTCTTTTTCCCCATTTGCATAGACATATATTTTTTGTTCCCCAGAAAATAGGCCTTGCATTGCTTTAAAAGCCTCATTCGTTTTTGCTGGAGTGCTTTTACCATAAGCATTACTATTTGCTATAAAATCTTTGATTTCATTCACCTTATCTGTGTACTTTTCATTAGGGTGGTATCCTCTAGGTTCTCCTAACCACCAGCGACCTCTTTTATAAGTAGAAGGCCAATGCAACATAATTCCATCATCTACTTTTACTGCAGCATCTTCCCAGTTCCAAGCATCTAATTGTACAATAGATGAGGTCCCCGAAATGGTGCCACCTCTTGGTGTAATTTGAGCTAATAATACACCATTAGGTCTTAAAGACTCTGTTACTTTACTTTCTGCATTATAGGCAATTAAACTTCTCACATTCGGAATCATATCTCCTATTTCATCTTGATCTCTTGTCTGACGTACAGCATCAATTTCTACCAAACCTAGGGTAGTATTAGGGGCTATAAACCCTGGATATACATGTTTGCCAGTAGCATCGATAATATTTCCTCTTAGAGCTATTTTTGAAGTTTTAGCATCTGCCACAGCAACCAACTTTCCGTTTTCGAAAGTGATGATACTATTTTCAATAATACTACCATTACCAATATGAGCAGTTGCTCCATGTATAGTAACGATTTCTTTCTGAATAGGAGCAGGGGTTTGTTGAGCGTTTACCAATACGCAGATACTTAGTGTAAATATGGTTAGTATGTTTTTTATTGATTTCATAATTTTATAATTTTCCTTGTTAACGAATACATTTTATTTTTTTGCCAAAAGCCTAAAGCCCTTTAGTTTATCGTTTCACAAGTCATTTTAATTTTATCTTTCTTTACAAGAGTTCTCGTTTTTTCCCCTCCTTCTTTAGCAAGCAACATCATCTGTACAAGTTTATTTCGCTCTTGTTTAATCGCTTCTCGTTTTAGCTTGTCTTTTTCAATATCAAAATAAACAGCTCCTTCAATTAACGTTTTTTCTGCTTTTGCATATATCGAAAGAGGATGGTCACTCCATAATACAACATCTGCACTTTTTCCTTCTTTTATACTTCCTATATCTCCATCAAGATGCAATAATTTTGCAGGATTGATGGTCACCATTTTCCAAGCTTCCTCTTCGGTCATTCCTCCGTATTTTACAGATTTTGCAGCTTCTTGATTCAATCTTCTAGACATTTCTGCATCGTCACTATTTATGGCAACAGTCACTCCAGCATTGCTCATAATAGCAGCATTGTATGGGATGGCATCGTTTACTTCGTATTTATATGCCCACCAATCACTAAATGTTGAACCGCCAACGCCGTGTTCTTTCATTTTATCGGCAACTTTATATCCTTCTAAAATATGGGTAAACGTATTGATTCTGAAATCGAATCGTTCGGCAACTTTCATCAACATATTTATTTCACTTTGTACATAGGAGTGACAAGTAATAAATCGTTCCCCATTTAATATTTCTGCCAATACTTCCATCTCTTCATCGTATCGATATGCTTTTCCGCTTTTCTTTTCTTGTTCGTATTCTTGAGCGCGAGTAAAGTAATTTACATACAATTGTTCTACACCCATACGAGTTTGTGGAAATCTACTAAAGCTTTGCCAATTGGATTGCTTAACGTTTTCTCCTAAAGCAAATTTGATAAACTTTGGAGCATCTTTATATAAAAGCCCTTCTGCATCCGAACCCCATCTAGGTTTGATTATTGCCGACTGACCTCCAATAGGGTTTGCAGAACCGTGTAATAATTGAATGGTGGTTACACCACCAGCTAAGTTTCTATATAGATCAATGTCTTCAGGGTCTAATACATCTTCTATGGTAACTTCTGCAGAAGAGTGTTGCCCTGCTTCATTCCCAGCCAATATCGCAATATGGGAATGTTCATCTACAATTCCAGCAGTAAGATGTTTGCCTGTAGCATCAATAATTTGAGCATTTCCTGAATTTAAATCCTTTCCAATCTTTTCTATTCTTCCATTATTTATTAGAACATCGGTTTCCGCTAAAACTCCATCCTCCTCACCAGTCCATACGTTGGCATTTTTGAATAGTATTTTTTCTGGTTTTGGAAGTTCCATAAATCCATAACCTACATTAGGATAAGACATTGGAACAACCTCTAGTGCTTCCTTAGTATTCTTATCCTTAGATTCTTTCTCTTTAGTTTCTGAAGGAGTTTTGCTAATGGCAACAAATGAACTCTTTAAGCCATTAGGCAAAACAATTTTTCCTGAAATATTTTTACCTTCCTTTGAAATATTGGAAGTGCTGCGATATACTTCATTGCTTTCTTTATCTGTAAAAGAAAGGGCTAACCAGTTTTCTTTATATACAATTTTTGAAGGGTATTTTATCGAATCGATTTTCACCTCAGATTTTAATTTTGAAGGTTTTCCAGAAATAATTAAATCATAAGTCTTCCCAGCAGTTGAAAAAGTATAAGTACCTCTAATGTCTTTTTGGTCTTTCGAATTAATAACGTTTTTATTTCCTTGAACCCAGTTTTCATAAATAAGGGTTTCCTTAGTAAATAATTCTCCTGAAGTAATTAAAAAGTTAGCATAACTTCCAGTATTCAGAGTACCTAATTTATCACTTTGCCCTAACATTTCTGCAGGGATAGTGGTTAATGCTTCCAATGCTTTCGTTTTATCGAAACCATACTTTATGGCTTTTAATATTTTATCATTAAACTGAGATACTTTCTCTAATTTATAAGTAGTTAATGCAAAATTAATGTCATTTTCAGCCAATACCTTTGGATTCATTGGCGCTTGATTCCAAGCCCTCATTTCTTCTATAGTAAGGTGTTTGGTCGCATAAGGATTTGAAACATCTATAGCTTTCGGAAAGTTAATAGGTATAATATATTGAGCGTTTGTAGCTTTGATACTCTCGATAGATTCATATTCATCGCCACCTCCAATAATAATATAATTGTGATTAAATAAATCTCCAATTTTATCTGCTCTAATATCATTCCCTTTGTCTCCAGCTTCAAAAAAGGAACTTAAATTCTTATTAGATAAAAAGGCTTCTAAGGATAAGTCTTTAGTTTCTGAATTACCTTTTGCATACCAATCTGCATCATAATGCAATTGCTTTAATAATGCAATAGAACCCATTAAGGAAGTTGGGTAAGACTGTCTGCTTGCTACAGATTTTTTAAAGGAAAAGAATTGTCCGGAAGTATCATTAAGGATGCGATCAGCATTATTCCCTTGATCATTTAGCGCGATTAAAACTCCAGTTCCACGAGAAATTCCATCCATAATATGAGAGTTTACTGCTCCAAAACCAGCTTTACGTAATTCATCGGCTTTTTTACTTTCATATTTAAATTTATCAATGGCATTGTTTTGCGGCATGATATGATCGTTCCAATAAAAACCATTGCGCTTGGTTTCGTATTGAGGAGATTGTTCTCTTTTTGCTTTTTTCGGTATGGCTACTCCAAATCCGGAATATGGATCAATAAAGGAAGGGTAAATGTATTTTCCTTCTAAATCAATAATGATTGTATTCTCAGGAATAGAAACTGATTTCCCTACCCCAATAATTTTTCCATTTTGAATTAATAGGGTTCCGTTTTTTACGATTTCAGTTGGAGTAATATATAATGTAGCATTTGTAAATGCAGTATAATTATTGTTTTCTGTTTTTAATTCTGTGTTTTTTGGAAAATGCTCTTGTGCGACTATTTGGTTTATGCTAAGTAATAAAAAGCATAGTAATGTAATTTTTTTCATAGGTATAAAAGGTATTTACTATATTTTTTAAATATACGAATGCTATTGGATTTATGAATGATATTCAGAATTTTAACAATGTCAAAATATTAAAAAGGCTTGCCTTCATAATAATTAACTACCAATGCAACCATATAGCTATAGCTCTTAATGCCATTGGATTGGTTATTTGCTATTAAAAATTGATTCCAAAATGCTTTTGAGATTACTTCAAAAGGGTTCTCATAACTCTCCCAAAAATCACGCATTTCTTTATAGCTTTTTAATATGCCTGGGTTAATTGTTTTTAATAATTCTCGGTATAAATCAATATCTCTTCTTGCAATTTCGTTTACACAATATCGAAGTGCAAAAATATATCCTGTATATTGTATATAAGGATCTTCATTATTAATAGTAGCTAGTGCGGCAATAAAATTAGCTTCATTCTCGGCAGCATATCCCAATTGGTGTGCCTGTTCATGACAACTAACTACTGGAAATTTATAGGTTTTTATCTTATTATTTACCTGTGCTTCCCCAGAAAAAGGGTTATAATATCCGCTATAACCCATATAGGTTAATCCAAGACTCCAACTACTCTTTTTTAGGCTTAGGGTAGAGTACTTTAGATTGGGATGTTTTTTGGAAAGGTTTTCATATCCATTAATTGAGTTATTGAAAATCTCTTTGGGCGTATAAGGAAGGTCGATCTTTACTGAATCTGCATAACCAAGTTCCCGATGCATTTCGTTTGATTTTTTAATCAGCCTCTTTGTAGTAGCGATTAATTGTTCGGTGCTATACTCGGTATTTAAATTTAAAGTTTGGTGTAATGGAACCCGATAATAATTAAAGCCCCAAAGGATATTAAATACAAAATAAACAATGGATAAAGTTGCTGCAATATCTGTAAAGTATAGTAAGGTGTCTTTTCTTATTCGTTTTCGATTTTTATACAACCATCTTAGTGCAAGAATAGCAATTAGAAAATAAAAAATATCGCCAATCGAAAATGGAATCCATCCAAATAAAAATCGTGGCATTCTAGACAAAAAAGGGAAAATACCAGTGCTATAATAGGTTTCAATAAAATTGGGAAAAAGCTTTAAAACTTGCAATGCTGCTAATTGGATGGGTAGTAAAACTGCTAAAATAAGTTTCGTTCTTTTTTGCATGAATCAAACTTACAAATAATTCTTTTTATAATTTTTACTCGTGGAAGTAAATTGTAATTTTGCGAAAAATTTATAATAAAACCTTTTACCTATGAACGAAGCCATTAGAAATTTAGAACCCAAAAGACTTTGGAATAATTTTGCAGATTTAAACGCAGTACCTCGTGCTTCTAAAAAAGAAGAACAGGTTATTGAGTTTATGAAGAATTTTGGAAACAACCTAGGTTTGGAAACTTTTGAAGATGACGTGCGTAATGTCATTATTCGTAAACCGGCTACTCCAGGAATGGAAAATCGAAAAGGGATTGTAATGCAATCTCATATAGATATGGTGCATCAAAAAAATAATGATACCGATTTTGATTTTGCAACACAAGGAATCGAAATGTATGTGGATGGAGACTGGGTTCGTGCAAATGGAACTACGCTTGGAGCCGATAATGGCTTAGGGGTAGCAACGATAATGTCTATTTTAGAAAGTGACAGTATTGCGCATCCAGCTATTGATGCTTTGTTTACTATTGATGAAGAAACAGGAATGACTGGTGCAATCGGATTAAAAGGAGGAATTCTGGAAGGAGAGATATTATTAAATCTAGATACCGAAGAAGATGATGAGATAGGAGTAGGTTGTGCAGGTGGAGTAGATGTAACTGGTAAAAAGAGTTATACTCCAGTAAATTCTTCTTCAGAGGCTGTTGCTTATAAAATCGATATTAAAGGATTAAAAGGCGGACATAGCGGCATGGAAATCCATTTGGGTTACGGTAATGCTAATAAAATGATGAATAGAATTTTGTCTGAAGTAAGCGAATATACATCTGTTGCATCTTTACTAGGAGGAAGTCTTCGAAATGCCATTCCAAGAGAAAGCACTGCTACTGTAGTTGTTGAAAAAAATGACGTTGATAGTTTTTTAGCAGGTGTAAAAAAAATTGAATCTGAAATTATAGAAGAATATAAATTATTGGATAAGGATATTTCTATCACTGTTGAAGAACAAAATGAAGTGCCTAGTGCTATAATGAATAGTGAAGATCAAGACACTTTTATAAAAGCAGTTTTTGGATTGCTTAATGGGGTTTTTAGAATGAGTCCTGCCATTGAAGATTTGGTAGAAACCTCTAATAATATTGCAAAAATCAAAGTAGAAGAAGGTAATATTTCTATTGAATGTTTAACACGTTCTTCGGTAGATTCTTCTAAAAAAGAAATGGTTTCTAGCTTAAGATCGGTATTTGAATTGGCTGGATTTAGCGTAGACCTTTCTGGAGATTATCCAGGTTGGGCACCAAATATGGATTCTGCAATATTAAAAGTATTGGACGCTTTATATGAAAAAATAAATGGTAAGAAAGCAAATGTTGCTGCTTGCCACGCTGGTTTAGAATGTGGGATATTAGGAACGAATTATCCCGGGATGGATATGATATCTTTTGGACCTACTATTAAAGGAGCGCATTCTCCAGACGAACGTGCTTGTATTTCTTCTACACAGAAATATTGGAATTTCGTTTTAGAAATATTGAAAAACATTCCAATTAAATCTTAAATTTTAAAAATAGGATAATAAAAAAGAGGCATTGAAAAAAGCCTCTTTTTTATTTTATATTGTTTTGTCATTCAGTTTCAGTTTCCTGAGCTTGTCGAAGGGGAGTGAAGAATCGATGAGATTCCTCACCCTGTTCGGAATGACAATTGTAATTTAGAATTGTATTATTCAGTAGCCATTCCAACTAGCTCTAATTCGAAAATCAAATCGCTATTTGGTGGAATTACATTAGGAATACCTCTTTCTCCATATGCTAAATGTGCAGGAATAAAGATCGTTGCTTTATCACCAATACTCATTGCTAAAAGACCTTCTCTAAATCCAGGAATCAAACGAGCTTCTGTACTATAATCTGAAGGCATTGGCGCATAACCTCCACCATCAGCTCTTCTTTGATCGAATACATCATATTTTCTTGCAACTGCTTCAAAGTTGGAATCAAATAAAGTTCCATTTTGTAAATACCCAGCATAGTTCATTAATATTTTTGAACCTTCAGCAGGCTTTATACCATCTCCTTTTTCAGTATAAAGAATTTTTAAACCAGAAGGTAATTCTTCAGCTTGTTCTTTTTGAGCAGCTAAACCTTCAGCAGTTTCACTAGCTACTTTTAAAGTTAATGCTTCTTTTTCTTGAATTTTCTTTTCTACGATTTCCATCCCTTCTGTAAAAGAAGCTAAGTTTACATTTCCAATACGTAAAATATTTAATTCAGTAATAGTTACAGGATCAACAGGCTTGTCTCCAGGTTTTGTAGTTTCCACCATTCCTATAGAATCCACTAAAGCTTGACCTAATACTATTTCACCAAATACGGTGTGCTTACCATCTAACCAAGGCGTTTCTTTTAAAGTTATAAAAAACTGACTCCCATTAGTTGCAGGACCAGAGTTTGCCATAGAAAGAATTCCTTTTTTAGAATGCGATAAAGAATCTACAATTTCATCTGGAAAAGTATATCCTGGACTTCCAGAACCTGTACCCATAGGGTCTCCCCCTTGAATCATAAAATCTTTAATAATTCTGTGAAAAGAAATTCCGTTATAGAATTTTTTTCCTTTATAAACAGAATCCACCATTTCGTTGTTTCCTTCTGCTAAGTCTACAAAGTTAGAAACCGTAAGTGGCGTCTCTTCGTGATTTAATTTGGCTACAAAAGTTCCTTTGTTAGTTTTAAATTCTGCGTAAACCCCATCTTCTAAATCTGGGTACTCGTTTTGGCAAGACACAAAACTTAAGGATAGTATTAAAATTAAAAGTGATAATTTCTTCATTGTTCTAGTAGTTTTCATTGTTTTTGTTAATATTTTTTAATGTTACTGTGCACTGTATAGGAACGTTAGCTCCCAATTTATCGGTTATTCCATAATAACCGTAAGCTTTATACGATGGGAAAAGAAATGTAATGGTTTCTCCCATTTTCATCAATTTTACACCATCACGAAGACCTGATATAAGGTCTTGATTAGATTTGTCGACAATATATTCTTGTAGTCCTACTTCATTTTCAGAAAGGATAGAATCTCCATTTAAATATTTAATATCGTAAGAAAATGCTATTTGATCACCAAGAACCGGTATGTTCGTTTTCAAAGTGTCTTGGCGGTTATAATAATACCAAAATCCACTTTTAGAAGTAATATAATTATGGGCTGTATCTTTTTCGATAATTGAAATAATTTGCGCCTTTTCTTTTTCGAATAATTCTTTATTTCTTTCCGCAGATTTATTGATAAAAGAGCCAGAGGTACTTTGTACAGGCCTACGAGCCTCAGGACTCTTGCAAGAAGCAAAAGCAAGACTAATAGCTAATATGTAAAATAGTTTAGACATTTTACGTTAGGTCTTCTTTATACTTGGGCAATATACTAATAAATTCAGCAACGGTTTCAGAAAGTGTAAGGAGGCTTCTCCCACCGGCTGCGTTGGTATGCCCACCACCATTATAGTGACTTCTAGAAAATTCGTTTACCGAAAAATTTCCTTTACTTCTAAGGGACATTTTTACAATATCTTCTTTTTTGTTTTCGATAAAGATAATGGCAAAAACAACACCCTGCATCGATAGGGCATAATTTACAAAACCTTCGGTATCACCCTTTTTAAAGTTATTATCGTTAAGCTCTTCTTGGCTTAGGGTAATATATGCGGTATTAAACTCTGGAAGCATCACTAGATTGTTTAGTGCTACTCCTAAAAGTTTTAATCGGTCTGGACTATTGGTATCGTAAATATTTTGATGAATTTCAGAATTTTTTGCACCATTTTCAATCAAAGCTGCAATCACTCTATGAGTGGTAGCTGTAGTCGCTGGAAAACGAAACGAGCCTGTATCGGTCATAATCCCAACATACAATTGTGTGGCAATTTTAGAATTCATAAATTCTAGTCCTTGTAAAGCTTCGATAAAATGATACACCATTTGCGAAGTAGAACACATCGTCACATCGCTGTAAATTACTTTAGCATAATCATCGGGTTGTTGGTGATGATCTATTAAAATGAAATCTGCTGTTGCAGCAGCTAAAACAGGTGCTAAGTCTCCAGTTCTATTTAATGCATTAAAGTCTAGAGTAAAGATAAGATCTGCATTTTTAACAATCTCCTCACTTTTCTTAACCTCTTGTTCGTAGATGGTAATTTGATCTGTCTCGGGAATCCAATGTAAGAACTTCGGAAAATCATTAGGCATCATTACAATTACTTGATGGCCTTTCTGTCTTAAAAAGTTAGCCAAGCCCAAGCATGAGCCAATAGCGTCGCCATCTGGGTTTTTATGTCCAACAACTACAATATGTTTAGGTGAATTTAGTAGGGATTCTACTAGAGATATTTCTTTGGAATTCATAGCGCTGCGAATATACAATTTCTTAACAATTTGCCATTGTTTTTTGTTACTTTTGAAAGTACTAAAACGTAATTAAAATGAATAAAATTATATTTCCCTTAGTTATCCTCTTATTTTTTTCTTGCAAACAAGCTACGCCTGAAAAACCTGAAACAGAACTTAAAGAAAAAGCGCCAATAGAAGAGCAGATAGACTTTACCATGATATTTGCAAGTTGTAACGACCAAAATATGGAGCAACCTCTTTGGAAACCAATATTAGAAACAGCAGCGGATGTTTTTGTT
The DNA here is from genome assembly GCA_913058295.1 of uncultured Flavobacteriales bacterium. GTDB lineage: Bacteria > Bacteroidota > Bacteroidia > Flavobacteriales > Flavobacteriaceae > Marifrigoribacter. Next base: position 3,129 of record CAJXRD010000031.1, on the reverse strand, counting down.
TGGGGAGGCGATAATATTTATGCCGATACCGATGATATGGCACTAATGATGGCCGAATACGATAAAGTAACCATGAATCCTGAATATAAGAAACTGTCTGAAAATACTCAAATAATAGGTACTTGGGATGATCATGACTACGGTAAAAATGATGCTGGAGCAGAGTGGGAGGCTAAAGCGAAGGCACAACAATTATTTTTAGATTTTATGGGGGTCCCCAAAGAGGATGCTCGTAGAGATAGGGAAGGAGTATATTATTCTGAAACCTTTACTAATCCAAAAGGAAGTATAAAAGTAATTGTATTAGATACCCGTTATTTTAGAGACCCATTAAAGGAAGTTACCATAGAAGGAGTTCGGTACCAAGCTTGGGGAAAAGGAGAGGGAGGAACCCAATTGGGAGAAGTACAATGGAATTGGTTAGAAAAAGAACTGGAAGAAGATACCGCCACGTTTACAGTGATTGTAAGTAGCATACAGTTTTTAGCTGATGAGCATGGATGGGAAAAATGGGGGAATTTCCCCGATGAGGTAGACAAAATGTGGCAAATGCTAAAAAATGCGAAGGCTAAAAATATTTTTATCTTAAGTGGTGATCGGCATTTGGCAGAATTCTCTGTAGCCGAAGTAGAAGGATTGCCCTATCCATTAGTAGAATTTACCGCTAGTGGAATGACAAAAACCTATCCCGATTCACCTGTAGACCCAAACCGTTATCGAAAGGGCGAACAAATAAAGGAATTAAACTTTGGATGGATTGGTTTCGACTTTGCAAACAAAAAAGTTTCTATGGAGATAAGAGGAGAAAATAATAAAATTATCGAAACCTTAGAACAGGCTTATTAATTTGTAATATTATTAAGGAAATAATAACAAATAAAACAGATCCTATCACAGGATATTGGCGGATAAGGCACAATAAAAGCGATGATATAACAAGTTAGCCTTCATTATGACCAACCACAAACCAAATGATAAAATTCTTTAGAAAAATTAGACAAAATATGATTAAAGAAAATAAAGTAAGTAAGTATTTAATTTATGCTATTGGAGAAGTTATATTGGTGGTAATTGGAATTTTAATTGCTCTTTCAATTAATAATTGGAATGAAGAAAGAAAATACAGAAACCTTGAAATAGTTACGTTAATCGAAATTCAGAAAGGACTAAAACAAGCTGAAAAAGAAAATGAACGTTCTGAAAACGCAAATTTAGAAACCATAAAAAGTTATGAAATTCTTTTAGACCATTTCGAAAAAAAATCACCTTATAATGAATCATTAAATTATCATTTTAGGAATTTATTGTCTTGGCAAGAACCAGATTTTAACTATTCTGGGTTTGAGTTGTTTAAAAATAGAGGTACTGACTTAATCTCAAATGATAGCATTAGAATTAAACTTCTATTTATTTATGAAGAAAAAATTCAGTATTTGGTAAACGACCATAATAAAACAGAATGGAACTATAATAATACAGTTATGACACCATTCTTTACGAATAACTTTGAATTAGATATACAAAATAGAATGGCCATCCCAAATGATTATTTAGAATTAATGAATAACCAACAATTCAAAAATAAATTGACATATTTAATCGGAATTAGGAGTTATGGAATTAATCGAAGTACAGAATTAAGATCGCTTATTAAGAATTTAATGAATGATATTTCAAAAGAAATTGAAAAATTAAATAACAAATAATAACGAAAGGCTAACAACGTATAAAAGCAATAACAGCTTTGTTGGTTAAGAAAATGAAAAGTCTTACAAATTTTACTAAATTGTAATCTGAAAAATCAGAACTCAAGTTTGCTTCTTGCCTTTGCGCTAATAAACTCCAAAGCATAAGCAAACTTTATTCGTTACTGACTTTTATACAAAACCGTTAGCCACAATTCTGAATGATGAAGGAAACTACTAAAATAAAGATTGACAATTTAATATTTGATTGCCGAACAGATGGCAATAAAGAAGATGAATTAATAATTTTTTTACATGGATTTCCTGAAACCTCATACATGTGGAAAAAGTTAATGTTTAGTTTTTCCGAAAATGGATTTTATTGTATTGCACCAAACTTGAGAGGGTATAGTAAAGGGGCTTGTCCGAAAGGTAAAAAGCATTATAGTTTGGATAAATTAGCCAAGGACGTTCTAGACATTTCTGAATTTCTAAATAAACCAAAATTTCATCTTGTCGGTCATGATTGGGGAGCTGCCATTGGTTGGAAAGTAGTTCATGATTATAAAGATAGAATTTTAAGTTGGACAGGAATTTCTGTTCCGCATCTGCAAGCTTTTGGGAAAGCAATTGTAGTTGACCAAGAACAAAGTAAAATGAGTCAATACATAAAAAACTTTCAATTACCATATTTACCAGAAATCCAAATTAGAAAGAACGATTTTAGAGTATTCAAAAAACTATGGAAGAATAGTGATTCAAATGAAATAGATGATTATTTGGAGGTTTTCGGAAACCCAAAACAACTGACTGCATCATTAAATTATTATCGAAGTAATTATAAACTATTAAAAAAAGCTGCTAAAAATCAAATACTTGGAAACATACATACCCCAACCTTATTTATTTGGGGCAATAAAGATATTGCGATAGGTTCTTATTCCGTTAGTGAAAATCATCAATATATGAAAAGTGATTACGAATTTATAGAATTAGAGTCTGGTCATTGGTTAATACAAACAAATTATCCCGAATTGAAAGATGCTATTACTAAACATATAATAAAGAACAAGAACAGTAGCTAACACCGTATAAAATAAATTGCTAGTGATAACCTACTTACGAAAGTCCTCGCGGACTTTCTATCTGTGATTTATTTGCTAAATTTAGTGCTTAAAACACACAACTAATCTTATACAAACCGTTAGCCACAATATGAAAAAAGCAATCTTTATACTGATATTTTTAGTGACTTTGGTTCACACCTCATATGGACAAGAATTGCCTATTCCTGTCAATTACTCAGTTGTTGATTCTGTTTCAGGTGATTTAGACAAGGATTCAATTGCTGAACTTGTCTTTGCTTACAATACAGGACCTGAAAACGAAATAGATGGAGTTGTTCGTGAACTAATAATCTATAAGCTAAAAAACAACAAATGGA
>CAJXRD010000030.1 GCA_913058295.1 uncultured Flavobacteriales bacterium | reverse complement strand
AATGCTCCCAAAGAAACAAATCCTATAGCTAATATTATCGTTGTTATATAGCCTACATTAAAATCAAATATCGATTGTTTACTGGTTATAGATGGGTTTAGTTTCTTTTTTTCAACGGTCCAAACCGAATGCCATATAGAAATATCTAAAGGTGCTGGCATCCAACCCATGAAGGCTATTAAAAATGCTATGGAAATAGCATCAGATGGGATTACCTGTGAAAAATTAATGGATACAGCTGGATTTACAGCTAGAGCAACCGCTATAATCGTACTAATAGTAAGAAATATTACTATAATTTTCATTAATGAGTCTAGTACTTTGTATTTACCAAATAATAAAATTACAAAGCAAATGCCAATAATAATAGCGGTCCAAAATACTAAAGGACTACCTCCAAAAAGAGAAGATGCAATACCTGCAGTAACGATAGTAACCGCGGTTTGTATTGTAAACATTGTTGCAAAAGTTAGGAGGACATATGCTCTTAATACCCACTTACTCATTTTATAATATCCTTCTAATAAGCTTTCTCCAGTTGCAGATGCAAATCTAGGTCCAAACTGAAAAAAGGGATATTTTATAATGTTTATAAGAAATAATGCCCAAAGTAAACCAAAGCCAAAATCTGCACCAGCTCTAGTGGATTGAACCAAATGCGACACACCAATGGCTGCGCCAGCAAATAAAAAACCTGGCCCCAGCTTTTTGAGAAATGACATCAATTAGAATGATTTTCGGTGATAATTTGAGATAGTAATTTTCTAGCCCTAAGTATTCTTACTTTTACATTATTAAGAGTTTCATCAAGTTCTTTTGCTATTTCTAAATAGCTCATTTCTTGAAAATAACGCAAGTTAATAACGTCCTGGTAATGAGGCTTTAATTGCTTGATGTAATTAAGTAATTCAGCAAGGTTTTGTTTGGTAATTAATTTGTCTTCAGGCGTAGGAGAGTCGTCTGGTATTTTCTTTACTTGTTCTTCAGATGTCTCAGTAGATTGAGTATGTAGTGCAGCATTTTTCATTCTACTTTTATCGATCTGAATGTTTTTGGATATTGCAATTAACCAAGTTCCAAATTCAAAGTCTTCTTTAAAAGTTTCAATCTTATCAAATGCCTTAGAAAAACTTTCAATAGTAATGTCTTCAGCTTCATATTCGTTATTTACTCGCTTTAAAAGAAAGCCATAAACATCATTCCAATAATGGTCCAATAAAAAGTTAAAGGCAGTTTGTGAGCCTTCTTTAGCTTTTTTAATCTGATTTAAAACATCTTTTTTGGTTATTTCCACTTAGTAGGTTTTGAAGCACTATTGGAAATAAAGATAGTCAATTGTATGAAAACTAACAATAGCTCCCAAAACGGTAGTAGAGGAGTAAGATCTTTTTGATTTAGCTTTTTTGCAGCTTTACCAATTACTATATATTGAATTAAAAAACGAAAAGCAATAATGATTACTGGTATTTTCCAGTCTAATAGAAGTAAAGTAACTAATGATAATACCCAAAATAAGATTTCTGAAACATAGTATAATCCCAATAAAAACTTATGTTTATATTGATAATGCTTTGCAGTAGTTATATGTCTTTTTTTCTGAAGAAACCAAGCAGACCAAGTTTTTTTAGGGACAGAATACGTAAAAGAATCTTCTGAATAACAAACTGCAGTATTGTCTTTAGTTGCTACCTGATTAACAAATAAATCATCATCTCCAGACGGAATTTCCATATGTGACATAAATCCATTATTTGCATAAAAAAGCTTACTAGTATACGCTAGGTTTCGTCCAACACCCATATATGGGTTTCCTGTTTTTGCATAGGAAAAATATTGAACGGCAGTCATTAGTGTTTCAAAACGAATCAATCTATTTAAAAGCCCTGGAAATTTTTGATAAGCGCCAAAGCCTAAAACAATTTTCTTTTCTTCATATAGATTTGATACCATTTCTTTTAACCAATTCTTTGAAGATGGCATACAGTCTGCATCTGTAAAAATTAATTGTTGGTGAGTAGCTTTCTTAATTCCGAGGGTTAATGCATATTTTTTCGAACCCCAAAAAGCTTCATTGTTTTCGACATCTACAATTTTTATACAAGAATTTTTCTCGGCAAAAGATTCCATTACTTCTAATGTATCGTCAAAAGAAGCGTCATTAATTAGAATAATTTCAAAATCTGGAAAATCCTGTTCCAGCCAAAATGGAATATGAGTTCTTAAGTTTTCAGCTTCATTTTTTGCGCAAATAATTAAAGAAACAGGAAGAAGCTCTTGTTTTTTAGTTTTTTGGTAATGTGAAAAAGAAAATTTTGAAAACAGGAAATAGTACATACAATTCACAAGTACAACAAAAGCAAATATGTAAAGTAAAACCATTAAATGAATAAATTATTTTTGTGGCTCTTCGTTACAAGAATCAAACTGGTCTGGAGTTTTTCCGCAAAAGCCACAAGATTCCCCTTCTTTGTTTAAAAAAGGACTTTGACTTGCACAAGTACCTGCAAATTCTCCATCTTTTTTAGCCCATAATTTAATAGCGATACCAGCAACTGCTAGAAGTAATAATACGATTGTGATTAAAAGAAGTTTCATAGTAAAATTTAAAGTACAAAAATACAATCTTTCTTGCTGATTAGGCATACTTCAATAGAAATAATAGAAGACTAAATGATATTTACTTCGGGCACTATAGTAATTCCGAATTGTTCTTTTACAACATCTTTTATTCGGTGGGCTAAATTTATAATTTCTTCACCTGTTGCATTACCATAATTTACAAGTACTAATGCTTGTTTCTCATGAACACCAGCATCCCCAAAACGTTTTCCTTTAAAACCAGATTTTTCGATTAACCATCCCGCGGGTATTTTTATTTCGGTTTCAGAAATAACATAAAAAGGAGCTTTTGGATTTTGTTTAATAAAAGTTTCAAAAACATCTTTTGTTACAATAGGATTCTTAAAGAAACTTCCGCTATTCCCAATAATATTTGGATCTGGAAGTTTGGATTGTCTAATTTTAATTATCGTTTCAGAAATTTCCTTAAGGCTAGGGTTTACGATATTATTCTCTGCCAAATATTGTTGAATTACACCGTATTCAATGTTTTTTTTATGATTGGTTTTTGAGAGTTTCACCAATATTTCTGTGATAATGTATTTGCCTTTTAATTCATTTTTAAAAATTGAATTTCTATATCCAAACTGACTATCTGATTTAGAGAATTCCTTTTCAGATAAATCGACAGACGAAATTGCTTTACAACTCTCAAAAACATCTTTTAATTCTACTCCGTATGCGCCTATATTTTGGATAGGAGCTGTGCCCACATTACCGGGAATTAATGAAAGATTTTCTAAGCCCCCAAAGTCATTAGTTATACAATATTGCACAAAATCATGCCAATTTTCTCCACCCATAGCAGAAACATATGCATGCTCATCATCTTCAGAAACTATTCGTATTCCCTTTATATTTATATGAATCACTAAGGCATCAATATCTTTAGTAAGCAGCATATTACTACCACCCCCAAGAATAAATTTATTTGGAGAAATGGTGCTTTTTAAAGCATTGATTAACTCTGTTTTTGAAGAAACAGAAACAAAAAAACGCGCAGCGCAATCTATTCCAAAAGTGTTGTAGTTTTTTAATGATTTGTTTTCTTCAATCCGCATTAATTGGGATATTGAATTAATGCTTCTTTTAAAATTTCAACCGCTTTAATTAGATCTTCTTTTTTTAATACATATGCGATTCTAATTTGATTTAAGCCAACTCCTGGAGAAGAGTAAAATCCAGCTGCAGGAGCAACCATTATCGTCTCTCCGTTTAAATCAAATTCTTCTAATAACCACTGTGCAAAAGCATCACTGTTTTTTACGGGAAGTTCCACAATACAATAAAATGCTCCTTTTGGAACGCCAACTTTTACATTGGGAATTTCTTGAAGATGTTTTATAAGCGTATCTCTACGATCTTTATATTCTACAATAACTTCATCAAAATAACTTTGTGGAGTGTCTAATGCAGCTTCACTTGCTATTTGCGCATAGGTAGGAGGGCTTAATCTTGCCTGTGCAAATTTTAAAGCTGTAGCAATAACTTCTTTATTTTTGGAAACCAAACAACCAATTCTTGCACCACACATACTGTATCTTTTAGAGACAGAATCTATGATAATGCCATTTTGTGACAAACTTTCTTCTTGAAGAATTGAATAATGTTCAGCACCATCATAAGTAAACTCACGGTAAACTTCATCAGCCACTAAAAATAAATCGTGTTTAATAACGATAGAGGCTAGTTTTTTAATTTCTTCTTTTGAATATAAATATCCTGTTGGGTTACCTGGATTACATATAATAATCGCTCTGGTTCTTGGCGTTATTAATTTTTCAAATTCTGAAATAGGAGGTAGCGCAAAATTATCCTCTATTTTAGAAATTACTGGAACAATTTTAACTCCTGAAGCTGTTGCAAAACCATTGTAATTTGCATAAAAAGGCTCTGGAATTATAATTTCATCTCCTTGGTCAGCTATGGTGCCCATAGCAAACAATAAGGCTTCACTTCCTCCAGTAGAAACTATAATGTCGTTTGCTTCAACTGGGATGTCATTCTTTTTATAATAATTTGAAATCTTTTCACGGTATTCTTGAGAACCTTCAGATCTAGAATAAGCAATTATGCTTAATTTATTTTTAGTTACAGCATCTAGAGCAACTTGTGGAGACTTAATATCTGGTTGTCCAATGTTTAAATGATATACTTTTTTATTCTCTTGGTAGGCTTTTTCTGCAAACGGAACCAACTTTCTAATTGGTGATTCTGGCATATTTTTCCCTTTATTTGATATTACAGGCATACGAAATGAATTTAAAAAGCAAAGTTGCAAAATATTTCTTAAATCTTACCCTTATTTATTTCTCTTTTGGTATTTTTAGCTAACTTGACCTTATTGAAAACAGCTAGAAAAATAAAACAATTAATAGTTCTTATCACTATTCTAATACACGCAAGTGTTATTGGATATGGACAAACTGGTTTTTCTCTTCCAGAAACTTCTAATAAAGATAATATTCCTTTTAAACTAATAAATAATTTAGTGGTTATTCCAGTTGAAGTTAATGGCAGTCCATTAACTTTTTTATTAGATACTGGAGTGAGTTCTACCATTATGTTTAGCCTTTCTGAAGTAGATTCATTACAACTTAATAATACAGAAACTGTAAAAATTAGAGGATTAGGAGAAGGAGGAAGTATTTCCGCTTTAAAAAGTAAAAACAATACCTTAAAAATTGGGGAAGCCATAGATAATGACCATTCGATTTTCGTGATTTACGATAAGTCTCTCAATCTTTCTACTCGAATGGGGATACCTATTCATGGTATCGTGGGCTTTGAGTTTTTTAGAAATCTTATTGTTAAAACAAATTATACTTCAAAAAGATTAACTTTTTATAATCCAAAAACATATCTGCCTAAAAAATGTAAAAAATGTGAAGTGTTTGATATTAAGTTTCAAAATAAAAAAGCATATTTAGATTTGGATGTTATAACTCCAACAATGTCTAAGGAAATTACTCTTTTAATCGACTCAGGCTCTAGTGATGCAATTTGGATATTTGATGATAAAGACTTTATTAATTCAGAATTGGTAAATTCTTTTGATGATTTTCTTGGGCAAGGTTTAAGTGGAGGTATTTTTGGTAAAAGATCTAAATTATCAAAAATTCAAATAGGGGATTTTCAGTTAAAAAACGTAAAAGTTGCATTTCCAGATAAGGAATCTATGGAAAACATTAAGTTTTTTAAAGAACGGGATGGAAGTATTGGAGGAGATATTTTAAAGCGTTTTACGATTATTTATGACTACCCTAATAATAAAATATCTTTAAAAAAGAATGGGCAATTTAAGGCGCCCTTTCATTATAATATGAGTGGTTTAACTCTAAAACATGATGGGGTAGTGGTGGTAAAGGATAAGAGAACTTTTTATGATAGTGATAAAGTTGATACAAGTGGAGCAGTTAGTCTCTCGCTATCTGAAGTTTATAGTTTTTATTTGGCGCCTAGATTTATCGTGTCAGAAATTCGTAAAGACTCTCCTGCAGATTTAGCTGGCATTTATAAAGGAGATGAAATTATTTCAGTTAATGGAAAAGATACGCATCGGTTTGAATTACATGAACTAATTGGGTTGTTTGCATCTAAGGCAGGTAAAAAGATCATGCTTAAGGTGAAGAGAAATGGTGTTGTTTTTAAAAAGAAATTTTATCTAAAGGAAGTGATATAAAAAAAGCTGGAAACGAAATTAATCGAAACCAGCTTTTCTATATAATATTTGCGTTTTATTACTTCGTTTTTTCTAAAACACTTTTTTCAACATCATTAATTTTACCTTTAATCTTAAGAGATTTTATAGGCTCTTCTGCATTAGAATAAACAGTAATCGTTTTTCTTATTGGTCCAACACGTTTAGTGTCATATTTAACTTCAATAGTACTTGATTCACCTGGAGCAACCGGACCTTTTGGTTTTTTTGGTACTGTACAACCACAAGATGATTTTACTTCTGTTATAATTAATGGTTCATCACCAGTGTTTGTGAATTCGAAAATACGAATGCCATCACTTCCTTTAGTGATTTCACCATAATCAATAGTTTCTGCCTTAAATTCAATTTTCGCTTGCGCATTGGTTTGATGTGCAAATCCGATGATAGCTATTAATGCTATAATTGCTATTTTTTTCATAATTAGGGGTTTTAGTTATTGCTAATGTATATAACTTTAATTCATTCTGCAAAATAATTTAATCTCTTTTATAATCTTACAGATATACCTACTTTTGCACATTACTTTTCAAAAATTAGACCAAAATGGCTTTAGAAGCAAAATATAATTCTCAAAATGTTGAAGATAAGTGGTATAGCTACTGGATGGAACAAGGTTACTTTCATTCAGAAGTAGATGAAAGAGAAGCCTATAGTATAGTTATTCCACCACCAAATGTAACAGGAATATTGCATATGGGGCATATGTTAAATAATACCATACAGGATGTGTTGATACGTCGTGCTCGTTTACAAGGAAAAAATGCTTGTTGGGTACCAGGTACCGATCACGCTTCTATAGCAACCGAAGCAAAAGTTGTGGCTAAGTTAAAAGAACAAGGTATTGATAAAAACGATTTATCAAGAGAAGAGTTTTTGACTCATGCTTGGGATTGGACTCATAAATATGGAGGTGTTATATTGGAACAACTTAAAAAGTTGGGTTGTTCTTGTGATTGGGACAGAACAAAGTTCACGATGGATCCTGATATGAGTGAGTCTGTAATTGAAACTTTTGTAGACTTATACAATAAAGGGCTTATTTACAGGGGATATCGAATGGTAAATTGGGATCCTGAAGCCAAAACTACATTGTCTGATGAAGAAGTAGATTATGTAGAGCAAAATGGAAAATTATATTATATCAATTATAAGATTGAAGGGTTTAATGAGACATTAACTGTTGCAACTACAAGACCAGAAACTATTTTAGGAGATACTGCAATTTGTATAAATCCTAATGATGAGCGTTTTACACACTTAAAAGGTAAAAAAGCGATCGTGCCAATTTGCAATCGTGTAATTCCAATAATTGAAGATGATTATGTGGATGTTGAGTTTGGAACTGGTTGTTTAAAAGTGACACCAGCTCATGACATGAATGATAAGGTTTTAGGAGATAAACATAATCTTGAAGTGATTGATATTTTTAATGAGGATGCTACTTTAAATAGTTTTGGATTACATTATCAAGGAAAAGATAGATTTGTAGTTAGAAAGGAAATTTCTGAGGAATTGCAAAGCTTAGAGGCTTTATCTAAAGTTGAAAATTATTTAAACAAAGTTGGTACATCAGAAAGAACAAAGGCAATTATAGAACCTAGATTATCCGATCAATGGTTTTTAAAAATGGAAGATCTTGTAAAACCAGCTTTAAAATCTGTATTAGTGGACGGTGATATAAAGCTATACCCTAAAAAAATAGAAAATACATATCGTCATTGGTTAGAGAATATAAGAGATTGGAATATATCTCGCCAATTGCGATGGGGACAACAAATTCCAGCATATTTTTATGGAGATGGAAAAGAAGATTTTGTTGTTGCTGAAAATGCTGAAAAAGCTTTAAAGTTATCTCAAGAAAAAACGATCGGTAAAATATTGAAAATTGAAGATTTAAGACAAGAGAGCGATGTGGTAGATACTTGGTTTTCTTCTTGGTTATGGCCAATTTCTGTTTTTGATGGAATTAGAAATCCCGATAATAAAGAAATCAACTACTATTACCCTACCAACGACTTAGTAACAGGACCAGATATTATTTTCTTTTGGGTGGCACGTATGATCTTTGCAGGTTATGAATTTCGAAATGAAAAGCCCTTTAATAATGTATATTTTACAGGGATTGTTCGGGATAATTTAGGTCGTAAAATGTCTAAACAACTTGGTAATTCACCAGATGCCTTAAAACTAATTAATGATTATGGTGCAGATGCTGTAAGATCTGGGATGATGTTGTTAAGTTCTGGTGCTGGGAACGATTTGTTATTTGATGAAACGAAACTCCAACAAGGAAAAGCGTTTAGCAATAAAATATTTAACGCTTATAGGTTAGTTAGTGGATGGGAAGTAAGTAAGTCTATTGAGCAGCCAGAATCAAGTAAAATTGCTTTAGAATGGTTTGATTCTAAATTTCAAAGTGCTTTTGCTGAGATGGAAGATCACTTTTCTACCTATAGACTTTCTGACGCTTTAATGACAGCATATAAATTAATCTGGGATGATTTCTGTTCTTGGTTATTGGAAATGGTAAAACCAGCTTATCAGCAACCAGTAGATAAACTTACTTTTGATGCAATAATAGTAGCATTTGAGGATATTTTAAAAATACTGCATCCATATATGCCATTTATTACCGAAGAGATTTGGCATCAAATTGAAGATAGGAAAAGTGAGGAAGCATTAATTGTTTCAGCATATCCAACTGCAAAACCAATTAATAAAGAAATATTAAAAGATTTTGAAATTGCTTCTGAAGTAATTTCAGGAATAAGAACAATTCGTAAAGAGAAAAATATTTCATTTAAGGAAACCATCAATCTTTCTGTGATTAATAATATAAATGCGGCAACTTCTTTTGACTCCGTTATTAAAAAAATGGGAAATATTGACGAGCTGGATTATATATCAGAAAAAATTGAAGGCGCTTTAACCTATCGTGTAAAATCTAATGAATACTTTATTCCTATAGCAGGGGCAATAAATGTTGAAGATGAAATTGCAAAGCTTTCTGAGGAATTAAAATACACAGAAGGGTTTTTGAGAAGTGTTCAAGGTAAGCTTAAAAACGAGCGATTTGTAAACAATGCCCCTGAAAAAGTAATTGGTATGGAACGTCAAAAGGAGGCAGATGCCTTGGCTAAAATAGAGACTATAAAACGTAGTTTAGAAGGGTTGAAATAAAGGGATTATAACTTACTTCCAAAAGCCAAATCACCAGCATCTCCTAAGCCAGGGACAATATATCCTTTGTCGTTTAGTTCATCATCTATTGCAGCAATCCAAAGGTGTGTGTTTTCTGGAAAATGGTTTTTTATAGATTCAATTCCTTCTGTGGAAGCGATAACAGATACCAAATGAATTTCTTTGGTATTTCCATATTTTTTTATGGCATCATAGACCGCAATTAAAGATTGCCCGGTTGCCAACATTGGATCTGCTAATAATAAAGTTTTATTTTCTAAAGAAGGTGCTGCAAAGTACTCTACGATAATTTCAGACTTTGAACCCTCTACTGGATGATTTCGGTATGCTGAAATAAAAGCACTTTCGGCATCATCAAAATAATTTAATAAACCTTGGTGTAAAGGTAAGCCAGCTCTTAATACAGAACATAAAACTATTTTATTACTGGGTAAATTTATGTTCTTTGTTCCTAAACAAGTGGTGATTTCTTGCCTACTATAATTTAAGTGTTTGCTTAATTCGTAGCTTAAAATTTCCCCTATTCGTGATATATTATTTCTAAAACGCATCGAGTCTTTCTGAATGCCTTCATCTCTTATTTCAGCGATAAACTTATTTAAAATGGAATTGTTTTTTTCTAAATGGTGAATAGTCATAAGTTTTGTTTAATTAAATAGGAAGTCTATTGCAACCAAAGTTACTAAATAGACTTGACTTTTAAACATATCTCGGCATCATAAACTATTGCCATTTAAAAAGTTTAAGAGGATTGTTCTGGGTGAAATTAAATTAGGTGTTAATTTTTAAAAAAAAAGGAAACAACTATTCCAATTAATATAAGACCTGCTTTTTTTATAAAATACTTCAACTGTTTTTCAACATTATCAATAAGATAGTAGTTTTTTTTAGTAATCATTTTTTTGTTAGTTAGTTAATAAAAAAAATGCTTATAAAATGAGGAGTAATATTTAATACAATAAAGTTAAGTGATATTTAGGTACTTAAGAGAAAAAATCGATAAAGTGTTAGTTTTATAGGGTATTACTTTCTATATAAAAAATAATGTTCCGCACAATCTATATATTGTTTCTTTGCCTCATCTTCTGTAAGGTTTTGTGCTTGAAAGAGTGCATTAATTTTAAATGCATTTATTAGAGGAGTTCTACTACGAGGAGTGTCCTGGTCATTAGTTGCAACTTTATAATAGGAATAAAGGCGTAATAATAGGTCTGCAGGAAAAGGTTCCTGATGGTCATTTATGCTTTTTACAGCTTTGATAAAGGCGATATTTAATTCTTCGGAAGTCATTATTGAGCAAGGATGGAAACACCACCTTTTACTTTCTGATTTAATGAAACATTAATTTTAGTCCCTAAAGGTAAAAAAATATCTACTCTTGACCCAAATTTTATAAAGCCACTATCTGAAGCTTGTTCCACTTCTTGTCCTTCCTTAGCGTAATTAACGATTCGTTTAGCTACTGCGCCAGCTATTTGTCTGTGTAAAACATCTCCAAATACCTTGCTTTTAACTACTACTGTGGTGCGCTCATTTTCTTCAGATGATTTGGGATGCCAAGCAACTAAAAACTTACCAGGATGGTATTTGCTGAACACTACATTTCCGCCAACAGGATATCTAGTTACATGTACATTAAGTGGAGACATGAATACAGAAATCTGTAATCGTTTGTCTTTAAAATATTCTTTTTCAAAAACTTCTTCAATAACCACTACTTTACCATCAACTGGTGATAAAATTTCGTTCGGATTCAATTCGAAATTTCTTTCAGGGTTTCTAAAAAATTGCAATATCAGAATCAATAAAATTAGAAAAATAAGAATAACTCCTTTTTCTACTAATTCATTTTCAATTAAAAAATGAGCAGTTAAACTTAGTACTGCACAAATAAGAAAAGCGACAGTTATTATTTTATATCCTTCTTTATGAAACATAATCTATTATTAATAAAAATGAGTAAATAAAAGGGCTAGCATAAATAATACTATCAAGTCTGTCATATAATCCACCATGTCCTGGCATTATTTTACCACTATCTTTAACTCCAGCCTTTCTTTTAAATTTTGATTGTATTAAATCTCCAATTGTACCCATAAACGAAACGATAATTGCTATAGATAACCATATATATATATTATATAACTCTGCAAATTTACTTAAAATAATACTTGTAATAAGAGCACCTACTAAACCGCCAAAAAAACCTTCAACAGTTTTTTTAGGTGAAATACTTTCCAGTAATTTTCTTTTTCCGAAGCTCTTTCCAATTAAATAAGCAAAGGTATCATTAGACCAAACTAAGATAAATATACTAAATAAAATGGTTGGGTTAAATTCATTACTGGCACCAATTGAGGGGATTAATGTTAAAAAAACAAAGCCACTTATTATATAAAATATAATGCAAAAGTATCGTCTTTTATTAAATAGTGTAAGATCTTTTAAAATTAAGGCATCTCTAAATAAATAAAGATTTACCAGTATAGAAAGGCCTAATAATATATTAATTGAAGTAGGGTTGATCTCTATATAACTAAAAAAATAAAATGCGATAGCAAGTAAAAGATAAGCTATTATACCTTTTAGTGAGAGTAGCCGTAAAAATTCATTTAAGGTGATAATTGCAAGAACAAATATTAAACCTATGAACCATTCACGAGATAAAAATATGGATGTAAAAATTAAGGAAACAAAAAGTACTCCTGATAAAAACCGAATGGCAACGTCTTTCATATTATAAGTCTTCCAGTAGCAACAAATATAAGTTTTTTGTGCTACTTCCATAACTCATAAAATCCTTTTCTTTATCAGTTTCAAAATCTCGAATTGTTGTAATGTTACTAGGAATGAGGTTTTTACTTTGGTTTTTTATTTTCCGAAGACCTTCACTAATAGAATCAACTAATTGACTAGTAGTAGCAAAAATGATTAATTTTGTAGGAAGTTCGTTTAATTTTTTTTCTTTAATTTGATTGGAAGATAATAAAATGGAACCATCGTTCGCTATTAATGATTCACAGGTAGTTAGAAAAAAAGAGTTGTCTTTAACTTTATCATAATTGAATTTAGCATTATTAAACCTAGGGCCTAATTGTTCATTAATACAATATATGTCTGACTCTTCAATATTGTTTTCCTCTAAAATGCTTTTAAAAGCTTCTAGAGTTTCATCCATAGTTATACAATACAAAAACTTGCCGCCGTTTTTATTAAAATTGTATGTGAACTTTTCGTCTGTAGGAGCCTTTTCATTTGGAAAATAACTGCTTTGGTCAGATTGTGGAATACTTATCTCTGATTTACCTTTATTACCAAAAAGTTTTTTTAGCAAGCTCATAAACTATTTGTTGAGAAATTGTAGGTTAACTTAATTACCAAATATATAAAATCTAAAATTACTAAGAGTTTTCTTACCCTAATCTTTTGTTAAAAAATAATATTAAATTTAGATTATGAATTAAGTTGCACTTTTTTCTTCCTCTTTGTCATTGATAACTTCATCACTAACTTTTTCAGTTTTTGTCTCAACTTCAGTAATTTCCTCTTCTTTATCAAAAGGTCTTTTTCCAAATATTTCAAGAAGGTTGTCTTTGAAAATCACTTCCTTTTCTAATAAAACATTAGCCAATTCTGTAAGTTTATCTTTGTTTTCTTCAAGTAATTTAATAGCTCTTTGGTACTGTGATTCTATCAATATAGAAATTTCTTTATCAATTAATTCAGCAGTTTTTTCGCTATATGGTTTAGTAAAACCATATTCATTTTGTCCTGAAGAATCATAATAAGTAAGGTTCCCAATCTTGTCATTTAAGCCATAAATGGTAACCATTGCACGAGCTTGTTTGGTTACTTTTTCTAAATCGTTTAAAGCACCAGTAGAAATTTCATTAAAAATAACTTCTTCTGCTGCACGACCGCCAAGAGTAGCACACATTTCGTCTAGCATTTGGTTAGGTTTTACTAAAGATCGCTCTTCTGGTAAATACCATGCTGCACCTAAGGATTGTCCACGAGGAACAATCGTAACTTTTACTAGGGGAGATGCATGTTCTAACATCCAGCTTACGGTAGCATGTCCAGCTTCATGAAATGCAACAGATCTCTTTTCAGAAGGAGTAATGATTTTATTCTTTTTTTCTAGACCACCAACTATTCTATCTACAGCGTCTAAAAAATCTTGTTTTTCAACTTGTTTCTTTTCATGTCTTGCAGCAATAAGAGCTGCTTCATTACAAACATTTGCAATATCTGCACCAGAAAAACCTGGTGTTTGTTTGGATAAGAACTCTGTATCTAATTTTTCATCAATTTTTAAGGGACGTAGATGAACTTCAAAAATTTCTTTACGTTCTCTTACATCTGGTAGGTCAATATAAATTTGTCTATCAAAACGACCAGCTCTCATTAATGCTTTATCTAAAACATCTGCACGGTTAGTAGCAGCTAAAACAATAACATGAGAATTAGAGCCAAAACCATCCATTTCGGTTAGTAATTGATTCAATGTGTTTTCTCTTTCATCGTTGGACCCAGACATATTATTTTTACCTCTAGCACGTCCAATAGCGTCAATTTCATCGATAAAAATAATAGATGGAGATTTTTCTTTTGCTTGTTTAAATAAATCTCTAACACGAGAAGCACCTACACCTACAAACATCTCAACAAAGTCTGATCCAGATAAGGAAAAGAAAGGTACGTGAGCTTCACCAGCAACAGCTTTTGCTAATAAAGTTTTACCAGTTCCTGGAAGCCCTACAAGCAAAGCTCCTTTTGGTATTTTTCCACCTAAGGCAGTATATTTTTCGGGTTTCTTTAAGAAATCTACAATTTCTTGTACTTCTTCTTTAGCACCTTCTAATCCAGCAACATCTTTAAAAGTAGTTTTTACATCGGTATTCTCATCGAATAATTTTGCTTTAGACTTTCCAATGTTAAAAATTTGACCTCCAGCACCGCCACCAGCGCCACCAGACATTCTTTTCATAATAAAAATCCAAATACCAATAATAACAACAAACGGAAGTAGAGAAAGTAATATTTCTCCCATTGGGTTGCTGTCTGTAACAGGAATAATTTCAGTAGAAAGATTGTTTTCTTCCTTTATTTTCTCAAATCTATTTTCAAAATTTTCAAGGTTACCAATTTCAAATTGATATTTAGCATCACCAGCATTTGCAGGAAAAATGGAATTACCTTTTTTCTGTATATGTTTTTCTTTGGTTTTTGCATCTGGAGTAAGGTAAACCTTTACGTTTCTATTATTTAGAACGTCTATTCTTTCTACATCTCCTTCACGTAAAAAATCTTCAAATTTTGATTGTGTGATTTTTTCGGGCTGTGACCAGCTGCCACCACCTGAAAGCATAAGCCCTAAAAAAACAACGATAATTGCACCGAAAATCCAATTCTGATTAAATTTCGGTTTCTTAATTTCTGGTTTTTTATTATTGTTTGCCATTAGGCTTTTTCTTTTTTTAAGTTAGCTGATTCTATTTTAACAGATTTTGCATCTCCCCATAATCCTTCTATATCATAAAACTCTCGAATATGTTTCTGGAAAACATGCGTTACAACGTGTACATAATCTATTAACACCCATTCTGCATTATTACTACCTTCTATATGCCATGGTTTTTCATGCAAAGCCTTACTTACTACTTTCTGAATAGAATTTACAATAGCATTCACTTGAGTATTAGAATTACCGTTGCAAATAATAAAATAATCACAAACTGTATTTTCAATATCTCTAAGGTCTAGTATTTCAATGTCTTGACCCTTAACTTCTTCAATGCCTTTTATTATTTGAGTAATAAGCTGATCTGTTCCTTTATCTTTTTTCAATACTTTATATTTTAATCTCGTAAATTTGAGAGCGCTAAGTTATTAATTATTTGTTTCTTTAAACGCTTTTGTAACGTTACATTAACACAATTTTTATATGGTGAATATAATCAAACTTAATGCCATTGACTCTACAAATACTTACCTTATTGATCTAGGTAAAAATGTAAAGCTATTGGATGGAACTATAGTTGTTTCAGAGAGGCAA
Source organism: uncultured Flavobacteriales bacterium (assembly GCA_913058295.1). Taxonomy (GTDB): domain Bacteria; phylum Bacteroidota; class Bacteroidia; order Flavobacteriales; family Flavobacteriaceae; genus Marifrigoribacter. The sequence goes on along the minus strand of CAJXRD010000030.1, from coordinate 25,227 downwards.
AATAAAGGAAGAGGGCAGTTAGGAGCTGCTTGGCAATCCCAACACCTTAAAAGCCTTACTTTTAGTGTGTTTAAGAGATTTGAAAACCTTCCTGTTTCCTTTTTACCCAGTATACTTTATGCAGTTTCTATTGGTGTTTATCATGCTTTAAATAAAATATTAGTCCCACATATAACAATTAAATGGCCTAACGACATAATGTCATATTCTAATAAATTGGCAGGTATATTAATAGAAAATCAGATTAAGCAAAATAAAATTGTTTCTTCTGTTATTGGTATTGGGCTCAATGTAAATGAAGAGAAATTTGAAAATTTACCTCAAGCTACTTCTATATTATTGGCTACAGGTAGAAAGCAAAACCTTGAGGAAGTTTTAGAAATAGTTTCCAATTCAATTTTAAAGGAATTGGACAGGATTGAAAAAGAAGAATTCCAAACTCTAAAAAGGGAGTATGAAGAAACCCTTTTTCGAAAAAATATAGTTTCTGTTTTTGAAGACACAAAAGGATTTCGTTTCAACGGAGTAATTAAAGGTGTTTCTGAAATAGGGGAGCTTTTAGTTGAAAACGAACAGGGAATTATTAAAAACTATAAGCTTAAAGAAATTAAATATTTGTATTAAAAATATTTCTAACTCTTCTCTAAACTACTTACTAGTGTTTCTAAAAATTTAGTGATAGGGCCTTTGATCATCATTGCCATCATTGGATTGAAATCTCCTTCAAATTGTAATGCAATTTCAGATGAGCTTTCGTTTACCTCTTCAATGTTTCCTATAAGAGTAAAAGGCAATTTATCACTTTTAGCACCTAATTTTATATAATTTGGAGACTTAACTTCCTTTACTTCTAATGCTATTTCTGGCATTCCCTTAAGGGCGAAAATAAAAGCACTCTCATTAATAACCTCAAATTTGCTAATATTTTCAGGCATTAATTGCTTGAAATTTTTTACATCGCAAAGAAAATCACATAGCTCTGATGCAGGTTTTTGGACTGTTACTTTTTTACTAGTTAAGTTCATATAATATATTAATTAAGGTTAATTTTTTATTGTGACCAAGTGTTAGGACTTTCTCTCCATTTAGAAAGGAGCTTTGCATCGGTTGAGGAAATGTAATTCGATTTTTCAGCAAGTTGAATTAGACTATTATAATTACTTAAAGTGTGCAATGTAACATTAGCCGAATCAAAATTTTCTTCCGCAACATCAAAACCATAAGTGAAAATTGCAAGCATTCCCATTACATTAGCATTAGCTTCTCTAATAGCATCTACAGCTAACAAACTACTTTTTCCAGTACTTATTAAATCTTCTACAATTAGAACATTTTGACCTTCTTGTAAATAACCTTCCACTTTATTTTGACGACCATGCTTTTTTGCATCAGGTCGAACATAACAAAAAGGAAGATCTAGAAAATCTGCAACTAATGCACCAATTCCTATTGCTCCTGTAGCTACACCAGCAATAATATCTGGTTTTCCGTAGAGTTCTTCAATTTGTTTGGAAAGGTTTTCTTTTATATAATTTCTTACTTCAGGAAAGGATAATACAATACGATTGTCACAATAAATTGGAGACTTCCATCCAGATGCCCATGTAAAAGGGTTTTGTGGTTGTAATTTAATTGCATTAATTTGCAGAAGTAATTTAGCAGTTTTTTGAGCTGTTTCTTTGTCTAAAATCATAGTGCAAATGTATAAAGTTTTTGTTAAAGACATACCGATTATTCTCTCAACTAATAAAAAAATTGGGAGTCAATATACTTCCATACCCTTGAAGTTGGTGAATTTTAAGAAATTGATTAAAAAGATTACAAATGGGGAATTGCATTATATTAATCTATACCATAAAAATGAAGAGAAACTAGAGCAATTTCTTCGTAAAAAACTCCCTGTAGTAGAAGCTGCTGGTGGCTTGGTTTATAATAATAAAAAGGAAATACTTTTTATTTACAGAAACTCTAAATGGGATTTACCAAAAGGTGGATTAGAAAAAGGGGAGAGTCATGAGGATGCAGCTATTAGAGAAGTTGAAGAGGAAACAGGTGTTAAGAATCTTGAAATAAGAAACTTTATTACTAAAACCTATCATGTATTTAAACGTAATGATACTTTTAAATTAAAAATCACATATTGGTACGAAATGTACACTGAGTATAAAGGAGAATTAGTGCCTCAGTTAAATGAAGATATTAAAAAAGCAAAGTGGAAAAACTTTGAAAAATCTCAGAAAGCACTTAATGATAGTTATGAAAATGTAAAACTTCTTTTTCCAAAAGAGTATTTAACCACCCACCCTAATGATAGGATAGCGCAAGTGTGATTTTTCATAATTAGGCGATTGTTTGTGAATCCAATCCAATTGCAAATACCAATTTTCTGAAAATTCTGCATCTTCTAATTTTTTAGCTTCGAATTCCTTTTTTATTTCTGGATTGTTTTCTAAAAACTCAACAGCCATATCTTCCCATACATAAGGGGAAAAACCTTCTTTTTGCTGAAGTATAGTATCGAAAAAGTTCCAATTAAAAAAAGAATCTGGGGCGGAAGGTTCTAATGTTTCCATGATATAACGCACGCCTTCCTGTTGTGTGCTTACTATATAATCTCCTTTTCTAATTTGTACTAATTCTTGCTTGTACTCCGTTTCGGTTTTATAATGCATATAATGTCCTTCGTATGCATTTTTAACGGTTTCGAAGCTTTTAATTTTATAAACCCCTGCAGTAATTAAAGTGTCTTTTGGAGCATAAGTTATTTTAATTTCATTCAGTTTTAATAACTCCTTTATGTTCCACCAACCCTTAGGGATTATGTATTTTTCTGGAATTGTTACGGTATTTAAAGGTGTGAAATAATTATAATAAGTTACTTCTTTAGTAAAAGGTTTGCTCCTATCATATTTTAGTCTTTTTGTGCCAGTAATTTCACTAGGAATCATTTTCCCCTCATATCCTTTAAAATTTAAAGTAGAGCTTTGTGAGCTATCAATTTTCCAGGATATTGGATAGCTAGTTCCTTCTTTATACTTTTCAATATCAATTTGGGTTAGTTCATTGATTTTTTTAGAATCTTTATCTGCAATAGCAATAAAGCTTTTCATTAATTCATAGGTTCCTGTAACTCTTTTGTCGTATGGTTTTAGCATATGAGTTTCCACCATCATTCCCAATGTATTAAAAAGAGAAGTATAACCTGTAGAGTATCTTGGAGAATCAAAAAATTGTGAAAATCCACTTTCTGGAGTTCTATTAAAAACATTTACATAAGGAGTGATATCCCACTTCTTTTGACTTAGAGAGTCTTCTAATTGCGTCATAAAGGAATTATTCAAATACTCCCCTAATTCCCTTCCCAGTTTATTGTGTTGGGTAAATAAATGTGTTAATGTATATTGGTAATCTGCACCATTACTTACGTGATTGTCTATAAAAAGGTTTGGTTTTATAGTTCTGAAAATATCCGCAAAGGCTCTTGCGTTTTTTGTGTCAGATTTTATAAAATCTCTGTTCAAATCATAATTGCGAGAGTTTCCTCGAAAGCCATATTCTTTAGGGCCATTTTGATTGGTTCTTGTTGAATTATTTCTATTTAATGCACCGCCAATATTATAAATGGGTATTACAGCTATAATTGTATTTTTTGGAGCTTCTATTTTTTGCTGCGCTAAATCTCTTAGTAGCATCATGGATGCATCTATTCCATCACTTTCCCCAGGGTGAATTCCATTATTTATAAGTAAAATATTTTTGTCTTTATTATCTGAAAATTCATATTCAAAACTTCGATTTGGATTGAAAGTCACCAGATGTAATGGTTTTCCAGAATCTGTCTTGTCCATTTCATAAATAGCAACAGAGGTATAGTTTTCTGCTAGCTGATTGTAAAACTCTATTATTTGATTATAGGTTGCAGTTTCAGTGCCATCTGATAATTCAAAGGCAGTTGTAAAATCATAGGCCACTTCCTTCTTTTCAGAAGAACAAGAAGAAAAAAGAACAAGCCCAATTATAAGACAAATAATAAATAGATTAAATTGGTATTTCATAGAGTGTGACTTTATTTAGGACTTTAATATACTAAAAAATCCTATTGAAAAACTCAACAGGATTTTTAATAATAAATTATAATCTAATATTATCTGTTCATGGAAACAAGAAACTCTTCGTTGTTTTTAGAACTCTTAATGCGCTCATTTATAAACTCCATAGCTTCTACAGGGTTCATGTCTGCAAGATATTTACGTAATACCCACATACGTTGTATTACATTCTCGCCTAATAAAAGGTCATCTCTACGTGTACTTGAAGAAGTAAGATCTATGGCTGGGAATATTCTGCGGTTAGAAATTTTTCTTTCTAATTGTAGTTCCATATTACCAGTTCCTTTAAATTCTTCAAAGATAACTTCATCCATTTTAGATCCTGTTTCAGTAAGTGCAGTTGCAATAATACTTAAGGAACCTCCATTTTCAATGTTTCTAGCCGCTCCAAAGAAACGTTTAGGTTTGTGTAATGCATTAGCATCAACACCACCACTTAATATTTTACCACTAGCTGGTTGTACTGTATTATATGCACGAGCAAGACGAGTAAGAGAATCTAATAAAATCACTACATCGTGCCCACATTCTACTAACCGTTTGGCTTTCTCAAGAACTAGATTTGCAATACGAACGTGTTCTGTAGCTTCTTTATCAAAAGTAGAAGCAACTACTTCTCCACGAACATTACGTTGCATATCGGTAACTTCCTCAGGACGTTCGTCTATTAAAAGTATGATTTGATAAACCTCTGGATGATTTGCTGCAATAGCATTGGCAATGTCTTTTAATAACATTGTCTTTCCAGTTTTTGGTTGCGAAACTATCATTGCACGTTGTCCTTTACCTATAGGAGCAAACATATCTATAATACGTGTTGAAATACTGGCTTGTTTATCGGCAAGGTTAAATTTTTCTTCTGGAAATAAAGGAGTTAAATGTTCAAAAGCAATTCTGTCTCTTACAACATTAGGGCTTTGTCCATTAATTTTATTCACCTTAATTAAAGGGAAATACTTTTCACCTTCCTTTGGAGGTCTAACTTGGCCTAAGACGGTATCTCCAGTTTTTAAACCAAATAATCTAATTTGTGATTGTGATACATAAATATCATCTGGCGATGACAAATAATTATAATCGCTAGATCGTAAAAAACCATAGCCATCCATCATTATATCTAATACACCTTCACTTTCTATGATTGCATCAAATTCATAGTCTGGTTGACGGTAGCGATTTCGAGTGTCTTTATTGCCGTCCTTGCTTCTGTTTTGGTTAGGATTGATGTTCTCTCTTTTCGCTTGAGCTGGCTTTTGTTTTGTATTCTGTTCTTTCCTTGGTTGCTTTTCAGCTTCCTCTCCCTTTTTTTGTTGTGGGTGATTGGGTTTTTGAGCAGGTTTGTTTGGATTTCTATTCTCGTTTCTTTGTTGGCGAGGACGATTTTCCCTTTGTTGAGGAGCATTGGTCTTTTGTTCCTTGTTTTCTTGAGTTTCTTCTTTAGCTTGAGGCTCTCTTTTTTCTTGAGGTTCTCTTTTGGCTTGAGGTTCTCTTTTAGCTTGTGGTTCTCTTTTTGTTTGAGGTTCTCTTTTTGTTTGAGGTTCTCTTTTAGCTTGTGGTTCTCTTTTTACTGGAGCTTCTCTTTTTACTGGAGCTTCTTGTATTGGAGAAGGGCTTGGTGTTTCCTCTTTTACCACTGCTTTAACTGCATCTGGGTTGGCAGCTTGATGATCTAAAATTTTATAGACCAAGTCTAATTTTTTTAAGCTTCGGAATTTAGGAACACCTGAAATTTTTGCAATTTCCTGTAGTTCAGCTAGCTTCTTTGCTTTTAATTCTGAAATTTCTAACATTTAAAAATTTATAAGTTTGTTTTGATATAATTGAATACGCTTTGAAGGTATTTTCTTTTGAAATTTAATCGAAGACTAAGTAACCTCTATTGAATTGGTTACGAATTGATATTGCAATAGTACAACAATAAATTAGTTTTTGTATTTATTTTTTTAAAAGAAACTGTATTTTTGCTTTCTACTTTTAGAGTAAATTAATGTTACAACGTATACAAACAGTTTATCTTTTTATTTCAGCATTAGTCATTGCTGCTTTGTATTTATGGTTTCCAATAATCATGAATGAAGCTAAAGAGCTAATTATTGACAAAAATGAACCTTTAATATTAGGACTTATTATTGGGTCAATTGTATTGACATTAGTATCTATATTTAATTTTAATAAACGGCAATTGCAATTTGTATTGAATCGTTTAAACATCATATTAAACTTTGTATTACTGGGAGTTTTCGTATACAGATCACTAACACTATCCGGAGAGACTTTGGTTTCAGAGAAGGGTATTGGGGTGTTACTTCCTATCATTTCTATCGTTTTTTTAGTCATGGCCAATAAGGCCATAAAAAGGGATGAAGACCTCGTAAAATCTGTGGATCGGTTACGCTAAACCGTACATCTTAGTATATTAGTGCAAGACCCTAAAAGAATGCCATCTTTTAGGGTTTTTGTTTTTTGATAAATTACCTTTCAATTTCAACCACCTCTAAATTTTCAATTTTGTTTTTATTAATTTCAAATCGTAACATGGTCCTTACTTTATGAAATCCAGATTTTCCAATAGCACCAGGATTCATATGTAACAGCCCTAACTTTTTATCGTTCATTACTTTTAAAATATGAGAATGCCCAGTGATAAATAATTGTGGTGGGTTATTCTGAATATTATTTCGAATTGCTGGATTGTATCTTCCTGGGTAACCTCCAATATGAGTAATCCAAACGTCCACCTCTTCACACATAAAACGGTTGTTTAATGGAAATTCTCCTCGAGCTTCTGCATTGTCGATATTGCCATAAACTGCTCTAAGTGGCTTTATCTTTTTTATGGTATCGGTTACGGCTAAATCGCCAATATCCCCTGCATGCCAAACTTCATCGGCTTGCTTAATGTATTTTAATATGGTATCGTCTATATGACTATGGGTATCTGAAAGTAGAAGAATTTTCTTCATTAATTTAGGAAATATAATAATGTTAAGAGAAAGCAAACTTTTCCTTAGATGCTTTTCACTTTATGTATCTTTGACATTTGCAATTGACATCAAATGATGTTTTGCAAGGTCAAAAATACAAGATTCTTTGCGATATTTTATAGAGATAGCTTATAAGGGAAAAAACTACCATGGTTGGCAAACGCAACCTGAGGCTATTAGTGTACAGGAAGTCTTAGAAAAAACGATGTCTACTATTCTTCGGAAAGAAATTAAAGTTACAGGTGCAGGAAGAACAGACGCAGGTGTGCATGCAAAGCAATTGTTTGCTCATTTTGATTTCGATGAGATTAAAGAGCTTAGGGAACTAAGGTTTAAATTTAACTCTTTGCTTCCGAAGGATATTACTGTACAAAGCATATTTAGAGTAAAGGAAAATGCCCATGCTAGATTTAATGCTTTAGAAAGAGAATACGAATATAAAATCACCCTTATAAAGAGCCCTTTTTCTGAAGATTTTGCACATCTAATTCATTATATACCGAATATAGATTTAATGAATAGTGCGGCAAAAGAGCTATTGAACTATAAGAATTTTCAATGCTTTTCGAGATCTAAAACCGATGTAAAAACGTATAATTGTAAGATTGAAAAAGCATTTTGGGAACTTAAAGAATCGGAATTGATTTTTACAATTTCAGCAGATCGGTTTTTGCGAAATATGGTAAGAGCAATTGTAGGAACTCTTTTGGATGTTGGTTTTGAGAAAACTAGTTTAGGGGAATTTCATAAAATTATAAAAAGTAAGAATAGGAGCAAGGCTGGGACATCAGCTCCAGCAAAAGGACTTTATTTAACTAAGGTTATATATTCAGAAAATATAAAATATTAATCAACAGTATTCCTCTTAATAAAGGAATGAATTATGGCAGAATCTGGTAAGGCATTCGATTTTAGTTTATTTAGACGGTTATTAGGTTACACTAATGCTTATCGTCTAACCTTTTATTATGTGGCGTTTGCTGCCATAGCCATGTCTATTTTAGGGGTGGTTCAGCCAGAGCTTTTACAAATTACCATAGATGAATCCATAGTTCCAAAAGATAATGAAAACTTAGTTTTTTATATCAGCTTAATGGTGGCTTTAATTTTTATTGAAACCCTATTGAATCTTACCTTTATTTATTTTGCAAATTGGTTGGGGCAAAATGTAATTAGAGATATTCGTGTAAATCTCTTTGAATTGATGTTGAGTTTTAAACTAAAATATTACGATACCAGTGCTGTTGGGAAGTTAACAACGCGTGCAGTAAATGATATAGAAACAATATCGAGTATTTTTAGTCAGGGATTGTTTATGATAATTAGTGACCTTTTAAAAATGCTAGTTATTGTTGGTTTTATGTTTTATAAAAGTTGGCAATTGGCATTAATTGTATTGACAATTTTACCAATTATTTTATATGCGACAAGAGTTTTTCAGAAGGCAATGAAAGTTGCGTTTGAAGATGTAAGAAATCAGGTGTCCAATTTAAACTCTTTTGTACAAGAACGTATTACGGGAATGAAAATCGTACAAATTTTTACTCGAGAAGAAACAGAGTACAAACAGTTTAAAGAGATAAACCAAAAGCATAAAAAGGCATGGATAAAAACGGTTTGGTATAATTCGATATTTTTTCCAATTGCAGAAATTGCTTCCTCTATAGCTATTGGATTTGTGGTATGGTATGGAGGACTAAATGTTATTGCTGGAGGAGATATCACTCTTGGTATTATCACCTCGTTTATAATATTGTCACAAATGTTGTTTAGACCTTTAAGGCAAATTGCCGATAAGTTTAATACACTTCAAATGGGAATGGTTGCTGCACGAAGAGTATTTGATATCTTAGATACCAAGTCTCATATTGACGATTCTGGGACAAAATTATTATCGCATACCAATGGATTGATTGATTTTAATAATGTACGGTTTAGTTATATTGAAGGTGAAGAAATAATAAAAGGAATCTCCTTTGCAGTACTGCCAGGAGAAACCGTTGCAATAGTAGGTGCTACAGGTGCGGGGAAATCGACTATTATTAATTTATTATCTCGTTTTTATGAAATTAACAGTGGTGAAATCAATATAGATGGATCAAACATTAATGACTATACGTTAAAGTCTTTACGAAGCCATATTGCAGTTGTGCTTCAGGATGTGTTTTTGTTTGCGGATTCTATATTAAATAACATTACACTAAACAATCCCAATATTTCTGAAGAACAGGTTATAACAGCAGCTAAAGAAATAGGAGTTCATAAATTTATCAGCTCCTTGCCTAATGGCTATCATTATAATGTAAAAGAAAGAGGAGTCATGTTATCTTCAGGGCAACGACAATTATTAGCCTTTTTACGTGCTTATGTTAGCAATCCAAGTATATTAATTTTAGATGAAGCGACTTCCTCCGTAGATTCTTATTCAGAAGAAATGATTCAAACTGCTACTGAAAAAATAACTAAGGGACGTACCTCAATTGTTATTGCACATAGATTAGCGACTGTGAAAAATGCAGATAAGATAATTGTAATGGATGCAGGTAAAGTAGTTGAAATGGGATCTCATAAAGAACTTCTTGAAAAAGAAAATGGATATTATAAAAACCTTTACGAAGTTCAGTTTTTAGAAAAAGAAGCTATTTAATATTAGTGACTTAAATCTTTTTCCAGAAGTTTAGTTAATTCTTCTAAATTTTCAAAAAGAACAAAATCCCCTTCTTTTAAATAAGAAATTTGACCGTTTTCTTCAGAAACAGCAATACAAACAGCATCGGTTTTTTCAGTTATACTAACTGCGGCTCTATGTCGAAGTCCAAATCGTTGTGGGATTTCAAGTTCGTTTGATATAGGTAAAATTACTCTTGTGGCATTAATTATGTTTTCTTCAATGATGACTGCTCCGTCATGAAGCGGGCTGTTTTTAAAAAAGATACTTTCAATGATTGGCTGATTAATTTCAATATTCATTTCATCACCAGTATTTTTCACAAAATCTAAACTGTTATTGCGTTTAAAAACAATAAGTGCTCCAGTTTTAGATTTCCCCATTTTCTCGCAAGCCTTTACTATAGCTTCAACATTGGTTATTAAATCGATTTCATTTGACTTAAATTGTTTTAAAAATTTTCTACGAGCGCTAAAATTAGTGGAACCAATCATTAACAAAAAACGTCTTATCTCTTGTTGAAATACAACTACAAGAGCTATCATTCCAATTCCTAAAAACCCACCTAAAATCTTACTAAGCATTTCCATATCTAGAAATTCGGTAATTTTCCAGATGGCATAAAGAATAACAATACCGATAAAGATATTTATGGCAACAGTACCTTTAATGAGTTTGTAGGTATAATATAATAGGAAAGCAACGAGGACTATGTCTACAACGTCTATGATTCTAATGTCTAAAAATTCCAATGAGTATAGGCTTTTTGTAAAAGTACTTTAAATCAATGAGACTTCAAATTTTGTGTCAATTTTATACATTCAACAGCTTCTTTCACATCATGAACACGAAGAATAGAGGCGCCTTTATATAATGCTATAGAGTGTAATGATGTTGTGCCATTAAGAGCATCATTTGGGGAAATGCCTAAAGTTTTATGAATCATAGATTTTCTTGAAACTCCAACTAAGATAGGGACATCAATATTATTGAAGAGCTCTAAATTTGATAGCAATTCAAAATTCTGATCCATCGTTTTTGAGAACCCAAACCCTAAATCTACAAGTACATCATTAATGCCATAGGATCTAGCTTTTGCAATTTTTTCAGAAAAATAAAACAGTAAGTCTTTGGTGATATTCTCATATTCTGTGTTATGCATCATGGTTTCGGGAGTACCTTTCATATGCATCATGATATATGGGACTTGCAAATTAGCTATAGTCTCAAACATATTCACATCCATATTTCCTGCAGAAATATCATTTATTAAAGCTGCTCCATTTTCTATACATTGTCTAGCGATATTACTTCTAAATGTATCTATAGACATAAGTGTATCTGGAAATTCTTTCAGAATAAGAGAAACTACCGGTAAAACTCTTTTTAATTCTTCTTCTTCTGAAACAAATTTTGCGCCAGGTCTTGAGCTATATCCTCCTAAATCAAGAAAAGTAGCGCCATCACTTAACATTTTTTCAGCTTGTGAAATAATGTCTTTTTCCGAAGTTAATTTACCGCCATCATAAAATGAATCAGGAGTAAGATTTAAGATACCCATAACTTTGGGTGTTGATAAATCGATAAGCTTTCCTTTACAATTAATTGATTTCAATTTTTTAAATTGATTTATTTAAGCGAAATTTACGGAAAATCTTACAGAACTAATGCCAAATACTTCAAAACAGTTTGATACTATAATTGATACTTGTAGAAGCTTGTTTATCAATAAAATGAAAGATTACGGAAGCGCTTGGCGTATATTGAGGCTTCCATCCTTAACCGACCAGATTTTTATTAAAACCCAAAGGATCCGCAGTTTGCAACAAAATGAAGTGCAGAAAGTAGACGAAGGGCAGGCGAGTGAGTTTGTGGGGATAATAAATTATTCCATCATGGCCTTGATTCAATTGGAAAAAGGAGTAGTTGAACAACCAGATTTATCTCTGAAAAATGCTACAGAAGAATACGATAAACATGTCGCTGAAACCAAACAATTAATGATGGATAAAAACCATGATTATGGTGAGGCATGGCGCGATATGAGAATTAGTTCTCTTACAGATTTAATATTGCAAAAGCTTCTTAGAGTTAAGCAAATTGAAGACAATAAAGGGAAAACATTAGTTTCTGAAGGGATTGATGCTAATTATCAAGATATGATTAATTACGCTGTTTTTGCATTAATTCTGCTTGAAGAATATTAATACTAACGCCAAACTTTTAAATTATTATGAAATATATAGTTACAATATCTAGAGTACTTGTTGGAGTATTATTTATTATTAGTGGGTTAATAAAGTTAAATGACCCTGTTGGCTTTTCATTTAAGCTTAAAGATTACTTTGCTCCAGATGTTCTAAACCTAGAGGTTTTTGTGCCTTTCGCTTTGGCAATAGCTATATTCATAGTAATTTTTGAAGTGATGTTAGGAGTTATGCTCCTTTTAGGATATGCCAAAAAGTTTGCGATTTGGAGTTCTTTATTAATGATCATTTTCTTCACTTTTCTTACATTCTATTCTGCATTTTTCAATAAAGTAACCGATTGTGGCTGTTTTGGTGATGCAGTAAAGTTAACACCTTGGGAATCCTTTACAAAGGATGTTATATTGTTGATTTTGCTATTAATTATTTACTTTGGAAGAGCACATATAAAACCGTTATTCACCAGCAATCTCAGAAAAGTTATAGTGTACCTTACTTTTATAGCTTGTATGTTTTTAGGATACCATGTTTTACAGCACCTTCCGTTAATTGATTTTAGACCTTATAAAATTGAAGCAAATATTACTGATGGAATGGCTTATCCACCCGATGCGCCAAAGCCTATTTTTGAATACCATTGGACTTTTAATAATAATGGCATTGAAAAGACAGTGGTGACTCTTGGTGACTTCCCTAAAGAAGATGGAGAATATACTGTAGAAACAATCATGCTTCAAAAAGGATATGAACCTCCAATTCATGATTTTACCATGGAAAGGGATGGAGAGGATTTTACTTCCATATTTTTAGAAGATGATAACTTAATTGTTGTTGTTGCTTATAGTTTGAGTAATTCTGAAAAGGAAGGGTTTATAAATATAAAACAAGCAACAGATCAAGCAATTAAAAAAGGATATCAAGTTATTGGACTTTCAGCATCAAGTAAAGAAGCAACCGAAGCTTTAGCTGAAGAATATCAGCTTAATTTCAAGTTTTACTTTTGTGATGAGACAGCGTTAAAAACAATTATTCGTAGCAATCCGTCCATCATGGAATTACAAAAAGGTACGATTTTACAAAAACTACATTGGAACGATTCAGAGAATTTAAAATTAGAACCATTAAAATAAAATAAATAGTGCTAGGGTATTTACTTCAAAAAATAGGATATGCAATACTCACCCTTTTTGGAGTTATAACCGTAATATTTTTTTTATTTACCATCCTTCCAGGTGACCCAGCTCGTATGATGTTAGGTCAGAATGAAACCGCAGAACAAGTTGCTATTGTTAAAAAAAAGTATGGTTTTGATAAGCCTGTAAGTCAGCAATATTTATATTATTTAAACGACTTGTCTCCCTTGTCTTTTCATAGTAACAATCCTGAGGATTATACCTATTTGTCAAAATTAAAATACACAGATGTAAATTTGTTTTCAATTGCGGAAACTAACGTTGTATTTAAGTTTCCTTATTTGCGGGAGTCCTTTCAGAAAAATGGAAAAAAAGTAAGTTCTGTGATTTCAGAAACTTTACCTAATACTGTAGTCTTAGCTATTTCTGCAATTCTTATAGCGATGCTTTTGGGAGTGCTTTTAGGAATTATTTCAGCAATGTTTAAAGACGGTTGGATAGACAAAATCATTCAATTATTAAGTACTATAGGAATGAGTGTTCCTTCTTTTTTTAGCGCAATAATATTTGCCTGGCTATTTGGGTTTTTATTACATGAATATACTGGACTAAATATGACTGGAAGTCTTTATGAAGTAGACGATTTTGGAAATGGTAAGTATTTACAATGGAAAAATTTAATTTTACCAGCCATAGTTTTAGGGATCCGCCCATTGGCAGTAGTAAGTCAATTAATGCGAAACTCTTTGTTGGAAGTTATGGGAACAGATTACATTCGTACTGCAAAAGCAAAAGGTTTAACGTTGTTTACTATAATTAGGAAACACGCTTTAAAAAATGCGCTTAATCCTGTAGTAACTGCAATTTCGGGATGGTTTGCATCTATGTTAGCGGGAGCTGTTTTTGTAGAATATATTTTTGGATGGAATGGTCTTGGAAAAGAAATTGTAGATGCTTTAAATACATTAGATTTGCCTATAATTATGGGAGCAGTAATAGTGATTGCAACTTTATTTATTATAATTAATATTTTTGTGGACTTAATCTATGGATGGTTAGATCCGAAAATTAGGAATTAAAATCCTTATTGGTATTGTCATATAAATCGATAGTAAAGAAACTAAAAAACATGAAAAAATATTTACTTTTAATCACTTTAGCTTTTACTATATTTTCTGTAAAATCCCAAGAAAACACATTTAGTACAGAAGCGTTAAACGATGTTTTCTTAACTACCGAAGAAACAGAAATTACCTTTTTTGAGATATTAGATATTCATAAAGGTAAAACCATATTTATTGATATTTGGGCAGGATGGTGTAGTGACTGTATAAAAGGAATGCCAAAAGTTAGAAAATTACAAAAAAAGAACAAAAATGTAGTATTTTTGTATTTTTCTTTAGATAAATCAGTCGAAAAATGGGAAAAAGCGATAAAAACCTTCAATGTTAAGGGAGAGCATTATTATATTAAATCTGGATGGAAAGGCGGTTTTTGTTCCAATATAGATTTAGATTGGATCCCTAGATATATTATGATTAACCCAGATGGAGAAATAATTTTATATAAAGCTATAAAAGCGGATGATGAACGAATAGTTGAAGTATTAAAAAATTAAATTTTAATTAAAGAGATATCCCTAAAAAGTTAGGAAAATATTATGAGAAAAAATATAGTAGCAGGAAACTGGAAAATGAATAAAGATTTGGCTGAAACAAAAACATTGATTTCAGAATTAAAAGGAAATGTAATAACTTCTGATGCTGAGGTTATGATTGCGCCTACATTTACGAATCTATTAACTGCCTCAGAAAGTTTAAAAGATTCAGAAATTGAAGTAATTGCACAGAACATGCATTTTGCAGAAAATGGTGCTTACACAGGAGAAATTTCTGCAACGATGCTTAAATCTATTGGTGTTAAAACGGTAATTATTGGTCATAGTGAGCGACGAGAATATTTTAATGAAGATGATGTATTACTAAAACAAAAAGTAGATTCTGGCTTAGAAAACAAGATGAGAGTTATTTTTTGTTTTGGAGAAAAATTGGAGGATAGAAAGAATGGTGATCAGTTTACAATTGTGGAAAATCAGATTAGAAAAGCACTTTTTCATTTGCCAGAAGAAAGCTGGGAATCTATTGTGTTAGCATACGAGCCAGTTTGGGCTATAGGTACAGGAGAGACTGCTTCCCCAGAACAAGCACAACAGATGCATCATTTTATTAGACGCTTGATTAGTGATCGATATAACTTTGATGTTGCAGATAGTATATCCATACTTTATGGTGGCAGTGTTAAGCCAGAAAATGCGAAAGAAATATTTTCGAATCCAGATGTGGATGGAGGTCTTATTGGTGGAGCAGCATTAAATGCAGAAAGTTTTATGGCTATTGTCAATGCTTTTTCTTAAATTTGAGAATCCCTTTTATTTCTCCCCGTGAATTCTTAACTCATGAAAGAAGATTTTCTACACTATGTGTGGAAGTATCAGAAGTTTAATGTTCAGAAACTTACTGCCACTAATGGAGCTAATTTAGTTATTGTTAAAGTAGGGGAGCATAATTTTAATTCTGGTCCAGATTTTTTTAATGCCCAAGTATCAATAGGCGATCAACTTTGGGCTGGTAATGTTGAAATCCATAAACAGTCCAGTGATTGGTATGCACACCAACACGAAAAAAATAAAAACTACGATAATGTTATACTGCATGTAGTTTGGGAATATAATGCCGATATTTTCAGAAAAGATAATTCTACCATACCCACTTTTGAACTAAAGGCGATAGTGGAAGAAAGTGTGCTAAAAAATTATCGCCACTTATTTTCAAAAAAGCAGCAATGGATTAATTGTGAAAACGATTTCCCTAAAATGGACTCCATTTTACTTGATAATTGGTTAGATCGTTTGTTTTTAGAAAGGTTACAGCATAAATCACTTTGGTTTGAAAAGGAATTGAAATCTTCTAATAATCATTGGGAAGAATTATTATTTAAACTTCTTTGTAAAAATTTTGGTTTAAAAGTAAATGGAGAATCTTTTTTTAGCATTGCTCAATCTATAGATTATTCCATTATCAAAAAATGCAGTTCAGAAAAGTTAGAAATAGAAGCTATACTTTTTGGTCAAGCAGGATTTTTTGAAAGTAACAATAGGGATTCTTATTTTGAATTATTGAAGGACAAATATCTTTATTTAAGTCAAAAGTTTAGTATAAATAATAAAGCAGTTAATTGTCCTAAATATTTTAGACTGCGACCTTCTAATTTTCCAACGATACGATTGTCCCAATTAGCAGTTTTGTTATCTGAAAAGCAATCTCTTTTTTCAAGAATTATGGAGGTTAATAGTTTGGAAGATTATTATACCATATTTAAAATTTCTGCAAATGAATATTGGGATACTCATTATAATTTTGGGGTTAGTTCTACTAAAAAGAAAAAAAGTCTAACCAAAAAGTTTATAGACTTACTCCTTATAAATACCATTATACCATTAAAGTTTATCTATGCTAACTTTTTAGGAAAGGATGTTTCTGAAGAAATCATGAATTTAGCTTCCTCAATTCCAATTGAGGAGAATTCAATTATCAAAAAGTTTAATCAATTACGTCCAGCATATAAAAACAGTTTACAATCTCAAGGATTACTTCAATTAAAGAATGAATATTGTAATAAATATAAATGCCTACAATGTACTGTTGGGAATTCTATTTTAAAGAGAAGTTGATGATTTATATAGTGATTATTGTGTAATGCAATCTAAAAATTATTGAAGTTTGTTTATTAAAAGATATTCTACTTTAAAATCAGAATAATAATTCATTAATTCTATTAAAAATTATTATTTTGCATTATGTTAAAAATGGTATATTCCATACGTCACTATTTCGAAAAACATGGCTTTTATGTAAGCTCTCGTTTTGCAGATCGCCTTGGAATTAGAGCAAAAAATGTTCGTCTATTTTTTATTTATGTATCATTTGCAACAATAGGTTTAGGTTTTGCTTTTTATATTACTATGGCTTTTATGTTGCGGTTAAAAGATTTATTTTACACTAAAAGATCTTCAGTTTTTGATTTATGATAAAGTTGTTTCAGAAAAAAATATTTTTTGCGATTTTACTTTTGTTATTAGTTTTTTTAACAGGAGCAATGACCTTTACGTTTGCATTCGGTTTTTCAATAGTCGATGCTATCTATATGAGCATTATAACAATTTCTACTGTAGGTTTTAAAGAAGTAGAGCCTTTAACTAATGCGGAAAAATTATTTACTTCGGGATTAATAGTATCTAGCATATTTATTATGGGTTATGCTTTAGCGGTTTTTAGTGAATATATATTAAGTAGAAATAATTTCGAAAATTTAATTCAAAAGCGAGTAGAAAAAAAAATAAGAAAGATGAACGATCATGTTATAGTTTGCGGTTACGGAAGAAATGGACAACAAGCAGTTCATAAATTATTAGCCTATAAACAACAATTTGTAGTTATTGAAAAAGATGAAGAAGTAGTTGAGAAATACTATAGTGAACTAGTGTCGTTTGTTCTAGGAAATGCAAATGAAGATGAAATATTAAAAAAAGCTGGTATTGAAAAAGCTTCCACATTAATAAGTGCTTTGCCTAATGATGCAGATAATCTTTTTGTAGTTTTATCTGCAAGACAATTAAATAAAGGCTTAAAAATAATAAGTCGAGCAACCGAGGAAACCACATTAAAAAAATTAAAGTTGGCAGGAGCGAATAATGTGATTATGCCAGATAGGATAGGTGGTGATCATATGGCGTCTTTAGTGGTAACTCCAGATTTAATCGAGTTTTTAGATAATTTGTCAGTTTCTGGAGATGATGATAGTATGAATGTAGAGCAAGTACCGTTTTCTAAAGTATGTCCAGAAGGAAAAGAAATGGCAATTAAAGATTTAGATCTTCGTAAAGAGACAGGTTGTTCTATAATTGGTTATAAAACACCAGAAGGTGAGTATATTGTAAATCCAGAACCCTCACTTGTTTTAAAAAGAGATTCTAAACTTATTCTGATTGGAAGGCCACAACAAATTGAAAAATTGAAGAAGATTTACCATGTTTAAAACCCTTTAACAAATTAACGGACAAAAATTTGAAGTCCCGATTTTTTTTAGTTTCTTGCTTCTTTGAAAAATGACATCATTAAGAATTTAACTTAAACTCTAATTATGAAGAAATATCTTCTTTCCCTTTTTACTTTTTTAATTCCATTTTTAACTTTTGCACAAGAGGCAACTGAACAAGGATTAGATCAAAAAATTGATCAAGTTTTTGGAAATGCAACAGGTTGGTTTGTAAGTTTTATATTTTATCAAATTGATTTTGGTGGAGGAGTTAAAGTATTTTGGGTGTTATTTCCCTTAATTATTGGTGCGACCTACTTTACTATTTACTTTAAAGGTATTAATTTAAGAGGTTTTTGGACATCAATAAATATTGTAAGAGGAAAATATGATGATGTAGATCATCATGAATCATTACCTGGTGCTGGAGATTTAAATGAAGGAGAAGATCATATTGAAACTATTGCTATTGAAGGACACGAAGGGGAGGTTTCTCACTTTCAAGCTTTAACTGCGGCACTTTCAGCAACCGTAGGTTTAGGTAATATTGCTGGTGTTGCAATTGCTGTTTCTATTGGTGGAGCAGGAGCAACATTCTGGATGATAGTTGCTGGATTCTTAGGTATGGCATCAAAATTTGTGGAGTGTACTTTAGGGGTAAAATATAGAGATATTGCAGAAGACGGAACCGTTTATGGTGGTCCGATGTACTATTTAACAAAAGGACTGAAATCTAAAGGTATGCCAGTTTTAGGTAAGATTTTAGCAGTGTTTTTTGCGATCTTTGTTATTGGAGGATCGTTTGGAGGTGGAAATATGTTCCAAGTAAATCAAGCCTTTCAATTAGTAGAAAGTATTACAGGAGGAAATGAATCTATATTTCATAATAGGGGTTGGGTTTTTGGACTAATAATGGCTGTGTTTGTTGGTATTGTAATCATTGGTGGAATTAAAAAGATAGCTAAAGTAACAGATAAAATTGTGCCATTTATGGTGGTTATATATGTTGCAGCATCCTTGTTTGTTATTATTGCTAAGTATGATATGATAGGTAGCGCATTTGCAGCAATCTGGAATGGAGCATTTAGTCCAGAAGGAATTGCAGGTGGAATTGTGGGTGTTTTGGTACAAGGATTTAGAAGAGCTGCATTTTCAAATGAGGCAGGTGTTGGTTCTGCATCTATAGCCCATTCAGCAGTAAAAACAAAATATGCGGCAAGTGAAGGTATGGTTGCTTTATTAGAGCCATTTATTGATACTGTTATTGTTTGTACAATGACAGCTTTAGTGTTAATTATAACTGGATTTGTGGATCCTCTAAATCCACCAGGAAGTGATGCTCAGGCAATTCTGTTAACATCAAGTGCTTTCGCATCTTCAATTTCTTGGTTCCCATATGTATTAACTATTGCAGTAGTATTATTTGCATTTAGTACAATGATCTCATGGTCTTATTATGGATTCCAAGGTTGGGCTTATTTATTCGGTAGAACTAAAAAAATGGAATACACTTATAAAATATTATTTTGTGTATTTGTAGTTATTGGTGCTGCTGCTAGCTTAGGATCAGTTATCAATTTCTCCGATGCCATGATTTTTGCCATGATGGTGCCAAATATGATAGGTTTGGTAATATTAGCACCTAAAGTAAAAGAAGAGTTGAATAAATATATGAAAGTTATAAAGGCTAAAAAGGAATAACTTTTACTTAATAAAACATAACTCCCCAGAATAATAATAAATCTATATTCTGATGGAAAATATTAAATCCCATTTCGTGTTTAACAGACAGCAACGAAATGGGATTTTGTTTTTGCTACTACTTATTACTGGCTTACTAGGGGTCTATTATTTTGTTGATTTTTCTGATGAAGATGTTTTAGATACTACTTCTCCTGAAATTATATCTCTTCAAAAAGAATTAGATTCTTTAAGGCAAATTGAACTTACTTCTAGAAAACCGAAAATATACCCTTTCAATCCTAATTTTATTACAGATTTTAAAGGATACACTTTGGGGATGTCTCTTTTAGAAATAGATCGTTTGCATCATTTTAGAGAAAAGGGTCAATGGATAAATTCAAAACAAGATTTTCAAAAAGTTACCAAGATTTCAGATTCTCTTTTAGAAGTAATCAGTCCATACTTTAAATTTCCAGAATGGCTTACTAATCCAAAACCTAAAAAAGAATACAATATGGGTTTTAAGGAAAAGCTATTTTCAGAAAAATTAGACTTGAATAAAGCTACAGAAGAAGAGCTTCAGAAAATAAGTGGAATAGGGGCTACTTTAAGTAAGCGTATAATTTCTTATCGTTTAAAGTTAGGAGGATTTACTGCAGATTCACAATTAAACAATGTGTATGGCTTAAATGAACAAGTTGTAGAACGTACTTTAAATGAATTCACAGTAAAGACCCCAAAAGAAATTAATAAAATGAATATCAATGTTATATCAGCTTCAGATATTGCAACAATACCTGATGTTTCTTTTGAATTAGCCAAGCGAATTTGGGAATTTCGAATACTTAGAGAACGAATAGATGACTTTTCTGAGCTAAAAATAATAGAGGGTATGTCTCCAAGAATGTTAGCAAGAATTCAACTATATTTGACCCTTGAATGATTACTTCTATTTAGAGTAATTTCTTGAAAAACAATCAAAAAAAAATATGAATAATATGTATTTTACGGAGGAACATGAGCTTTTTAGAAAAAGTTTAAAAGACTTTTTGCAGAAAGAAGTAGTGCCTCATATAAATAAATGGGAAGAGACAGGAACCGTAGAACGGTTTATCTGGAAGAAAATGGGTGAGATGGGCTTTTTTGGAATTAATTATCCAGAAAAATATGGCGGATTAGATCTTGATTTATTTTATACAGTTATTTTTCTGGAAGAACTTCAGAAAATAAATTCTGCTGGATTTGCAGCAAATATGTGGGCACATGCTTATTTAGCAATGACACACCTTAATAAAGAAGGTAGTGATGATATTAAAGAAAAATATTTAGCGCCAAGTATTACTGGTGATAAAATTGGATGTCTGTGTATTACGGAACCTTTTGGAGGATCTGATGTTTCTGGGATGAGAACAACTGCGGTAAAAAAAGACGGAAACTATGTAATTAATGGTTCCAAAACATTTATTACTAACGGTGTTTACAGTGATTATTTGGTGGTTGCTGCTAAAACTTCTCCAGAATTAGGAGGTAAGGGAATTAGTATTTTTGTTATGGATAGAGATACTCCTGGTATTTCTTCAACAAAACTTGATAAGTTAGGTTGGCGAGCAAGTGATACAGCAGAAATTGCTTTTGATAATGTAACCATCCCTGCTGAGAACTTAATGGGAGAAGAGAATATGGGTTTTCCTTATATTATGCAGCATTTTGCTTTAGAGCGTTTAATTATGGCAGTTAATGCGCATGCGCGTTCAGAATTTGCTTTAGATTATGCAATACAATACATGAAGGACAGAGTTGCATTTGGTAAAAGTATATCAGAATTTCAGGCTCTTAGACATAATGTCGCCCAAATGGCTAGTGAGATTGAAGTTTGTAAAACCTTTAATTATAGTACGATGAAGCGATTAAATGATGGAGAGTATGTAGTAAAGGAAGCGACTATGGCTAAGTTAACATCTACAAAAATGTCTGATGATGTGATGTATCAATGCCTTCAATTATTAGGAGGTTATGGCTATATGGAAGACTATCCAATGGCCAGGTTATTTAGAGATAGTAGACTAGGACCAATTGGTGGCGGAACTTCAGAGATTCTTAGAGAGATAATTGCCAAAATGGTCATAGACGGTAAAGGGTATAAACCTGCAACATAAAAGCTAGAGAATAGCTGTTTAACATAATTAACATAAAATGAAGCGTAGCTATTTTAAATATATTATTTGTTTTTTTATCTTAATTTTTTCTATTAATGCTTTTTCTCAAACAGAGTTGAAAAGTAAAGTAGTAGATTTTATCACTTATTTGCCATTAGAGAATGCAAGTATTTATATTGATAAGTCGACCATTGGTACTATTAGTAATACGGATGGTAGATTTGTTTTATCTGTACCGAAAGAATTAGAAAGTGACACTCTTGTAATTTCTTCCATTGGCTATAAAAGCTTTAAAATACTAGTTAGTGAATTTGTAAATGACGAAGATATATTTCTTGAAGAAGATATAGCTTCTTTAGATGAGATTCTAATTATAGCTGAGACAAGACCGAAAACAGGAAATGATGTTGTATTAAGGGCTATTGAAGAACTTCCGGAAAACTTGCCAGATCAACCTTTTATGCAGAAGGGTTTTTTAAGACACAAAGAGCGAAATAAAAATGAATACAAATGGCTTATTGAAAGTGCCATAACATTGTATGATTCTAGTTATGCTTCTGGCTCTAAAGACAATCTAAAAATTAACGTAAACGAAAATAGAAAAAGTTACGATTTAAGAGATATAGATAGTTTGTTCGTTTATTCTTCCTATTTAAGGAGTGCCTCTAAAAATTTTAAAATGAGCTCGAAACAACTTCGTAGAGATACTATTGAAACCTCGAAACTTGTTGGAGCTATTAAATGGAATGATGAGCGTGTAAACGGAATGAATTTTCTCTTTAAAGGAAAACTTAACCTAATTAGAAATTCAAATATGTCCAATGGTTTGTTTGGAGAAAATATTCTTGAAAACCATCAATTTAATATAGATACTGTATTGGTTGATAATGGTAGAAAGATTTATAAAATCGAAATTAAAAGAGGATTAGATTTTGTTGGATTAAATACGAAGGGAATTTATAATGAAGGATTTGAAACTAAAGGTTGGATTTATATTTATTGGGACACTTTTGCTATTAAGAGAATTGAATACGAATTAATTGCTTCTTCAGAAAAACAAAAAAGTAGAAGTAAGAGTCTACTAGGTACTTTGAATAATCATAAATTGGTTATTTCGTATATGGAGTATGAAGGCAAAATGTACCCTAATTATTATTATTACGAAACTCCAAAACTAGTTAATGTTGGAGACAGATCCTCGGATAAAAAATATATAAGCGAAGAAGAGAAGAAAAGGTTAAAAGAAGAGCAGTTTTATTATACCGTACAAGAAATACTTTTTACCGAAATCATTCAAGAACCGGATTTAATAACTGAAGAATTGCAAAAAACATGGTCTGAAGATATATTTTTACATAGACCTTATAATAAAGACTTCTGGGAAAACTATAATATACTACTGGAAAGCGAGGAAGAAGAAAAGCTGGTTCAGGACTTAAGCAAGCGAGCAACACTGTTTAAAGAATGATTAAAATATTTTTATAAAAAAAAGCTTTCATCTAATATTGTATTTCCAAAATAGTAATTATCTTTGCCAACCTAAAAGAGAGGAGGTTAAGAGTTATGTTAATAATACCAATAAAAGAAGGAGAAAATATAGACAGAGCGCTAAAACGTTTTAAGCGTAAGTTCGATCGTACAGGAACAAAAACCCAGTTGCGAGAAAGAAAGCAGTTTACAAAGCCTTCCGTAAAAAGAAGAGCACAGGTTCAAAAAGCTCAATACATACAAAATCTTAGAGATCAGGAAGAAATTTAATTGTTCTTGATTCTAATAGAATATAAATCCGTTGAATTTTAGTATTTTTACTTTTCAACGGATTTTTTTATGCCCTTTAAAAATTTTATAAACTATCTTGTTTTAGAGAAAAAATATTCTTCTCATACTGTTATAGCATATAAAAATGATTTAGAGAAATTTTATGAGTTTGCAGCAACTGAGTTTGATTATTCAGAAATAACAACTATTCATTATTCTATCATTCGAAGTTGGATTGTTAAGCTAGTAGACGATGGCTTATCTAATCAGAGTGTAAATCGTAAGATATCTTCATTAAAGACCTATTATAAATTTCTTTTAAAAATAGGTGCTATAGAAATAAGCCCCTTAGCGAAACATAAATCTTTAAAAACTTCAAAAAAAATACAAGTTCCTTTTTCAGAAAATGAAATTGAAAATGTATTAAACCTATTAAAAGAGGAAAAAGATTTTAATGGTGTTCGCAATAAATTGATTGTGGAATTATTTTATTCAACAGGAATTCGAAGAACAGAGTTGGTGAATTTAAAAATAAAGGATGTTTCTGTTTCTCAGCAAACAATAAAAGTATTAGGGAAAAGAAATAAAGAAAGAAGAATCCCTCTGTTGCCATCCGTTATTGAATCTATTAAAAATTATATTCCTTTAAGAGACGGTCTGGATAATAAAAAGGATTCTAGTTTTCTATTTTTGACTTTAAAAGGAATTAAAGTTTATGAAACCCTTGTTTACAGAATTATAAATTCTTATTTTAGTACGGCTTCTGAGAAAGTGAAAAAGA
Organism: uncultured Flavobacteriales bacterium; assembly: GCA_913058295.1. Taxonomy (GTDB): domain Bacteria; phylum Bacteroidota; class Bacteroidia; order Flavobacteriales; family Flavobacteriaceae; genus Marifrigoribacter. The sequence goes on along the minus strand of CAJXRD010000030.1, from coordinate 654 downwards.
GTCCTCATATATTACGACATTCTTTTGCGACGCATCTTTTAAATGAAGGAGCAGATCTTAAAGCGGTAAAAGAGCTATTGGGACATTCAAGTTTGGCATCTACACAAGTCTATACTCATAATAGTATAGCGAAATTAAAACAGGTGTATCAAAATTCTCACCCCAGGAATTCAAAATAAGTATTAACTTAAATCAAGACTATGAAAGTAAATATACAAACAACAAATTTTGTTGCAGATCAAAAGCTTATTGATTTTATTACAAATAGACTATTAAAGTTGGAAATGTTTTATGATCGGATCATATTTGCAGATGTTTTTTTAAAGGTTCAAAAGACAAGTGAAAAGGAAAATAAGCTCGTTGATGTACTATTAAGTGTTCCGGGAGATGAATTAATTGTAAAAAAAGAATCTAAATCTTTTGAAGAAGGAACTGATGAATGCGTAAAAGCCTTAGAAAGACAGCTTAAGAGAAGGAAGCAAAAACAAAGAACATTTTCTTAAGAATATTTTTAAGAAAAAGTTTTTTTAAAAAGATAATTTATATACATTTGCAGTCCGTTAGAAATAGCGGGCTTTTTTTTGCGAAAAAGTAAGCCGAAAGCCGATGTAGCTCAGCTGGCTAGAGCAGCTGATTTGTAATCAGCAGGTCGTG
>CAJXRD010000029.1 GCA_913058295.1 uncultured Flavobacteriales bacterium | reverse complement strand
TCTACACAGAGTAGATCGTCGGCAGCGTCAGATGTGTATAAGAGACAGATCATACGTTTTGTGTTCAATTGCACGCCACGTAATAAAAAGCATTAATACCATTCCTAGTTGGAAAAATATCATACTTCTACGATTCAAATCTGATTTAGGATTCTTTTTAGGTTTCATAGTAGTGTATTAATATTGTTGCTAAAATATAGAAATTCTTTAGTAAATAAAAGATTTCAAGTTTTTATTCTGTTTTTAACATTCCAAAAAACTAAAGCTCCTAAAAGAGACCCAGTTGTATTAGCCAAAATATCAAATATATCGGCGTGTCTTGATGCTATTAACAGTTGTTGTATAATCTCAATTATTATGCCGTAAAAAACACATAACAATATGATAATCAATATATTTTTATAATTTATTTTTCTTTTATTAAAAATAAAAAAATAAGTCATCCAAATAAACGACAAAATAAAGTGTATTAAAACATGGACTACTTTGTCATTAATATGAACAAATTGGACTTTTGGAATTTCACTAGCTGGTAATACAAAAGCTGTTGTTATAAAAAGCGTGTAAACTAAGCCAATTGATAAAAGGGTATTAAGCCCCAATAATTTCTTTATAAGCTCCGTCATCAAGTAATTGCTCTATTTCCTCGGTATTAGTCATTCTAAGTTTAATCATCCAGCCATCCCCGTATGGATCAGAATTTACTTTTTCAGGTTCCGTTTCAAGACTATCATTAAACTCGACAATCTCTCCTGAAAGTGGTAAAAATAGATCGGAAACCGTTTTAACAGCTTCTACAGTTCCAAATATCTCCTCTTTGTCCAATGTCTCATCTAAAGTTTCTACTTCAACATAAACAATATCGCCTAGCTCTCCTTGAGCAAAGTCAGTTATTCCTATTGTTGCAATATCTCCATCTATACTAATCCATTCGTGATCTTTAGTGTATTTTAAGTTTGACGGTACATTCATAATATTATAAATAAAAAGGGTTATTAAATTAGTTTCCAAAATTATAGCGCAGGGTAAATCCTGTTCTAATTGTTGTTTGTGGAAATGCTGTTGAAATAGCATATTCCGAAAATGTGTGATCGTAATAAAACAATGCCGTTAGGCTTTTACTTAGTGCATAATCTACAGATAACTGAGCCCCATATATAGTTTGCCCTGCCGTGGTTTGATTATTATCTATATCTAAATAACGAATTATCGTTTTATTATCTCTTCTAGATAAATCTAATTTAAAGTTTAAATCACTTTTTAAGATTCTCTTTTTTCCCCCAAAATTAGTTCCTATTCTTAAGTCTTTAACTCTATAACCAGCACCAATTATTATTTCATCTCCTTTAATTTCTGTCAAAATATTGTTGGCAAAACTAAGAGATAGCGCTCTGTCTTTTCTCAATTCAAAAAGAATATTAACTGAATTTTTCATTTCAAAATCCAATCGAATTAATGGTGAAAATTGTTCCGTAAGATTAACATTAGATAAAATTACTTCTGTTTTATAATTTCCTGATTGATCTACATCCTCAGGGTTATCAGCATCGTAATCTAAATTGGTTTGAAATTGATTTACAGTATACCCAGATCTATATCCATGTTGTATTGAAAACCTTTTAAACATTTTCTTAAACCAATTAATTCTCATTAATCCAGTGTATTTAAGATCCCAGTTTGGAATTGGCATATCCCTAAATATACTTGTACTTTCACTAGAAGCATCCGAGCCTTTATATGCAGATAAAAATGCTGGTAATAATACATCTTGATGAGTTTTACCAAACCCTACAGGGTAACCTGTTTCAGGATCTGTTGGAAAATCTGCTGTTCCATAAAATTCTTCAGCTAGCCTATTAGCTATGACAATCCTATTATCTCTAAATTCGTTAAATGCTGATGAATTAGTTTCATCACTAGCACTAAATGCCGTCTTAATCATTACGGTAGAAATATTGAAGTTTCCAAATGAATTTGGAGTTAAGGATCTATACAATCCATTTTCTATAATATAATTTTCAGAATAACTCTCAGCATAAATTCTACTTCCTGTTATGTCTATTTTTAATCCTTTAATTATCTCGATACCAGCATTATAATCTAATTGTGAAGATTCTACTTCAGTATACTGTTCGTTAAATTCTGGATAAATAGTTAACCAGCCATTACGTGCAGCTAATTCTCTTACATCTGCTTGACTTCCAAAAGTATATCCTGCAGTAGGCTTTAATGTTCCAATAAAACCAACAGATGGCGTATATCCAGGTATGAAACTTCCATTGTTCTCTTGGTAGTTTATCTGAACTTTTTTTACCATAGTAACTATATCAATAAGCACATTAAGTCCCTTATCACCTGCACTTAATTTTGGCTCTGCATCTCCTTCACTACCATCACTATTTGAAGTGTCATTACTTCTTATTCCTGATTTAAGATCTGCACCACTTATTTTAGAATTACTAGAATTAGAACTATTCTTTACCGTTTTTTTAGTAAGACCAATATAGCGGTAAAAGTTTTTCATATCGAAATTAGAATTGATACGATGTGTATTTGCATTTTGAACTGAATTACCCAAATTGTATACTTGAGAAGTTCCATTATCTAAATCGATTTCGATTTCAGTAAATAAATCACTGCTTTTTTGCCATTGAAAATCTCCCGTATAAGAATAGGTTGCCCTAATAAATTTCAGGAAAGGCACTTTATCAAAGGGTATATCGTAATTTAATTGTAATGACTGAAAGTGTCGATTAGGATCTCCTACATCAAAGAATCCATCCCAAATTCCAATTGAATTATCTACAAGACCACTGGGTTCTATGTAATTTTTAACGGTACGATTATTAGAAGATGTAAAGTTAAATCGAAGCGACTTAGTTAAATTATAATTTATGGTATACTGCCAATCAAATAAGAAATTACGTTGGTATAAGGTTGGTACTCCAATGCTATTATCATCTAAATTTAATTCTCTAAACTTTTGCTCATTATACTGTCGTACATAATTAGAACCAACAGATATGTTTGTAGGTAAATAATTAAAATTTAAGTCTTTTAAAAATTGCCAATATTTGCTTCTAAATATTGAATCGTTCTTCTTAAATGGTTCTATCGGTTTGGATTGGAAATTATAATTATACGTTCCTCCTAATCGAGCATTTTGATCTAAAGATTCTTCAATTTCATAATCACGATGGTCTATTTGATTATAAGAATAGGAAAAGGTAAAGTTTTCAATATCATATATTTTTGGTTTTGCATCACTAGTTCTATCTTTTCTAACGCCAATAAAATTTATACTTTTCCTTTTAGTATAATCTTCGGATTGTTCTTGTATTTCATCACGTCTTGCTGAATCTGTTTGTGCATCTAATCTTGTATCTAACTCAATATCCTGAAATTCTTCATCGTATTTTGGAGTAATTAACTCTTCAGAAAAGCCAAAATTAAATGGTAATTGCACTCCCCAAGTAGGTGGTAGTAACTGTCCTAAGTTCATGTTAGATACTACCGTATAAATTTGCGCATCTTCTAAACTACGTTGGTTAGGACCTTGTTCAATAGAACCAAAGCCAACTGTGTTTTTTCTTCCAGTTGCACTTATATCTGCGAAATCTGCTAAATTCATATCCATACTAGCTACTGCAGCCCATCCACCTTCATTCTCTAATTCTGTCATACGCAGTTCGTTAAACCAGGTTTCTCCACAAATATCGCCATTAGTGCTGTTTTTAACCCCTAACATAATGGTTCTTACATTTCCAAAACTTGGGTTTCCTCTTATTCCAATTCTTAATTCGTTTTCTGGGCCGGTATAGCCTCCTCCTAATTCAGATTGATTATAAAATGTAGTCTCGGTTGGGTCAATATTTTGATCTCCTAAAGCTAAAGCCTTTACTTGTTGTAATAACTCAAAGGGCAAAAGCATTCTATTTTCAATAGGCCAAATATCTTCATCTGAAGTGGAACTAAACGCTGTTGGATTTAGTGGAAGTTGAACTTCATAATAATTTTGAGTAAGATCATTCCCCAACCTTATAAAAGCAACCATATCTCCATCAGAAAGTCCTGTTTCATTCACAAAAGATTCGTTGTGAATAAACATTTCTAGATTCTTATATTGACGCATATCTACATTAAAATTCTTGTATACTGCTCTACCGTCTTCTGGTTCTAGTCCACAAACTCTTAAAGATAAAGATTGCTCATCTTGACGAATAATATTATTATTATTATTTAACTCTTCCCTTTGAACACCTGGTGGAATTACGTAAGGTATTGGTTGTCTATTCTCATTGGCTATAATGCTTACCGTTAAGTTTTCAAATAAAGTATCGTCTAATTCTGGATTTGACCCATCATCTTCTAAAGAAGAAAGAAATCTTCTATAATCTCCTCTTACCAAATCTAAGGTCCCAAAACGCAATACCATATTTTGATCAAATTGCGACATAAACATTCGCATAAAACGAATGGATCTAAAATCTGAAGCTCCATTTATAGCTTGATCTGGCTCACTAATTGGCACTTTAAACTGAACCCATCTAACAGGTATCACTTCATTATTTTGTACGGTTACATTCACCTCTTTTACATCGGTAATGTAATCGCTATTATCAATATTCATTCCTGGAAAAATATCGACATTGTATTCAAAATAACTATCTACCGTATTCATAGTATTATCACGGTTAATATCTTCTACATCGGGCACAGAAGTGGAACCTCTATCGGTATTTCCTACTGCCACGGGGGAATTACCCTGTGTCCCATTATATTTCCTATATCGTTGAACAATATTTCCTTCTGCTTGTAAAAAATATTGGTAATTATCTTCAGCTGGATCTTCTAATCCTGCAAAAGCTGGAAACAATTGCCCTTCTTCAAAATCGTTATTACCATCATAACCAATATCCTGATTGATTCGTTCTTCTCCTTCAGTATCAAATGAATATACTAGGGATTGATTGGTTGGAACTTTACCATAAGATGTGGGGATTGTATTATCTGTTCCCCCATCATTTGGCAATCCATTTTCGTACTGCTTTCTTCCATCCTTTAAAACATCCTCTGAAATATTTCCAAGGTTAAAGTTAATTACCCCACCATTAGAACCTGACGTTTCTTCATAAATAAATGGATCCATTAACCAAAACTCGATATACTCCACATTAGAGCGTTCAAAATCTGTAGTAGTTAATTGTCTTGTAATTCCACCAAATCTTTCTATTGGATCTGGCAATTCATTTCCTCCATTTGCTTCTGGATTAAAATTATATTGTCCACGTTCTGTAGGGGAAAATGCTAAATCTAATGTAAATAATGCTTGTGTTTGACCCTCTATAATATCTTGATTTGGAAATATCTCATCTCTAAAAACACGACGTGTAAAAGGGGAAGAGATATCATCTACTGTAATCCCGTCTGGTCGCTGAGAGCTATAAAAAACAGGGTCAATAGTATACCAAGATAATTTTGCTCTATTGTAATTATATGCCAAATCATTGTTTCCTAATTCTCCTCCAAGCCCGACAGGTGTACTGGATAGAAACCATGTTAAAGGTGCTCTAATATCTGTTCTTGTTTGTGCAGCTTCAAAATCATCTACATAAGAAGTCGTTTTCCCATTTAGATCGGAAACTTTAGGTGCTCCTGGCAACAAATAGGCAAATTCTCCACGCAGTGATATGTTAGATTCTACATCGGTATCAATATTTGGTAGTTTATTAACCAATCTTGTTAATGCAGGAATACCGGTAGAATAATTTACATTAAAGCCTAACATAGTATTATTGATAGGTTCCGAATCAAAGGAAGATTTTTGAGTTAATGGACGCTCATTTAGATTTAAATAAGTCCCACCTACCTGAAGTTTATCACTAAAAAAGTGTTCTACATTTATACCGGTAAATCGTTTTGTTTGTTGCCCAAATAATGCATTATTTTCAGTGGTAATCTGAATAGGTATATTTGAACTTAACAAGGAAGGGTCTAAAATTTGCACTCTTCCTAATTGATAGTTTACAGTATAATCAACACCTTCTACCAAGAGTCTTCCCCCTGCGGTTACAGAAACAGATCCTTGAGGTATGTTAAAAGCACCAATAGGGATTCCATCTGAACCAGTGGATTTATAGGTTCCTTTTAATTGAAATTTATTTTTATCACTTTGCTCTTGTTCCGCTTGTGTTTTTGTTTCGGTATAAAGAGATCTAAATACATATTTATCCTGATTGGCATTATAAGTATTTGGTATCTCATAATCTTCAGAACCACCATTTGGATCATTATCTAAAGCCTTAAATAAATGAGATCCAAAAGGCTCAAGATTTGTAAATATTATTCTCCCGTTTTGTGTATCTACAGTAATTCCTGGAAGAAAATCAAAGAAACCATCACCACCTTGTTGAGGGTCTCCATTAAAATTTAAACGGTCTAAATTAAAAACTCTTAATAATGGGGTATTGTCCACATTTTCTGGCAAAGGATCATTAATTGGATCTACCGATGTAATAAAATTTTGAGGAGATGGGTCTGTATATAATATATTTAAATTAAACCCTTCTTGCTCTAATTGAAAAGCACCAAGTGGGTAGATATTTTTCATCATAATATCCCAAATTGGCTCCTCTACATTTGTAATATTACTTTTTAATAACTTAACCACTAAATTTTGCGAAACTCCTTCTATAGGGTCTCCTTCTCCCTCATTTTCTATTGTTCCACCTGTTGCTTCTACACCATCACTAGAAAATTCACCAACTTGATAAACTTCTCCATTTACAGTAAATTGAAAAGCAACAGCTAATACTTCATCATTATTTAATCGTTGGTTCAATGATATATATCCTAATTGGGTATCAATTTGGTATTCATTAAATCCTAGTTTTCTAGCATTTTCTAAAGTTACATAATCCAAACCATCTCTTACGTCCAATCCACCAAAACCAGCTTCTACAGTTGCTATATCACGAATAGCAGGTGTTAAAACCGAAGCTTCAGACCCATCAATCCCTAAAGGATTAAAATCGTTATTTGAGTTACTTGGATATGCGCCACTAGCTACATTTATAAATCCTCCTGGAGGAAAAGGCAAACCAATATTTTCTGGGTTAGATTCTCCTATGTCCTGTATTGCAACAATGTTTCTAACATTGTCTGTTCTATTTGTGGTATTAGTAATCCAAATTTCTGATCTTGTAATCTGTACATTTGTATTAATAAATGGATATTGCGTAAGCACTTTATCATAGTTATCTCTAAAATAATGAGATAAGAAAAAGTGGCGATTTTCATCGTATTCTAATGCAAATATTTCAAAGTCATTAACCGTTGCCCCACCTTCTGCGACTACTGTTCTTGTTTCCGATTTTTGCTCTGAAAAGACTCCAGTTATACTTGTTTTTCCAAATTGAAGTTCTGTTTTTACACCAAACAAATCTTGCGCTCCTTGCATTAAAGAACTGTTTAAAGGCATGCTCACATTACCAACTTCAATTTTTCGAATTATATCATCTTCAGTTGGTGTGTATTCTAATTTTATTTGATTCTGAAAATCAAATGTAGATTGTGTATCGTAATTTGCTGTAATTTGTAATCGTTCTCCAACTTTACCAACCAAACTTAAACTAATTCTCTGGTCAAAATCAAAAGATAAATTTTTCCTATTTCGAGGTGAAAATGCTGGATTATCTTGTTTGGTAAATAATAAACCCAAATCAATCTCAACGCTACCTTGCGGAATAATCTCTATAGTGTTTCCACCAAAAACAGATTCAAAGAATCCAGAATTTACATAAAATGCAGGAATAAGATTTTTTTGAAGCTCTTCAGAATTTTCCTTTCTACCATCAGTTGCATCAATCTTATCCTTAAAGTAACTTTTCATTTGTTCCTTTAGAATCAATGCTTGATACTCTTCTTGTGTAAGGATTAAAGGATATGATATCGTGAAATCTCCTACTATTTTAGAATAAATATAACGATCTGTTATTGCATCGTAGGTATATAAATCTTCTATGCTAGTTGGATCTGGCAAGTCCATCCGCCCTACGGAATAACCAGTACTTGTTGTGTCTTGTGAATATCCAGTTGAAAAACTGCTTATTGTAATAGCTAAAACTAATAAAAGTCTAAATCCATTATTCTTTAATTCGTAATTTTTTAAGCCCAATTGTTATAGTTTTTTTAAAGCTAATTTGATGATCGTTTCAACGGACGCTTCTGGGTCTTGCTGTACAATTGCACTGCAAACCTTTTCAGCTTGTTTTCTAGCAAAACCTAATGTTTCTAAAGCTGATAACGCTTCATTTTTATTAGTATTGCTTGAAACTATTGAAACATCATCTAAGCCGTAAACTTTTAATATTTTATCTTTTAAATCTAAAACCACTCTTTGTGCTGTTTTAGACCCAATCCCTTTTACCGATTGTATGGTTGCTAAATCATTTTGTGCAATAGCTTCCATTACTTGCTCTGGAGATAACGAAGATAACATGGTTCTAGCTATACTTGCCCCAACTCCAGAAACTGAAATTAACAACCTAAATATTTCGCGCTCTACTATACTAGAAAACCCATATAAAGTATGCGAATCTTCTCGAACTTGCAAATGAGTAAACAGTTTTACTTGTTCTTCGGTTGAAAGCTGTGAATATGTATGCAATGATATATTAATATAATACCCAACACCATTACAGTCTATAACTATATTTGTTGGGTTTTTTTCAATTAATCTTCCCTGTAAATGGGTTATCATTGGCTATTTAAGGTTGATGTTTCAAATATAATATAATTATTTGCATCGACATCTTCAAAAAAGCTAAAAAATCTCTTTCTTAAATTCCTTTCTGAAGTTCATTTTCTTGAGACTCTTTTTGTTGTGCATCAACAACCGCAACTGCAGCTATATTTACCATTTCTTCAACACTTGCACCTAATTGAAGGATATGAACAGCTTTTTTCATTCCCAACATAATTGGACCTATAGACTCTACTCCATCCATTTCTTTTAATAATTTATAATTACTATTTGCAGAATCTAAATTCGGGAAAATCAATGCGTTTACTTTTTTTCCAGCAAGTTTTGAAAAAGGAAATGTTTTTTTAAGCAATTTGGAATTTAACGCAAAGTCCGTTTGAAGCTCACCATCCACAATAGTGTCTGGAGAAACCTTATGCAAATATTCAACTGCTTGTTTTACCTTTCTTGCCTGTGGGTGTTTTGAAGATCCAAAATTTGCATACGAAATCATTGCGATTACTGGTTTAATACCAAACATCTTAATGGTATAATTTGTCATTTGAGCAATGTTAGCCAATTCTTTTGCAGTGGGATCGATATTTATAGAAGTGTCTGATAAAAACAAAGGACCTTTTTTAGTAAGCATCAGGTTAGTAGTTGCTACTCTATTAACTCCTTCAAATTTTCCAATAGTTTCTAGTACTGGCCTTATAACCACTGAGTAAGATCTAGAATAACCAGAAATCATCGCATCTGCATCTCCTTCATTCACCATCATAGAAGCAAAATAGTTTCGCTCCCGCATTAGCTTTTGCGCAGCATAAAGGGTCACTCCTTTTCTGTGTCTATTTGTCCAATATATTTTTGCGTACTCATTTAATTTATCTAATTGTTCATCGCTTTTAGGGTCTATAATTTCGACATCTTCCTCAAATTCGATTTCTTTCATTAGCTCAAGAATAATTTCTTTTCTTCCCAATAAAATTGGTATTCCAATTCCTTCTTCTAAAACAATTTGAGCAGCTTTTAAAACATCTAAATGATCCGCTTCAGCAAAAACAATTTTTTTAGGATTCGATTTTGCAAGGTTGTGCAAGAGGCGTAATATTTTATTATCATTACCCATTCTATCAAACAACTCTTCTTCATATGCTTCCCAATCGGTAATTGGTTCTTTAGCAACTCCACTTTCTACAGCAGCTTTAGCTACTGCTACAGGAATTGTCCCAATAAGTCTTGGGTCAAAAGGTTTTGGGATTATATAATCTCTTCCGAAGTTTAATTTTGTTTCGCCATAAGCGATATTTACTTGTTCTGGAACATTTTCTTTTGCTAAAGCTGCCAAAGCTTTAACCGAAGCTATTTTCATCGCTTCATTTATTTTTGTAGCTCTTACATCTAAAGCTCCTCTAAAAATAAAAGGAAACCCCAACACATTATTTACTTGGTTAGGATGATCACTTCTACCAGTTGCCATAATGATATCATCTCTTGTTTTTATAGCAAGGTTATAATTAATTTCAGGATTTGGATTTGCCAATGCAAAAACAATTGGATTCTTGTTCATACATTTTAACATCTCAGGAGTTAAAATATCTGCTATTGACAAACCAACAAATACATCGGCATTTTTAATAGCGTCTTCTAATGTATAAACATCCTTAGAAGTGGCGAATTCAGATTTTTCAATACTAAGGTCTTCTCTGTCTTTTCTAATTACCCCCTTACTATCTAACATCACAATGTTCTCTGCTCTAACCCCAAAAGACTTATACAATTTAGTACATGAAGTAGCTGCAGCACCTGCACCGCTAATCACGATATATACCTCTTCCATTTTCTTCTCTGCAATTTCTACAGCATTTAATAAAGCAGCGGCCGAAATAATTGCTGTTCCATGTTGGTCGTCATGCATTACAGGAATGTCTAGTTCTTCTTTCAATCTAGTTTCAATCTCAAATGCTTCAGGAGCTTTTATATCTTCTAAATTAATTCCTCCAAAAGTGGGTGCAATATTCTTTACCGTTTCAATAAAAGCATCCATATCTTGCGTATCCACTTCAATATCAAAAACATCTATATCTGCAAATATTTTAAATAATAATCCTTTCCCTTCCATTACGGGTTTAGAAGCTTCTGGACCAATATTTCCTAGACCTAAAACTGCCGTTCCGTTAGATATAACAGCTACCAAATTACCTTTATTGGTATATTTATATGCATTGTTTACATCCTTTTCTATTTCCAAACAAGGTTCTGCAACACCAGGAGAATATGCCAAAGAAAGATCTCTCTGAGTAGCATATTTTTTAGTAGGAACAACCTCTATTTTTCCAGGTTTTGGTTTTGCATGATAAATAAGGGCTTCTCGACGTTTACTTTGTTTGCTCATAATTATTGAAGAATTAATTACTCATTAAAGTGATTCGCAAAGTTACGTAAGAAAGGGTGAAGAATAAGACTTAACCCTCTTTATTACTATTTTTAAGAAAGTCTATATTCCTAATAAGCCCTAAATATTTTGTTCGTTTTATTGGGCTTTTTTTAAATATATTCTGAAAAACTTCTTCGGTGAGTTCTTCCCAATCTTTTTTTGAATGAGAAAGCAATAATGGGTTTGCATTAAATAATGGCTCCTTATGAGATTTACTAAAACGATTCCAAGGACATACATCTTGACAGATATCACAACCAAACATCCAATCGTCAAATTGTCCATTTATATTTGTTGGGATTTCGTTTTTTAACTCGATTGTAAAATACGAAATACATTTACTACCATCTACCACATAAGGATCAACAATTGCCTGAGTTGGGCAAGCATCTATACAAGCAGTACAAGTTCCACAATGATCAGTCGTTGCAAAATCGGATTCCAACTCTAAATCAATTATAAGCTCTGCAATAAAATAAAATGAGCCTGTATCTTTTGTTATTAGATTGCTATGCTTTCCTATCCAGCCCAAGCCACTCTTTGCAGCCCAAGCCTTATCTAAAACTGGAGCAGAATCAACAAAAACCCTTCCAGATACGTCCCCTATTTCTTCATGTATAAAATGAAACAAGCTTTTAAGCTTATCTTTAATTACAAAGTGATAATCTGTTCCGTAGGCATATTTCGAGATTTTATACGAATCTTCTCTTTGTTTTTTTTCAGGAAAATAATTTAGTAATAATGAAATTACACTTTTTGAATCTGGAACTAAAATGGTTGGATCTAATCGCTTGTCGAAATGATTCTCCATATAGGCCATTTCGCCATGCATGTTTTTTGTTAACCAAGATTCTAAACGAGGTGCCTCTTCTTCTAAAAATGCAGCTTTACTTATTCCACAGGATAAAAATCCGAGGCGTTTTGCTTCTGCTTTTATAATCTTTGTGTAATTGGCTTTTGAAGTCACTTAAATTAAGAGATCAATTTTCTAAAACAATCCCCCTTGAGTTGGGCCTTTTGTTTTTCCTAAATGTTTATATGCGGCTTCGGTAACTTCTCTTCCACGAGGAGTTCTCATAATAAATCCCTGTTGTATTAAAAAAGGTTCATATACTTCTTCTATGGTTTCAACACTTTCGCTAACAGCAGTAGCAATAGTAGAAACGCCAACTGGACCTCCTTTAAATTTATCAATAATAGTACTTAATATTTTATTATCCATTTCATCTAATCCATGAGCATCTACATTTAATGCTTTTAGCGCATATCTTGAAATTTTAATATCTATTTTCCCATCCCCTTTTATTTGAGCAAAATCTCTAACTCTTCTTAATAATGCATTCGCAATACGAGGAGTTCCTCTACTTCTTCCAGCAATTTCTATAGCAGCTTCCATACTTATGGGTACATTTAATATGGATGCACTACGTTGTACAATAGTGGTAAGTATTTCGGTATTATAATATTGTAAGCGTGAAGAAATACCAAATCGAGCACGCATAGGAGCAGTAAGTAATCCTGAGCGAGTAGTTGCTCCTACTAATGTAAATGGATTTAAATTAATCTGTACCGAACGAGCGTTGGGTCCAGATTCAATCATAATATCAATTTTATAATCTTCCATTGCAGAATAAAGGTATTCTTCTACAATCGGACTTAATCTATGGATTTCATCTATAAAAAGCACATCACGCTCTTCAAGATTCGTTAACAATCCTGCAAGATCTCCAGGCTTATCTAACACAGGTCCAGAAGTAACTTTAACTCCTACTTCTAATTCATTTGCAAGAATATGTGCTAATGTCGTTTTCCCTAAACCTGGCGGACCATGAAACAAAGTATGATCTAATGCTTCGCTTCTTAAATTAGCAGCTTCAACAAATATTTTTAAATTTTCGAGTACTTGATCTTGCCCAGAAAAATCATCAAAAGTTAATGGGCGTAAAACGTTTTCTACTTCTTGTTCTTCGGGAGTATAATTAATATCGGTAGGATCAAGATTTTCATTCATAAATCAAATATACGAATCGTTAGCTAAGCCTTATTGATAAAAATAAAAAAAGCCTTTTCTTATTCAGAAAAGGCTTTTTTATAATTTTTATAATTTATTAATGAGAGAGTTCTTCTTCGTTATCCTGAAGAGGAATGTGTTGTGGAACATAATCTTGCCCAGCAATTACATAATCACTATCATCTTTATTCATTTTACTATAATCATAAGACCAACGGTGTACTTCAGGAATTGGTCCATCCCAGTTACCGTGGATATGCTTTACTTCTGCTGTCCATTCTAAAGTGGTAGCATTCCAAGGGTTTTTAGAACCTACTTTACCAAAGAACATAGAATTAATAAAATTATATAAAAACACTAATTGTCCTGCAGCTGCAAAGAATGCAAATAATGTGATCACAACATTAATATCTGTTAAATCATCAAAGTATGGAAAATTAGTATTGGTATAATAACGTCTAGGTAATCCCGCCATTCCTGTAAAATGCATTGGGAAGAATACTCCATAAGCACCTATTGCTGTCATCCAGAAGTGAATATATCCTAGTTTCTTATTTAGCATTTTACCTTCAAACATTTTTGGGAACCAATGATAAACACCAGCAAAAAGACCATAAAGAGCAGAAATACCCATCACTAAGTGAAAGTGAGCAACCACAAACATGGTATCATGAACGTTAATATCTAAAGCACTATCTCCTAATATTAATCCTGTTAATCCTCCACTAATAAATGTAGAAACAAAACCTATAGAAAATAACATTCCAGTATTCATTTTAAGATTACCCCTCCATAAGGTGGTTATCCAGTTAAATGCTTTTACTGCAGATGGAATTGCAATTAATAAGGTGGTAAAAGTAAATACCGATCCTAAAAATGGATTCATTCCAGTAATAAACATATGGTGACCCCATACTATAGTAGAAAGAAACGCAATTGCTAAAATCGAAGCAATCATTGCCCTATAACCAAATATTGGTTTACGAGAATTGGTTGCCATAATTTCTGAAACCAGACCCATAGCAGGTAATATCACAATATAAACTTCAGGGTGACCTAGGAACCAGAATAAGTGTTCAAATAAAACAGGCGACCCTCCTTGATTATGTAATACTTCACCAGCAATATATATATCAGATAAAAAGAAAGATGTTCCAAAACTCCTATCCATTATTAGCATTAAAGCCGCAGATAACAATACTGGAAAAGATACAACACCAATGATAGCTGTTACAAAAAATGCCCAGATAGTAAGTGGAAGTCTAGTCATAGACATTCCTTTAGTTCGTAAATTGATTACTGTAACAATATAATTTAAAGATCCAAGTAATGAAGATGCAATAAATATAGCCATTGAAACCAACCATAATGTCATTCCTGCTCCAGAACCAGGCATTGCTTGTGGCAATGCACTTAATGGCGGATAAATAGTCCAACCTGCAGAAGCTGGTCCAGCTTCTACAAATAAAGAAAGAATCATTATTACACTAGATAAGAAAAACAACCAATAAGACACCATATTAAGAAATCCTGATGCCATATCACGAGCTCCAATTTGCAATGGAATTAAAAGGTTACTAAAAGTACCACTCAAACCAGCGGTCAATACAAAAAACACCATAATAGTCCCATGAATAGTCACCAAAGCAAGGTAAACATTAGGATCCATTACTCCGTTTTCTGCCCATTTCCCTAAAAATATTTCGTAAACTGTAAATTGGTGATCAGGCCAAGCTAATTGCAATCTAAAAAGCAATGACATAGCTATACCAATAAATCCCATAAACAATCCTGTAATTAGATATTGCTTAGAAATCATTTTATGATCTTGACTAAAGATGTATTTGGTTACAAATGTCTCTTTATGGTGATGCCCGTGATCATCGTGATTGTTAGTGTTATCTGACATGTCTAGCTCTGTTTATTATTTTTTTAATGTTTCTGCTAATGGTGCTTGTTGTGCAAGCCAAGCATTGTACTCATCTTCTGTTTCTACTACAATTTTCATTTGCATGTTAAAGTGATTACTTCCACATATTTTGTTACAAAGTAGTAAAAAGTCAAATTCATACATCTCTAATTCTTCTTCTCCTTTTGCAATTAAATCTAGGTTTTTTTCAGTTCTTATTGCATTAATATTTTCCACTTTATGAATCACATCTTCTTCAAGACGCATATCTTCAGTAGTTATATTTGTAGTAAAAGCAAATTGGGTAACCATACCTGGAACACAATTCATTTGAGCTCTAAAATGAGGCATATAAGCTGAGTGTAATACATCTTGAGATCTCATTTTAAATAAAACTTTTCTTCCAAGTGGTAAATGAAGCTCATTTACAACAATATCATCTAGCGCATTTGGATCTGATATATCCACTCCTAATTGGTTTACACCTTCTATTAATCTAACATTTGCTTCACCTAAGGCATTATCTTCTCCAGCATAACGCGCACGCCAATCAAATTGATATGCATATAATTCAACTACTAATGGATTATCATCTTCATCGATACTCATGATATCAGACCAAGTAAAAAGACCATAGATAATTAAACCTGCTAAAACAAAAACTGGGATTATAGTCCAAATAAACTCTAGTTTATGATTTTCTGCATAAAACAAAGCTTTCTTTTCTTCGGTTCCTCTATATACAAAAGCAAAGTAATGTAATAGCCATTGAGTTAAAATTCCAGTAACAAAAATAAGTATCATTGTTATTAGAAATAATTGATCCGTTTCTATTCCATGTTCAGAAGCTGAAACTGGTAATAAAACATCTCCCCAAAGCCAAAAACAAAGTGCAAGTAATCCGTAAATAAAGAATACAAATCCTAACATCAAATACCCTTGAGTATTATTATCTTTTTCTGAAGCTACTTCTGAATCTTCTGTTTGGGCAGGTTGTGATAATTGAAATATTTTATTCAATTGCCAAACTGCAACACCAAAAAGAATGATTACTAAAACTATTAAAAATGCGGTCATCTTTATTTACTTAATAATTTTTATTAATAATGAAATTTCTTGCTTTCCTTTATAAAAGGGTTTCCTTTTGCTAATAATGGTGCTTTCGTTAATGCCGTAAATACTACATAAACAAATAGTCCAAAGAAAAATAGTATAGAACTAATTTCTGGGATTCCTATATACCATGATGTTCCAACTGTTGCAGGCATAACCATAACAAATAGGTCTAACCAATGTCCCAATAAGATCACAACTCCAGCCATTACAACAAACCAGTTAACTCTTTTATAATCACTATTCATTAAAACTAGAATAGGGAATACAAAATTCATAACTACCATACCAAAGAATGGAAGTTTAAAGTCTTCGATTCTTGTAACAAAATAAGTTACCTCTTCTGGGATATTTGCATACCATATCAACATAAATTGTGAAAACCATAAGTAAGTCCAGAAAATACTAAATCCAAACATAAATTTCGCTAAATCATGTATATGACTGTCGTTTACAAATTCTAAATAGCCTTGTGCTTTAAGAACCATAGTTACTAATGCAATTGTTGTTATTGCACAAACTATCATTCCTGCAAATACATACCATCCGTATAAAGTACTAAACCAATGCGGATCAAAACTCATTAACCAATCCCAAGACATTACAGATTCTGTGTATATAAAGAACACTAAAAATCCTGCTGAAACTTTAAAGCTTTTCTTAAACCATTTTCCATCTGTTGCATCATCCTGCTTTCTGGATAATTTAAGTGAGTATTGACGATAAGCAATCCATCCACCTAAGAATATTATTGCTCTTATCATAACACCCCATCCATTAAGCCATCCAGATTTACCTTGAATTAACTTATCATGAGCTACCACTTCTGGATCTGCCCATACAAATAAATGATTGATATTAAAACTTGAAAGTCCAAGTAAAATTAACATAATTATTCCTCCCGGAATTAAATAAGCAGTAATCCCTTCCATCACTCTAAATAAAACCGGAGACCATCCAGCCTGCGAAGCTATTTGAATAGCATAAAATGCTAATACCCCAAGGGATATCATAAAAAATAAGAAGGATGCAATATATAATGAAGACCAAGGTCGGTTTTGCATTTGATGCATAACGTGGGTTAAATGTGCTTCATCATCGTGAACTTCTTCCCCGTGTCCTTCTGTATCATGAGTATCTCCTACAACTTCATGACTTTCAGTAGTTGCAGCTTCTTCACCATGTCCATCGCCGTGGCCTTCGCTCAACATTTCTTTTACCTCGGCAGTAGTACTAGGAGTTGCAAGAAATCCTGAAACGATCCCTATTGCACCAACAACCATAAAAATAATAGCAAAAAGTTTTAATTTGTTTGGTAACGTGTACATATCTTTAGCTCTTCTGTAAGTTCTTTATTAATGTTGTTCTTCTGAAGTAGTTTCCTCTTCTGAAGATTTATTTTCAGACATCTCATCTTCAGACGCCATCATTGATTCTTTTTGTGTATCAGACCATAGAGGTTCACCGTTTAATGAAGCTTTTAAGTCTAAAACATGCATTGTAATTTGCCAACGATCTTTTTCATCTGTTTGCGAAGCATGAGATCCCATAGAATTTAATCCATACATCATTGCATGATAAATACTTCCGTCTGTAATGTTTCTTCCTTTATCTGCATAACTAGGAATCCCTAAAAACTTTTCTCTTTTCACAAGAATTCCTTGTCCATCTCCTTTATCACCGTGACAAACTCCACAATAAATTGTATACAATTCTTTTCCTTGCTCAAGATTTTTATCAGTTACTTCTAAAGGATTCTTTAACTCAGCTGTTGCTAATGCTTTCCCTTCAATTGTATTTTCATAATCATAAGGCTTCCATCCTCTTGAAATAGTACCTTCTACAGGAAGAATATTTACTTGTTCATTAGGCAATATTTCGTGCTCTCCATTAGTTTCTAGACTAACAGAAGTGTACATATTTGGCATATACCTATAATTAGGTGTTTTCTTATTAAAACAAGAAGTTAAACTCATCGAAATAATAATGAAAACTGCTATGTTTATACTATTTTTCATATTAGTGATCTTCATCCTTGTTAATTAATTTTACTTCAACAGCTCCAGTATTTTTCATAAATTCTGAAATGGTGTCTATATCTTTATTACTTGCATCAACTTCCATTAAAAAATGGTCATCTGTTGTGCGTACATCAGGATTTTCTGCTTTTTTGAAAGGCCATAATTTACTTCTCATATAAAAAGTAATTACCATTAAATGCGCTGCAAAAAATACAGTTAGCTCAAACATTACAGGAACAAATGCAGGCATATTTGCTATATAACTAAAACTTGGTTTACCCCCAATATCCTGAGGCCAATCTTCAATCATAATAAAATTCATCATAACAACCGATACAGTTAAACCAACCAATCCATATAAAAATGAAGTAATAGCAATTCGAGTATCCGCAAGTCCCATAGCTTTCTCTAGGCCATGAACAGGGAATGGTGTGTATATTTCCTCAATATGATAATGTTCATCACGAACCTTTTTTACGGCTTGCAATAAAATATCATCGTCAGTATATAAAGCATGAATAACTTTAGATGCCATAATTATTTATTTTTATTTTTAGTTGAAAACTCTACATCTGCACCAAAATGCTCTGCATCATCTCCATGATCAGCTCTTAATTTTTTATAATTAGAACCAGATGATTTTAAAATAGATTTTACTTCAGCCTGTGCAATTACAGGGAAATTCCTAGCATATAATAAGAATAACACAAAGAAGAATCCTATGGTTCCAATAAATATTCCAATATCTACAAAGGTTGGCGAAAACATCGTCCAAGAAGATGGTAAGTAATCCCTATGTAATGATGTAACAATAATTACAAATCGCTCAAACCACATCCCAATATTTACAACAATGGAGATAATAAAAGAGAACATTATACTTCTTCTTAATTTTGGGAACCACATAAATTGTGGTGAGAAAACATTACAAGTCATCATTGCCCAATAGGCCCACCAATAGGGTCCAGTTGCACGATTTAAGAAAGCATATTGTTCATACTCTACTCCAGAATACCAAGCGACAAATAATTCAGTAATATAAGCAACACCTACAATAGATCCCGTAATCATAATTACGATATTCATTAACTCTATGTGTTGAACTGTGATATAATCTTCTAAACTAGAAACCTTACGCATTATAATAAGTAAGGTATTCACCATTGCAAAACCAGAGAATACTGCTCCCGCTACAAAATAAGGTGGAAATATAGTAGTATGCCATCCCGGTATTACCGATGTAGCAAAATCAAAAGATACAATAGTATGTACAGAAAGTACTAATGGTGTTGCAAGACCTGCTAACACTAAAGATACTTCTTCAAAACGTTGCCAATCTTTTGCACGACCACTCCAACCAAAGGATAATATTCCGTAAATTTTCTTGTTAAATGGGGTTACAGCTCTATCTCTTATCATTGCAAAATCTGGAAGTAATCCTGTCCACCAGAACACTAATGAAACCGAAAGGTAAGTTGATATTGCAAATACATCCCAAAGTAATGGAGAGTTAAAGTTCACCCATAAAGAACCAAATTGATTTGGAATTGGAACTACCCAATATGCTAACCAAGGACGACCCATGTGAATGATTGGAAACAATCCCGCCTGAATTACAGAGAAAATTGTCATTGCTTCTGCAGAACGGTTAATACCCATTCTCCATTTTTGACGGAATAATAATAATACTGCAGAAATTAATGTTCCTGCGTGACCAATACCTACCCACCAAACAAAGTTGGTGATATCCCAGGCCCAGCCCACTGTTTTATTTAATCCCCATGTACCGATACCCGTTGAAACGGTATATACAATACATCCAACGCCCCATAAAAATGCGGCTAAGGCAATTGAAAAAACTATCCACCAGGATTTATTTGCTTTGCCTTCAACAGGTGCGGCAACATCAATCGTTACATCGTGGTAAGATTTATTGCCTGTAACTAAGGGTTTTCTAATAGGTGCTTCGTAATGCGACGCCATATCTTTTATTTGCTATTTCTTAGTATATTAAACTTCTTCAGTGTTTCTCACTTTAACATGATACATCACATTAGGTTTTGTCCCAATTTCTTCCAGTAAGTGATACATTCTATTATCATTATACAACTTATTCACTTTACTTTCATGATCATTGATATCTCCAAAAATCATTGCTCCAGATTCACAAGCAGCAGAACAAGCCGTTTTAAATTCACCATCTTTTATAGATCTTCCATCATTCTTTGCATCTAAAATAGTTTTCTGTGTCATTTGTATACACATAGAACATTTTTCCATCACACCTCTTGAACGTACAACCACATCTGGATTAAGAACCATTCTACCAAGATCATTATTCATATTATAATCAAACTCATCATTTTCCGAATACAAGAACCAGTTAAAACGACGAACCTTATAAGGACAGTTATTTGCACAATAACGAGTCCCTACACAACGGTTATATGCCATTTGGTTTTGACCTTGACGACCATGTGAAGTTGCTGCTACTGGACATACAGTTTCACAAGGCGCATGGTTACAATGCTGACACATTACAGGCTGAAAAGCAACTTCTGGATTAGCAGAAGGGTCTTCCATCGAAATCAAAGTTCCTTTAACTCCTGTTTCACCTAATAAGCCATTTGAAGCTTCTTTTTTCTCTAAATCACCTTCAAAAGATTCTTCACTTGAGTAATATCTATCAATACGCAACCAGTGCATATCACGACTTCTTCGAACTTCTAATTTACCAACTACCGGCACATTATTTTCAGCGTGACAAGCTATAACACAAGCTCCACATCCTGTACAAGCATTTAAATCTACAGAAAGATTAAAATGATGTCCTATAGAACGATCAAACGAAGTCCATAAATCAGCATTAGGATCGGTTACTGCAATTTCTTTATGGTCTTTTGAAACCATAGGCATTGCATTCCATTCGCTTTTATCTTTTGTATTAAATATCTCTAAGGAAGTCTCACGAATGATATCCCTTCCCATCATTGTATTTTGTAATTGTACACAAGCAAATTCATGCTCTCCAGAAACTTTTTCTAAAGTTACATTTTGCACTGAAGAAAAGCCCTGATATAATGTATATGCATTTACTCCAGTTTGCATTTCAGATTGAATAGCTGCTGTTTTACCATAACCCAAAGCCAATCCAACAGATCCCTTTGCTTGTCCTGGCTGTATTAAAACAGGTACGTTTTCTAAAACAACATCTCCTAGATTTATATTTACATAACTACCGTTTAATCCACCGTTAGCAACATTCTTGTTCATCAATCCCATTTCAGCAGCGTCTGCTCCAGAAACAGTTAAATAATTATCCCAGGATGCTCTAGTAATTGGATCAGGCATTTCTTGCAACCAAGGATTATTTGCCTGTTGCCCATCTCCCATTGCAGTTTTAGTATACAAGGTAAGCTCTAAGCCTTCTTCTTGAGAAGAAATAGACATCGCTCCATGAGAACTTTGACTTTCTTCACTTCCTTCAGTTAGCGGTAATTCTTCATTTTCCACTGTAACATCACTACTAAATAAACCATCATGTAATGCATCGTTCCAAGAAGAACCTCCAAGTATGGATGTACTCCAAGTATCTTGAATATAATCGTAATATGTTTTTGAATTACCAATTAATACTAAAAGGCAATCCTGAAATTGTTTTGTGTCAAATAAAGGACGAATTGTAGGTTGCATTAAACCAAATGTTCCTTTTTTAATTTGTGTATCTCCCCAAGACTCTAAGTAATGCGGAGTAGCAGCAACAAATTCAGCTAATTCTGCAGTTGCATCTTCTTTCATTGTGAAGGCAACTTTTACATCTAAATTAGAATAAGCCTCAACAAATTCTATATTATTTGGAAAAGAATAAACCGGATCAACTCCTACTGTTATCAATCCTTTAATACTTCCTGAAATAACGCCATTTAAAACGCTCATTACTTCAGCAGTATTTCCTTTACGGATCATTTTTGGTTTTGCAGTATCCATAACAACACTCGCAACACCTTCATTATAGGTAAGTACTTTAGCTTGTGCACTTACATCTGGTAAGCCAGTTATAATCACACCTTTGTTTCCAGCTTTTTGTAATGCTGTTTTTGCTTTTGAAACAGTATTTGCAATATTTTCAGGGAGACCTGACACACTACCACCTGTTAAAGCATTTAAAATTTGTAATTGCTGAGATGGAGTTGCTGGTACACGCTTGTCTGAATTTGCACCAGAAAGAGACATATTTGCTTCAAACTGATAATGACGAGACATTTTTCCTTCACTTGGAATACGCCCTTTTGAATAAGAAGATTCATATCCTCCACCTTGCCAGTCTCCTAAGAAATCAGCACCTACAGATACAATAACTTCAGCATTTGAAAAATCGTAATCTGCTAGAGCACGAACTCCATATTTTGTATTAAAAGCATCCAATGCTTCTGAAGAAGAAACCGTATCGTAAATTACATGACGTACATTAGAATACTTTGTAGTAAATTCTTTTATTAATTTTGAAGTTGAAGGACTTGCGAATGTTTGAGTCAACAAAACAATCTCTTCACCGCTATTTTCATTTAACTTAGCAGAAAGAGCAGATTCAAAATCTTCCCAAGAAACATCTTCACCATCTATAGAAGGAGCTTGTAATCTGTTTGCATCATATAATGATAAAACAGATGCATGAACTCTTGCATTAACACTTCCGTTATTTTCAGAAAGCAAGTTTCGTTCTATTTTAATAGGACGACCTTCTCTAGTTTTTACAAGTATATTAGCAAAATCGAATCCATCCGCTATAGTAGAAGCATAATAATTTGCTTTACCAGCAATTATTTCATCTGGTTGTACAACATAAGGAATAGATTTTCTTATAGGACCCTCACAAGCAACTAAAGAAGCTGCAGCGGTTGAAAATCCAACATATTTAAGGAAATCTCGACGAGTAGTTGAAGAATTTTCTAGAGTTTCTTTATCTCCTAAAAATTCATCAACAGGTATTGCTTCAACAAATTCATTTTGTTGCAGTGACTTAACAATTGAACTATTTTCGTCTAGTTCTTCAACACTTTTCCAGTATTTCTTGTTTGATGCCATTTATTATTTTTTAATTTTTATACTCTTAATAGTGACATTTACCACATTCTCTTCCTCCCATATCTGCAGCCGTTACTCGTTCTACACCATATTTCTTTGAGAGTTCTTTATGAATTTTTTCGTAGTAATCATTGCCTTTAATATCAACATTTGTTTCTTTATGACAGTCTATACACCAGCGCATGGTTAGTGGAGAATGCTGTTCCAAAATCTCCATTTCCTCTACAGGACCATGACAAGTCTGACATTCAACACCAGCTACAGTAACATGCTGTGAATGGTTAAAATATACAAAGTCTGGTAAATTATGAATACGAATCCATTTTACTGGTTTTTCTTCTCCTGTATAAGATTGATCGTCTACATCCCAACCTACCGCATCGTATAATTTTGCAATTTGATCGTTATAGAATTCTGTGGTATATCCCTTAGCTAAATCTTCTGGACCCGTATATTCTGAAATGTTTTTATGACAATTCATACAAACATTTAAAGATGGAATTCCAGAGGTTTTACTTTTTCTAGCTGAAGAATGACAGTAATTACAGTCGATCTTATTGTCTCCTGCGTGAATCTTATGAGAATAATGAATCGGTTGTACTGGTGCATATCCTTGGTCAATGCCTATTTGCATAAAGAATCCAAACATAAAATATGCAGCAACTAAAAGCATAAATATAGAAGAAACCAACATTAAAAATTGATTCTGAACAAAAGCTTTCCATAATGGAAGACGTGATTCGCTTTCAATTTCTTGGCCTGATGCAATTTTTAAATTTTTTAATGTCTTAGAAACCAAATAAAACATGATCACTAGCAACAGAAACACTAAAGCTAGAGCTCCAATAATTATATTCTGATTTATACCATTATCACCATTATCTGCAACCGAAACAGTTGCTGGTACTTTAGGAGCAGGTTTTGGCTGACTAGAGTAAGCTAAAATATTATCAATATCTTCATTGGATAAACCAGGAAAGGAAGTCATTACAGAATTATTATTTTCTGCAAAAATTGTTGCTGCTTTAGAATCGCCAGACTTTATTAATCCCTGACTATCTTTAATCCACTTATAAAGCCAATCACGATCATATTTATCTGCAACACCTCTAAGCGCAGGTCCAACTCCTTTTTTGTCTAATTTATGACAAGCAGCACAATTTGCTTTAAACAAAGACTCTCCAGCTACCACATCTCCGCTTTCTTGAGCAAATGTGAAAGTTGAAAAAGCTAGCAATATCGCCAACGATAAAATTGACAATTGTGAGGATAAATTTCGGTAGTTCACCTTTTTCATACTTATGGTTAAAATTTATTGTCAAAAGAAATGCGTAATTTACTCATTTACAAGCAAATAGTCTTAAAGACATTTACACCCTTCTATTAAAGGCACGAAAGTAATATATTCCTTCGATTTTAGAAATTCTAATAAAGTGTTAATTTCTAATTTATAATTAATCTAAATAATATATTTGATTAATTAAGAGTTTATATATATTACATTTGTACCCATAAAACAATATATGAAAGTTTCATTTTCTTATAAAGCAATCATTTTCAGTATCCTTATTACTGTTATTTCATTGAATGTACAAGCACAAGAGGCGGCAATTACTATAAATGAAGATGACAAAGTCCCTCAAATACTAAACTTAAAAAAGAATTTAGAAAAAGATAATAAATTAGCTGTAGGATTTACAATCCAATTGTATTATGGTGAATTATCAAAAGCGAATTCTATTATAAAAGAATATAGAAATAGTTTTCAAACATGGCCAGCTTCTATAGAATATGAAACACCTAATTACAAGGTTTGGGTAGGAAGTTATAGTACAAGACTAGAAGCAGATCGAGCTAGATTAGAAATAAAAGAGAAATTTCCTGCTGCATTTATTTTAAAGCCAGGTAGAGATTAAAAAAATCTTGATAAAGAAAAGTCCCTTTTCAACTCTTAATATTAGAGAGAAAAGGGACTTTTATTTTGTTTCTGAAACAAAGCTTATTCTACTGGTTCTGGAGTTTCAGTATTGCTGTTCCCAAAACTATAATTAATTCCAAATTGAATCATTGATGTTGACATGTCATAAGATACAGATGTCCCTGGCACTTTACCTAAAGGATTGTCTGGAGTTATCATTTGAGGATTTAATAAATTCCCAGAAGCACCATTTCCTCTAAATCCATAGTGATATACAGCACTTACATCTATCTTATTATTTATGATATAACTAAAGCCAATTTGCGCAGCATTTTCAATAACTGCTGTAGCCGGAATGGAATAAAACGCTAGTTCATCCTCTATAGGATTAGAACTATAAGTATACCCTACTCGTATTGGCAGCTTCTCTGTTGCTTGATATTGTAAACCTACAGAAAGAATTGACATGCTTTTCCACCCAAACCCATTTACAGCTCCGGTAGGAAATCCTTGAGCAGGTCCACTTGTTGCAATTTGCCAACCGCTTTCTTCAAATCCTTCGGTGTTTTCATAATCAACATATCTATAATCTAAAGCAAAATCAAACTTTCCTCCAGATAAGCCCAAACCAACAGAGTAAATAGCTGGGTAATTCATATTAAACTTAACATTTGGGGCATCTGTGCCATCCACATAGTTTTGATCGAAATCAAAATCTCCAAAATATTGTTTAGACTTATAAGAAGCGCCTAACTTCAATACACCTCCAGAATCGTAAAAGACTCCAACTTGTCCACCATAACCAAAAGCTGATGCTTTATCTGTTGTAGGATACCCTTTTCCTGTTCCAAACGGAGGTGGAAAATCTGGTGCTGAAACTGGATTAGGAGCTAACTCTAAGGATGCATAGTTGAAATTAGGTTGTATCCCTATAGAAAATTGATCTGATATTTCAAAAGCATAACTTAATCCAATTTGAAGTAACATATAATCAGATTCTATATGTCCAAATCCACCAAATGCTTGGGGATAATTAATAGGATTAGAATTATTTGGATCCCAATTTGGGTTTGGATTTCCTTCTCCATCAAATGGCAAATTGGTTTCTTCATTAAATGTAACACCAAAACCACTAATACCAAAAGCAGAAACTCCAAAAGTATGTTTACTTCCTTCTTTCCCCCAAAGAAAAGCCAATGAAGGCATTGCAGATGTTCCTCGATCATCTTCAGTAACTCCACTTACACCAGGTGAACCTGGTCCCATAGCCCCTTCTGGCAGAGAAGAACTTAATTCAGGTGAAGAAAAGAATGCTCCAATATTAAAAGATAATATTTTCCCGTCAAACTCAGAAAGCGTTGCAGGATTCCATTGCATAGCACCATTTATATCCAATGGCTGTGCAGTTGCAGCTCCTCCCATAGACATATTTACTGCCCCAACTCCTTGCATTATGTGTCCTGCTTGGGCAAAAATGGTAAGACTTGCAAATAAAAAACAAATTGTTAAAAAATAATTTCTCATAACTGTCTGATTTAATTAAACTAATGTTAAAAATTCTATACTTTAAAAATTAATATATGTCGCTATCTAAAAATTTAATACTGTAAAATTATTCTTTGTTTGGCTAATAAAATATGATAATACTCATACTAATAAAAAAATATTAGCTAATTCTATTTCCTTAAAAAAAGGCATAAAAAAAACGGCTATAAAAGCCGTTTTTTTATTCTATATTAATATACTATTTCAGTTTTTTCTTAATAGCTACTTCTCTAAAGGACTCTATAATATCGCCTTCCTTAATATCATTGTAGTTTTTAACTTGCATACCACAATCATATCCTTTTGCTACTTCTTTAGCATCATCTTTAAATCGTTTTAATGAAGAAAGCTCACCGGTATAAACTACTACACCTTCTCTTATTAAACGAATTCCAGAGTCTCTAATTATTTTACCACTTAACACCATACAACCAGCAATAGTTCCAACTTTAGATATTTTAAAAGTTTCACGTATTTCTGCAGTACCTGAAATTTCTTCTTTCATTACTGGAGAAAGCATACCTTCCATTGCATCTTTAAGGTCATTAATAGCTGCATAGATAATAGAATACATTCTAATATCAATTTCTTCTTTATCCGCTATCTGTCGTGCTTTACCCATAGGTCGCACATTAAACCCAATAATGATTGCATCTGATGCAGAAGCTAATAACACATCACTTTCAGTAATAGCACCAACTCCTTTATGTATAATGTTTATTTGTATTTCTTCAGTAGAAAGTTTTAAGAAAGAATCTGTTAACGCTTCCACAGAACCATCAACATCCCCTTTTAGAATTATATTTAATTCTTTAAAGTCTCCTAAAGCAATACGTCTTCCAATTTCATCTAGAGTAATATGTCGTTGTGTTCTAACAGATTGTTCTCTTTGTAATTGTGTCCGTTTTGTTGCGATTGCTTTAGCTTCTCGCTCATCTTTAAAGACATTAAATTTATCTCCTGCTTGTGGCGCTCCATCTAAACCTAAAATAGAAACTGGCATTGCTGGTCCTGCTTCTTTAATTTTACGTCCTCTTTCGTCATGCATCACTTTTACTTTACCACTATGTTGTCCAGCAAGCATATAATCTCCAACTTTTAAAGTACCACCTTGCACTAAAATAGTTGAAACATATCCTCTTCCTTTATCTAAAAATGCTTCCACAACAGAACCATTTGCAACTTTATCTGGATTTGCTTTAAGTTCTAATAGTTCTGCTTCTAATAATACTTTTTCTAAAAGCTCACTAATTCCTTCTCCTGTTTTAGCAGAAATATCATGAGATTGTATTTTACCACCCCAATCTTCAACAAGAAGATTCATTTGTGCTAAAGCTTCTTTTATCTTTTCAGGGTTTGCTGCTGGTCTATCAATTTTATTTATTGCAAAAACGATAGGCACTCCTGCTGCTTGAGCATGACTTATTGCTTCTTTAGTTTGAGGCATAATATCATCATCTGCTGCAATTACAATAATCGCTAAATCGGTTACTTGTGCCCCTCTTGCACGCATAGCTGTAAAGGCTTCGTGACCTGGGGTATCCAAGAATGTAATATTTTGTCCGTCTTCTAACTGTACATTATACGCACCTATATGTTGTGTAATTCCTCCAGCTTCTCCGGCGATAACATTTTCTTTTCGAATAAAATCTAATAATGAAGTTTTACCGTGATCCACATGCCCCATTACAGTAACAATTGGAGCTCTTAACTTTAAGTCTTCTGGTGCATCTTCTACTTCTTGAATAGATTCTTCAATATCTGCATTGATAAATTCAACTTCATAATCAAATTCATCTGCAACAATTGTAAGTGTTTCAGCATCTAATCTCTGATTCATTGTCACCATCATTCCAAGTGACATACAAGCAGAAATAATTTGTGTAACTGAAACCTCCATCATGGTTGCAACTTCACTAACAGTAACAAATTCTGTTACTTTTAGTAATTTGCTTTCAGCATCTTGCAATGCCAAATCATCTTCTGTTTTTTGACGATGGGTATCCCTTTTCTCTTTACGATATTTAGCCCCCTTACCTTTAGAAGATTTTCCTTGTAGTTTTTCTAAAGTCTCTCTTACTTGCTTTTGTACATCAGCTTCGCTAGGCTCTTCTTTAAGAACAGGCGTAGTACGTTTACGTCCTTTGTTTTGAGAACTAGCACCACCGCGAGGACTTCCTTTAGCAGGGCCTTTACTTATTCTACGTCTTTTACTACGTTTTTCTTTATTTGGATCTACCTTAACTTCCTTCTTTTTCTTTTCCGGTTTCTTAAACTGAGAAAGATCTATTTTTTCACCAGTAATTTTTGGACCATCTAATTTTTTGTATTTGGTCTCTACCTTTTCTGGCACTTTAATTTCTTCTTCTTTACTTTCTTTCTTCTTTTGCTCTATTTTAGCCTTTGGAACTATTTTTTCAGGAGTCTTAATAGTAAATTTTACTGGCTTTTCTTTTGAAGTTACCTTTTCTTTAACAGGAGCTTTTTTCTCTTCAACCACTTTCTCAACAACATCTTTCTTAGGAGCTTCTTTTATTAGAGTTTCTTTCTTAGAATCTTCTTTGGCTGGAGTCTCTTTTGAAGAAGTTTCTTTTACAGGAGTTTCTTTTTCAACAGGAGTTTTTACTTCTTCTTTTGTAGGAGTAACTTTCGAAGGAGTTTCTTTTTCAACAGGAGCTTTTACTTCTTCTTCAACAGAAGTTTCTTTAACCTCTTCTTTTTTCTCTTCAACTGGCTTCTTAGAATCTAAATCTATTTTTCCAAGAGTTTTTGGCCCATCTAATTTTACTTCGGCTTTAATAACTCTAGAGCTTTCTCTTTTCAGCTTCTCTTCATGCTCTTTTTCATAAGCAAGCCTAAGTTCCTCTTTTTCTTTTCTTTTTTCATCACCAACTTCCTTAGAAGCTACCTTTTTACTTTTATCTGTTTGAAATTCATCAAACAAAACTTGGTATTCTTCACCTGTAATTTTAGTAGTAGGACGAGACTCCACCTCGTGCCCTTTGGAACTTAAAAATTCTACTGCGCGATCTAACGATATGTTAAACTCGCGTAAAACTTTATTAAGTCTCATTGTTTTTGCTTCAGCCATAAAAATGCTTTCTCCTGTTTATTTCTATTATTTTTGAGTAAAAGTAGTTACTTCTAACTACTAATCTTCAAATTCTTCTTTTAATATATTTATTACTTCTTGAATCGTTTCCTCTTCTAAATCGGTTCTTTTAACCAATTCTTTAAGGTCATTCTCCAAAATACTTTTTGCAGTATCCAATCCAATTTTTTCAAATTCTTTGATTATCCACCCTTCAATTTCATCTTTAAATTCCGAAAGTTCTACATCTTCTTCTGCACCTTCACGAAGCACATCAATTTCGTATCCTGTTAAGTATCCTGCTAGACGAATATTATGTCCTCCACGACCAATAGCTTTAGAAACTTCTTCTGGCTTTAATATTACTTCTGCTCTTTTATTTTCTTCATCTAATTTAATAGAAGTAACTCTTGCCGGACTTAACGCTCTTGTAATAAATAATGGCAGGTTAGTGGTATAGTTAATTACATCTATGTTCTCATTACCCAATTCACGAACGATACCATGTATACGTGATCCTTTCATTCCAACACATGCTCCTACTGGATCGATACGGTCATCATAGGAATCTACAGCTACTTTTGCTTTTTCACCTGGGATTCTTACTACTTTTTTAACGGTGATTAATCCATCAAAAACTTCAGGAATTTCCTGCTCAAATAATTTCTCTAAAAACACAGGATTAGCTCTAGACATTACTATTGAAGGTTTGTTTCCCTTAAGCTCTACACTTTCAATAATCCCTCTAACGTTATCTCCTTTTCTGAAAAAATCTGAAGGTATTTGTTTTTCTTTTGGTAAAATAAGCTCATTCCCGTCATCATCTAATAAAATGATAGCGCGATGACGAATATGATGAACCTCAGCCGTGTAAATTTCGCCTTCTAATTCTTTAAAATACTTATAAATATTAGTATTGTCGTGTTCGTGTATTTTTGCAATTAGATTTTGTCTTAAGGCCAAAATAGATCTTCTTCCCAAATCTATCAATTTAACCTCTTCAGCAACATCTTCTCCAACTTCGTAATCAGATTCAATTTTTTGCGCTTCCTCTAAAGATATTTCTTGGTTAGGTTCTTCTACTTCGCCATCAGGAACCACAACTCGATTTCTCCAAATCTCTAAATCCCCTTTATCTGGATTGATAATAATATCAAAATTATCATCATCACCAAATTTTCTTTTTAATGCGTTTCTAAAAACGTCTTCAAGTATCGCCATAAGCGTTACTCTATCAATCAGCTTATCATCTTTAAATTCTGAAAAAGAATCAATTAACGCTAAATTCTCCATATTCTGTTAATTAAATGTTACCATAACTTTTGCTTCAACAATATCTTTATAGTCCAGTACTAATTCTTTTTGTACTGTGACTTTACCTTTACCAATTGGTTTAGGCTCACGTGCCTTCCATTGTAATACTATTTCTTTAGAATCTGCTTTTACAAGATTCCCCTCTATAGACTCCCCTGTTTTGGTTTTAACCGCAAGACTTCTTCCTAAATTCTTAATATACTGACGTGTATTAATCAAGGATTCCGAAACACCTGCAGATGCTACCTCTAAAGAAAAATCTATTTCTTCTCTATCTATATTATGTTCAATCTCACGACTTACAGCAATACAATCATTAACAGTAACGCCATGATCCCCATCTATTATAATGTGAATTTGATTCCCTTCTGTAATTGTAAAATCTATTAAAAACAACGATTTATTGTTGTCTAAGGCTCTATTTAATAATTCTGTTACTTTTTCTCGCATCAATTTATACTATAAAAAGAGGGGACTTTTAGGTCCCCTCAGCTAGTTTCGTATCATAATTCGGTGCAAATATAGTACATTTTTACATTTTAAAAAAACCTTTTATCTTTCCAATTAATTTTGTAAATTAAAACTTGAAAACTAGTCCAAAAAAACCAAACTTATGAAACGTATTTTAGTTCCCACAGATTTTTCTATTCAAGCTGAAAATGCCCTAAAGGTTGCTGTACAAATTGCAGAAAAAAACAATAGCGAAATCTATTTGATACACTCTTTAGAAATGCCCTTACACCTATCTTCTGCAGGAGATTCGGGAGGAATGCCAGAATCACTCTTCTTTATTAAATTAGCTGAAAAGCATTTTGAAGAATTATTGGAAAAACCATATTTAGAAGATTTAGAAATTCATGAAGCAATAGGTCATGGAGAAGTTTATGATGATATAAATGAAGTTGCTCTAAATAAAGAAATCGATTTAGTGGTTATGGGATCTCATGGAATTAGTGGATTTAAAGAAATGTTTATAGGGAGCAATACCGAAAAAGTAGTTCGGACTTCTAAAGTTCCTGTATTAGTTATAAAAAATGAACACGAAGACTTTAACATTACCAATTTTGTATATGCTACAGATTTTTCTGAAAACAGCAGAGATTCATTTAAGGAAGCTCAAAAATTCGCTAAAGATGTAAATGCTCAAATGAATTTATTATATGTTAATACCCCTGGAAACTTTATTACTACTACCGAGGCAAATAACAAAATGACTGAGTTTATAAAAGAAATGAATACTGAAAATTATACACTTAATATTTATAACGATACTTCTGTAGAAAAGGGCATACTAAATTATGCAAAGGAAAACGACGCGAGTCTTATTGGTATGTGTACTCATGGAAGACAAGGAATCGCACATTTTTTCAATGGTAGTATAAGTGAAGATTTAGTGAATCACGCCAATAGACCCGTGATTACTTTTAAAATTTAAATACTTTATAAAAATAAAAAAGCCCTATTCTAAAATTGAATAGGGCTTTTTTTGTTGGCCCACTAGGGCTCGAACCTAGACTCTTCTGTACCAAAAACAGATGTGTTGCCAGTTACACCATGGGCCAATACCGTAATGCGGATGCAAATTTAACACAATCTTTCTCTTGTACAAATTTTTTATACAAAATATTAATATAATATTTTTCGTTATCCTATTTTTAACTCTGGGCATAAGGCATGTTCTAAAATTCATTTCTTTAAAAAAACAAATAAAACAAATATGATGTGAGACATTAATTTTTTGAATAGCCTTAGTTATTGAATAAAATTATAACAAAACAGATTGTTTGTTCTATTTGTTCCTATAGGGTTTCCAGAGTTTTCCATATACCGCTTCCATTTTTCTTTTATTATCTCGATAGTACTTCGAAAAATATTATTGTCTCTGAAAAGCTCTGAAAATTTTGATGCGAATGAATTTTTAGAACCTACCTTAATTATTATTAGTAAATTCGCCGCAATCAAAATGATATACTTTTATGGGTTCCTTTAACTTCAAAAAATGGAATAATATTTTAGGATGGGTAGTGTTTGCCATATCTCTAATTACTTATTGGCTAACCGTTGAACCTACAGCTAGTTTTTGGGATGCAGGTGAATATATTACTACATCCAGTAATCTAGAAGTGGGACATCCTCCTGGCGCACCTCTATACCAATTACTCGGAGCATTTTTCTCCATTTTTGCAATGGAAGCTTCAAATATTGCACTAACCATTAACCTAATGTCTGTTTTTGCAAGTGCCTTTACCATACTTTTTATGTTTTGGTCTCTAACGATGTTATTAACCAATATTGTATCCAAGAATTCTAAAATCAACAATGACAATTCTATTGCTATTTTAGGGTCTGCAGCTATTGGGGCTTTAGCTTTTGCATTTACAGATAGTTTTTGGTTCAATGCTGTTGAAGCAGAAGTATATGCCATGGCCGCATTAATTATGTCGATTCTTTTTTACCTGGCATTACGATGGGAAAGAGACATGGACCAGCCCAGAGGAGATCGATGGGTAATATTAATTGCTTTTGTTATAGGTCTTTCTTTTGGAGTACACTTTATGGGTTTACTTACCATACCTGCTATGGGGTTCTTGTATTTCTTTAAAAACTATAAAAAAGTAACTGTCAAAAACTTTATCGTTGCCAATGTGGTGATGGTTGCCATCTTATTATTTATTTTCAAGCTTTTACTTCCAATGACACTTCGATTTTTTAGTGCTTCGGAAATATTTTTTGTGAACAGTATAGGTCTTCCTTTTAATTCTGGGACAATCATTGCTGGCTTACTATTTATCGCATTATTTTATTATTTATTACGATACACTCGCAGTAAAAACTTTGTTCAGTTAAATACCCTTTTACTTTCTATTCTTTTCATATTTATAGGATTTTCTAGCTGGGTGATGCTTCCAGTAAGAGCAAATGCCGGGACTATGATTAATGAAAATAATCCTAATAACGCTCGGGAACTTTTAGCATATTATAATAGAGAACAATACCCAGAAACACATTTGTTTTATGGACCATCATTTACGGAAACCTATGTAGGTTTAGACCCTAAAAGTCCATATAAGAATGATAAACCAAAGTTTGAAAAAGACAAAAATACCGGCAAATACATTATCGTAAATGATTATGTAAACGCATCACAAAACACCGATGATGCTCAAAAAGGGTTCTTCCCAAGGATGTGGAGTATCGAACACAATACAAATTATTTAGAATTTACCGACGGTCTTAATTTTACCATAAAAAGAGAATATATTGGCGAAGCCCAACTTGTTGAAATAGTTAGTGGCTTTAATAGTGATATCGCACAAGGCAAAATAGGGTCTGAGGAATTTGATAATTTCTTACGGGATTTTGGTCCCTTTCTAGATATTGAAAAACCTTCATTCTGGCAAAACATATCTTACATGTTTGAGTATCAATTTGGATATATGTATTGGCGTTATTTTATGTGGAATTTTAGTGGAAGACAAGATGATAAACAAGGGGAGTTAACAGATGTCCACGGAAATTGGTTAACCGGCATTACCTTTTTAGACGAAATGCGTTTGGGCTCACAGCAAAACTTACCAAGTGATGCACTAAATAATAAAGCCAGAAACACCTACTTTATGCTTCCCTTATTATTGGGGATATTAGGTTTGGTTTTTCATTATAAAAACGATAATAAAAGTTTTTGGGTATTATTAATTTTCTTCCTATTTACTGGCTTAGCCTTAAAAGTATATTTAAATGAAAGACCTTTTGAACCTCGGGAAAGAGATTATGCATTGGTAGGTTCTTTTTATGTATTTGCCATGTGGATAGGCTTTGGCGTTTATGCCTTATTTGAAGTAGTTAAAGACTATCTAAAACCCAAACTTGCCATACCTATTGTTTTAACGGTTACTGCACTTGCAGTTCCTGTTCTATTAGTATCTCAAAACTGGGACGATCACGATCGCTCCAATAGATATACTGCGCAGTCTATGGCAAAAATGTATTTAGATTCCTGCGATGAAAATTCCATCATATTTACTATTGGTGATAATGACACATTTGCATTATGGTATGCCCAAGGAATTGAAGGCTATCGTCAAGATGTTAGGGTTGTTAATACTAGTTTATTTCAAACAGATTGGTATATAGACGACATGAAAAAGAAAGCTTTTTCTAGCGACCCTATTCCTTCACAATTAACTCATGACAAATACAAATACGGCTCTAGAGACTTTATTTT
This sequence comes from uncultured Flavobacteriales bacterium, assembly GCA_913058295.1. Lineage (GTDB taxonomy): Bacteria > Bacteroidota > Bacteroidia > Flavobacteriales > Flavobacteriaceae > Marifrigoribacter. The sequence continues at coordinate 5,472 of CAJXRD010000029.1, read as the reverse complement.
CTTTCAAAAAACAAGAAAGGATACTATAGATATTAATAGATGGATGGATTGGGTTGCAGATGATAGTCCAAATACCATGGTGGAGTTAGAAAGTAGAAAATTTGCAAACACCTTTCCTTCAAAAATAATTAGAATCCCTGTAGATAAAGAGGCGGTTTTAAGAAATGGGATTGTAGATCCAAAAGATGCTGACAAAATTGTTCCTTATATAGACATTGAATTAAAAGGGAATATTATCTATAAAAATAGAATGATGATGCTCGATGTTATCGCAAATAACAATTGGGAACGCCCAATCTATTTTAGTGGTGGTGCTTTTGGAGATGATGATTATATCTGGATGAAAGAATACCTTCAGTTAGAAGGAGTAGTTTACAAATTAGTTCCCATACACACCCCTCTTGAAGAAGGAAATCCTTTTGATATGGGAAGAATTGATAGCGATAAAATGTATGATATTGTGATGAAATGGGATTGGGGAAATAGTGGTGACCCAGACATTTATCACGATGTAGAAACTCGTAGAAACGGGATTACTTATCGTAGTAATTTATCTCGTTTAGCAGAGGCTCTAATCCAAGAAGAAAAGTTTGAAAAAGCAGAGACTATCCTTGATTTGGCTATGGAAAAAATGCCAGTTGACAAGTTTGAATTTTACTCTCTATTAGAACCTTTTATTTTGGGTTATTATCAAATAGAAAACAAAGACAAAGCAAGAGAAGTTTATAATTCTGTAGTGAAACATTATCAAGAGCATCTTACTTATTATAGTGGATTATCCTATAGACAACAAGAAGCCTTAGGCGATGAAATTTATAGTGACTTAGGAAGATATAGAGGATTGATAGATGTCATGGTAATCTTTGAAGAAAAAGAATACACCATGATAGAAGCAGATATCTTTAATGAATATTTACGTCTTTTTAACTTCTCTCCTTCTGAAAATGATTTATTAGAAGCCGAAAACGAATTACTTGGCGAGGATTTACAGGAAACTCTATTAGACACTATTCCTCCAGTTGATGAAGATTCATTAAACTAAAGGTGTTGTGAAACCATATTTAGTAAAAACACCCAAGTTTGTCCAACGGTTATTTCCGAAACGAACTTGGGTGTTTCCTTATCATGAAAACAAAGTATATTTAACTTTCGATGACGGTCCTATTCCACAAGTGACTCCATGGGTTTTAGATCTTTTAAAAGAATATAATGCCAAAGCTACTTTTTTCTGTATTGGAGATAATATTAATAAACACCTAAATGTATTTAAAAGAATTATTTCTGAAGGACATTCTTTTGGCAACCATACCTATCATCATTTAAATGCTTGGAAAACTAAGACTGAAGATTATATAACTAATTGTAAAATGTTTGATGATGCTTTAAAACAGTTTCACAATGACACTTCAAAAAGCGTTAATCACAAATCGATAATCACTAATTTATTCCGTCCACCCTTTGGCAAACTAACTTCAATGCAATCTAATATCCTTCAAAAAAAAGGATACAAAATAATTATGTGGGATGTATTAAGTGCAGATTTTGATGCCCAAATTTCAAAAGAAAAATGTCTTGAAAATGTTTTAAAAAACATCCAAGTCGGAAGTATTGTAGTTTTTCATGATAGTTTAAAGTCCGAAGAAAAACTAAGGTATGTTCTTCCTAAAGTTTTAGATTTCATAAGGAACCAAAAATGGAAATGTGCAAAAATTAAAGCTTATTAAAGCAAAAATCCTTGCACATTTCAGATTAAAATATTGAGCTAATTAACCTATTATTTATTGATAATAAGCTTTTTACTTGTCATACTAGTTCCATCAGAAATATTTACTAAATACATTCCATTATTTAAATGAGAAACATCTAAAATTTCTGTGTTTATCCCATCTTTAGAAAATACTTTTTTTCCTAAAATATCGTGAATAGTAACTTGTAATTCCCTATCTGTAGAAATGTTTAATTGTCCGTTTGAAGGATTAGGATACATCCCAACATTTTGCAAATTTTCATCATCTAAACCTAAAGGTTGCCCTAGAGCAAATGTGGCTTGCATTATTTGTTTGGTAGCGTCATCTTGAACAAAAACTACAACCATTAAATCGTCCATATCTTCAACGTTAGTAGAAGACATATCGAACATTTCGTTTATTTCTGTATTGGTTCCTGCTTCAAAACTAACAGCAGTACCATCAGCATCTGGAAGCATTTTCATCATTACATGTTCAAAAGAAGTTTCTCCATTATTTCCTGTGTTTTCAGTAGTTTCAACTTCCACAACAGCAATATTTACTTTCATATCAACAGAAATAAAAGGCATAATATTCACATCTACATATACATTATCTCCAGAAACTGAAAGGGAAGATGTCATTTCAAAAAATGCAGGTTTGCTAGTTTCATAATCATAAGCAGAGTTTACTGCACTAGAATTTGTAGCAGTTTGATTACCACCAGTATATAAATCTGGAACAAAACTTACTCCATAATAACCTCTTCTAACACCACCTTCATCTGTATAATATGGATCTCCTGGTGCTGGCCAAGACATTTGGTATTTAAGCACAGCAATATCGTCTGGATGACTATCCATAAAAGGATTAAATACATTAGTATTAAAAGGAGCACAAGGACCACAAGTAGAACTTGTAAAAGATTCGAAAAATGGCAAGCTTTGTGTAGATTGTGTAGCAACACTTAAATCCATTGATTTTAAATCATTACTAGTATCATCGTCATCTCCACCTCCATTATAGTTAGAAACCCATACATCCAATGTATAATCTCCAGGCGTTCCAGCCCATGGAGTTGCAAAAGTATGAGATAAAGTTTCTGTAGTTCCTAAGTTTAATCCAGCAATATTTTCTGTAATTACAGTTCCACCATTTATTTGGTAGTTTAAATCTACTGAATCAACATCGGATAAGCCAGCATTTTTGATTGTACAGTTGATATCGATATCACCTGCTTCAGCAAAAGCTGGAACATTAATTGAACTCATCGTTACATCATTATTATCTGGCTCTAATAAAACAACATCATCAATATACCAATAATCAAAATTAAACATATTTCCCGATAAAAATATACAAATCTGGAAATCTGATGCACCAACATCTCCTCCAGAAATTAATATATCTTGTCCAACTGGACCAATATCTCCTGTAGGGTTAACTGTCCAAACATCTGTCCAAGCTCCTCCTCCAGATCGAGTTGAAACTCCAATAGAATATCCTGCTCCTGAATAGTCATTTAAAAAGTGTTTAAATGAAAACAATACATCTGAAACTCCAGTTAAATCTGCTTCTGGAGAAATTAATCTAGTGGTATGAGTACCATTAGTATAGGTTAATTTTGCTTCGGGTGCAGAACCACCAGCATTTTCACTAGAAGATTGAGACCACTGTGCTGGTAAAGCATCTATGGTCCAGCCTGCAGGCGGCACTCCATTTGAAAAATCTTCGCTAAAAATTTCAGTTGCTCTTTGGGTTTGTGAAAAGGCGGAAAAGCCAATCATTAATCCCATCAATAAAAATGTAATTTTCTTCATATTTAATACTTTTTTTAATTATTTTTTGGTGAATATATAATTTTTTGGGAATATATATAAGATATATTAATCTTTTTTAAAAACTATTGAGAATTCGTTATATTAACTATCAAATATTATTCTAAATCCTCTATTTAAAATATTTAGTTTTATTCCAAAATAAATCCTTTTGCTAAGAGAAAAATAAATCAATTTTGTATGTCGAGAATCATTTATGTTTTCTGGATTAACCTTTAAGATATTGTATTAAAATACCTACAAACTAAAAATAGAATGAATATTTAAGGTCAGTTTTATAACTAAATAAATAATAAGATATATTTTTCCTAGGAATTAGAAAGACTAAAAAAGTAAAAGTTGCTTTTGAAAAGACTTCGACTACTAATTAAACGTACTCATTAACCAAACCAATAAGAGTATTGGCATCTTGTTCTCCACTTTGGCGCCATTTCATTTCACCTTCTTTGTAGATCATTAGAGTTGGCAATCCTTTTACACGTAGGGCATCAGAAAGTTCTTGATTTTTCTCTACATCAATTTTAATCACTCTTGCTTTATCTCCTAAAGCTGCTGCAACATCGCGTAAAACCGGGTGCATTCCTGTACAAGCTTCATCCCATTCTGCATAAAAATCTAAAAGAACAGGAACTTGAGCTTCAATTAATTCTCCAAATTTTGACATAATTTCTAATAATATTGGTAAACTTTGTATTACAAATATAGTGTTTCCGAATCATTAAACCGTATTTGGCTTTTTCTTCAGTTTTATCACCGTTATTTCGGGCCATATTCCAACCCTTCCTGGAAAAGCATGAAAACCAAATCCTCTATTTACATTTATAAATTGACCCATATCTTCATAAATTCCTGCCCATTGCTTATACATATATTGAACAGGGCTCCATTTAAAAAATCCAGGAATTTCGATACCAAATTGAAATCCATGAGTATGTCCACTTAAAGTTAAATGATATTTATCTTTATGTGATTTTACCTCATGCTCCCAATGACTTGGATCATGACTCAGTAAAATTTTAAAATCTTCTTCTGAAACCATAGAAGATGCTTTTTGTAAATCTCCTGCTTTCTTAAAATTATGACCCCAATTTTCTACTCCAATTAAAGCTAATCGTTCTCCATCTTTTTCAATAAAAGCACTTTCATTAAGCATTAAATTAAAATCTATTTTTTTATGAATCCCTTTAATATTATTGAAATTATTCAGCTTATCTTCTTCTGTAGGCCAAGTAACATACTCTCCATAATCATGATTCCCTAGCACTGAATATTTCCCAAACTTTGGTGTTCTAATTCGTTTAAAGCTATTAATCCAAGGATCCATCTCTTCCGCTTTTGTATTTACAATATCGCCTGTAAACACTATAAGATCTGTTTTTTGTTCATTTATTAAATCGATAGCATATTCAATTTTTTCAGGATTATCAAAACTTCCAGAATGAATATCGCTAATTTGAGTTAATGAAAATCCATCAAAAGCATCTGGCAGGTCATCAAAAAACAAAGTATGTGTGATTACTTTAAAGTTATATTTACCTTTAAACATTCCATAAACTAAAGAGGTAAAAGGGATGGCTGCAAGTCCCAATGCTAATTGACTCACAAATTTTCTACGATCGGGCATATACTGTGCAGTATTCCCTTCGAAAAAAGTGTTGCTGATAAAATGATATCCCCCTGTGCTTAATCGTAAAATATCCTCTCCTAACATAAAAAAGATAAGCACTAGTTTTGGAACAAATAATAGAAGAAAAAAACCTGCTGCTCTTAAAGATTCTGAAGAAGGCCCTTTACTACTATCATAATTGTATATGGTAAAAGCTAAATATCCTAAGATGCTTAAAGAGATTACAATATAAGCTGTCTCTTATACACATCTCCGAGCCCACGAGACTCCTGAGCATCTC
>CAJXRD010000028.1 GCA_913058295.1 uncultured Flavobacteriales bacterium | reverse complement strand
TCTACACAGAGTAGATCGTCGGCAGCGTCAGATGTGTATAAGAGACAGGTTAACAATATAGTAACATGCTATAAACTAAGTATTTTGTTGTATCTTTATATTTCTCCCCCTAATTTTTTTAAAATCATTTATTATGAAAAAAGCTACTTTTTTAGTAATGCTTTTTATTAGTGCTATTTCTATAGCTCAAGATGAAAGCACAAGTTTTGAAGAACCTGAAGCAATTGGCGGAGATTATATGGATACTGGTGATCCAGCTGTTGCTCATGATTTAATTAACAACGATGGAGAACCTTTTGTAAACTTTACTTCTACTGGAGGTGAAATAGGGTTTACTGCATCATATGTTCCTTATGACACACCAGGTGTTGGATTAACAGATGGAGATTCCGTAGGAGTTACAACTTCCACACCTCCTGGAGACAACCCTTATCCAGATGGAGACAAAGGATATAAAATTAGTGATGTGGATGGAAATTTTATTTTAGAATTTGATGAAGTAGAATTTATTGAATGGCCTGGCCATATTTTTTTAAACTATTTTATTGCAGATGAAGGATTTGAAGGAGATGGAACTATAAACGAAAGTGGGTCTGATAGAATTAGAATCTATGTGAAGGATTTAACTAATAGTATTGAGCTCGATATTTTAAATTCAACAGGATCAGACATCAATGACCTTGGGATTCAAGGAATATGGCAGTGGGGTGAAATAGAATTAGATAGTAACGCGATATATCAATTAGTAATAGAAGTAAGATGTAATTCAGCTAATGAAGCTTTCTTTTTTGACAATATTCATTTTGAAGGAATTTTAGGTTTAGATGAAAATAATAATAAATTCTTTTCTGTTTTTCCTAACCCAGCAAATGGTTTTGTAAACATCTCATCTCATTCAAGTGGTAATAAACATATTGCTATTTATAATATTTTAGGAAAACTAACTATCGAAACAATCACTACAGAAAGAGTAGATATTTCTAATCTTACAAGTGGAGTATATATTATGAAAATATCTCAGAATGGAGTTTCTAGCACTAAAAAATTAGTGGTGAAATAAATTCTCCTTTTATTATTTTATTGAAAGCTTCTGTTTTTGCAGAAGCTTTTTTTATCTATTTTTATCAAGTGAATTTAGAAAAGAAAATATTTGCGATTTCTTCACCTGAAGAATTTAATACTGTTGCATTAGAGGTATTTCAATTTCAATATAAAAACGTAAAAGTTTACCGAGAATTTTGTGATTTATTAAAGATTGACCCTTCTAAAATTACTAATGTAAAAGACATACCATTTTTACCCATACAATTTTTTAAAAGTCATCAAATAATTCCTGAATCGTTTACTAGTGAAAAGATGTTTAGCAGTAGTGGAACAACCGGAACTACAACAAGCAAACATTTTATCGCAAAGCTATCTCTTTACCAAGAAAGCTTTTTCAAAGCATTTGAATACTTTTTCGGTTCTAGTGAAGAAATGACCATTTTAGCATTATTACCATCTTATTTAGAGCAAGGAAATTCCTCTTTAGTATTTATGGTGGATGAACTTATTAAACAAAGCAATAGTTCTCATAGTGGGTTTTATCTTGATAATACTTCAGACCTAATTGACAAACTGGAATTTCTGGAAAAGACCAAGCAAAAAACTATTTTATTAGGAGTTTCCTATGCCCTTTTAGATTTAATGGAAGAAAAACAGTTTCAGTTAAAGAACACGATTATTATGGAAACTGGCGGAATGAAAGGGCGTAGAAAAGAAATGATTAAAGAAGAGCTTCATGCCTTATTAAAAAATGGCTTTGGAGTTAATGAAATCTATAGCGAATACGGAATGACAGAACTTCTTTCGCAGGCATATTCCAAAGGAAATGGTATATTTAATTGTCCTCCCTGGATGAAAATTATTACCCGAGATACTGAAGATGCACAATCGTATATTAACGAAAAAACTGGAGGAATAAATGTAATCGATTTGGCAAACTTATATTCCTGTTCCTTTATTGCTACGCAAGATCTTGGAAAGAAATCTATTGACCAAAGTTTCGAAATCTTAGGTAGATTTGATGATAGTGATATTCGTGGATGTAATTTAATGGTATTTTAATGTCTCCAACTAAAAAAGAAAATAAAGGCTGTCTTCCATTTTTCATTTTAGGAGTATTCTCTTTTTTAAGTTTTATTGTTATTCGAATCCTCTTTCCATTCTCTGTAAATATTTCGGGAATTATTGCAATTGTAATTTCTATTATATTCTTAAAATACGTTTTTGATAAAGCGGTTATTAAGAACCTTATTAAATCGGGTTTTTTAATTTACTTCCTATTATTTGGATTGCAATTTGTGTTCTACTTTTTTCTAAACATCCTCAACCCAAAAAATGAAAACACGATTAGCAAAGAAGAAAGAACTGAAAAAATTAAAATATTAGAAGAAAACGACTCCATCGTTTTATATACAAGTAATCGAAATTGGCGAGATAATTACGGCAATAATTATATTGGTAATCTTAGTGTTAGAGAGAAAGATTATCACAGTCTTAAAAACCACATAAACAACTATAAGCCTAGTTCTGAAAAATATTTCTGGGGAGAACTCTACGCTTATATTTCACAAACAGATACTCCAAGTTTAGACTTGATTATGGAGATGTTTGTTAAAATAAATCAAGACAAAAATTTAAACCAAATGGAATTTGCCGAAATGGTGGTAAGTTGCATACAAGACATCCCTTATTCATTCGTATTACAAAAAGAATGTCCTACGGAAAATTATGATTCTAACACAAAACACGTTTTAGAAGATTGCCCAGAATGCTGTATCGGAAATATTAAATATGGCATCCAAAACCCAGTGTCTTTTATTAAAAATTTAAAGGGTGATTGCGATACCAGAACGGTAATCATCTATAGTATTTTAAACTATTTTAATTACGATGTCGCAATTGTAAACAGTAATTTTTATCGACATTCCATTATCGGAATAAACCTTCCAGCAAGTGGATTGCATAAAATTTATAAAGGAAAAAAATATACCCTTTGGGAAACCACCGCCAAATATTTTGAACCGGGCTATCTCTCTCCAGGTTTTGACGATGTTGCGCATTGGAATATAGTACTAACAAGTAAATAATATTATTATGAACACAAAACTATTTACCTTATCCTTAATCGAAATTATCTTATCGATCCTTATTACTGTGGTCATTATTTATACCACTTATAAAATACTAAAATGGCTGTTTTTTAGAGAACACGATTTAAGAGGAAACAACCTTGCGTTTACGATATTCACTTCTGGAGTTATACTTTCCACTGGTATCATATTAAGTGCCATTTTACCTTCTATTACTAATATTATCAGGCTTTCAACAACACAAATAGAGGTTGTGGAAACCTCTACTATTATTCTTTACTCCGGACTTTATTTACTTATTGGTTTTGTAGTTTCGGTACTGATAAACACTTCGGTATTTTTTCTTTTCTCCATACTTACCAGAGGTGTAGATGAATTTAAAGAAATAAAGAACAATAATATTTCTGTTTCCATTTTAGTGGTAACCATATTAATAAGCATTACCATAATACTAAAAGACAGTATTGCATTATTAATTAGCTCCCTAGTTCCTTACCCCCAAGTTTCTAATTTTTTATAATATTTATGTAAGTATTCTTTTAAATACTCGACTAAAAAAAGAGATAAAAAAATAACTTGAAGCCAGTCATAACCCTTTTTGCAATTCTACTGTTTACGATAGTACAAGCCCAAGAGAATATAAATTTAAAAAACGGATATGCTGCTGAAGGATATGACGTTGTAGCTTATTTTAACAATGAAGCAATTAAAGGAGATAAGAACATAACCTATACGTATAAGAATGTTATGTATTCGTTTTCATCCAATGAAAACTTGGAAGCCTTTAAGAAAAACCCAGAAATGTATATCCCTCAATATGGTGGATATTGCGCTTATGCCATTGCGGTTAATAATGAAAAAGTGAGTATCAACCCTAAGTCATTTCAAATACTAGATGATAAATTGTATTTGTTTTACGATAGTTGGGGAGTAAATACTCTAGAAAAATGGATAGATGAAGGTCCAGAAGAATTACTTAAACAAGCCAATTCTAATTGGAATAATCTTTTGAAAAAGGAAAATTAATACTCTGTTGATCTGAGTGTTGTGAGGCTTCAAAGTAATGGTTGGTTAGTTTGATTCAGTCCCCAAGTCTATTAATAGACTTGGGGACTTTTAGTATGTTTTATTTCTTAAGATGTTTATTAAACCACTTTAATGATAAAATAATTTTTCTTTCCGCGTTGCAATAACACAAACTGCTCATTGATTAAATCGGATTTAGTAATTGAAAACCCTTCTTTAACTTTCTCTTTATTTACGGAAACAGAGTTCTCCTTTAAGGAACGTCTTGCATCTCCATTAGATTTTAAGAATCCTGTTTTCTCAGCTAATGCTCCAATAATATCTAATCCACTTTCTATTTCAGATTTAGAAATTTCCGCTTGCGTAACTCCTTCAAAAACATCTAAAAAAGTATTGGTATCTAAATTTTTTAAATCTTCGGAAGTTGATTTTCCGAATAACATATTAGAAGCTTTAATCGCATTATCTAAGGCCTCTTTATTATGAACTGTTACGGTTACTTCTTCTGCCAAACGCTTTTGAAGCAAACGCATATGTGGCGCTTCTTTATGCTCAAGAATCAAAGCATCAATAGTTTCCTTATCTAAAAAAGTAAAGATCTTTATATATTTTTCAGCATCTTCATCGCTGGTATTCATCCAGTATTGGTAAAATTTATAAGGAGAGGTTCTATTGGCATCCAACCAAATATTTCCACCTTCGCTTTTTCCAAACTTACTTCCATCACTTTTAGTAATTAAAGGACAGGTAAGTGCATAGCCTTTTCCACCACCAATTCGACGAACCAATTCTGTACCGGTGGTAATATTTCCCCATTGGTCACTACCTCCCATTTCTAGGGTACAGTTTTTCTCTTTATATAAATGAAGGAAATCGTAACCCTGTACCATTTGATAGGTAAATTCTGTAAATGACATTCCTTCGCCATCGGCTGTTAAACGACTCTTTACAGAATCTTTTGCCATCATATAGTTTACGGTGATATGCTTCCCTACATCTCGGATAAAATCTAAAAAAGAAAACTCTTTCATCCAATCGTAATTGTTCACCATGATAGCTTTATTTTCTACTCCAGAGCTAAAATCTAAAAACTGAGCCAATTGCTTTCTAACACATTCTTGGTTATGTCTTAATGTTTCTTCATCTAACAAATTACGTTCGTTAGACTTCCCTGAAGGATCACCAATCATACCTGTAGCACCTCCTACCAAGGCGATAGGCTGATGTCCGCTGCGCTGAAAAAATGCCAATAACATAATAGGAACAAGGTTCCCAATATGAAGAGAATCTGCAGTAGGATCGAAACCAACATAAGCCGTTCGCATTTGCTCCATTAGATGGGTTTCTGTATCTGGCATGACATCGTGAATCATCCCTCTCCATTTTAATTCTTCAACGAAATTTTTAAGCATTTTTATAAATTTTCAACAAAGATATATTTCTAAATTTTAAGATAAAACATTAATTATAAAACAATTGATATAAATAATATTATATTTGTGTTTCATAAATACATATTTATTGGTTATGTCCACTTTCACTTCAACACTGCCAGATCAATTATTAGAACAGCTAAACGATTATTCTAAAAAATTGAAAATGCCAAAAAATAAACTCATTCAAAAAGCATTGACTTTATATTTAGATCAATTAGAACGCGCTGAGTATGTTAGATCTTACAGAAAACATAAAGATGATGCCGATATTTTAGCAATGGCGGAAGAAGGAATGACCCATTATTTAAACCAATTAGACGTAGAAGATGAAGCAGGGTGAAATTTGGGAAATGTATTTTGACCCCATTAAAGGAAGTGAGCAAGGAGGCAGAAGACCCTCGCTAATTATTAGTGGAAACATGCTTAACGAGAACTTAAACATTGTAATTGTTTGCCCACTAACTACAAACATAAAGGAGTTTAAAGGAAATGTTGTTTTAAACCCAAGTCATGAAAACGGACTTAAAAATGCTTCAGAAATTCTTACTTTCCATATTCGTTCTGTCTCCAAGGAGCGCTTAAAAAAGAAGTTAGGTGTAGTTTCAAAGAAAGATATTGGTATTATTAAAAAAACATTGAATGATTTGTTAAAGTATTAATGTATCACTCCTTAATAATTTTTTTAACAAGCTCTCCCTTATCTGTTCTAATAGTTACAAAATATACTCCAGCTTCTAAATTTGAAATATCTATTTGATTTGTGTTTTCAAATTCTTGTTTTGCTTGTCTTCCCATCACATCATAAATCACAATAGAGTTAATAATGAAATTGCCATTACTTGTTAAATTTATATGAGTATTCGCTGGATTTGGATGTAGGTTCATCTTAATTTCTAGCGATTCTTCTACACCTAAAATAGTATAGTTTTCGTGCCAAGCTATTTTATTATCTGCTATAGAGGTAGAAAAAACATCCATGTCCCCATCATTGTCTATATCTGCAGCAAATAACCCTCTAGGTGCTATTACATTAGTTGTAATTACTTGTACTTCTCCAAAATTACCATGACCATCATTTTCTTGCCAAGCTAGATAATCTGAGTCCACTACTTCTTGGGAGTTATATAAAATATCATGATCCCCATCATTATCTAAATCTGCCATAAAAATAGAAAAAGGTGCATTTAAGTCATTAGTTATGATTTGTTTGAGACCAAAAGTGCCTAGCCCATCTGTATTTTCGTACCAAGCAATAGTTTCTCCTCCAAATTCTATATTTAATACATCCATATCGCCATCGCCATCTACATCGTTTGCTAAAACATAATGAGTACCTAAAGTATCTTGGGTAATTTCTTGTTGGGTACCAAAATTACCGTTCCCTTCATTTTCATACCAACATGGAAAATTATTACTAGAACTATCGGATAAAACATCACCATCGCCATCGCCATCTATATCTGCAAAATAAACAGAAATTGGAGTTAAAGAATTATTGCTTATAATTTGTTGGGTTCCAAAATTTCCCAAACCGTCTAAATTTTCAAACCAAGTTACTTTACCATCTAGTTTAGATGCAATAATAACATCTAAATCTCCATCATTATCTACATCTTCTGAAATAAGCATTTTAGGGAGGAGTAAATCTGAACTAATAATTTGTTGGGAACCAAAATTACCAAGACCATCTTCATTTTCATACCACACCACTAAATTAATAGATCCGGTAGTTGCTAAAACATCTAGATCTCCATCGTTATCTAGATCTGAAGCTATTACATATCTTGTTTGGTCTAATAAAGCAATAGTTTGTTTAGAGCCAAAATCACCTAATCCATCTAAATTTTTATACCAAGCTAAAGTATCATCTCCTGAAGAAGCAGATAGCAGATCTATCTTACCATCTCCATCCATATCGGCAGCATAAATTGACCAAGAAGATATAGCATCTTCACTTATTATTTTTTGTTCACTAAATTGAGCATAAAAACAAAAAGGAGAAATTAATAATATGGTTAAAACTATATTTTTCATTTTATAAATATAGAAAAACTAGATTAATTTATAATATAATATTCCTACATTGTACTTATGATATTAGTAACAGGAGGAACTGGTTTGGTAGGTGCACATTTATTATATGCTTTAATAAATAGCACTTCGACAAGCACCCTACAGAGCAGCGAAAAAGTTAGAGCAATACATAGAAAATCCAGCGATTTAAATGCGGTTAAAAATGTATTCTCCTTTTACACCAATGACTATGAATCTCTTTTTTCTAAAATAGAATGGATGGAGGCAGATATTACCGATGTACCTTCCCTAACTCCTGCATTTAAAGACATTGAATTTGTTTACCATTGTGCCGCTTATATAAGTTTTAACCCAAGGCATTTTAATACTCTCAAAAAAGTAAATGTAGAAGGAACGGCAAATGTGGTAAATCTTTGCTTATCCCAAGGGGTTAAAAAACTTTGTTACGTTAGCTCTATTGCTACCTTAGGAAAAAATCTAAATGGTTCCTTATCCACCGAAGAATCAGAATACAACCCCGAAGATAAAAACAGTGTTTATACCATAACTAAATACGATGCAGAAATGGAAGTTTGGCGAGGCACACAAGAAGGTTTAGATGCCATTATTGTTCATCCTGGCGTTATTGTGGGCGATGGAATTTGGAGCTCTGCTAGTGGAGGAATTTTGCGTTCTGCTTCCAAAGGAATTAAATTTTATACTTCAGGAGGTATTGGCATTGTAGATGTTCAAGATGTAGTAAAGGCTATGGTTTTATTAATGAATAGTGAAGTTAAAAACAATAATTACTTATTGGTGAGTGCTAATATTTCTTATCAAGATTTTCTATCTAAATTAGCGATTAACCTTCATAAAAAACCTCCTTTTAAATTAATTGAAAAATGGAAAATGAACCTGTTTAGTACTATAGATTGGTTTTCAAACAAGGTATTCAGAACTAAAAGAAGACTTTTAAAAGCTACTGTCACCTCATTATATAAGGAATCTTATTACGATGCCTCAAAAATTAAAAAGGAGCTCAATTTCGAATTTAAAGATTATGAAAAGTCACTAGAACGAATATCTAGAAATTATCTAAGAGATTTTAGTTAATATCACTTTCTATTGGATTGGCTAATAATTTTGGGGTTTCTTTTATCTTAATCTTAGTAGAATCTTCTTTTTTCTTAGCCTTAGTAGAATCTTCTTTTTCTTTTTTAATTTTTTCAAAAACACTATCCTTTTCTTTTTGCAAGATAATTAAGCCCTCTTGCACCTTAGTAATCATACCCTTATAGGTTTTTAAATCGGAACTATAATAAGCATTGCTTTCTACAAACTGAAGACTATCTATATGGTATTTATTATAAATCACAGAATCTAATCTAATATTATATTCCTTTAACAACTTGTTATTTACGCTTCGGGAAGCATTGCTAATATAGACATCGGTTAAAATAGTAACCATTACCTCTTGTGAAATCAGGTTCTCAGGTTTTTCAACTTCTTTTATATCCTGACAGCCAAAAAACAAAATGGCGCAAATTAGTATAGATAGATATTTCATTATCGGTTAAATGTTAATCTTTCTGGAGTACTTCTATTTGGAAACTTAAAATTATGATAAGTTAGCACTCCATTTACAAAGGTATGAGTTATTCTAGATTTAAAAGCAGTGCCTTCAAAAGGAGACCATCCACATTTGTAAAAAATATTATCTTTATTTACACTCCATGGCGCCACCAAATCTACCAATACCAAATCGGCTTTATAGCCTTCTCTAATATAGCCTCTATCTTTAATTTGAAATAAAATAGCAGGATTGTGGGCTGTTTTCTCCACAATTTTTTCCAGAGAAATTTTTCCTTTATGATACATTTCAAATAAGGCAACCAATGCATGCTGCACTAAAGGCCCTCCTGAAGGAGCTTTGGTATAACCATTGTTTTTTTCTTCTAAAGTATGTGGGGCATGATCTGTTGCAATTACATCAATACGACCGTCTAATAACGCCTTCCATAATCCATCTTGATCCTTTTGACTTTTAACGGCAGGATTCCATTTAATTTTTGTCCCTTTTGTTTTATAATCTTTGTCGGTAAACCATAAATGATGCACACAAACTTCGGAAGTAATTTTCTTTTCAGAAAGTTTCTTTTTATTGGAGAAAAGGTGTGTTTCTTTTTCCGTAGAAAGATGAAAAACATGCAGACGTGCTCCTGTTTTTTTCGCAAGCTCAATCGCTTTTGAAGAAGAAATATAACAAGCTTCTCCACTTCGTATTTTAGGATGCATTTCGATTGGAATATCCTCACCATATTTTGAAAGATATTCCTCTAAATTCTTTTTAATAGTCGCTTCATCTTCACAATGCACAGATATCAATAAATCTGTTTTACTGAAAATCTCCTCTAAAACTTCTGGATTATCCACTAGCATATTCCCTGTAGAAGATCCTAAAAACAATTTAAGTCCAGCTACTTTATTTTTATCCACTTTTAGAATTTCATCTAGATTGTCATTAGTTCCTCCAAACATAAAGGAATAATTGGCCCAAGAAGTTTTTTTGGCAATAGAGAATTTTTCTTCTAATTTTTCGATGGTAGTTGCTTGAGGAACTGTATTTGGCATTTCAATAAAAGAGGTGATTCCTCCTGCGACTGCTGCTCTAGATTCTGTTTCAATAGTTGCTTTATGGGTAAGTCCAGGCTCTCTAAAGTGAACTTGGTCATCTATCATTCCTGGAAGTAAATAACGCCCTTCAGCATCAATTACCTGAGTAATTGAAGTTTTTACACTAATGCTATCCTCAATTTCTACAATGCGATCATTTTCAATATAAACGTCTCCGTTTTTAATGACTCCTTCATTGACTATTTTTGCGTTTTTTATTAAAACCGTTTTCATTAAATCTCGTATTTTGTAAACATACTTTTAAACTTCATAGATATTACTCCAAAAATTGCTTCGGAAATAATTCCACCACTCATTTTCGATTCCCCTTGGGTTCTATCTGTAAATATCACAGGAACCTCTACTATTTTAAACTTATTTAAATAGGTCTTAAATTTCATTTCAATCTGAAACGCATAACCCACAAACTGAATTTTATCTAGATTAATCTTCTCTAAGACCTCGCGTTTATAACACACAAAACCGGCAGTAGTATCACAAATATTCATCCCTGTGACAAACCGCACATACTTTGATGCCAACCAAGACAATAATACTCTGCTCATTGGCCAATTAACTACATTAACTCCTGTTTTATAACGAGAGCCTATAGACATATCCAACCCATCTAATGTACAAGCATTGTACAATTTGATCAAATCTTTTGGATTATGAGAAAAATCTGCATCCATTTCGATTACAAATTCATAATCTCTTTGCAACGCCCACTTAAAGCCATGAATATAGGCAGTACCTAATCCTAATTTTCCCTTTCTCTTTTCTAAAAAAAGTTGAGATGGAAATTCGGTTATTAGCTTTTCAACTATCGCCGAAGTATTGTCTGGAGAATTATCATCAACTACCAAAATATCAAATCCATCAGGTAAATTAAAAACAGCACGAATGATGTTTTCAATATTCTCAATTTCATTAAAGGTAGGTATCACTACCAAGGCATTATGCATATTCCCCATTTTAAGCAAATGTACTTTTTTTTGCTTAATAAAATGTGAAGGATTTTGTAAATGAGCACTTTTTGATGCATTAAAAAACTGTACCTTTATCCAACAAATTATATTGCATGCAATACATTGAAAGATCTATTGAATCACAAGATTGGGTTACATTAATATTGGCAGGATGTTTTGTGATTTTAGCTTTTTTAAGTGTAAAATACAAGAAACGTTTTGAGGATTTTATAAAACTTCCAATATCGAACAACTTTTTTATTGCAAAAGGAGATACCGAAGAATTAAAACACCCATTCAATATTCTTCTTTTTGGTGTTCAGTTAGTTTCAATATCTCTATTTATTCTTTTATTTTTTTCAAAAGAAGGTCTTATAAATTCAAGTTTGTTTTTTCAAATTTTAATTGGAACCAGTGTTTTTATAGCAATAAAAGTATTTATCGAAAAAATGATAGGCACTATATTTTCTATTGATTCTGTTATAAACCCTTATCTTTTTAAGAAATTAACCTATACCAATTACTTAACTCTCTTTATATTTTTATCCAACTTAATCTTTTACTATTATTTTAAACCCAATCTAAATACCCTATTCCTCTTCACTTCAATATTCATCCTATTTTACAGCGTCATAATATATTATAGTCTTAAAAATCATAGAACTTTAATTTTAAGCAACTTATTTTATTTTATTTTGTATCTTTGCACTCTCGAAATCTCCCCCTTTATTATACTTTATAAAGCTGTTGTATAATTAGGATAATTAATAAAATATTTTTGTATGAAAGTGAAAACTATTTTAGTTTCTCAACCAGAACCTACGGTGGAAAACTCTCCTTACTTCGATTTAATTGACAGACAGAAAGTTAAGATAGACTTTAGATGTTTTATTCATGTGGAAGGGGTTTCTAGCAAAGATGTTCGAGCACAAAAAGTGGACCTTACAAAGTATACTGCAATTGTTTTAACGAGTAGAAATGCGGTGGATCATTATTTTAGAATAGCAGAAGAAATGCGTTTTAAAGTGCCGGATTCTATGAAGTATTTTTGCCAAAGCGAAGCAGTTGCTTACTATTTGCAAAAATATGTAGTGTATAGAAAGCGTAAAATATATGTAGGTAAAAGAACTTTTGCTGAACTTATCCCTATCATTAAAAAATATAAAACGGAAAAATTCTTACTTCCGTCATCAGACAAATTAAAGCCTTTAGTTCCAACATTAATGGATGAATTAGGAGTAACCTGGAAACAAGCTACTTTTTTTACAACTGTGGTAAGTGACCTTTCAGATTTAAGAAATGTCTACTATGACATTCTTGTATTCTTTAGTCCTAGTGGAATAAAATCTTTATTTGAAAACTTTCCAGGATTTGAACAAAAGGATACACGAATAGCTGTTTTTGGAAATACTACAGTTAAAGCTGCTGAGGACAAAGATCTTCGAGTAGATATTCAAGCTCCAACTCCCGAAAACCCATCGATGACTATGGCTTTAGAAAAATACATTATAGAAGTTAATAAAAGAAAGTAAAACATCTTTCATATAATATTAAAAAAAGGCTTTCAAATTAATTTAAAAGCCTTTTTTAATTGTAATTGTTTTTTAAAGTTACCCCTTAATAGGAGCTCCCTCTAAAATTTCTTTATTTGCATGCTCTTCAAATTCTTTAAAGTTCTTCTTAAAAGAAGCAGCTAATTCTAATGCTTTTTTATCGTAAGCATCTCCATCTTTCCAAGTTTTTCTTGGATTTAATACTTCAGAAGGTACATTTTCACATGTTTGCGGAACATTCAATCCAAAAATAGGGTGTTGTTTAAATTTAACATCCACTAATTTTCCTTCTAAAGCAGCAGTAATCATAGCTCTTGTGAACTTTAATTTCATACGAGTACCAATACCGTAAGGACCTCCGGTCCAACCAGTATTAATCAACCAAACATTTACATTTGCATCTTGCATTTTCTTACTAAGCATTTCTGCATATTTAGTAGGATGAAGTGGCATAAACGGCGCACCAAAACAAGCTGAAAAACTTGGAAGAGGCTCATTAATTCCAGCTTCTGTTCCTGCAACCTTTGCAGTATAACCACTAATAAAATGATATGCTGCTTGCCCAGGAGTAAGTTTAGAAATTGGAGGTAAAACTCCAAAAGCATCTGCTGTTAAAAAGAATATGTTTTTAGGGTTCTTTCCAATAGAAGGAACCTGAATATTGTCTATATTATATATTGGATAACTAACACGTGTGTTTTGAGTGATAGAAGTATTATCAAAATCAACTTCACCACTTTCACCCATAATAATGTTTTCCAATATCGCACCAGGTCTAATGGCATTATAGATATCGGGTTCATTTTCAGCGGAAAGATTTATAACTTTCGCATAGCATCCACCTTCAAAATTAAAAATGGTGTTCTCTGAAGTCCAACCATGCTCATCATCTCCTATTAATTTACGCTTAGGATCTGCAGATAAAGTTGTTTTTCCTGTTCCGGATAAACCAAAGAATATTGCAGTCTCTCCATTTTCACCAACATTTGCTGAGCAATGCATTGGTAAAGTATTTTTAAATACTGGAAGTATAAAGTTTAAAGCAGAAAATATTCCTTTTTTAATCTCTCCAGTATATCCTGTACCACCAATAAGAGCAATCTTTTTTGTGAAATCTAAAATTGCAAAATTATGCTGTCTGGTACCATCCCTTTTAGGATCTGCCATAAAACCTGGAGCATTAACCACCAACCATTCTGGATCAAAACCTTCAAGTTCTTCTTCAGTAGGTCGTAAAAACATATTATAGGCAAACATATTAGACCAAGGGTATTCATTGATTAGTCTAATATTTAACTTATAGTCTTCGTCGGCACAAGCATAACTGTCTCGCACATATAGTTCTTTTTCAGAAAGATAATCTGTTACTCTTTTATAAAGTGCATCAAATTTATCAGAAGAAAACGGAATATTAATATCTCCCCACCACACCTTATCTTGTGTAATGTCGTCTTTTACTATAAAACGATCCTTTGGGGATCTCCCTGTAAATTCACCAGTATCAATAGCAATCGCGCCACTGTTAGCTTCTTTACCGAGTTCCTTATCTAATATTTCTTGATGTAATTCTTTTGAGGTAAGTTGATAGTTTACTTTTGCGTTTGAAATCCCGTAACTATCTAACGAAATCATTTTTGCAGTTTGGTTTTTATCGACCATAACAAGGTTTAATTGTTGTATCGCACAAAATTAATAATTCTATTAAAAACAGACCTTTTAATTACAAATTATTCTTCTTTTTTATTCACAATTAGTCCAAATCCTAGTCTTAACCAGCCTAATATTAAAAACATTCCTCCAATAGGAGTTATAAATCCTAAAGATTTTGCATTAAAAGGCAACAAAGTATCCAAGGATAATAAATAAATGGATCCCGAAAAGAAGATAATTCCCAAAATAAAGAATCGAAATACCCACTTTTTTGTGTTTAAAGGAATCCTAGTTGCATTTCCAAGAATAAAAAGAGCAAAAACATGATACATTTGGTATCGTACTCCAGTTTCGAATGTAGCAAGTGCTTTCGTGTTGATTAATTCTTTTAATCCATGGGCTCCAAAAGCACCAATAGCAATAGTTAATGCTCCCAAAAATGAAGCAACAACCACAATATTTTTATCAATTTTCATCATAAGAAACGGGTATAATTTAGTATTTTCGCCTTGTTTTAAACGAATCTTCAAATTTACGAAAACCCAAGCAATGAGAAACATTTTAATTATAGGAGCAGGACAATCAGCATCGAGTTTAATTCAATATTTACTTGAGAAATCTCAGTCTGAAAATCTATTTATCACTATAGGTGATATTTCTATAGAATCTGCTCAAAAATTTACAAATGGGCATCCCAATGCAAAAGGTATTCTATTAGATGTTTTTAATAAAGAACAGCGAGAAACAGCTGTGAAAAGTTGTGATATGGTAATCTCAATGCTACCTGCTCGTTTTCATATTGAAGTAGCTAAAGATTGTATCACTTTCGAAAAAAACTTGGTTACCGCTTCTTATATCAGTGACGAAATGCAAGCTCTTGATACTGCTGCAAAAGAAAAAGGCTTGGTATTTATGAATGAAATTGGGGTAGACCCAGGAATTGATCATATGAGTGCTATGCAAGTGATAGACCGTATTAAAGGTGCGGGTGGAAAATTATTAATGTTCGAATCTTTTACGGGTGGATTAATCGCACCAGAAAGCGACAATAATCTTTGGAATTATAAATTTACTTGGAACCCAAGAAATGTAGTACTAGCAGGTCAAGGTGGTGCTGCGGAATTTATTCAGGAAGGAAAATATAAATATATTCCATATAATAGGCTTTTTAGAAGAACCGAAATTATTGAAATCGATGGTTATGGTAAATTTGAAGTCTATGCCAATAGAAACTCCTTAAAATATCAATCTGTTTATAAGCTTGAAGATATTCTTACCTTATATAGAGGTACCATTAGAAGAGTAGGTTTTAGTAAGGCATGGAATATTTTTGTACAACTGGGAATGACTGATGATAGTTATACTATTCCAAACTCTGAAAATTTAACTTATCGAGAGTACATCAACCTATTTTTACCTTATTCCCCAACAGATTCTGTGGAGTTAAAATTACGCCATAATCTTAAAATAGATCAAGATGACTTAATGTGGGGTAAGTTGGAAGAATTAGATATTTTTAATGGTGAAAAGACCCTAGATATTAAAGATGCTACTCCTGCAAAAGCACTTCAGAAAATATTAATGGACCAATGGACATTAGCCGAAAACGACAAAGATATGATTGTAATGTATCATAAATTTGGATATGAATTGAACGGCAAAAAACATAGAATAGATAGTAACATGGTTATCCTTGGAGATGACCAAACTTTTACTGCTATGTCTAAAACTGTAGGTTTACCAGTTGCTATTGCTTCCTTAAAAATACTAAACAAAGAAATAACCACACCAGGTGTACAGAGGCCACTTACAAAAGAAGTCTATGAACCAATCTTAAAAGAATTGGAAAACTATGGTGTTAGTTTTGTTGAAAAAGAATTAGAGTATTTGGGGTATAACCCAAATAATGTTGGAGGCTAATTTACCTTCTACCCATAAACATACTTATAAAATAAAGCAGTGTAGCTAAGGATCCCAAAGCAGCAACCACATAGGTTCTTGCAGCCCATTTTAAAGCATCTTTTGCTCCAGCATGTTCTTCTTGAGTTACCATATGACTACTTTCTAACCAAGCCAAAGCTCTATTACTAGCATCAAACTCTACAGGCAAAGTGATAAATGTAAAAAGTGTCGTTACTGAAAACAAAACGATTCCAGCTAAAAACAACATCGACCCTAATGCACTTCCAGAGTACATTAAAATTAATCCAGCCATAATTACAAAATTGGATATTTTACTTGAAAACCCAACAGCAGGTACTATTTGAGAACGTAAAGTCAACCAAGAATAAGCTTGTGCATGTTGTACTGCATGACCACATTCGTGAGCAGCAACAGCTGCAGCAGCAGCATTACGTTGCGAATAAACCGATTCACTAAGATTTACTGTTTTATTAGCTGGGTTATAATGATCTGTTAATTGTCCTTTAACCGAAACTACCTGAACATCTCTTATTCCATTATCGGCTAACATTTTTTCAGCAATTTCTTTTCCGCTTAATCCATTTCTAAGTTGAATTTTTGAGTATTTCTTAAACTTGCTTTTTAGTCGATTACTCACATACATACTCACTAAAAATATGATTCCTGCTAATAAATAGTATCCACCCATGATTTATATCAATTTTATATTAATCCTATTACTATTGCAAAAAGCGTGCAATAATTTATCCAACAATATTTACAATCCTACCAGGAACAATAATCACCTTTTTAGGGGTTCTGCCATCTAAATAATGAAGGGTTTTCTCGTGTGACATTACGGCAGATTCTATTTCATCCTTACTTAAGTCTAAAGATAACTCTAATGTAAATCTCATTTTTCCATTAAAAGAAACAGGATACACTTTCGTATTTTCTTTTAAATATTTCTCTTCAAAAATTGGAAAGGAAGCTTCTGAAATACTATCTGTATTTCCAAGTTTATTCCATAATTCTTCTGCGATATGTGGTGCATAAGGAGAAAGTAAAACTACCAAAGGTGATAGTACTTCTCTACTAGTACATTTTTGAGCAGTTAGTTCGTTTATCGCAATCATAAAAGTGGACACCGATGTATTGAAACTAAAATTCTCAATATCTCCTTCTACTTTTTTAATCGTTTTATGGAGAGTCTTTAGGTTTTCCTTAGTCGCTACTTCTTCGCTAAGCATAAAAGTTTCTTCCGCGCCAGAATGAAATAGACGCCACATTTTCTTTAAAAAGGAATGCACTCCAGTAATACCGGCCGTACTCCAAGGTTTTGCTTGTTCTAAAGGACCTAAAAACATCTCGTACATTCTTAGAGTATCCGCTCCATATTGCTCACAAATATCATCTGGATTTACCACATTATATTTGGATTTCGACATTTTTTCAACTTCCCGACCTACTTTATAAGTACCGTCTTCCTCTGTGATAAATTCTGCATCCTTAAATTCTGGACGCCAATTTTTAAAAGCTTCCACATCTAATTCGTTACTAGTATTTACAAAAGACACATCCGCATGAATTGGTTCAGTTTCATACTGACTTAACTTCCCATTTGAAACCAATTTGTTTTCACCCTTAACACGATATACAAAAGCACTCTCCCCCAAAATCATCCCTTGATTGATGAGTTTTTTGAATGGCTCATCAACTGTCAAAAACCCTCTGTCTTTTAGGAATTTTATCCAAAAACGACTGTATAATAAATGTCCTGTTGCATGCTCGCTTCCTCCAATATATAAATCTACATTTCCCCAATAGTCCATAGCTTCTTTAGAAGCAAATTCCTTTTCATTTAAAGAATCCATATAACGGAACATATACCAACTACTCCCAGCCCAACCTGGCATGGTGTTCATTTCTAAAGGAAATATGGTTTTATTATCTATTTTTTTATTGGAAACAATGCTGTTGTTTTCGGTATCCCAAGCCCAAACATCGGCACGTCCCAAAGGGGGCTCTCCAGTTTTGGTAGGCAAATATTTTTCTACATCTGGCAAACGAATTGGTAAATGCTCTGCATCTATCATTTGTGGTAATCCTTCCTTATAATAAACAGGAAAAGGCTCTCCCCAATAACGTTGTCTGGAGAAAACTGCATCTCTTAAACGGTAATTGATTTCTTTAGCACCCCGATGTTTTTTTTCTAACTCTTCGATTACTTTTTCTGAGGCATCCTTATAAGAAAGACCCGAAATAAAATCGCTATTAGCAATTACAGTTCCTTCTTTTAAGGTATGCGCTTCTTCCGAAACATCTATGCCTTCAAATATATTTTTAATAGGGATATTAAATTTACTTGCAAAATCATGATCTCTTTGATCTCCACAAGGTACCGCCATAACAGCTCCTGTTCCATAGCCAGCCAATACATAATCGCCAATCCAAATTGGAATTAATTCTTTGGTTAATGGATGCTTAGCATAGGCTCCTGTAAAAACACCCGTAATGTTTTTTACATCTGCCATACGTTCGCGCTCACTTTTCTTAGCAGAAGCAGTAATATATTCTCCAACTTCTATGCGTTGTTCTATGGTTGTAATTTTATCTACCAACTCATGTTCTGGAGCTAGTGTTAAGAAAGTAACTCCAAAAATAGTGTCTGGTCGGGTAGTAAAAGTTTTAATAGCAATTCCCTGAAATTCTTTTTCTTCATTAAGGACTCTAAATTCTACCGAAGCTCCAACAGATTTACCAATCCAATTACGTTGGGTTTCTTTAAGAGACTCACTCCAATCCAACTCATTTAAGCCACTCAGTAAACGCTCGGCAAATACCGAAATACGCATACTCCATTGGGTCATCTTCTTTTTAATTACTGGAAAACCACCTCTTTCTGAAACACCATTTACGATTTCATCATTCGCAAGTACGGTTCCTAATTGCGGACACCAGTTCACTTCCGTTTCCGCTAAATAAGTCAAACGATAATTCAGTAATACTTTTTGTTTCTTTTCTTCTGAAAAGCTATTCCACATTTCTGCAGAAAAATCGGGTTGATTGTTTCCGCATTTTGCGTTTAAGCCAATATTTCCTTCTTCTTCAAAAATATCTGTCAATTCAGAAATTGGCATGGATTGCTCTAATACATTGCAATACCAGGATTCAAATAATTGTATAAAAATCCATTGGGTCCATCGATAATAATTTGGATCTGAAGTTCGCACTTCACGGCTCCAATCGAATGAAAAACCAATTTTATCCAGCTGCACTCTATAACGTGCTATATTTTCTTTGGTAGTCTTAGCTGGATGCTGTCCCGTTTGTATCGCATATTGCTCTGCAGGTAAACCAAAAGAATCGTATCCTTGAGGATGCAATACATTAAAGCCTCTATGCCTTTTATATCTCGCATAAATATCACTGGCAATATAACCTAGTGGATGTCCAACATGCAGTCCTGCCCCAGACGGGTAAGGAAACATATCTAGTACATAATATTTAGGTTTGTCGCTTTGGTTTTGGGCTTTAAACGTCTGATTTTCTGCCCAATATTTTTGCCATTTGGCTTCTATATCGTTAAAATGATATTTACTCATGTCTTCATTTTCAGGAAAGGGCAAATTTAAGGGTATTGTACGAAAGACAAAAGTTTAAACGTTGTAATAATAATTGTATTTTTACATTTCAAATTTAATTATAAAGTATGGCCTCATCTTTTGAAAAATACCAAAAACGAAGATTGATATCTTCCTATTTTTCGGTTGTTATTAGTATCTCATTAGTATTATTTTTATTGGGATTACTAGGGCTATTGGTATTAAATTCAAAAAGGGTTGCCGACTATTTTAAAGAACAGATTTCAGTAACCATTTTCTTAAAAAACGATGCTAAAGAAGTAGAAGTTACCCAACTGAAGCAAAGTTTAGCACTCGCAGAATATACCAAGTCTGCAGAATATATCTCTAAAGAACAAGCAGCAGAAGAACACAGTGTTACTATTGGTGAAAATTTTACAGATTATTTAGGTTATAATCCATTGCAAAACAGTATCGATGTTCATTTAATAGCTGCTTATGTTAGTCCGGAATTAATTGAGGAAATCACTCTTGAAATTAACAATAAAGACTTTGTCGACGATGTGGTTTATGACAAACCTCTAATTGCTAAACTCACAGAGAATGTAAAAAAAATAAGCTTTTGGGTGTTGATTGTAAGTAGTGTTTTTCTATTTATCGCTGTTTTATTAATCAATAGTTCTATTCGCCTTTCGGTTTACGCAAAACGATTTACCATTAAAACTATGCAAATGGTTGGCGCTACTAAGACTTTTATTAGACGCCCTTTTATATGGCGAAGTGTACGATTGGGAATCATAGGTTCCATTTTGGCAATGATTGGTATGGGAGTAGTTTTATATTACCTCAACAATAGTTTTGTAGAACTTAAACTTATAGAAAACAAAATGATACTTATCGCTTTGTTTGGCTTTATATTTTTTATGGGAATTTTTATCACTTGGATAAGCACTTTTATTGCAACGCAACGATTCTTGAATTTAAAAACGGATGAATTGTATTATTAATATTTTTGTTTTCTTATTATTAGGAACAAAAAAGTTACCTTGCAGCCGTCAAAAAATTGGCATTTTAGCACGGAAATTATCACATAAACAACAGTAAATAAGACGGTTGTTTTTATTGAATTAAATTATGGGAGAGAAAAAACGAAAAGAAGCTACTAAAGCAACAGGTCAATTTATATTTCGTCGTAAGAATTATAAGTTTATGCTAATTGGTATTGGCTTTATCGTCTTGGGTTTTATTTTAATGTCCGGTGGCGGTAGTGATGACCCCAACGTTTTTAATCCAGAAATCTACAGTTGGAGACGTATTCGTTTGGCTCCAACATTTATACTTATTGGTTTTGCTATTGAAGTATATGCCATCCTTTTAAATCCAAATCCTAAAAAATAAAATGGATAGTTTAGATGCTATAATCCTTGGTATTATCCAAGGGTTTACAGAGTTTTTACCGGTTTCTTCCAGTGGACATTTAGAGTTAGGAAAAGCTATTTTAGGAGATGATTCTATTCCTGAAGATAGTATGCTTTTTACCGTAGTCTTACATTTTGCAACTGCACTGAGTACTATTGTTGTTTTTAGAAAAGACATCTGGGAAATTATTAGTGGCCTGTTACAGTTTAAATGGAATGAAGAAAGTCAATTTTCTGTGAAAATTATTATCTCTATGATTCCAGCAGTTATCATAGGTTTGTTTTTTGAAGAACAATTAGAATCCTTTTTTGGTGGAAACATTGCTTTTGTAGGCGCTATGCTACTAGTAACCGCTTTGTTACTTTGGTTGGCAGACCGATCTAAAAACACAGGTAAAAAAGTATCTAATAGTAATGCATTTATTATTGGTATTTCACAGGCAATTGCCATGTTACCTGGAATTTCTAGAAGTGGCGCCACCATTTCCACTTCTGTCCTTTTAGGAAATGATAAAAGTAAAGCGGCACGTTTTTCGTTTTTAATGGTGGTTCCATTAATCTTCGGAAAAATTGCAAAAGATGTGTTAAGTGGTGAACTATTTTCCAATACCATAGATTACACCTCTCTTAGCTTAGGTTTTATTTCAGCTTTTGTTTGCGGACTAATTGCTTGTACTTGGATGATTAAATTGGTACGACAAAGCAAACTTTCTTACTTTGCTATTTACTGTCTAATTGTTGGTTTAATTGCAATTGGATTTAGTTTTTATAATTAATTATGAATACGCTCGAAGATTATAAAGAAGGAAAAGTACTGCTTATTGACAAGCCCTTAAATTGGACTTCTTTTCAGGTAGTAAATAAAATTCGTTGGCTAATCAAGCAACAATTCGAGATTAAAAAAATTAAGGTTGGTCATGCGGGTACTTTAGATCCATTGGCGACTGGCTTACTCATTCTTTGCACTGGAAAATTTACCAAAAAGATTGAAACCTACCAAGCACAAATAAAGGAATATACAGGAACCATTACATTAGGTGCAACTACACCAAGCTACGACTTAGAATCTGAAATAGATAAAACTTTTGATGTTTCGAATATTACTTTGGAAGAAATACAGAATGCTACACTGCAATTCATTGGAGAAATACAACAGCAACCTCCGGTTTTTTCAGCATTAAAAAAAGATGGAAAACGTTTGTATGAATATGCTCGTGCTGGTGAACATGTGGAGATACCAAAAAGAACAATTCAAATTTCAGAATTTGAAATCACTAATATTGAACTACCAAATATTGATTTTAGAGTAGTATGTAGCAAGGGAACTTATATCCGTTCTTTAGCTCACGATTTTGGAATAGCACTAAACAATGGTGCACATCTTTCTGCACTTAGAAGAACTAAAATTGGTGATTTCTCGTTAGAAAATGCGGTTTCAATTGAAGGTTTTGAGGAAGCATTTAAGTTATAAACTATTCATTATTAAATAAATTCATTATTTTTAGAATATGAATTTCAACTATTCTTATAAAGCATTTTTAATTGCAAGCTTATTGGTTGGCAATCTAGTGCTGCTTATGTATAGTATAAAGCTTTCAAAAGTGGAAGAAGTTCAAGAAGAAGAGTATATTCTAGAAATTGCTGCTGAAGATCTATTCCCAGTAGAAGAACTAGCAAGCCTTACTTCTGAAAAAGTAAAAGTAGAAACTCATAAAGCTTTTAATGAAGCTGAAAAATTTATTTCAGAACAAGAAAATGAGCGCAGTGAACTTTCAGAAAGCACTCAAGATAAGTTAGAGGAAATGAATGATGCTATTGAAGGAACAAATACCAATCAGACTGCATCCAAAGTTTCTAAAAAACCTAGTCCCGACAAGAAAGAAACTAAAGAAACTTCCCTTACTAATTCAATAAATGATGTAGGATCTAATAATTCAAACAGCACCAACAGTTATCGATTAGTAAACCGTAATGCAATACATTTTCCTAATCCAGTATATACCTGCGATAGTTTTGGAAAAGTAGTCTTGCGCATTGAAGTAAACAATTTAGGCAAGGTTGTTTTAGCAACATTCAATAAAAATTCATCTACGACCGCTAACGAATGCTTAATAGATAGTGCTATTAAATACGCAAAAGAAACTCGATTTAATGCTGCTTCAAACAAGTCATTACAAATGGGAAGTATCACCTATATTTTTCCTGGACAGCGATAATGAGGTGGCTTCGACAAGCTCAGCCACCGGAGAATTAGAATTATAATCTGCTAATAGTCTCGGGCTCTGAGCCTGCCGAAAAGTTTTAGGCATTAAATAAATATGGCTTCGACAAGCTCAGCCACCAATTAACAAATTTAAAGAATAGTTAAGACGGACTCTGAGCCTGTCGAAGAGACATAGCATAGAATAAAATTCAAGCTACCCTAACTTATTTCCATTTTAAAATGGCTTCGACAGGCTCAGCCACCGGAAAACAACTAAATTCAAACGGACTCTGAGCTTGTCGAAGAGTCTTATTAATAATTAATTAATTAAGCTATCATCTGCATTAAATCGATTGCAATACTATTTCCCTTATCCTTATTATACCAAACCTGAATATCCTTTTTAAATTCTGGCGTTAGAACTTTATTATTTTCTTTAAAATCTTTTGTCATAGCCATCACTTTTGAAGGGGAAGGTCCCCAATCGCTAATAACTTCTTTCGTTTCATTATCAAAAGCAATCAATTTTGGAATCGATTTAGTCCCATTGGTTAAAAATTCATTCATCAATTCTTCGTTTTCATCCCGATGCAAAACCTTAAAATCTATATTGTTGGATAGTCCAGTTAATTTATTCATAACTGGCATAGCATGAGCAGCATCTCCACACCAACTTTCAGTAAGTACTAACCAAGTGACATTGTTTTTATAGTTTTGAAATTTTTCTGAAATTTCTTCTGAAATCTTCGTAGTCTTATCTAAACGCTTCATTCTCGAATTATTTAATAAAGTATATTGAGAAAGAGCTTCCGATTGATATGGCCCAGAACTTGTTCCGTTTTCTACATGCTCTGCTACTTGAGTTCTAAACTCGTCATAACTAATTGCCTTGTGGATACTATTATTTACTAAGGCGTTTATTTCTGTATTGGTATTGATGTTTTTTTCCATAGGTACTAAGACGTACTAATTAAAAAAAACTTACTACTTTAGATTTTCTAATATTTTACGATGGAAAAACAACGATGTGCTTGGCCTGGAAAAGACCCTTTATACCTTAGTTATCATGATGAAGAATGGGGTGTTCCCGTTTACGATGAAACAAAACTTTTTGAGTTTTTACTTTTAGAAACTTTTCAGGCGGGTTTAAGTTGGATTACTATTTTAAGAAAACGTGAAAACTTTAGAAAAGCCTTTGATGGTTTTGATTATAAAAAAATCGCAAATTATTCCGAAGAAAAAATAGCTGAACTTCTTCAAGATGCAGGAATTATCCGTAATAAATTAAAAGTAAGATCGGCAGTTACAAATGCCCTAGCCTTTATTGAAATTCAAAAGGAATTTGGAAGTTTTAAAAAATATATTTGGGACTTTGTAGATGGTAAACCTATACAAAATACATTTAAAACCATGTCCGAAATGCCAGCCAATACTCCTTTAAGTGATACGATAAGCAAAGACTTAAAAAAGCGTGGATTTAAATTTGTAGGGTCTACTGTTGTTTATGCGCATATGCAAGCTACAGGCATGGTAAATGACCATTTAGAAAGTTGCTTTAGGTATAAGGAAGTAAAGGATTAATCAATAACGAAATCCGTTAGATAAACATTATCTTCTGTATATAGCTTTAATGCTTTTAAAGATTGCTGATATCGATATAGAAGTATTTTTTCTTGAGGTTCTACTTCTGAAAATAATTTTTCAAACCATTTTTTAGATTCTGTATAATTACTTCTAAAATAATAAGCGTTTGCTAATTCTTTATATATTAAAACGGTACCATAGCCTTCGTTGACTACTTGGGTATATACCTTTACTATATCAATATCCTTACTTACACCTGATTCTCCCTGCGTCTGAGAGTAAGTAGTACAAGATAAACAGATCCCTAATAAAATTAAATATATTTTATTCGTTTGCATTAATAGGAATATAAATTAGTCAGCAAATATGCTGATTAAATTTTAATAACTTTCTTGGTAACAGTTCCAAAATCACCATTAAAAGAGACAAATAAAGAGCCTTTCCAATCTTGATTTAAATCTAAACTTATAATTCCATTACCTTTATCGATATTAGTTTCAAACAGTTTTTGGCCTAATATATTGTATATAACAACCTGTATCGGTCCTCCAATATTATTTAAATCAAATGAAACTTTATTTTGACTCGGATTAGGAAAAGGAGCAGAAATATTATTATTTGCCCATTCTTCATTCGAAAGAATGTCAACAAGTATGGTCCAAAATCCTTCTGGAGCTACAATTGGGCGGGCTAAGGTTTTACCAGAATTAGCTTCGGCTTCTATATAATATTCTATATTAATTGTGGTATTCGGCATATTAAGATCTGCAGACCAATCGTCGCCACTAACCAAAGACATAGCCGTTTGGCTAAAATCTGAAGTTCCTTCCTCTCGCCAAAATACTGTTGCAGTACTAATCCCGGAATCATGCTTTATCATAGCATCCACAGAAACCGTTGAACTAGGATTAGCTTGATCAATAGGTTGGTGAACAATCCATAATGGATCTTCAACTCCAATAGTATGGGTAATACAATGTATTGCTCCAAAAAGAGAAATTAGGTTTTCATCTGGATTATCAACATCCACCCCTACAATATTATATCCAGGTAATAATTCTTGGTATTTTTCTAATGCTGGACCGTCAACTTCAGCTCTATAAATAGGCACAATTACAGATTTATTAATAAAAACTGAATTACTAAAAGTACGGTAAGAACCTCCTGTATCAGGATAATTACCTCCAGAACTTGGTGGAGCATCTATCCATTCCACCTCATAAGGAGTTCCGAAAGGAGATTGAAAATTACTCAATACATATTCAATATTATCTTCAATTTGTGGGCCATCTGCAACTCCTTCTGGATATCTACTCACCAAAAGCGTTTCTTCATCTAAAAGTTTCATATGCATATCAATATGATGAATGGCGTCGTAAGGAAGATTTTCCATTTTTATATAGTTCTCAATTCCCATATACTCGTTCATGATTCCATCTATTTGAGCTTCTGTTTTAACAGAAACACCATAAGGATTCCCAGCAGAGTTTTCATCTAAAATCAAATTAGAAGCAAATGCATTTCCTAAACCATCCGACATAAAATTACCTCCAGTATTTACCAAATCATTAATACCAGTATTGGTTTCATAAATTGGAATTCCCAAAAGGTTTGCATGAGCAGTAGGCATCACATTATCAAAAGGACGAGGACGGTTGTAGATCCAATCTGCTAAAGCTATTTCCCCTACATCATCTGAATAGATGGTGTTTCCGCCATAATCTCGTATCCAAATACTATTGCTATTTTCGTCCAAGAAAATAACATTCGTTAAATCTACCCCAGCATTGGTTAAATAATTAGCTACTGAAGATTCGTCTTGGGTAGTGATAATCACCTTACACTCACTTACACCAACCTCAACGATTTGTCTTAGAATATTTTGAAAACTTGAAGTCCAACGCACCACTAGATATTCTACTTCTTCCCATTCTGCAGCTGCTCGTACAGGTCCAGAAGGAGGGTCTGACATTACATTATTCTTAAATTGAAATTGAGATAGAATTCCTTTTTCAGATTCTGTAAGTCCTTTAGGAAGCACTTCCTCTTCTTGAGAAAATACAAGGGTAGTACTAAATACTAATAAGAATAAGAATAAAAAGGCGAATTTTTGGGGTAAAAACTTCATTATGGATAGATTTAAAAAATAATGACGAAGATAATCATTTTCCTATCTTATAGTGTTAATTCCCTTAGGAATCTAAGTATTTCAAAAAGGCAATTCTGGGTATTTCATCGGCTCCAAGGCTTTCCAAATGGGGCGTATACATCTGACAATCTATTAATTTGTAGTTATCTATTTTCAGTTTTTCTATTAAAAAGCAAAAGCCAACTTTTGAAGCATCGCTAACTTTTGAAAACATACTTTCCCCACAAAACAATTTCTTCTCAGGCAAATCTACACCGTATAATCCGCCAACTAATTCTTCCCCTTCCCAAACCTCAACCGATAATGCATGTCCTAATAGATGTAATTCTGTATAAGCCTTTTGCATTTCTTCAGTAATCCAAGTTCCTGTTTGTCCATTTCGTTTTATAGTAGAACAATTTTTTAGTACTTCTGAAAAACAAGAATTAAAGGTTACTCTAAATTTATTTCTATCTATCGTTTTTTGAAGGCTTTTAGAGACTTTAAAATTGTAAAGAAACAATACCATCCTAGGATCTGGGCTCCACCACATAATTGGTTGCCCTTCATCATACCAAGGAAAAATACCAGAATGATATGCAAGTAACAAACGCTCTACACTCAAATCTCCACCTACAGCAAGTAGTCCGTCAAAATCTGTTTCTTCAGGTTTCGGAAACCAAAGTTTTGTTGTTAAAAGATTCATATTATTCTATAAAAACATCAAGCCTAAAAGGTAAACTACGGTTCCAATTGCCATTAACATGATGGTATAGGGCAGAATTTCTCTGGCTTTTAATTTTGTAATACCCAATAAAGGCAATGCCCAAAATGGTTGCAGCATATTGGTAATCTGATCGCCATAAGCCAATGCCATTATTGTTTTGGGTAATGGCACCCCTAGTTTTAATGCAGATTCTACAACAATAGGACCTTGTATTGCCCATTGTCCTCCTCCACTTGGCACAAATATATTAACCAAACCTCCACTAAAAAAAGTAAAAATGGGTAGGGTCATTGGTGTTGCTATAGAAACAAAAAAGTCAGAAATCTGTATTACCATTCCACTATCTCTCATAATTCCCATAATCCCGAAATAGAGGGGAAACTGAATTAATATTCCGGAAGCACCTTTTATTGCTTCTTCTACTGCATTTAAAAAATTTCTAAAGTTTCCGTGTAAGATTAATGCCAATCCTAACATAAAAAAGTTAAGCATATTAGGAGTTATCACTAATGCTAATAAAGCTTCCTGATATTGATATATAAAGGCGATAAGAATCAATGTTCCAAAACCAATTCCGAGAATTTTTGAATGGTCTATTTTTTCAGCACCTTCCATTTTGGCTTCTTCAGAATTAACCCCTTTATATATGGGTAAATTAACTACGGTGGCAGGAGCTTTCTTTCCAATCTTATATAAGAATAATGGGATTACCACCAA
The DNA here is from genome assembly GCA_913058295.1 of uncultured Flavobacteriales bacterium. GTDB lineage: Bacteria > Bacteroidota > Bacteroidia > Flavobacteriales > Flavobacteriaceae > Marifrigoribacter. Next base: position 14,439 of record CAJXRD010000028.1, on the reverse strand, counting down.
TAAAACTCCAAATAAAATCATATTAAAGCCACTAAAAACCGTTTCACTAAACGGGATAAAATCGGGTAATTGACTTATCAAATTACTATCTCCAACTCCTGTCATTAAACTTGCCAAATGTCCACTTTCGGCAACTTTTAAAGGAGCTGATCCGCTAATCCCTCCATGCCAAATCATTAAACCTACATAACCCGATGCGCCAACTAATGGATAGTTGATACTAAAACCTCGCAATTGAGATGCTTCTGCTACTTTACGAGCCATAATGGCTCCAAAAATAAGTCCCAAACCCCAATTAAAAAACGAAACAATCATGGTACAAGCACTAACCAACAATACCGCATTAGAAGTATTGCTCACCAGATTGGTGAGTTTTGAAATTAAAAAATTCATGGGCTTGCTCAATACCAAAATATGACCTAAAACTAAAATCAACATCATTTGGTAGGCAAATACTAAAAGAGAATTATTCCAAATCCCTTTTTCCCAATAAGAAAGTATGGCAAAAACAGGAGATTGGTCTTTAGGCGCTTCTGTAAATAACAAGGCCAATACCATAGTAAGTATCGTAAGTATAATTGCTATTGCAAATGGAGAAGGCATAAATCTCTTAAAAAGAGATTCTACGGTTTTTGTAATATTCATGCTTTAAAAATACAAAAAGCCTAAAGATTACTATTAAGTAATCTTTAGGCTTTTAAATTAATGTCACTTGTTCCTTTCGATACGATTTCAGAAAAATGAAATCACTCAAGGAACGAGTTTTTGGTCATTGAGTGTTTCGACAGAGTCGGAACGTATCGAAATGACCCCTATACTAAAATGGCAAATCGTCGTGTTCTTTCGAATCTAGATCGTTTGCTGGCTCAAAGGCATCTGCTGGTGGCATTGGAGGCATCTCTGTAGAACCTGCAGCTTCTGCTAAGTTCTCTATACGCCATCCTTGAATCGAGTTAAAATATTTAATCTCTCCCTGTGGATTAGCCCATTCTCTACCTCTTAGGTTGATGCTGATTTTTACATTTTGCCCTACCGCATAAGCGTTTAATAAATCGGTTTTGTCCTGCACAAACTCTATCATAATAGCTTGTGGGTATTGCTCTTCCGTAGTTACTACTACTTCTCTTTTTCTGAATCCATTAGATCCGAAAGTTTGCGTTTCTCCTATTACTTTAATTTTCCCTTGTACTTCCATCGTGTTCTTTTCTATTAATATTCTTAATCTATGGTGGCTGAGCTTGTCGAAGCCTGTTTTAATAACTTATACTTATTTTTATTCTTAGGTGGCTGAGCGTGTCGAAGCCCATTCTTATTTTTTATTGAAGTTCCCTGAGTGATTTCATTTTTGAAATCGTATCGAAGGGATTCTAGTACTATTTTTACTCTCTTCGAAACTTTCCGACTTTGTCGGAACACTCAGAGAACAAAACCCTATTTAATCTTCATTAAATCTATCGCTAATAACAATCTAAAGGCGTCATAAACGTCACCTTTTTGCAACATATCTTGTGCTTGCTTTTGCGTATTTTCTTTGTTTGCTATATTGATATGTGGACATTTTTCAATTCCCATTTTTACAAACATCATTACTTCTTCTTCCGAAGGTATTTTTTCTACATTCCCTAAAATACCTAAATCATTTCCTGTTAAAATATCACTAGTTCTAATAAATTCAGGTAATGCATCTACTCCTATTCCCATTGTTCTTATTGGTTTTTCTACTTCAAAAACTCCTTCTTTTGCCCTATTGTACCAATTACCTCCCATACGTGCAACCGTATCCATTTTAATTGGATCTATTTTTCCTTCTTCATCTAAAATACTCTCCTTTATATGAAGTTTTACAACCTCAGCAATGATCAAGTTTCCAGCACCACCTTCAGTACCTAAAGCAATAACTTCATTTACTTTACATTCAAATTGCACTGGTGACTCTGCAACTCTTGGTGGCTTTACCAAATCTGAAGCAACTTCTGTAAATCCTGCTTTTTCAAATTCATTAACTCCTTCTGGATATTCCGTAGAAGACAATGACATTTGTTGCACCATATCGTAACTCACCATATTTATCACCACTTCTTTGGTAGCCAAAACATTTTCTAAAGTATGTTTTGTCGTATTATCTCTCACTCTTCTTGCAGGAGAAAAAACGAGTATTGGTGGATTGGCACTAAATACATTAAAAAAACTAAAAGGGGATAAATTTACATTCCCATTAGCATCTACAGTACTTGCAAAGGCAATAGGACGTGGAGATATCGCTCCTAAAAGATAACCGTGTAATTTACCGGTACTTATTTCTTGTGGTGTAATTGAAATCATGGATTGCAAATGTACCCAAACTAAATAGTTTGTAAAAATATGTTTATACAATAATATCAACATATTTGCCTTATATTTAAATGCGCTTTTTATATTAATTATTATGCTTAAAAACTCTGCAACGACACGTTGGTTATTCTTTCTTACTTCCCTATGCATCATCATACTTATCATGTGGAATACCTTTACTTTTTTTAATATTTTAAAAGAAAGTGAACGTACTAAAATGGATATCTGGGGAGTTGCTCAAAATAATATTGCGGTAGAAGACGAACCCAGTGATTTAATTTTAAATATTTTACAAAGTAACACTACAACTCCTATGTTGTTGTATAGTCATATACAGGATAGCTATACCGAAAAAAATATCCCAAAAGAAGATATTGATAGCCCAGAAAAAATTCAAAAACTTATTGCACAATTTTCTGAAGAATTTGAACCCATTGAGATTATTTATGAAGAAGCAGTTTTGCAAACCATCTATTTTGGAAACTCCCCCATTATCAATAAAATAAAATATTATCCTGCAGCATTAATATTAATAATGCTCTTGTTCTTTTCTGCAATCTATTTCTTTTTTAAGACCGCAAAAGCTTCCGAACAAAATAAATTATGGGCAGGAATGGCAAAAGAAACTGCACATCAAATTGGAACACCACTATCCTCTTTAGTGGGTTGGACAGAAATTCTTAAATCTGAAAATGTCGACCCAGAGTATATTCTTGAGATGGAAAAAGACATTGATCGACTTAAGACCATTACAGAACGGTTTTCGAAAGTGGGCTCTGTTCCTACCATGACCAAATGTGATTTAATTGCCGAAACACAAGATTCTTATGATTATTTAAAAAGAAGGTTTTCTAAACTTATTAAGTTTTCATCAGACATTCCAGACACTTTTATTATGGTAAAATTAAACCCACAGCTGTTTAGTTGGACCATTGAAAACTTAGTGAAAAATGGTATCGACGCCATGAAAGGAAAAGGCGAGATCAACATTTCGATAGAAACGAACGCTAAATATGTCTTTATAAGAATTTCGGATACTGGAAAAGGAATTAGTAAAAGAGACTTTTCTACCATATTTAATCCAGGCCATACCACCAAAAAACGAGGTTGGGGCTTAGGTCTTTCTTTTGCAAAACGTATTATTGAAGATTACCATAAAGGTAAAATTAAAGTTTTAAAAAGTAGTTCTGAAGGCACTACTATGGAAATAGCTTTACGCTTGGAAGAAAACTAAAGGTTTTTATTAATTGCTTCCGCCAAGTTATTAAACTCTTCTGGAGATAAAGAAACCTTATGTGCAAAAGTCATTTCTTTCATTTCATTTAAAGGGATTAAATGCACATGAACATGCGGCACTTCTAAACCAATTACTGCCATCCCTACTCTTTTGCAAGGAATTGTTTTTTCTAAAGCGATACCAACCTTTCTTGAAAATTTCATTAATCGCAAGTAAAGATCTTCCTCTAAGTCTAATATTTTATCTACCACTTTTTTAGGCACACATAACGTATGCCCTTTTGCATTTGGATTGATATCTAAAAAAGCGATAAACTCCTCATCCTCTGCTACTTTATAGCAGGGAATTTCACCATTTATGATTTTAGTAAATATGGACATTTTTATAATCTAGATACTTCTAATACATCAAATTTCATAATTCCATTAGGCACTTCTACTTCGGCTACATCGCCAACTTCCTTACCTAACAATCCTTTTCCAATTGGAGAATCTACAGATATTTTTCCAGAGGCTAAATCCGATTCACTTTGTGCTACCAATTTATACACCATTTCCATACCGTTCATTTGATTCTTAATTTTTACGGTAGAATGAATCAATGCTTTAGAATCATCTAATTGTGATTCGTCAATAATTCTAGCAGAAGATGCAATTTCTTCTAATTTAGAAATTCTCATTTCTAACATTCCTTGTGCTTCTTTTGCAGCATCATATTCTGCATTTTCACTTAAATCTCCTTTATCACGTGCCTCAGCAATATCATTAGATGCTTTTGGACGCTCTATGTCTTTTAACTGATTTAACTCGTCTGTTAATTTTTTTAATCCTTCTTTGGTATAATAAGATACTTTACTCATAACGCTTCATTTTTATAGCCATGTTATTGTTTTTTATAGGCTATCTGTTCATAAACATAAAAATCCCATACGAGACGGGATCTTAAAGTACAAAGATACTAAAAAATAAATTATTCTATTTTTTATTTACTATTCTACGGAACCATAAATTATATAAGCAACAAATTATTAAGAATTAGAGGTTTATTATTTAATCGCAGCAAATACAGATATAATAAAACTCATCCAAAAAAATAAGGGGAGATTGCTTAATTATAAGTTAATACTTTAATTTACAATTGTTGTATAAGCAATAAATTGTATTTTTGGCCTCCTATTTATCTATGAAATGAAAAAAATAATTTTTACTCTTTTTATCAGCCTATCATTATTAGCTTGTAACAGCGATGATGACCAAACTAATAATAACAACAATCCTTATTTAACTATTCCTGTTGTTAATTTAAATCTTAATTTAAATCTTCCAGAATATAATCCCTTAAAGTTTCCTGGAAATAGTGTGGTAATCACTAATCAAGGTATTAAAGGAGTGGTGGTTTATAATGTTAACAATAGCATATACACTGCTTTCGAAATTAGTGACCCTAACCATAACCCTAGCTCTTGTTCTAGAATGGCGGTAGAAGGAATTGTAGCTACTTGTCAATGCGATGATGAAAATAGATACGATATTGTTACAGGGCAACATCAAGACGACCAGTCTCGTTACCCAATGCAACAATATCGCACCGAAAGATCAGGGGACATTGTTTACGTTACTAATTAAAACCTTACCGTCATCCCCAATAAAAAGTTAATCTCTGCTTGAGGATAATAGCCAGTACCTTCTATGGTAGTGGTGCTATCTGGATCTGTCCATGTATCATCATAAGTATAATAATAGCCATTGGAAACATATTCTTCATTAAAGATATTATTAACCAAGCCTGTAAATACTATTTCCTGAACATAAGGAACATTTTCTAGCGTATAAACAATATTGAAATCATTTACAAAGTAAGCATCTAACTTAGAGGCATCGCTATCTACATTCCCCATATATTGCTCACCTACATATTTAGATAATAGTGCTAATTGAAGGTTCTTTATAGGTTCATAATTAATTATATTTCCAGCAACTACACTTGGTGAATAGGAAATATTAGTGGTTCCAAAATTTACCAATTCTCCATCTTTTGGTGCAACAAAATCTTCGTTCTTATTAGAGCTTAAAGCAATATTAGGTAAGATGCTTAAATTCTTTAAAATTGTAAACTCCGCATCTATCTCTAACCCTAATCGATAGCTTTTTCCACTGGTTGTTCTAACTGGTGATCCCGTATCGTCTATTTCTCCAGTCAAAACCATTTGATCTTGGTAATTCATAAAGAATAAATTAGAATTTATTTTTGTCTTCTCAGTTGTAAATCTCCACCCCAATTCATAATCATCTAGCTTCTCAGGTTCGGTAATTCCATCCTCAAAATCACCTCTTCTAGGCTCTCTATTTGCTCTACCGTAAGAGGTATATAATTGATTTTTTTGACTCAATTTGAATGAAAGGCCAGCTTTTGGATTAAAAAAACTATAATTTTCATCTACTTCTAAAGGAACTCTATCTGAAGTCACCCCAGTAGTTTTATAGTTTATAAACCGTTCTTGTAAATCTCCATAAATACTCCATTGGTCATTTACCATATAGGTTGCTTTAGCAAAAACAGTAAATTCATTTTTCTTTCCATTACCATCATAATAACGATCCCTAATTTCGGATCCTCCAGCATTTTGCGCCCAAATCACTTCCCCATAATGATCTCCATCATAATAACTATAAAAAGCCCCTGCTGTAACATCTAATGCGTCCTTCTTATAATTGACATTTGCATTAACTACATAAAAATCATTGTCCAACCAACGACGACGAATTAAATCGGTTGTATTAATTACCTCTCCCCCAATTTCAATAGGAGTAAAATCGTAAAAATCAAAATCTTCATCTTCCTTATATTGTTCGTAATAACCTCTTCCATAGGTATAATTTAAACCAATGTTTGTTGACCAATTATTAGAATACTTCTGGTTCCAATGTAATTGATAATGATCTTGCGAATAATTATCTACTTCATTATCATAAAAATATTCATTACCATCTTCATCGGTGTACAGCCCTGCAGGATTATAAGTTCTATCGTTTTCTAAAGTCTCTCCATCTATTCCATACCAGGCTTGGTAGGTAATCTCTTTACCGCCAAAAACCAAGGCTTTAATCAAGGTATTATCATCTACAAAAGTACCTTGTAAAAAATAGGATTTCAAGTCTGAACTTGCTCTATCCACATACCCATCGGAAGTAATTTTTGAAAGTCTACCAGAAATTTCAATATGTTCATTTAATAGACCTGTACTAAATTTCACATTATATTTTTGGGTATTATAGGACCCTAAAGAGGCTCCTACTTCTCCATAAGCTTCTTTAGAAAAAGCTTCACTTAATATATTTAAACTAGCACCAAAAGCACCTGAGCCATTGGTGGATGTTCCAACACCTCGTTGTAATTGAAGGTTCTCTACAGAAGAAGCAAAATCGGGCATATTTACCCAAAATGTACCATGACTTTCTGAATCATTATAAGGGATTCCATTAATTGTAATGTTTATTTGTCCAGAATCAATACCTCTAACCCTAATTCCTGTATATCCTACCCCTGCACCAGCATCTGATGTAGTTACTACGGAAGGCAAATAATTCAATATAATAGGAATATCCTGACCTAAATTTCTTTTTTTAATTTCTTCTTTGTCAATATTAGAATGCGTAATTGGAGAATCTGCATCTACTCTAACAGATTTAATAAGTACTTCATCTAAAACTTGTACCGTTGTGGAGTCGGTTACGACTTCTTGAGCATTAAGGTTTAAAAACAATAAACCTAAAATAGCGGAAATAATTAATTTTTTCATTTTAATAAAACGATGTTTCATTAAATAAAAGGGGTAATTATTTATTATTAATTTAAAATAGTTTGTTCAAGGAAATATTCCTCTTTATTTTCCTAAACAGCATTACCTGTTCCAGGTTCTATGGGTATAATCTCAGCTTCTGGAATTACGGTTTTATAATAAAACCTACATTCTATAGGCACCCCTTTGAGATGCGACAAAGATAATTAATTAATCAATTTTTGGAGGTTTCCTATTTGTTTTTTTTAAGGCTTTATTCTTTTTAGTGTTTAACCTTTTTTCTATTGCACGTCTAGAGGGTTTTGTTTTTTTACGAGGCTTCTGCTTTTTTAAGCTTTTAGTCAATAATTCTATTAGACGATCAATGACAATAGCTTTATTTCGATGCTGACTTCTAGTTTCTCCACAAGAAAGCTGGAGAACCCCTTCCGAAGAAAGTTTCGTTTTTAATTTTTTTAATAAGAGTTCTCTCTCCTCTTCAGAAAAAGCAAGAGAATCCGCAATCCCTAAACTAAGTTCAATTTTTGTTGCAGTTTTATTTACATGTTGTCCTCCAGGACCACTGCTCCGTACTGCCTTAAATCTTAACTCGGTGAGTATAACATTTACATTCATTATGCATTAGGGCGATGTTCCTTATTTAATAAATCGATTACTGTTTTTACAGGATTAAAAGTTTCTAATGGCACTTCAACAAAAGCGGTATTCCAACCAGCCATAGCGCCATTCCATAATCCTGGAAGTTCTAATGCCTTTAACGATTTTCCATCTTGAGATTTCTCTGAAATAATTCCAGCATTGGGATCTAAGTATTTTGCTAAATCATACTTTTCCCCTTTATAATTCCTTACTCCACAAACAATGTCTACGGGATTAAAATGAGTAGCTTCACTAATCATTGCATCTAGGCGAGAGTCATTAGAATCTATTTGAGTCATTTCTACAATTTGCAAAGAGATCTCTTCGTTTTTATTTTTAACCCAAAAAGGACCACCGCCTGGAGCTCCTGTATTTTTCACAACACCACATACACGAATAGGCCTATCTAAAATTTCTCCTATTAATTTTGGATCACTAGGAGATTCTTTTATGTTTAATTCGTTCCAAAGAAAAGATTTTATCTCGTTAACTTTATCCTGAGAAACCCCCTCTTTTAACACTTCTTTTAGGTATAAAAAAGCTTTTTCTTGAATCCATAATAATTTCCCAGCCAATACCTTTTTATAATATGCAATCTCTTCTACATATTCTTCTGCAGCTACATTGTCTATGTTTTTTACAAATATAATATCTGCATCTACTTCATTTAGATTCTCTAGCAATGCCCCATGACCAGAAGGACGAAACACCAAATTATTATCTACATCCCTAAACAAAGTATTGTTTGTTTTAACTGCAATAGTATCTGTTCCTTTTTTCTGAAATGAATAAGAAATATGAAATTCTGTTTTAGTTTTTTTGGAAACCCTGTTTTTCACAGATTCAAATTCCTCCTTAAAAAATGGCACATGTTTTTCTGAAAAAGTAAAATGCAAATAAACATTATCATTCACCGAAGCATAAAAAGCGGTTTCATACAAATGCTCTTCAAAGGCAGTAGTCGCATATTTATTATACTTATGAAATGGAATCAATCCTTTTGGCATGTTAGAATAATTAAGTCCACTTTCTTCCAACATTGTCTTCACGAACAGATGAGCTCGCAATCCTTTGGTGCCATGTTTAAAATCTGGGTATTTATTTCTTATTTTTTTTCTAACAGCACTTAAAAAAGCAAAGTCTTTTATGGAATTTACAAAAGCGGAAAGATCTTTATAATCTCCATTCTTTAAAAAAGCGTTCAACGTTTCTTTTTCTGGATCATAACTTTCTAAAAACTCGAAAAGAAACTTAAACATTCTTGTGGCAGCTCCAGAAGCAGGAATGAATTTTACAATATCCTTTTTATCTTTTCTATCTTCATAAAAATCAATCAACTTTTGCTGATTCTCTGGCACAATTACCTCAATACCATTGCCAACAGAGGCTGCTGTCACTATATCTACAAAGGGAATTCCATTAGAAAAAGACTCTAGTTGTCTATATACCTTTTCTATAGTAAGCCCATGGTCTTTTAATTGCTGAATATCTTTCTTAGTTAAATTCAATGTTTCGCTTTTAATAATAAATCTATATGTTTAACTGCTTCTTCTAATCGTTCAGCTTTACTTCCTTTTAATAAAACATAGGGTCTATTATATTTTATTAATGTGTCTTCAAATGCAGTAAACATTTGTTTTCTTTCGTCGGGCTTATCTCTTAAATCATCTGCTTCCCAAGGTGAATCAATATAAGTTAAAAAATACAAATCGTAAGTATTCTCTAAAGCATATTTTTCTAATATGGGATCGCAAGTTCCTTCATAATATTCCTCAGAATACACCTTGGTTTCCAATAAATCTGTATCACAAATTAATACGGTATCTGTTTTTTGTGCCGATTCATTTTCAAGTTTCATCTGTCCTGTGGCTATGGGTAAAAGATCAGATTGCTCACAGGTTTTTCGTTCATCGTTCCATTTTCTTTGTAAATATGCCCTTGCATATTCTGGAACCCAAATCGAATTATAATACCTAGCTAACTGTTTTGCTAAGGTTGTTTTTCCTGTAGATTCAGGACCAAATAAGGTTACTTTTAAGCAGTTTGATTTTGCTTGTTTAAGATTTTTTTCCATTCTAGATATCCTAAAATTGCTAATATTAAAAAGATAATAAATTGTATTCCTGTAAATCCTAGTCCTTTGATAAAATATAAGGGTATTGAAATGATATTTCCTGCAATCCAAAGCAGCCAATGTTCCACTTTTTTATTTGCCATTAACCACATTGCTGCAAAAAACACTCCTGTTGTGAACGTATCAAAATAATCTGTCATTCTATCAAATCGATCAAAATACAAATACACTAAAATTACAAAAACAGCTGTACTTACAAATATTCCTAAGGCTTTTAAACTGTCTTTTTTATTTAATACAGTAATCTCTAAATGATGACCTTTTACCATTTTCGACCACATATACCAGCCATAAACACTCATTAAAGTATAGTATATATTGATTATTAAATCGCCATACAAGGTAAAATTGAAGCAGATATACACATAAATCGCCGTACTAATAATTCCTGTTGGGAATACCCAAATACTTTCTTTCTTGGCAAACCATACGCTAGCGATACCGAAAACAGCCGCTAAAACTTCTAAATTAATATTAGCCGTTGTAGCTGTTTTATAAGGTTCAAGGAAAAAATCAAAAATAGGCTCCATAGTTATTTGTTTTCAAAAAAAGTTCCCATCACTACCAAATCTGCTCCAGCAGCATAGGCTTCTTTTTTTTGCATTTCGTTTTTAATTCCTCCTCCAACAAATAACGGAATATTAATCGCTTCCTTTACAGCACTTATAATATTTGTATTCACTGGATTTTTAGCACCAGATCCCGCTTCTAAATATATTAATTTCATTCCTAAATATTCTCCCGCTAAAGCAGTATCCACTATGGTCTGAATATCATCCTGAGATATAGGTTTCGTTTCACTTACTCTTTCTACAGCAGATTTATTTCCTCCTTCAATTAATAGATACCCTGTTGGCATTATTTCTAAACTTGAATCTCTAAGTTTAGAAACAGATTTTACTTGTTGCTCAATTAAATATTCAGGATTTCTTCCAGAAATAAGAGATAAAAATAGAATCCCATCTGCACTTTGCGTGATTTGTGATTCATCTCCAGGAAATAGAAAAACAGGTAAGGAACAATACTTTTTTAATGCAATTACAGTAGCTTCTGTCTTATCCTTTTCAACAGTACTACCACCTACAAATAAATGAGTGGTTTGTGCTGGTAATTTATTTAAAAAATATGCTGCTTCAGAATTATCAAAAACATCTGGATCGATTAAGATCGCTAATTGCTTTTCCTTTTTAGAAATTGAAGTATTTAAAAATGAAATGAATTTATTTTTACCCATTCTTCTTTCTGTCATTAAGCAAAGCATAGGCGCAAGTAAACCCTTCAAACTCTAAAAACGATATATGATATCCTTCTATTTTATCTTCAAAATCCACATTTGCAGTAGTCTCGTTTTGGTACAAACTAAAATCTTCTACATTAATATGGTTTAGAAATGTCAAGCCTACCCTATTAAAACTTTTATAAAGCGATTCCTTTGCACACCAAACAATAGTAAGCTTTCTAACAATTACATCTTTATGAATTAAATTTTGATAATCCTCAAAATTGGTGAACTTATGGGCTATTCTTAATATTTTTTCACGTTTTTTCTCTACATCTATTCCTACTTCAATATCACTAATAATGATTGCTGAAAAATTAAAAGAATGTGTTATCGAAATATGTTTCCCGTCTTTTAAATGCGGCTTCCCATTTTCATCATAAAACAAATCGCGATCTGTATATCCTTCTGAAGCTAATAAATGTCGAATACTAATAAATCCTCTTCGATGTAATTCGCTTCTCATTCCAACAACTCTACTCTTACTCCTTTCTGTAAGCACAAGATCTTCAGATAGCGTTTCAAAAGATTCTTCAATCTTCCAAATGAGCACTTTAGTTGTAGAATTTACTGTTATAGTTTTGTAAAGAGGCATAAAATATTAAAGTATATTACTTACTTTTGCAATTCGAAAAAACCGAAGGTAAATTCAGTATTAATAATAATATTCCTGCCTTTGCAGGAACGAAACAAAGATAATAATTATGTCAACTAAAACGAAAGCTTACACAGCCTTTAAAGTAAAAGATATTTCCCTATCTGATTGGGGACGAAAAGAAATAAAACTTGCCGAAGCAGAAATGCCAGGGCTAATGTCCTTACGTGATGAGTATAAAAACGAACAACCTTTAAAAGGTGCTCGTATTGCTGGTTGTTTGCATATGACTATCCAAACTGCAGTTTTAATTGAAACTTTACAAGCACTTGGAGCAGAAGTAACTTGGAGTTCTTGTAATATTTTTTCAACCCAAGATCAAGCTGCTGCTGCAATTGCTGCTGCAGGAACTTCTGTTTATGCTTGGAAAGATATGACCGAAGAAGAATTTGATTGGTGTATCGAACAAACCTTATTCTTTGGTGAAGACAGAAAACCACTTAATATGATTCTTGATGATGGTGGAGATTTAACCAATATGGTTTTAGATCGTTTTCCTGAATTAGCAGATGGAATTAATGGATTAAGTGAAGAAACTACAACTGGTGTTCATAGATTATACGAACGTGTAAAAAATGGAACATTGCCGATGCCTGCTATTAATGTAAACGATTCGGTTACTAAATCTAAATTCGATAATAAATACGGATGCCGCGAAAGTGCTGTAGATGCAATTCGTCGTGCTACAGATGTAATGTTAGCTGGTAAACGTGTGGTAGTTTGTGGTTATGGTGATGTTGGTAAAGGTACTGCCGCTTCTTTTAGTGGTGCAGGAAGTATCGTTACGGTTACTGAAATTGATCCTATCTGTGCTTTACAAGCTGCAATGGACGGTTTTGAAGTAAAGAAATTAGAAACAGTTATTGGTAATGCAGATATCGTAATTACTACAACTGGAAATAAAGATATTATTCAAGGACGACATTTTGAAGCAATGAAGGACAAGATTATTGTTTGTAATATTGGGCACTTTGATAATGAAATTGATATGGCATGGTTAAATGAAAACCATGGAAACACTAAAGATACTATTAAACCACAAGTAGATAAATATACTATTAATGGCAAAGACATTATCATTCTTGCTGAAGGACGTTTGGTAAACTTAGGTTGTGCAACTGGTCATCCAAGCTTTGTAATGAGCAACTCATTTACCAACCAAACATTAGCACAGATAGAGCTTTGGACAAACAAAGATGCTTATGAAAATGAAGTGTATATGTTACCTAAATCTTTAGATGAAAAAGTAGCAAAATTACATTTAGCAAAAATAGGTGTGGAACTAACTGAATTACGTGAAGACCAAGCAAGTTATATTGGCGTAACAGTAGATGGTCCTTATAAGCCTGAGCATTATAGATACTAGTTATCATTCAGAATTTGCTCACTTCGACAAGCTCAGTGACCAAAGAATTTCATAATAAAAAAGCCCTTAATTTAAGTTAAGGGCTTTTTATTTTATTTACTTTTTAAGTACACTTCAATATAATGGGCAGTAGACAAATATTCATCTTGAAGCTCTGTTAAATATTTTTCCATTTCTGCTTTTTCCTCATACTTTGGTCGCAAGCAATCTTTCATTTTTTCATCAGTTACCGTAATAGCAATATACCATTTTCCGATTCTACTTGTGTATTGGTTTTCAAACGACCGAGAATAACCATTCTCCTCTAACAAACCATCTGTAACCATTGGAATTAAATTAATAGTTTTGGTTTCTTTATTAACTTCATAGAAGGTTAAATAATAAGAATTCTCATCCATGAAGAATTTAATATTCCCGTCAAGGTCATCATATGAGATTTGATATTTTGCATTTACATACTTAAAAAACTCGTTGGCATCTTTTAGATCTTCAAATACATAAGCATATCTATTTCCTAGTGTGGGTATAAATCTTCGTGCTTTAAGCACTTTTCCTTCTTCTAAATTTGGTGCAATTTTAACTGGGATACAAGAATAAAAAGTTGAAAAAATTATAATCAATAATTATACCGTCTAAAAAAATAACTCATAATAGACTACTTCTGCTTCCTAAATATATAACTCATCCAGACAGGTTCACTTTCTTCTGTAACTGCTTTTCTGTCTAAATATTCCCAATTATTTGCATTCATATAATTAAGTAAATCTGAAGTTGCTTTTATCGCTTCCATTTCTTTAATGGTGATTGTTTTTCCAACCAGCGAATTTTGATCTTCTACTTTTACCCTTTTAATTTTTCCGCTATTATTCATTTTCTGAATTACAATCACTTCTAAATAATCATATTTGGTAATTTCTTGGGCATGTGAAAGCGTTACTGAAAATAGAAATAGCTGTCTCTTATACACATCTCCGAGCCCACGAGACTCCTGAGCATCTC
>CAJXRD010000027.1 GCA_913058295.1 uncultured Flavobacteriales bacterium | reverse complement strand
ATTCTGTGAACTCTTTAGGAACCGGAAATAATTTGGTTTATGAAGCGCCACAAGGGATTTTTGTTTCAGAAATTGCCACTAATGAATTTAATGACTTAGTTCTAATTAAAACTAATGATGCGGATGGTTATCAAGCAAGAATTGTTGTCATTAATACAGAAGGTGTAGAGCAAACAGTAGTTATTGAAGGAGAACCTGGTGCTTTAGGAGGTATCGATTTCTCAATTGATGGAACAAAGGTTTTATATACACGTGATGTTTCAGGGTTTGAAAATAATCCATACAGACAGTTAGATAGTAGAATATTTGAATACGATATTGTTGAAGATATTACCCTAGAAATTGATACTGATAAAGTTGAAGGGACTAACGATTTAGATTGTAAATATTCACCAGATAATGGATCTGTTATTTTTATGAATACTTCAAATGATGGGGTGTCTCAAAAAAAGATATATAAGTATATTATTGATGAAATCGAAGAAATTAATAAAGAGTTGATTTTTACAGATGCATCAATGCCAGATTGGCAATAATATTTTTATAACATTTTAAAAAATACTAAAAGCTCACTTTTGTGGGCTTTTTTTATTGCGTACTTTTGCCCTATAATATTTGTTAATGAGCCAAGAAATTTCAAAACGATACGCACAAAGAGGTGTTTCTGCATCAAAAGAAGATGTGCATAACGCTATTAAAAATGTAGATAAAGGATTATTCCCCCAAGCATTTTGTAAAATAGTGCCAGATTATCTAACAGGAGATGAAGAGTATTGCTTAGTGATGCATGCAGATGGTGCAGGTACAAAATCTTCTCTAGCCTATATGTATTGGAAAGAAACTGGAGATCTTTCCGTTTGGAAAGGGATAGCGCAAGATGCATTAATAATGAACATTGATGATTTATTATGTGTTGGAGCAACCGATAATATAATGTTATCTTCTACTATAGGTAGAAACAAAAATAAAATACCTGGTGAAGTTATATCTGCCTTGATTAATGGTTCTGAAGAACTATTACAAGACTTAAAGAGTTTTGGAGTAACTATTCATTCCACTGGTGGTGAAACTGCAGATGTTGGGGATTTGGTAAGAACTATTATTGTAGATTCTACAGTAACGGCACGTATTAAGAAAACGGATGTTATTGACAATGCCAATATTAAAGCTGGTGATGTAATTGTTGGTTTGTCTTCTTTTGGACAAGCAACTTATGAGTCGGAATATAATGGTGGTATGGGAAGTAATGGACTTACTTCTGCACGTCATGATGTTTTCGAAAAATACTTAGCTCATAAATATCCGGAAAGTTTTGACCAAGAAGTACCAGAAGATTTAGTGTATTCAGGATCAAAAAAATTAACAGATTCAGTGGATGAAACGGATTTGGACGCAGGTAAGTTGGTATTATCACCAACTAGAACTTATGCTCCAATTATTAAAAAAATTCTTTCAGAATATACCAATAAGGACATTCATGGGATGGTGCATTGCAGTGGTGGAGCACAAACTAAAATTCTTCATTTTGTAAAAGACCTTCATATTATAAAAGATTCTTTATTTGAAGTACCGCCTTTATTTAAATTGATTCAGAAAGAAAGTAAAACCGATTGGAAAGAGATGTACCAAGTTTTTAATATGGGACATCGAATGGAATTATATGTTCCTCAAGAAGTAGCAAATGATATCATCGAAATTTCTAAATCTTTTAATGTGAATGCTAAGATTATTGGAAGGGTAGAAAAATCTGATTCAAAAAAATTGACTATAAATAGTGAATTTGGATTGTTTGAATATTAAGAGTTTCCTTTTTTGAAAGGATTTAAACTTTACTAAATTATCGTAAATTTGAACGATATTAAATGGAACTATGTTAGAAAAACTTCAAATAGTAAAACAACGTTTTGATGAGGTGAGTGACTTAATCATTCAGCCAGATATTATTACCGATCAAAAACGTTACATACAGATAAATAAAGAGTATAAGGACCTTAGAATATTAATGGATAAGCGTGAAGAATATTTGGCGCTAACCAATAATATAGAGGAAGCCAAAGAAATTATTGCCGATGGAAGTGATGCCGAAATGGTAGAGATGGCAAAAATGGAAATGGATGAAGCAAAGGAAAGAATACCAATACTAGATGAAGAAATTAAGTTCTTATTAATTCCAAAAGACCCTGAAGATGCTAAAAACGCAGTGATGGAAATTCGTGCGGGTACTGGGGGAGATGAAGCTAGTATTTTTGCAGGAGATCTTTTCAGAATGTATACTAAATATTGTGAAGGAAGAGGTTGGAAAACGAGTGTTGTAGATTTTAGTGAAGGAACTAGTGGAGGATTTAAGGAAATTCAGCTTGAAATTAATGGAGATGATGTTTATGGAGTTTTAAAATTTGAAGCAGGAGTACATCGTGTACAACGAGTTCCTCAAACAGAAACACAAGGTAGAGTGCATACGAGTGCTGCTACAGTAATGGTGTTTCCTGAAGCAGAAGAGTTTGATGTGCAAATAGAAATGAAAGATGTGCGAATTGATTATTTCTGTTCTTCAGGTCCAGGAGGTCAATCTGTAAATACAACTTATTCTGCTGTTCGACTAACACACGTGCCAACTGGTTTGGTTGCGCAATGTCAAGATCAAAAATCACAACATAAAAATAAAGAGAAAGCTTTTAAAGTATTGCGTTCTAGATTGTACGATTTAGAGTTAGCAAAAAAACAAGCTGAAGATGCTTTAAAAAGAGGGTCGATGGTTACTAGTGGAGATAGAAGTGCAAAAATACGTACCTATAACTATTCTCAAGGAAGAGTAACAGATCATAGAATCAATCTTACTTTATACGATTTAGGTAATATCATTAACGGTGATATTCAGAAAATAATTGACGAATTACAATTGGTAAACAACACCGAAAAATTAAAAGAAACAGGAGAGACATTTTAAGTAGGTTATGGTTAATTGGTTCTAGGTAAAAGTAATTTATATTGAGAAATTTTAGAGAACTAGAAATATGGAAAGACTCAATCAAACTTGTAAAAATGATTTATGAGTTGACTTCTCAATTACCAGATTCAGAAAAATATGGATTAGTTTCTCAAATGAATCGATGTAGTGTTTCAATTCCTTCTAATATTGCCGAAGGTTGTTCTAAAGACTCACAAAAGGATTTTATAAGATTTCTTCAAATTAGTTTAGGTTCTGCTTTCGAGTTAGAAACTCAATTAGAAATATGTGTTGAAATAGGTTATTTTAAAAGAAATGATGTTTTGAAGCTCTTTGATGAAATTGTAATCATTCAAAAACGAACTAAATCATTAATTAATTATGCTAGAACACAATAAAAAATAATCAAGCACCCAACGCCTAATACCCAACACCAATGACCAATGGCCAATTAATTCCCGAAATTCGAAAAAAGAAATCCTTCCTTTGCATTGGATTAGATGTTGATTTAAATAAAATTCCGAAGCATTTATTAGAGGAAGAAGACCCGATATTTGCTTTTAATAAGGCAATTATCGATGCTACACATCATTTAGCGGTAGCCTATAAACCCAACACTGCTTTTTATGAAGCATATGGAATTAAAGGTTGGAAGGCTTTAGAGAAAACCATCAATTATCTTAATCAAAACTATCCTGAAATTTTCACCATAGCAGATGCTAAGCGTGGCGATATAGGCAATACATCTTCTATGTATGCCAAAGCTTTTTTCGAAGACTTAGGTTTTGATTCTGTTACCGTAGCACCCTATATGGGGAAAGATTCCATAGAGCCTTTTCTAGCTTTCGAAGATAAACACACTATTTTATTGGCTTTAACTTCTAATGAAGGTGCATTCGATTTTCAGACTCAAAAAATAGATGGTAAGGAAGTTTATAAAACTGTTTTAGAAACTTCAAAATCTTGGAAGAATAGCAAAAATCTGATGTATGTTGTTGGCGCAACAAAAGCGGAATACTTTAAAGAAATAAGAAACATTGTGCCAGATAGTTTTCTTTTAGTGCCTGGAGTAGGCGCTCAAGGAGGAAATTTACAAGAGGTTTGTAAATATGGAATGAACAAAAATGTAGGTTTACTAATCAATTCTTCTCGTGGTATTATTTATGCTTCAGAGGACAAGGATTTTGCTGAAAAAGCAAGTCAAGAAGCTAAAAAATTGCAAGAACAAATGAAGCTTATTTTAGATGGTTTGTAAAGACCAACTGAATAGAAGCTTAGATTTTCCTAATCGCCCTAAACGAATTGTATCCTTAGTTCCCTCTCAAACGGAATTATTAGTGGATTTAGGACTCGAAAAATACATCGTTGGTGTGACGAAGTTTTGTGTTCATCCAACGAATATCCGAAAAGATGTATCTGTAGTCGGAGGGACAAAGCAAGTTCATTTCGAAAAAATTAAAGCACTTCAGCCAGACATTATCATTTGTAATAAAGAGGAGAATACTCTAGAAATGGTGCAAGAGTTAGAGAAAATAGCTCCTGTATGGCTAAGCGATATCTATACTATTGACGATGCTCTTGATATGATTTTGTTATTGGGAATATTATTTGATGTTTCAGAAAAAGCAAAAGCTTTAGTAGATGAAATTTCTTCCGAAAAGAAAGATTTTGAAACATTTTTAAAATCAAAGCCAAGCTATAAAGTTGCTTACCTTATCTGGAAAAATCCATATATGATGGTGGGAAGACAAACCTTTATCAATAATCTATTATCTCTTAATAATTTTGAGAATATTGATAATGATTCGGAGTCTAGATATCCAGAGGTAACTCTGAATGATTTAAAAACTGCAGATAAAATTCTGCTTTCTTCAGAGCCATTTCCTTTTAAAGAAAAACATATAGAAGATCTTCAAAAAGCAACAGGAAAAGAAGTTGTTTTGGTAGACGGAGAATATTTTAGTTGGTATGGTTCAAGACTTAAAGATGCCTTTAGCTACTTTAAAAAATTACATTAATCTTGCATTGCAAATACTTGTTGTAGGAGTGTGGTGGTACGAGAATTTACATTAGATCTAATATTCTTTTCCTCCACAGCAATCATTTTATAAACTCCCTTTAATGCTTCGGTTGTAACGTAATCTGTTAAATCTGGATTTACCTTATTTACAAAAGGAATGGTATTGTATTTAGATATAATATTTGACCAAATTTGATCTGCACCAACTTTAGAAAATGAACTTTTAATAACTGGGTTAAATTTTCCGTATAAAGCAGTATTTGTTTTGTTTTGCAAGTAATTAGTAGCAGCTTTATCATTACCTAATAATATGTTTTTAGCATCCGAAAAAGTGATGTCTTTTACCGCATCAATAAATATAGGAGTAGCTTCTTTTACTGCATCTTCAGCTGCACGGTTTAGCGCTTTTATTCCTTCATCGGCAAGATTACCCAATCCAATTTTCCGCAATGCTTCATCTACTTTTTGTAATTCTTCTGGCATTAAAATTTTAACGAGATCATTTTTATAAAAACCATCTTTCTGAGTTAACTTACTTACTTGTTTATCGATTCCCATGTCTAAGGCTTGACGTAAACCACCTGCAATATCAAGTGTTCCATTAGTAGTTTCGGTAGGAAGTGAGTCGACCACACTTTGTAATTCTGCACAAGAAAAAGTGATAAAAGAAATAAAAATTAGAATTAGCTTTTTAAAAGACATAGTAAAGGTTTTAAGGTGCTGCAAAGGTGTGATTTTTTTTAGACAAATAATTGAATTGAATTTAATATCCTACAATAAAAAATTGACTCTTATTATGTACGCTGTTTTTCGTAAATTTGCAGCCGATAAACAATAAATAGATTCCATGCAACAAACACCTCCTTACCAACCTAAAAATAAAGTAAGAATTGTAACCGCAGCAGCATTATTTGATGGTCATGATGCAGCGATTAACATTATGCGTCGTATTATTCAGTCAACAGGTGTAGAGGTAATTCATTTGGGACATGATCGAAGTGTGGAAGAGGTGGTTAATACTGCTATACAAGAAGATGCTAATGCTATTGCTTTAACTTCATATCAGGGAGGGCATAACGAGTATTTTAAGTTTATGTATGATTTGCTTAAGGAAAGAGGTGCAGAACATATTAAGATATTTGGCGGTGGAGGCGGTGTAATCCTACCTTCTGAAATTAAAGAATTACAAGATTATGGTATTACTCGTATCTATTCACCAGACGATGGAAGAGAATTAGGATTGCAAGGAATGATAAATGACTTGGTGAAAAGATCTGATTATGCAATTGGTGAGGTTTTAAACGGGGAACTAGAATTACTTTCAGAAAAAAAACCAGGAGCAATTGCTAGAGTAATTTCTTCTGCTGAGAATTTTCCTGAAGTAGCCAAAGAAACTCTGGAAGCAATCCATCAAATAAATAAAAATTCAAAAACTCCTGTACTTGGAATTACTGGAACTGGAGGAGCAGGAAAATCTTCTTTAGTAGATGAATTGGTAAGAAGGTTTTTAATAGATTTTCCTGAAAAAACTATTGGTATTGTATCTGTAGATCCATCCAAAAGAAAAACAGGTGGCGCTTTATTAGGAGATCGTATTCGTATGAATGCTATCAATTCTCCTAGAGTTTATATGCGAAGTTTAGCAACTCGTCAAAGTAATTTAGCTTTGTCAAAATACGTTTCAGAAGCCATTGAAGTATTAAAAGCAGCTCAATACGATATTATTATTTTAGAAACTTCTGGTATAGGTCAAAGTGATACCGAAATTATTGAGCATAGCGATGTGTCTTTATATGTTATGACTCCAGAGTTTGGAGCAGCTACACAATTAGAGAAGATTGATATGCTAGATTTTGCAGATCTAGTTGCGATAAATAAATTTGATAAAAGAGGTTCTTTAGATGCTTTACGCGATGTAAAAAAACAATACATGCGTAATAATAATTTATGGGACACTCCCCAAGCAGATCTGCCTGTATATGGGACTATAGCTTCACAATTCAATGATCCAGGAATGAACAAGTTGTATAAGTCTATCATGGACAAACTTGTTGAAAATACTAATTCCGATTTAAATTCTAGTTACCAGATTACAGATGAGATGTCTGAAAAGATATTTGTAATTCCACCAGCGAGAGTACGTTACCTTTCAGAGATTTCAGAAAATAACAGAGGTTATGATAAAACAGTAGATACGCAAGTTGAAGTTGCTCAAAAATTATATGGGATTTATAAGACTTTAAGCTCGGTTGCAAATACTGCAGTAGAATTTGATAAAGCTGGGATTGATAGCTCTATTAATAATGTAGCTACAGAGAAAAATAAAGATTTTATAAAGTTGTTAATTTCTGAATTTGATCGCGTAAAATTAAACTTGGACCCTTATAATTGGGAAGTGATATTGGGTTGGTCTGAAAAAGTAAAACGATATAAAGAACCAATTTATAGTTTTAAAGTACGGGATAAAGAGATCCAAATTGAAACACATACTGAGTCTCTTTCTCACCTTCAAATTCCAAAAGTAGCCTTACCAAAATACCAAGCTTGGGGTGAAATTTTACGTTGGGTTTTACAAGAAAATGTTCCGGGAGAATTTCCTTTTGCTTCAGGTTTATATCCTTTTAAGCGAACAGGAGAAGATCCAACACGTATGTTTGCAGGTGAAGGTGGACCAGAACGAACCAATAGAAGGTTTCATTACGTAAGTTTAGGAATGCCGGCAAAAAGACTTTCTACAGCTTTCGATAGTGTAACTCTTTATGGAAACGATCCAGATATACGTCCAGATATTTATGGTAAAATTGGAAATGCTGGGGTTTCTATCTGTTGTTTAGACGATGCTAAAAAATTATATTCAGGATTCGATTTAAGTCACCCTTTAACTTCAGTGAGTATGACAATAAATGGCCCAGCACCAATGCTATTGGGCTATTTTATGAACGCTGCAATCGATCAGAATTGTGAAAAATATATTAAAGAAAATAGCCTTGAATCTGAAGTTGAAAATAAAATAGCTAAGATTTATAAAGAAAAAGGGGTAGAGCGACCTAAATATCAAGGTGCTATTCCAAAGGGAAATGAGGGATTAGGATTGATGTTGTTGGGAGTAACTGGTGATGAGGTTTTACCAGCAGATATTTATAATGCTATAAAATACGATACTTTAAAACAGGTTCGTGGAACTGTTCAAGCGGATATCTTAAAAGAAGATCAAGCACAAAATACTTGTATTTTTTCTACTGAATTTGCACTTCGTCTTATGGGAGATGTGCAAGAGTATTTTATTGAAAAGGAAGTCCGTAATTTTTATTCGGTTTCCATTTCTGGATACCATATTGCTGAGGCAGGAGCTAATCCAATAACGCAGTTGGCATTTACATTGGCAAACGGATTTACCTATGTAGAATATTATCTTTCTAGAGGAATGGACATTAATAAATTTGGCCCTAATTTATCTTTCTTCTTTAGTAATGGAATCGACCCTGAATATTCAGTAATTGGCCGTGTTGCTCGTAAAATATGGGCAAAAGCTTTAAAGAATAAGTATGGAGCAAATCCTAGAGCGCAAATGTTGAAATATCACATACAAACTTCAGGACGATCTTTACATGCTCAGGAAATTGATTTTAATGATATAAGAACTACACTTCAAGCATTATACGCTATAAATGATAATTGTAATTCATTGCATACCAATGCATACGATGAAGCGATAACAACGCCTACTGAAGAAAGTGTACGTAGAGCAATGGCGATACAGTTAATTATTAATAAAGAGTTAGGCTTAACTAAAAATGAGAATCCAATACAAGGGTCTTTTATCATAGAAGAGCTTACCGATTTAGTAGAGGAAGCTGTACTTACAGAGTTTGATAGAATCACAGAAAGAGGTGGTGTTCTTGGAGCTATGGAAACGATGTATCAAAGAAGTATGATACAGGAAGAGAGTTTGTATTATGAAACTTTAAAGCATAATGGAGAATTTCCAATTATTGGTGTGAATACATTCTTAAGTAGTAAAGGTTCTCCAACAGTAATACCAGGGGAAGTGATTAGAGCTACAGATGAAGAAAAAGAATATCAAATTAAAGTGATAGAAAACCTTCATTCTACTTCAAAAAAGGAAAAAGGAGAACTATTAATAGAGTTACAGCAAAAGGCTATTAATAATGAGAATATTTTTGAGGCTTTAATGGAAGTTTGTAAACATTGTACACTTGGACAAATTACAAGTGCTTTATTTGAAGTTGGCGGTCAGTATAGAAGAAATATGTAAGCAGAGAACCAATTTCACTTTTGAAATTGTGTGAATCGCTTACACTGAGCCTGCCGAAGTGTTGTTGAAGCATTGAAGTTTTTTCAGAGAACCAATTTCACTTTTGAAATTGTGTGAATCGCTTACACTGAGCAGTGCGTTGTGCTGAGCTTAGTCGAAGTATCGAAGTGCTGTTAAGGCATTGAATTATATCCTGAGGTTCTGTGATAACCTATACTTAATTTATCAAAAAGGTAAAAAAATAATACATTTATTTTGCATCTTTTTATGATGTTCTCCGTCTATTGTATATAATTTAAAACAATACTATTATGGAAAATAAAGAATGTACTTGTACATGTGAAAAATGTACCAACGGAAAATGCCAGGATTGTACTTGTGAAAACTGTACTTGTAATGGCTGTAATTGTTAATTGAAAATTAGACTAATAAAGTGCAAATGATTTTCAAAAAAAGGAAAGTCATTTGCACTTAAATTAATTGAAATGGGTACACAGGAGGTTTGGACTAAATATCATAAAGACATTAAAAGTTTCATCTATTCAAAAGTAAAAGACGAACAAGTTACCTACGATTTATTACAGGAAACTTTTATAAAAGTACATACTAAATTACATACTCTCCAACAACAAGAGAAACTCAAGTCATGGGTTTTTACCATCGCAAGGTATACTGTTTTAGATTACTTCAGAGATCGAAAGACATCAGTTGAGCATTATGATAATGAAGTTCTAACAGAAGAAGACCCTTCAGGTCATGATGAAAAGGATTGTTTATATGGCATACTCAAAACACTTCCTAAAAAATATAGAGACCCTTTATTCCTTTCCGATATAAAGGGATTGAAACAATCTGAAGCTGCCATTCAACTTAAATTGAAACTTCCTACTCTAAAATCAAGAATACAGCGAGCTAGAATATTAATACAGGAAGGTTATATTAAGTGTTGTGATTTTAAGATCAACGACAGAGGTCATCTAGTAGGTGAAATTAAGGATAAAAAAGATTGTAAAGTTTGTACCTAGGAATTATAAAGTCAACATCCAGGTATGTTGTAATTTTTTAAACTTTTTTAGTTCATTTCGAAGTAGTGGTAAAAACTCTTTTCCATTACTAGAAGTTTTTTCTAGACGCTCACAATTTTTATATAATACATTAGTAAGATGAGATAGAGATAAAACATGTTTGTGTTTCTCTTCAGAAAAAGTTTTACTTTCTGCTTTTTCAATTTCAGGAGCTAAAGAAATAGATTGTTGTACAATGTCTCCAGTAAAATAAATATTTGGATCCTCATAGCCATTAGAATTTGAAGTAGCTAAGTCTTGAGCCAAGTATTTAGAAATATGGCTAGAAAGCGTAAATATCTCCTGAGCCTTTCTATGGATAGGCGATAAGGGTAAACTATTATTTAACTTGTTATTCATTATGCTTATTAAGGGCGATTGGAGATTTCTACAAAGTTAAACCACAAAAATCAAAATTATGCTTTAGAAGTTAAGGTGATAACATATATTTGCCTTATTATTTAATGTATTAACAGTTAAAATCTTTAATATGGCTTTAGATGTCTTAAATTGGAAAATATTGCATTGTCTTCAAGAAAACGCAAGGCAATCTAATGTGGAAATAGGAAGGAAAGTTGGCATTAGTTCTCCGGCTGTTTCAGAACGAATTAAAAAAATGGAGGATATTGGTATTATTTCAGGATACCATGCTATGGTTTCTCCTTTTGATGTAGGTTATCAGTTTAAAGCAATTATCACTCTGCGGGCATTTATGGGGAAGCTAAAACCCTTTTTACAAATGGTAAAAAAATATGATGAGGTGCTAAATTGTTATCGAATCACAGGGAATGAAAATATTGTTTTAGAAGTCGTTTTGAAAAATCAAAATCATTTAGAAACCTTTATTGATCAATTAATAAATTATGGTGAAACAAAAACACAAATTGTTTTATCGGATGTAACTAGAAATTCTCCAGTAAAAAAGAACAAAATATTATAAATTTAAAGTGCAATGATTTAATGAATAAAACATTGCACTTTTGCTTAAATAAAAATTAAGAAATTTTATCTAGTTACAGACCCTGTAAGTATTTTTACTGGTCCATCTCCCATAGATAATACAGAATGATTTTCAGCATTTGCTGGTACCACGTGTGCTAAAGGTTTAAATGTAAAAGGTAATGTACTATTATCTGGACTTGGCTCTACTGAAATTACAATAGTCATTCCTTTTAAATCGGTAGGGAATGATAAGCCTGATGGCGCATTTTGCAAATAATCTTCGCCTGGAAATGGTGGTCCGTCTCCAGCACCACCTTTGTATGGAGAGTTACTAGCGTTATCATCAGCAGCAGATATAGAAGTAAAAGTTCCTGAACTTACTGGTTGACCATCTATTACTGCCCAACCTTCATATTTCCATCCATCTTCTAATGTTGGTAAATCTAAGCCAGCAACTGCACTTCCGCTAGAATTATCTAAAAACCAAACTCCACTTGCTTCATTAGTATCGTCAGTATCTGTTGGTGTTGCAAGAATATATTTTCCTGTTGAGTTACTAAAATCTCCTACAATTCCATTGGAATTAACACTTGCTGAATCACCAGTGAAATCACCCACTAGAATTTTGGTAGCTGCTGGATTTGGATCACTATCTACAGCTGGTTCAATAGAAAGAACAAAAGTAGTAGCTGCATTTAATTGAGTAGCATCAACAGTAAAAGATTGTGGAAAAGTTACACTAGAAAACACTCCGGTTGAAACAGGGCTTCCGTCAACGATAATCCATCCTTCATAAACAAAGTCATTTCCTAACTCTTCTAAACCATCAAGGTTTAAGGTTAAGTTTGCAGTAGCAGGAGAATTATCATCATCACTACTACAAGAGCTTACTATTAAGCCTATAACAGTAAAGGCTAAAATCATTTTTCTAATCATCATTTTTTTGTTTTTTTATATTATATAACAAAAGTAAATGACAAGAATAACTTTAAATGTTAGCTAGCTAACACTAATTAGTATTTTTAAAAATTGTTATTTGATTTCGGTTGAAATCGATAAAATTTTCCTCCTTAAGTTCATTTAAAGAGATATTAAGTGTAGGTCTGGATGTTCCAATTAATGAGGCTATTTCCTTTTGGGTATAAGGATGGTTAATGATTTTATTTCCTGTTTTCTCACAGTCATAGCCGTAATCTTCACAAAGCTCATTTAAAAATTCGATTAATCGAGTTTTTGTATCCTTAAACATAATGAGTTCCAATCTTCTTTCTAAACGTTTAATTCTGAAACCAATTAATTTGTAAATTTTAAAACTGAAGGGTTTATTATTTCGCATTAAGTCATGCATGGTATTAACATCCACAGGACATATAGAAGTGCTGTTATCTAATGACTTTGCAAATTCTTCTCTTTTCTCTTCCCCTAAAATGGCTTTTTCACCGAATAACTCTCCTTTAGTTAAAATAGATTTTATCACTTCATCGCCTTCTTCAGTATAGTAACCAATTTTCACTTTCCCTTTTTCAATAAGATAAACTTTAGTAGCATTATCTTCTTCAAAATAAATATACTCTTGCTTCTTATAGCTATTAAATTCATGGTCCTTTTTATAGGCCTTGAATTTATGTGGACAAAGCATGCTAAAAAGATTTACTTTTTCAAAAAACCATATTTTTTCCTCCATATTGAGTAAAGATATTATAAATCAATGTTAACTTAAAGGGATTGCCACTAATTTACAATCAAATGTGGGACATTCTCTAAATTCCAATCAATCACTAAGCCACCTGCTAATTCTTGAGTAACTTTCTTTCCATATAAGAATTCACATAAATAAAGAGCGGCTTCAAAACTTTTGGCTCCACCAGCGGATGTTATGTATTTTCCGTCATGAACAAAAAGAACATCTTTCCTAATGTCTAATTCAGGAAACATATTTCTCATCGCATCGATATCACTTGGGAATGTGGTGGATACAGATTCGTTAAGCAGTCCTGCTTTCGCTAAAACAAAAGCACCATCACAATGTGAGGTAATATATAGCGCTTCTTTATCTGCTTTTTTTACAAATTCTAGCATAGCAAGATCTTCCAGATCACTATCTAAATGATGTTCTGCACTTGGAACGACAAGGATATCAATTTTTGGAATTGAATCTGAAATATAATTATAGTCAGAAATAATTTTCATGCCTTCGAAGGTAGTAATGTAGGAATCTGTATTCGCAACAGTAAAAACATTCATAGCTTTTATATTTTCCCTAAATATAGTGTGCTGAAAAATATCGAATGGAGCGGTAAGTTCCGTATTAAAGGTCCCGTCCATTATTAGAAAACCTACATTATATCTTGTAGGGTCTAGTTTTGGAAAGGTTTTTTGTGTCTTTGAAACAGTTTCCAAAGCTTCATTTGATTTTTTTTCTCCGGAAGGGTTTCCACAAGAAATAAATCCAATAAATAGTAAAAAAACAAAAGATTTAAATAAATACATAGTTTTATTGATTAATAGGTTCGTGAGATTTTTTTATAATTTGATATAACCATACCGATAAAAACATGGCAATCAATCCATAAATAGCGGTTAAACTCCAGTTCGTTTTATAGCCGAATTTTTCTATAATAGTAAAACTTAATATAGGACAAATAATATGAGCAAAGGAAAAGGAGATAGAATACCAAGCCATATAACTTCCTTCTTGTCCTTTCTTAGCCCGGTTCATAGCAAAGGTATTTGTAAATGGAAATGAGATCATTTCACCTACAGTAATAAAAAGCATATGTATGATCAATATTTGCCAATAACTATCAAAAAGTAAAAACACAAAACTAATCCCCATTAAAAAGGAACTATAAAAGAATAATTTTGGATTTGATATTTTTTTATTTTCAATCCAACTAACCAATGGCATTTCTAATAAAACAATAAGTACGGCATTAAGAAGCATTAATAGGCCTGTGTAATCTTCAGTTAAACCAAACTGTTTATTATGAAACGTAGGCATTGTAAAAAATAGTTGCATAAAAACCATTCCCATTAAAAAGCTAATTCCTAAAAAAATTAAGTATGGTTTATCTTGAAATAAGCTAAACTTTTCAACCTTCTGTAATGCTTGTTCTTTTTCTTCCTTATTATGTAATTCTTTCTTTTTTACCAACATTACAAATAATAAAGTAGATAAAATACAAGTGATACCGTCTATCCAAAATAAAGTAATATAGCCACTATTTACTATTAGAAACCCTCCAACAATAGGTCCAAAGATAAATCCTAAGTTAATTGCCAATCTAATTAAAGCTAGAGATCGAGTTTGATTTTCGGGTTTACTATAAGCTTTTAGAGATACGAAAAGTGCTGGGCGAAACATATCTGCAACACTCATAATAATGAAAATACTAAAACACATTGCCCAAAAGCTAGTTACAAACTGTAAGCCTATAAATAAAAACCCTGTAGTAAGTAAACTTCTTACCATGATATTATAGAAACCTATTTTATCGGTTAGTTTACCTCCTAGATAATGTCCTACTAGGGATCCAATTCCAAAAAAGGAAAGAATGATACCTACATTTTCTAAGCTAAACTCTAATTCTTCATTTAAGTATCTGCTCAAAAAAGGAAGAATCATAGTTCCTGCTCTGTTAACAAAAGTTACAAAGGCTAAAAACCAAATCTCTTTGGATAGCCCCTTAAATGAGGCTATGTATTTAAAATATATATTCTTCATTAGTGAATTAGTTGGTATAAAAATAAAACGCCCCGATAGCTATCGGGACGTTTTTAGATTGAAATTATTTATTGTTATATAGTCAATACAGACATCGCCGACAATTCTGAATAGAAAATACAGGTTTTTGCTTACAAATGTTTGTATTGGATTTCATTTCGTATATAATTAATACGAAAGTAGTAAAATAAAAGATGCATTGTTATATTTACTAAAATTATAAAAATGAAAACATTTCTATCCTTATTATTTCTTTTTGTTTCATTAGTAGGAAACGCACAAAGCCCTAAAGAAATCAAAAAAGAAATTAAGGCGTATCAATCTAAAGAAAACAAAGAGTTTGGAAATCCAGAAACTACTATTTTAGATTCTTTGGATTTTATAACTTTTAAAAAATTAAATTTTTATAAAATAGATTTAAAGTATCATGTCAAGGCAAAATTAACTCGTACTCCAGATGCGAAACCCTTTTTAATGAAAACTTCTACAGATCGTTTGCCTGAATATGTAAAATATGCAATAGCCGAATTTGTTATAGATGAAAAGGAATTTAAATTAAATATTTATAAAAGTACTAGACCTGTAGAAAAACCAGAAGATGATTATGTTTTTATACCATTCACAGATCTAACAAGTGGTGATGGCTCTTATGGAGGGGGAAGGTATTTAGAATTAGAGGTGCCAAAAGGAGATACTGTGGTTATAGATTTTAACTTAGCATTTAATCCTTACTGTGCATATAATCATAGATATTCTTGTCCTATACCACCTAAAGAAAACGATTTGCTTATTCGAATTGAAGCTGGAGTAAAAGAATTTGGGCACCATTAAAAGAATTTTACTGCCCATATTCCAAAGAATACTGCAGCAAAACCTAAAATAAAACTTGCGATAGTATATAGAGCAAAAGTCATAAAGTCACCCGATTTTAAGAAGATATGATTTTCGTAAGCAAATGCTGAAAATGTGGTGAAACCACCACAAAAACCTGTTGCTAAAAATAAAATGGTATTCTGGGAAAGGGATTCGTTCTTGGCAGCTAAACCTAGTATAATACCAATTAATAAACTACCAATAATATTTGCAGTAAAAGTACCGTAGGGGATTCCTGATTCTGGACTATTTAGGTATTTGCCAATTATAAATCGAAGGGTACTCCCTAAGCCTCCTCCTAAAAAAACTAATAGTAAACTTTTCATTTTACGAATATAAAAAATCCTCACGAGTAAAATAACTCATGAGGATGTCTATAACTGCTTAATAAGATTATTTCACTTGATAATAAATATCTGTTTGCATCTCTTCTGGTTTTACTTCCGTAGGGTCATTCATATATAATTCCCAAACTAGCTCCCCAAATTCAATTTTATTGGCATGAGAATATTTGTAAATATTGGTATGGGCTTCTAAATCTCCTACGCCATAATCTCCAAATTTAGAAACAGTAATTACATTTCCAGCAGGAATATCGATAAGATCCATACCTTCTGCAGGAGCGAGTTCTTTGCTTAGTATTAATCCAATATAAAATTCGGTTTCTCCTTTTTCTTCATCCCATTTTATAAAAACGGATGCTGGAGTATAATCTTCTCCTTTTAAATTATTACTTGCTGCATGCATCCCAGCTTTTGGCATAAATTCAGCAAATAAAGCTGGAACTTCTTCAAACTTTGCTATCTGATGGTATCCAATAAAGGTTTGATGCTTAATCTCTTTTTGGGTTATTTCACCAATTCTATATATATTTGAGCTAGGAGGATTGTTTTTTATTTCTTCCATAATTACATTTTCTAAATTCTCCAATCCTTTTTCTTCCATAGGTCCCAACATTCCATCCATTCCTCCAGATATCATAGCGAATAATTTAAACATAAATGGAGTTTTTTCAGCTTTCATTCCCCAAGTAACATTTGTGCCATCTTCTGTTTTATCTAGAGTCCAATACATATCAGTTGGATCATAATCACCAAATTGTATTTTTTGATCTATGGATTTATTTTCAACAATAGCTATTGTTTTTAAATTTCCAGGTCCATCCTTACTCGTCCAACTATAGGATCCGCCTTCTCCATTTGTGTTTTCTGGATATGTAGTAACAATAGTAGAATCTTCTTCCATCCAAGGGCCCCATTCTTCCCAGTTTTTAAAATCGTTAAGGTTATTAAAGACTACATTGGCTGGAGCTTTAATCAGCTTTGTGCGTTTTACGTCGTAGCTGTCAGGTTGAGTCGTTACTAATGCCCATCCTCCAACTAATAAGATGGCGATAATAATTAATAAATACTTTAAAATTTTCATGACATAGTGATTTTGTGGTTTAAAGGACTAAGTTACTCTTTTTTTGAATCTTATTATTTTTTTAAACAAATTCACCAATTAGACGGTGAGTTGATAAATATAACATTAGAGGGATGTCGGCGTTTTTTTTATCCACTTATTTCATTACTTTTGAGGACACTAATTTAAAAAAGAAATAAAAATGAAAATCAAGTTTTTAATAGGAATGTTATTGTTTTCTTTCCTCATTACTTCATGTAAAGAAGAAAGTAAAAATGTGGAAGCTAATTCTGAAACTAAAGAAGCTTTAGCTACTAGTAGTGAAGCTACTTCTTCAGACTCATTTAATTTTAATGTTGAGCAATTTGCAGATATTAAAGTATTGCGTTATCAAGTTCCGGGTTGGGAAGATTTAACCTTAAAAGAACAAAAGTTAGTGTATTACCTTACAAAAGCAGGATTGTCTGGTCGTGATATTTCTTGGGATCAAAATTATCGTCATAATTTAACGATTAGAAAAGCCTTAGAAAATGTATACACAAGCTATGATGGGGATAAGAGTACAGATGATTGGAGTAATTTTGAAACCTATTTAAAAAGAGTTTGGTTTTCTAATGGAATACATCATCATTATTCAAATGCTAAACTTCCAGCTAATTTTACTTCAGAATATCTAAGTGAATTATTAGCAGCAACAAATACAAAATTAGAAGGGGAAGCTTTTGATGTTATATTTAACGATAAAGATCCTAAAAAAGTAAATCAGGCAAAAGGAGTGGACAATGTTTTAATGAGTGCTGTTAACTTATATGGACCAGATGTAACGAATGCTGATGTTGAAACTTTCTACGGAAATATGAAATCTCCAGATCCTAAAAAACCTTTATCTTATGGATTAAATTCTCAATTAGTAAAAGAGAATGGAGAATTAAAAGAACGTGTTTATAAATCTGGTGGATTATACGGATCTGCAATAGATGAAATCGTAAAATGGTTAGAGCTTGCTCAAGGTGTTGCTGAAAATGATGCTCAAGGAAATGCATTAGGTTTATTAATTTCATATTACAAGTCTGGAGATCTTCAAACTTGGGACGATTATAATGTTGCTTGGACTGCTGCTACTGATGGAAATATTGATTATATCAATAGTTTTATCGAAGTATATAATGATCCATTAGGCTATAGAGGTTCTTATGAAACTGTAGTACAGATAAAGGATTTTGATATGTCTAAAAAAATGGCAGTTTTATCTGAAAACGCACAATGGTTTGAAGATAACTCACCATTAATGGAAGAACATAAAAAGAAAAATGTAGTTGGTGTTACTTATAAAGTAGTAAATGTTGCTGGTGAAGCTGGAGACGCATCTCCTAGTACACCAATCGGTGTAAACTTACCAAACGCAAATTGGATTCGTGCTGAAGTTGGATCTAAATCGGTTTCTTTAGGAAATATTATTCATGCTTATAATAATGCAGGTAGTTCAGGTCGTTTAAAAGAATTTGTAAATGATGATGAAGAGTATGAATTAGAAAAAAAATACGGACAATTAGGAGATAAGTTGCATACAGCTTTACACGAAGTAATAGGCCATGCATCTGGACAATTAAATCCAGGAGTTGGTGAAACAAAAGAAACTCTTAAAAACTATGCTTCTACTTTAGAAGAAGGACGTGCGGATTTAGTAGGTCTTTATTATTTATACAACCCAAAGCTTCAAGAATTAGGTTTAGTAGAGGATTGGAAAAGTTTAGGTATGGCTGCATTTGATGGTTATATCCGTAATGGTTTAATGACGCAATTAATTCGTTTAGAATTAGGAGATGATGTTGAAGAATCACATATGCGTAATAGACAATGGGTTTCTGCTTGGGCTTTTGAAAAAGGAGCAGCAGATAATGTAATTGAAAAAATTACTCGTGATGGGAAAACGTATTATAATATTAACGATTATGAAAAACTTCATGAATTATTCGGACAATTATTACGGGAAACACAACGTATTAAATCTGAAGGAGATTTTGCTGCAGTGGAAGCTTTAGTAGAAGGATATGGTGTAAAAGTGGATCAAGATTTACACAAAGAAATTTTAGAGCGTAATAAACAATTTACTTCTGCTCCATATAGTGGTTTTGTAAATCCAGTAATTACACCTAAAACAAATGATGCAGGTGAGATTGAAGGATTTACTTTAGAACAACCAAAAACATTTAAAGAGCAAATGTTAGAGTATAGTAAAAATTATAATTTTTTACCTGAGGTAAATTAATAGATATTACAATAATATTATAAAAAGTGCTTTTTGTTCATTCAAAAAGCACTTTTTTAATTTTGCAACCAACTTTTTAAGAAGAATAATACAATAACAAAAGTGATAAAGCCTAATAGAATCCAAAGACTTCCCTTGTAATACTTCTTATGAAGTTTTAAGTCTTTACGGTAACTAAAGCCAATAAATATGGCAAAGGCGATAAAAAATAATACACCAAAAATTAACTGTCCTTGACTAAACATAAATTTGTAGATTTAGGGCATAAAAATACAATCTTAAAATTACATTATGAAGAATAAAATTGCTGCCGTTAAATCCTTTCATGAAGCCTTTGGACTAGGACAAAAAGAATCTCCCACTGCCGAATTAACTCTCCAAAAAAATCTATTGCGTTATAAGTTAATGCGAGAAGAAAATGAAGAATATTTGGATGCAGCAAACAATAAGGACTTGGTTGAGGTTGCAGATGCCCTAGGAGATATGCTTTATATTTTATGTGGTAC
Organism: uncultured Flavobacteriales bacterium; assembly: GCA_913058295.1. GTDB lineage: Bacteria > Bacteroidota > Bacteroidia > Flavobacteriales > Flavobacteriaceae > Marifrigoribacter. The sequence continues at coordinate 23,244 of CAJXRD010000027.1, read as the reverse complement.
TATCATTGAACATGGAATGCAATATAAAATTGAAGAAGTGTTTAATGAAATTCAAAAAAGCAATATGAGTAAATTAGGTGCAGATGGCATGCCAATTTATAGAGAAGACGGAAAAGTTTTAAAAGGCCCTAATTACTTTAGACCAGATTTAAAATCTATTTTAGATAAATAACTATATTTAAAGGATTTACTTACTTACTGCTTACTTCGTGTCGCCATCCAAAAGGATCTTCTACGAGATTGTATTGTATGTCTAGTAATTCCTTTTTAAATCGACTTGCAAAAGTAGTGTCCTTTTTTGGGATGTTATAAACTTCGTCTTTGTAACTAAATGCTCTAACAGGACTAATTACGGCTGCTGTTCCTGCACCAAATATTTCTTTTAAAGAACCGTTTTTGGACGCTTCAATTAATTCAGAAACTTTTACTTTACGAACATCCGTTTTTATGCCATCCTTTTCAGCTAATGCAATAACACTCTTTCTAGTTATTCCATCTAAAATTCGATCGCTAACAGGAGCAGTCAATAAGGTGTCGTTTATTCTAAAAAAAACATTCATGGTTCCAGCTTCCTCTAAATATTTATGTTCATTAGAGTCTGTCCAAATTACTTGATCAAAACCTTTTTCTTTAGCAAGGTTGGTAGGGTAAAATTGAGCAGCATAATTTCCGGCAGCTTTAGCAGCTCCAACACCACCATCGGCAGAACGACTAAAATGCTCTGCTATAACTACTTTAACTTCCCCAGAATAATAGGATTGTGCTGGTGAAAATAGAAACATAAATTTATAGGCATCAGATGGAGATGCAGATACACCATTTTGAGTAGCAATTACAAAGGGTCTTATATAAAGTGAATTTCCTAATCCTGGTTTAATCCATTCTTTATCTAGAAGCAACATAGATTCCAAACCTTGGTAAAATAATTCTCTTGGAAATTCAGGAATTGCTAACCGTTTTGCAGATTTATTAATTCTATTAAAATTATCTTCTGGACGAAACATCCATATCTTTCCTTGATCATCCTTATAGGCTTTCATTCCTTCAAAAACAGCTTGTCCATAATGAAATACTTTTGCTGCAGGAGAAATAGTAAGAGGACCAAAAGGTTTTATAGTAGGATTTCTCCATGAACCATCTTTATAGTCACATTCAAACATATAGTCTGTAAATTCCTTACCAAATTCAAGGTTGTTAAAATCTACCTCGTTTATGTTTGAAGAATTTATTTTTTCTATAGTAATGGATTGTTGTGATGTAAGGCTCATGAATACTTTTATTATCATACAAAAGTACTCAAAAATAAGGCCATTTAATACCTTAAAAAGTTATAATTTTGTAGTATATTATTAGCTAAACCTATTTAGAAACTTAAAACTAATTATCGTGAAAAAAATAGCCCTATTAATTTGTATTCCACTGTTATTGTTCTCTTGTAAGTCGGACTCGAAGGTGGATGTTAATAAAGAAGTTGTAGAAGAAGTAGTAAAAGAAAAAATAGCATATGCCTCTTTCGGGGAGAAAATAACGGATGAAAATGTCCTTGCTAAATCTGAAATAATAGAGACCTATAAGAACTTAAAAGTTGGAGATACAGCTGTGGTTAAATTTACTACATCTGTTAAAGAAGTATGTCAAGCAAAAGGATGTTGGATGCGTTTGGATTTAGGAGATAATGAAGCGATGGTTCGATTTAAGGACTATGGTTTTTTTATGCCAAAAAACATTACAGATAAAGAAGTGATTGTAAATGGTAAAGCATATGTTTCTGAAATGTCTGTGGAAGAACAACGTCATTATGCAGAAGATGCTGGTAAAAGTGAAGAGGAAATAGCTGCAATTACTGAAGTTGAAACAACACTTTCTTTTGAAGCAGATGGTGTTTTGGTTAAAAAATAAACCATGAGATCTATTGCGTTTCTATTCATAGTTTTTTCTTTTATTTCTTGTAATAATTCAGAAAATTTAGACAAAAAGGTTAAAGTGGACGAAGAGTTTGTGTTTGATATGTATGAGCCTTCTGAGATGACTTTGTTAATGCGTTCTATGTATGAGGTGCATGAAGAACTTAAAAAAGAGATAATAGCTGGAAATACACCAGATAAATTTCCAAAGGATTTTCTAAATATATATACGGCAACATTAACAGATGATAAGCCTAAAAATGAAATTTTTAATGCTTACTCTAAAGTGTTTATCGATAAGGAAAGAGAAATGTTTTCTAATTCCAGCGAACTACCAATAAAACAACGATATAATACTGCCATTAATACTTGTATATCCTGTCATAGTACAGAATGTGTAGGCCCAATTACAAGAATTGAAAAGTTATTAATTAATTAACTCTTTTTTGAAACGTGAAATAATAATAACTGAAGATGGTTCTACCACCATTCATTTACCTGAATGGGACGAGCAATATCATTCTAAGCATGGTGCTATACAAGAAGCTTATCATGTATTTATCGAGATGGGTTTGTTTTATTATTTAAAAAATGTTTCGTCAAGACCTCTTAAAATATTAGAAATTGGGTTTGGTACTGGCTTAAATACTTATATCACGCAAATAGAGGCTGATAAAATAGATTTGAAGATTGACTACATAGGTATTGAAGCGTATCCAATAGAGGATTCTGAAATTAAAAAATTAAACTATAGTTCAAAATTAAATGCCTCTGAAGAGGTTTTTAAAAATATACATAATACTTCCTGGGAAACTCTTTCTGAAATATCGATAAATTTCTTCCTCACAAAACGAATGCAATTTTTTTCTGAAATTGATGATAAAAACGTTTTTCATATTATTTATTTTGATGCTTTTGGAGCTCGTGTTCAACCTGAACTCTGGACGGAAGCAATCTTCCAAAAAATGTACAATGCTCTTACTAAGAATGGGGTATTGGTTACTTATTCTGCTAAAGGTTCTGTGCGTAGAGCGATGCAAGCTGTTGGTTTTACAGTTGAAAGGCTTCCTGGACCTCCCGGAAAACGTGAAATGTTGAGGGCAATCAAAGCCTAATAGATTCCATTCTTTTTTATTGGTGACATTATGACATTTTAATAGAAATGGCAGTACTTTTGCAAACCATAAATATCAAATAAAAAATATACTCATATCATGAGCAAAAAGAATAAAGAAGAAAAGGATTTTTTAGAAGAAGAAGTGATCACTAAAGAACAGGAAACTTCTAATAAAGAAGAAGAAAAGGATGTTGACCCCTTAGTGGCATTACAGAGCGATTTTGATAAGGAGAAAGACAGAAATTTAAGGTTATTTGCGGAGTTTGAAAATTTTAAAAAAAGGACTACCAAAGAAAAAATAGATCTTTATAAAACTGCAAGCGAAGGTCTAATGACTGCTATTTTACCTGTATTAGACGATTTTGATAGAGCACTTTTAGAAATTGAAAAATCTGAAGTAGCTGGTCATTTAGAAGGAATTGTTTTAATAAACAATAAACTTCGGGAAGCTTTAAAAGCAAAAGGTTTGAATATTGTTGAAACTGAACAAGGAGAAGTTTTTAATGCCGATATCCATGAAGCAATTACTCAAATTCCTGCACCAAGTGACGACTTAAAAGGAAAGATTGTAGATGTTGTTGAAAAAGGATATGTATTGGGAGATAAAATCATACGATTCCCTAAAGTAGTTATCGGACAATAAATTTAATTCATGAAAGAAGATTTTTACAAAATATTAGGTGTTTCTAAAGATGCATCTACTCCTGAAATAAAAAAGGCATATCGTAAAAAAGCGATTGAATTTCACCCAGATAAAAATCCAGGGAATAGTGAGGCCGAAGAAAACTTCAAAAAAGCAGCAGAGGCTTATGAAGTTTTAAGTGATGCAGATAAAAAAGCTAAATACGATCGTTTTGGTCACCAAGCCTTTGAAGGAGGTGGTGGCGGAGGCTTTGGCGGTGGGTTTGACGGCGGCGGCATGAATATGGAAGACATATTCAGCCAGTTTGGAGATATTTTTGGCGGCGGCGGCGGCGGTGGCTTTGGTGGCGGCTTTGGCGGCAGAGGAAGTGCTCGAGTTAAAGGAAGTAACCTAAGAATAAGAGTAAAACTTACTTTAGAAGATATCGCAAATGGTGTAGAGAAGAAGATTAAAGTTAAAAGAAAAAAAGTAGCCCAAGGGACAACTTATAAAACTTGTTCTACCTGTAATGGTCAAGGACAAGTAACAAGAATCCAAAATACAATATTAGGTAGAATGCAAACTTCTGCACCCTGTAATGTATGTGGTGGTTCCGGACAAACAATAGATAAGAAACCTGCCAATGCAGATGCGCATGGGATGTTGTTAACAGAGGAAACTGTTTCTGTTAAAATTCCTGCAGGTGTTGTAGACGGGATGCAATTAAAAGTTACCGGAAAAGGAAATGAAGCTCCAGGAAATGGAGTTTCTGGAGATTTAATCGTTGCTATAGAAGAAAAGCCACACGAATCTTTACAAAGAGAAGGAGATAATTTACATTATGATCTTTATATAAGTTTTTCTGATGCTGCATTAGGAACTTCAAAAGAAATTGATACGGTAAACGGGAAAGTAAGAATAAAAGTAGAGTCTGGAGTACAAAGTGGAAAAATCTTACGTCTTCGTAATAAAGGGATTCCTAGTTTGAATAGTTATAGTACTGGTGATTTATTAGTCCATGTTAATGTTTGGACTCCAAAAACTTTAAACAAAGAACAAAAAGAATTTTTTGAGAAAATGACTGAGGATGACAACTTTGAGCCAAAACCAGAAAAGGAAGACAAGTCGTTTTTTGAAAAAGTTAAAGATATGTTTTCATAATATTTTGAAAACAGATTAATTTTCCTATATTTGAGAATCGCTAATTCGATTAGTGATAATTTTTCTTTTTCATAGCAATTTTTTCCCATCCTTTATTAGTTTAAAGGGTGGGTTTTGTTTTTTACACAAATGGGTTTTTTTTGGATAGATTAAAAAACTATACTCTTCATAATATAATCTATCGAGACTGTAACAATACATTAAGTAATTTTACTAACAGATTAAGTTTACTAACAGAATTGTTTATTTAGCAATTCAATATATTTACCAACCGAAGTTTCGGAATAAAATATTACCATGGAGAATCTTTTAGTTGCAAAAAATGTCACCAAGAATTACGGAGATTTTAAAGCACTTAATAATATAACAGTTGAAGTGCCAAAAGGAAGTGTTTTTGGACTTTTAGGCCCTAATGGCGCTGGAAAAACTACACTTATCCGTATTATTAATCAAATTACCATGCCAGATTCGGGCACCATTTATTTGGATGGGCAAACACTCCAACCCAATGATATTATGCATATAGGTTATTTGCCAGAAGAAAGAGGTCTTTATAAATCTATGAAAGTTGGAGAACAAGCTTTGTATCTAGCGCAATTAAAAGGACTGTCTAAGGTACAGGCTAAAGAACGACTTAGTTATTGGTTTAAAAGATTGGGAATCGAAGGCTGGTGGAACAAGAAAGTTCAGGAACTCTCTAAAGGGATGGCTCAAAAAATACAATTTGTGGTAACGGTTTTGCATCAACCAAAATTATTAATTTTCGATGAACCCTTTAGTGGCTTTGATCCCATAAATGCAAATCTAATTAAAGATGAAATATTACGATTGAGGGATGAAGGTGCTACCATAATATTCTCTACACATCGTATGGAATCTGTGGAAGAGATGTGTGATCATATTGCCTTAATACACGAATCTAATAAAGTGTTGGATGGAAAATTAATAGATATAAAGAGAGCTTATAAGTCCAATAGTTATGAGATTGGATTAATTGCTTCAAATTCAGATAATATAAAATCTTTAATAAGTGAAAAGTTTGAGATTTCTCCTACTTCATTTAAAAGTATTCATAATGAATTGCAGTATAAAATTAAAATATCAGAAAAAGATTCTGCTAATGATTTGGTAAATTATTTAACTTCATTGGGACAACTTACTCATTTTTCAGAAGTGATTCCATCCGCGAATGATATTTTTATTGAAACCGTTAAAAACAATAATATTTTATAGTATGAATCATCTTTCATTAATTATAAAAAGAGAATATTTAAATAAAATAAGAAACAAGTCATTTATAATTATGACTTTTTTAAGTCCAATAATTATGGTGGCTATCATCACTTTGGTTTCTTATTTATCCCAGTTGAATAACGATATCGTAAATACAATTGAGGTGCTTGACGAAAGTGGTGTTTTTACCAGTCAATTTGAGGATTCAGAAAACTTAAAGTTTAAAATAATTAATGGGGTGCCTTTAAAAGATGCAAAATTTGCAGCAGAGTCCTCAAATAATTATGGATTACTTTATATTCCTAAAACAGAAAATATTGAGGATTATTCAAGTGTAATTACTTTTTATTCTGAAGACTCTCCTTCGATGAGTGTGATGCAAGCCATAGAAAATACTATTGAAGAAAAGGTGAATCGATTAAAGTTAAAAGAAGCCGGAATTGATGCAAATAAAATTGAGGAATTAAAAGTTACGGTAAATACTAATCTAGAAACTTTTGCAGGAGAAAAGACCTCTAAATTGGGTTCTGGGGTAAAACTCGCTTTTGGAGGTATTGCGGGATATTTACTTTTTATGTTTATTATTATTTATGGTAATATGATCATGCGAAGTGTTATTGAAGAAAAAACAAGTAGAATTATAGAAGTATTAATATCTTCAGTAAAACCAATTAAATTATTATTAGGTAAAATATTTGGTACTTCCCTAGCAGGATTAACACAGTTTGTGGTTTGGATAATTATTATGATATTCTTAAGTACCTTAGCTTCTTCTTTGTTTGGAATTGATACTACAGCAACACAATCTCAGCAGCAAGAACTATTACTACAAAATTCAGACAAGGGGTCACAGCAATTAATTACAGACGTATTTAGAGAAATAAATAATTTGCCATTAACTAATTTGGTGATAATGTTTTTATTCTTTTTTACTGGAGGTTATTTATTATACAGTTCATTATATGCAGCAATAGGAGCTGCAGTTGATAACGAAACAGATACACAACAATTTATGATTCCCATACTTATGCCTTTAATTTTAGGGATATATGTTGGTTTTTTTACAGTAATAGAAAATCCGCATGGGACAGTTTCTCAAGTATTTTCTTATATCCCATTTACTTCACCCGTTGTAATGTTAATGAGAATTCCCTTTGGAGTACCTTTATGGCAACAAATACTTTCTTTAATCATATTATTTGCTACTTTTATAGCAACAGTATGGTTTGCCGCAAAAATATATCGCGTAGGGATATTAATGTACGGTAAAAAGGCAAGTTATAGGGAGATTATTAAATGGCTTAAATATTAATCCAATATGCAAGAAAAAGTTGTAGAAAAAATTGAAGAAATTGAAGAAAATATATGGGAATCTATCAAAGAGTTTCTTGATTTAGGAATACATTTTGGAAGTGGAGAAAACAAAATAAATCTAACTGTTGGAGTAATATTGACCTTAATATTAGTTCTAATTGTTGTAAAATATATTCTAAAATATATTAGAAAATTTTTAACTCGAAAAATGGATGAGACTGATAAATTAAAATTTATTAGTGCCTTTAAGTTTTTTAACTATGTAGTTTATATCATAGTATTCTTTGTAATATTAGGTATGACTGGGATAAATATCACTCCATTTCTTGCAGCATCAGCAGCATTATTAGTAGGATTAGGTCTAGCATTACAAGATCTTTTTCAGGATGTTATAGGTGGTATATTTATTATTTTAGATAAATCTCTTTTAGTAGGAGATATTATTGAAGTGGATGGTAAGGTAGGAAAGGTTTTAGAGATAAAATTGAGAACTACAAGAGCAGTTACTAGAGATGATAAAATTATAATCATCCCAAACCATATTCTTATTAGAAATTCAATTTACAATTATACTCAAAATAGAAAGACGACAAGGGAACATGTTTCTGTTGGAGTTGCCTATGGAAGCGATACTGATAGAGTAAAAAAATTACTATTAGAAAGTTTAAGCAATCAATCCAATGTTTTAAAAAAACCAAGCCCATTTGTTACTTTTGAAGATTTTGGAGATTCCGCTTTACTATTTAATTTAAATTTTTATATAAATGATAGTTTTAAAGTGCCAAGATTGAGAAGTGAAATTAGATTTACTATAGATCGTTTATTTCGAGAAAACAATATTATCATACCATTTCCGCAACGCGATGTACACTATTATCCAAATTCAAAAGAATCCTAATTTTTTCCATTAAATAAGTACAATTATGTCTAATATATTAATCATTGAAGATGAAGCGGCAATTCGCCGAGTATTGGTAAAGATACTTTCTGAAGAAAATGAAAGCTACCAAGTTTTTGAAGCTGAAGATGGACTAAAAGGAATAGAGCGAATTAGAAGCGAAGAATTTGATTTGGTTTTATGCGATATTAAAATGCCTAAAATGGACGGTGTTGAAGTCCTAGAAGCTATTAAAAAACTAAAACCTGAAGTTCCTGTTGTTATGATTTCGGGGCATGGGGACTTAGATACAGCTGTTAATACCATGCGCTTAGGTGCATTTGATTATATTTCTAAACCTCCAGATTTAAACAGATTACTAAATACGGTTCGAATTGCTTTAGATAGTAAAGAATTAGTGGTTGAAAATACCCGACTTAAGAAAAAAGTGAGTCAAAAATATAAAATGATTGGCGAGTCACTTGCAATTTCTCATATTAAAGAAATTATAGAAAAAGTAGCGCCAAGTGAAGCTCGTGTGCTTATCACAGGAGATAATGGTACAGGAAAGGAATTGGTTTCCCATTGGTTGCATCAAAAAAGTGATCGATCCAAAGGGCCATTAATAGAAGTTAATTGTGCAGCAATTCCAAGCGAGCTTATAGAAAGTGAGTTGTTTGGTCATAAAAAGGGAAGTTTTACAGGAGCAAGTAAGGATAGAGCAGGGAAATTTGAAGCTGCTAATAATGGAACTATATTTTTAGATGAAATAGGGGATATGAGTCTTTCTGCCCAAGCAAAGGTGTTAAGAGCTCTTCAGGAAAATAAAATAAGTAGAGTAGGAAGCGACCGAGACATAAAAGTAAACGTTAGAGTGCTTGCTGCAACAAATAAAAACTTGAAAAAAGAAATTAAAGAAGGAAGATTCAGAGAAGATTTATACCATCGTCTTGCGGTAATATTAATACATGTGCCTTCATTAAATGAACGTAGAGAGGATATTCCTTTGTTAATAGAGCATTTCAGTAAAAAGATTGCTGAGGAACATGGTAATACTCATAAAGAGTTTTCAAAGAGTGCAATTTCTTTATTACAAGAATACGATTGGACTGGTAATATTAGGGAACTTCGCAATGTAGTAGAACGATTAATTATATTGGGTGGTAAAGAAGTTAGTGAGAAAGATGTAAAATTATTCGCAAGTAAATAAATAGATTATGAAAAGTGTTCAAATTTCCGATTATAAAATTGAGTCCTCTATTGATATTTCTAATGCGAATACTTCTAAAGATTTTGGGCTTTCAGATAAGAAACTAGAAAAACAATTAGAGAAAACTAGAATTAAACTTGGCGAATTGCAAGATACAATTTATGCCCATGGGAAATATTCTGTATTGGTGTGTTTTCAGGGTATGGATACTTCTGGAAAAGATAGTTTAATACGGGAAGTGTTTAAGGACTTCAATGTAAGAGGAGTCGAAGTGCATAGTTTTAAGCAACCAACAAGCCTTGAGATTAACCATGATTATTTATGGAGACATTATATTGCTTTACCAGCTAGAGGGAAATTTGGGGTATTTAATCGGACTCATTATGAAAATGTATTGGTCACTAGAGTTCACTCTAATTATATATTAAGCGAGAAATTACCTAATGTAAATTTTGTTGAAGATGTTAATGAGGAATTTTGGGACCAACGTTTTGAGCAAATAAATTCTTTTGAAAAAACTCTAGTTCAAAATGGTACCTTGATTTTTAAATTCTTTATGAACCTCTCTAAAGAAGAGCAAAAAAACAGACTTATTAGACGATTAAATAAGCCCAACAAAAATTGGAAGTTTTCACCTGGAGACTTAAAGGAAAGAAAACTTTGGGATAATTATATGTCTTGTTATCAAGATGCAATAAATAAAACAACAAAGTCTTATGCTCCATGGTATAGTATACCAGCAGATAATAAACCTGCAGCTAGGTTAATTGTTGCGTCATTATTACTTCAGGAGTTAAGTAAATACAAAGACATAGTAGAACCTGAATTAGAGCCTAAGGTTAAAGCGAAAATAGAGGAATACAGACAGGAGCTTGAAAATGAATAAATAATTTAAAGACTTTATAAATGAAAAAAACAATCCTAATAATAATAACACTTTGTTTTATAGTTACAGGCTATTCTCAAAAAATTAATAAAGAAGATTCTATTGCCATTAAGAGTATTTACAATATAGCTTTACAAGATGGTGCTAGTTATGATTGGCTGGATTACCTTTCTAACAGCATAGGCTCAAGACTTTCGGGTTCCCTTGGAGCAGAATTAGCAGTAACTTATACAGAGGATCAATTAGATGAATTAGGGTTAGATAAAGTTTGGTTACAATCTGTTATGGTTCCAAAATGGACAAGAGGAGTTGCAGAATTTTCATATATAGAAACTTCTCCTGGAGTAACATCAACAACGAATGTTTGTGCTCTTGGAGGTTCTGTTGCCACACCTTATGGAGGTCTAAAAGCAGAAGTTGTAGAGGTTACTTCTTTTGAAGAGTTAGAAGTTTTAGGGCGTGAAAAAATAGAAGGGAAAATAGTTTTTTATAACCGTCCCATGCAATCAGATTTAATCCAAACGTTTAAAGCTTATGGTGGTAGTGTAGATCAACGTTATTCTGGAGCAGAAAAAGCAGCAAAATATGGAGCAGTCGGAGTTGTGGTGCGATCCATGAATTTACGAATGGACGATTTTCCACATACTGGAGTGATGAGTTATGGCGATATTCCTGCTAATTTGCATATTCCTGCTTGCGCAATTAGTACCAATGGTGCAAATTACTTAAGCGCTACTTTAAAATTGCAGCCCGATCTTTTATTTTATTTTAATCAGAATTGTAGAACTCATAGTGATGTACAATCTTATAATGTGATTGGTGAAATTATTGGAAGTGAATATCCTAATAAATACATTGTGGTTGGTGGTCATTTAGATTCTTGGGATTTAGGAGATGGTTCTCATGACGATGGAGCAGGTTGTGTACAGTCTATGGAAGTTTTAAGAATTCTTAAAAAAATGAATTATAAGCCTAAGCATACCATAAGAGTTGTTTTGTTTATGAATGAAGAAAATGGATTAAGAGGAGGTAAAAAATATGCCTCGGAAGCAGAGCGAAAAAATGAGGATCATATATTTGCTTTGGAAAGTGATTCTGGAGGATTTACACCTAGAGGTTTTTCATTTGATATAGATGATAAAAACTTTGAATTGGTAAAAAGTTGGAAACCATTATTTGAACCTTATTTATTGAATTATTTTGAAAAAGGTGGTAGTGGAGCAGACATTGGTCCATTAAAAAAAGAAGGAATAATCTTGGCTGGATTGCGACCAGACTCTCAAAGATATTTTGATTATCACCATGCAGCAAACGATACATTCGATGCCATAAATAAACGCGAATTAGAACTTGGCGCTGCTGCAATGACTAGTTTAGTGTACCTATTTGATAAATATTTAAGGTAAAAAAGGGGTTATTTTAGTCTTAATTTATAAATTAAGAGAACTTGCAAGCATTTCAACCCTTCTTGCATCAACGTAAGTATTTTCTTTAAACAAAACATAAATCACTGTAAATAAATAGATTACATGTGTTTTGATTTTTAGGATTTAAATTTCATGCTAGTAAATTATTATCGGGAGGTACTTTGCCCCATTGTTTTTACCCTTTCTGTTAGTATATTTATAAAACAAAATTATTGCAGATTGAAAGAGCCGATTAAAATATTATTTAAATTTCGTTTTGCGTTTTTATTAACCTTTGTGTTTTTAAATTCTACAAGCAATATTCTTTTAGCCGAAGAAAGTTTACTAGATTTTAAAATAGAAGAGGCTGGTAATTTGTTTTTGCTAAATACGGATAGAATTTATTTTGATAATATTGAAGCTCGTTTAAATTCGGTTAATATAAAAGGAGTAGAAATAAATCAAAAAATTCTAACCGATTCTAGTCAAATATTTAGATGGACAGCAATAGAATATGCTCAAAATAACGAAGCAGAAAAGGCCTCAATTTATATAGATAAATATATAAAGTCAACATTACATATAGGCTTTATTAATAATGATGTATTTAATGGTATTTCAAATTCAGAAGAATTTAAAGTACTTGAAAGTAAATATAAAACTAATTTAAGTCCTATTAATTTATTCTATTTATTTGCTTCATTAATAGGGGTTTTTATATTCATAGTATTGAATTTAAAAAATAATACTAATAATATTTCAAATACTTTAATTAGCATTTTTGTATTAATGCACTCTGTTTTTATTTTAGACCTGTTCTTTTATCTTACAAATTTAAAATTTAGTTATCCTCATACAATGTTAATGTCATTAACATTTTCGTTTTTATACGGACCTATTATATATTTCTATTATAAAAAGATTGTTCTAAATTATAAGTTTAAATGGATAGATGTTTTACATTTTATTCCAACACTGTTTATTTTTATCGCTGCTTTGCCTTATTATTTATTAAGCGGTCAGGAAAAATTAGCAATACTTCTAGAAGTTAGTAGTTTAAGTACAAAAGGAATTTATGATGTTGCTTTTATTGTTAAGCTTACATCTTTAGTTATTTATGCTTTATTAATTGTAAGAATTTATTATAAATTTTCTAAAAACAATGATAAGCTTTCTATTATAAAATTAAAATGGCAAAAAGGCTTGGCAGGCTTGGTTTCTGCTTATGTTGTTTTTTATTGTATTTATGGTCTTATGATGGTAACTAAGATGTTGCCAAGAATTGATTTTCTATTTCACCTTCAAATTGTGACCATGGCTATAATGGTATTGTATATTGGTTATAAAGCATTTTTGACGCCTAAATTGTTTTCTAGTGGTTATTTCGATACTGAAAATTATAAATACAAGAAATCTGGTTTAACAAATAGTTTTTCTGAAGATTTAAAAGAAAAGTTGCTTTATCTTTTAGAGAATGAAAAAATATATAGACAAAATAATATTAGCCTAGAGATTTTATCACAGCGTTTGGATACAACCAGACATAATACCTCACAGGTAATAAACGAACATTTTGGATTAAATTTCTTTGAGATAATTAATAAATATAGAATAGAAGAAGCCAGGTTAATTTTAGAGAATGATAAACAAAACAATATGAATATTATTGATGTGGCTTATGAAGTTGGGTTTAATAACAAAGTAACTTTTAATAAATCTTTCAAAAAAATATTATCCCTTACTCCTACACAATATATAGATTCTTTGAGTGTGTAACTTGTGGTAACTATTCTTCGGATTTAGTTAATGTTTATAGGAATTTCCTAGATAACTTATAAAATTATGTTTCTTTAATATAGCAACCAATAATTAAGCTTTATATTAATTTTTATAATTCTTAATTTTTTGTTTCATCATTGAAAATAAAAGTTGTTTTGTTAAGAATAAGCTCTCTAATTATTTGAAGCTTTTATTGGTTGTTTTATTATAAATCGAGTTTTATTAATCTTTTAGTATAAATTTTTGTTAGTTAATAGGGTTTAGAGGCTTCTTGAAAAGGAAGTCTCTATTTTTTTAAAACCTTTTCATAGGTTTTGATCCAGTCTTCTGGTTTGACTTTAGATACCAGCTTACCTAATAATGAATAAGGTATTTGATCCATTTTTTTAAAGCGCATACAACTCTTACCCATATCTAATTTGTTTTTTACATGCTTTGGATATTCCTCTGTAAACCATTTTAAAAGTTTAGGGTCACTATAAATTCCCATATGGTAAAATGCAATGAAGTTTTTTTGTGAAGCAATATTTATAAAAGGCAAAGGTAATTTTGGATCGCAATGATATCCTTCTGGATAAATAGAATGAGGTACCACATATGCTGGCATTCCATAACCCATTTTTTCTTCAAAACCCTTTGGAAGATTCTCTAATATAGTTTGTCGTAACTTTTTAAATGGCTCTTGTCGTTTTTCTGGGAGTTGATCAATATATTCTTCAGGGGTATTGGCTTCGTATTTCATTTTAAATAAAATAATTTTCTTTAAATATAAGAAAGTTTATGTTTTTTATTGGCTTCGTTTTATAACTTAGCATTTCAAAATCATCAAAATTGCTTTCCGACTATACTAAAGAATTCAGCTATAATCTAAAACTTGCTTACCCTGTAATTTTGGGCATGCTAGGTCATACCATGGTGTCGTTTGTGGATAATATTATGGTAGGGCAGTTGGGAACTGCTGAATTAGCAGCAGTTTCTTTAGGAAATAGTTTTATGTTTATAGCTATGTCTTTGGGGATAGGTTTTTCTACAGCTATAACTCCATTAATTGCTGAAGCTGACGGAGAAAACAATTTCGAAAATGGAAAATCTATTTTTAAACATGGCTTATTTTTATGCTCGGTTCTCGGAATTGTTCTGTTTTTATTAGTATTTGCTGCAAAGCCATTATTGCGAGTAATGAATCAACCCCCAGAGGTTGTTGAATTAGCAATTCCTTATTTAAACCTTGTAGCAGCATCCTTAATTCCATTAGTAATATTTCAAGCATTTAAGCAGTTTAGTGATGGGATGTCTATGACGAAAGGACCTATGTACGCTACGCTAATAGGAAATGTTATCAATGTAGTTTTAAACTATATGTTTATTTTCGGAAAGTTTGGAATGCCACAATTGGGTATTGTAGGTGCAGCAATTGGAACACTAGTATCTCGTGTAATTATGGTGGTTTATTTATGGTATTTGTTATCTCAAAACCAAAAAACCAGAGATTATGTTCTTCATATTAAAATATTTGTTCTCTCTAAGAAGATGATAAAAAAGCTTTTCGATTTAGGCTTTCCTTCTGCTATGCAAATGTTTTTTGAAGTAGCCATTTTTACTGCGGCTATTTGGCTTTCAGGGATTTTAGGTAAAAACCCTCAAGCAGCAAATCAGATCGCATTAAACCTTTCTTCTATGACGTTTATGGTTGCAATTGGATTAGGGGTTACGGCAATGATTCGTTTGGGAAACCAAAAGGGAATGAAACGTTACAGAGAACTTAGACGAATTGCATTTTCTATTTTTATGTTATCCTTAATATTTGCTGTGGTCTTTGCTATTTTGTTTTTTATATTTAATACAAGTTTGCCTAAAGTTTATTTAGATTACGATGACGCCGCCAAATTTACGGACAACTTTGAAGTTTGGAGCATCGCTTCAAAACTGATGCTTATTGCTGCAATTTTTCAAATATCAGATACTCTTCAAGTAGTAGCTCTGGGAGCCTTACGTGGAATGCAAGATGTTAAAATTCCAACCTATATAACCTTTATAGCGTATTGGTTAATAGGATTTCCAATTTCTTATTATTTAGGACTTTATACTGATTATAAAAGCGCAGGAATATGGATTGGATTATTAGCTGGACTTACCTCTTCTGGGATTATGCTATTTATTCGGTTTAACTATCTTTCAAAAAAATTAATTGCTCAAAATGAGTTGAATTCATAATTAATACTTCTAAAAATTGAATAAAAAAATTCCATTATTACTATTTATAATAGTCTGTATATTAGACTTAATTGGAATCTATTTAGAGCAAAGTATTTTAATTTCTATTGCAAAGCCACTATTAATGATTACGCTTTTTTGGTATTATGCGGTAAATGCAAAAAGGGTAAATAAATTATTGATTACGGGATTATTCTTTAGCTTTTTAGGGGATGTTTTGCTTTTAGGAACTGGAGATTTGTATTTTATATTAGGACTTTTGTTTTTTCTTATAGCACATGTTTTTTACATCATTATGGTTGTAAAATTATTAAAAAGCACAAAATTATCTCAAGTTTTAATTGCAAGTATTCCTTATTTGTTCATTTTTTATTTCTTGCTTAGTATTTTATATTCGGGTCTTGGCGATATGAAAATCCCAGTAATAGTCTATGCTATAACAATTACTGTTTTAGGTATAAGTTCCCTTAGCCTTTTTCTGCAGAATAAAACCAAAACTCATTTAGTATTAGTATTTGGAGTGTTGATTTTTATAATTTCAGATTCTGTATTGGCTTTAAATATGTTTTATAAAGAGCAAGCTATTTATCCATTATTGATTATTAGTACTTATGTTATTGCTCAATATTTAATTTGTAGATTTGTTCTTTTAAATGAAAAATAATATAAATAAAATGGAGATTCCTAAATATATACTTGGTGATAACACCGATTATCCAACTGCAATTTTTGTTATACATACTGAATTTCCTCTTTTTGTAATTAATTTGGAAAATGACGAAGTGGAATGGTTAGAAGAATTTGATAATCAAGACCAAAAAGAATTAGAGTCAGAAACGGAAAATTATATAAAAGAAGCGACAGAATTCTATGATAGAGAAGTTGCGCGATATAACAATGATTGAGGAACTATTAAAATATGATACAGATCTTTTTCTGTTCTTAAATAATTTAGGCTCTGAACCTTGGGATTTATTGTGGGTAATTATCACAAACAAGCTTACATTTATTCCCTTGTATGCATTTATGTTATTCCTTGTGTATAAAAACTATGGGCTAAAAGGAATGTTTGTGATCATGGTTTCTGCCACTTTAATGATCACTTTTGCAGACCAATTAGCAAATTTATTTAAGCATGGCTTTCAAAGGCCAAGACCTTGTAGAGAAGAAGATCTTCAAGGCTTAATGCGATTTGTGGTTGAGCGATGTGGTAGGTATGGTTATTTTTCTGGTCACGCTGTAAATTCTATGGCCACTGCAGTATTTTTAGGATTGGTCTTAAAAAATAAATATTATAATTTGATATTTATATTATTGTTTTGGGCATTTATTGTTGGTTATAGCAGAATTTATGTTGGAGTTCATTATCCCTTAGATGTATTAACTGGTTTTGTTTTTGGCGGGTTAATCGGATTTATGTTTTATAAGTTTCAAGAATTTTTACAAAGAAGATTTATAGTCTAATATAAGCTATTGCTTTTTACTAACTAAATATAACTCCCTACAAAGCCTAGAACGATATTGACTACCTCCTTTTTCTCGAGGATTCATATCGAATCGTTTTATTCTTTTTAAGGAATAATCTTTAAAATAGTTTAAAAAACGTTGCTTTTGGTTATCCTGAATTAATACACCAAAACTATCTTCTGATGGAAAATTAACTTCATTGCCTTTTAATAATATCTTCATAGGCTTGCCATAATCCCAAACTAATTCTGGTGTTAGTTCATTAAATTCATAGGTTTTATTATTGGTTTTGATTTCCCAAGAATTTAAATTTGAAATCCCATAGAAATCAGGGTTTACGGTAAGTTCTTTTACTATAGGAAAGCCAAAGAATATAATGGAAATAACAAAAGCAATGGTTAAATAAAAAACCATTAAAATGTTTTTTTTCAAAAGGAATTTAAATATTAAAATGCTAATTAAAACGGTACATATGGATAATAATACAAACCAAATCCAATTTCCGGAAAACATATCTTTTAAATAGAAATATCCTCCTATAGGAAATAAAATGCCAATTATACCAATTAATCCAAAGTTAAAATATACAGGAAGGGTTTCTTTTTTATTTTTTAGGCTTGAAAATTGAGTGATTAAATATTCTAAATAAAACCCTGTGTTAAAGGCTAATGGAATTAGCACTGGGAGTACATATCTTGATTTTTTTTCAGGAATAATAGAAAGTAAAACTAAAGAGATAATGGTCCATAAGAAAGTGAATTTATAAGCCCTTTTATTGGAAACTTTGTTTTTTAAATATGGATATAATAAACCAATTAAGGCCATAATAGACCAAACGCCACTTTGTGTGAAAAAGCCCCAATAATAATAAAAAGGCTTAATTTCATAACTAGTCCAATTGTTAGTTTCTTTAGATGTTATCTCTGAAACAGTTATTGGATCTGTATAATAAGTATATATATACCACCAAGCAGAAACTACAAACCCAATTATTAAAAATAATGTAAGAGGAACAATTCGTTGTTTTATTTCTTTAAACTTAAAAGTAAATCCATACGAGATAATAAATGGTAAAAGCAAAGTATATAGTGAAACAGGGCCTTTACTCATAAATGAAAATCCAAAAAATAAGGCTGCAATAATTGCTCTTTGATACTTTTTGTTTTCAAAGGAGAAAAATAAAAATAATTGGTAGATAGAAACGATCATAAAGCCATGAGTAAAAATATCCCATTGGCCATTACGTCCCGAAAATATAATAAAGAATGAAGTTGTTAATATTAATGAACTAACAAAAGAATATTTTTTATTATTAGTAAAAACTTCCCCTAATTTATAAAAATAAACAACTAATAAAGTGGAAATTAGAGCTGCTGGTATCCTTAAAGCTACTAAATTATCAAACCCCAAAATTAATGCTGAAATAGCTGTTAACCAGGTTGGTAATGGAGGTTTTTCGTAACGAGGTTCTCCATTTAAAGTGGTTAAAATCCAATTGCCACTATTTACTATTTCTCTTGCAGTAATGAAATTTCTAGCTTCCATGATATTTACCATGATAGCATCCAGGTTTACAAAAAAGATTGAAAAACAGATAATAATAATCCAGAATGTATAATTGTATTTAATCGACATTAACTTTTTGTTTTTTCCAAATAATAATATTTCTAATATATATAATAAGTCCTGCTCCATGACCTATTAATAGTACAGGGTCTTCTCTAATAATCGCATAAATTAATATAAGCGAAGCTCCTAATACACTTAAGCGCCAAAACCCTATAGGAAGTTGTGAAACTTTAGTCTTTTCAGAATAAATCCATTGGTATATAAATCGAAAAGTAAATACAATTTGAGAAATTATACCTAGCAATAACAACCAAGTTGGTATGTTTTCATTCTTTAATAAATTGATTAAATCATTTTGTCCATTATTAAAGGATAGAATAACGATAATTACCGGAAATAAAATAATAAACCACCTTAGTATTTTAGGAGATTTATACCATTCGCCATTTATTTGTAAATTTCTAATATAAATAAAATAAGTCAGCGTTTGCCCTAACATAATTGCAAAATCCTCTCTTAAATATCCATATATAAATAATAAAAAAGATGCAATTAGACTTAATTTCCAAAAAATGGAAGGTGTAATTATTCTTTTACTTTTTTCAGAATTAATCCATTGAATTATAAGCCTTCCAGAAAAAAGAATTTGAGCCAAAAAGCCAATACTATAAATAATCCAATCTTTCATCCTTTATCTTTCACTTCATAATTAATATATTTTTTCTTCATCCATAAATAAGCAAAACAATCCATAAGCGGACCTAATAACCGATTCCAAAGTCCAAATTTTGCGGTTCCAGCTATTCTTGGAAAATGTTGAATAGGAACTTGTAATACCTTTCCTTTTTGGAGTAAAATCATCGCTGGTAAAAACCGATGTAAGCCTTTAAACATAGGGATCCTTTTAGCAAAGTCGGTTTTAATTACTTTTAAAGGGCAACCTGTGTCATCCATACCGTCATGTGTAAAAGCACGACGAATTTTATTTGCAATTGTAGAAGACATATTTTTCACAAAAGAATCTTTTCTGAGGGCACGAACTCCAGTTACCAAATCATAGTCTCCAATTTTATCCAATAACAAATTAAAATCTTTTGGTGTAGTTTGTAAATCAGAATCAATATATCCTATTAATGGTGTTTCTATATGGTCAAAGCCAGCTTTTATAGCAGCACTTAGTCCTTTGTTTTCCTTAAAGTTTATAAAATGGAAGGCATTATTTCTTTTGCAAATTGCATCAATAAGTTCTTGGCTATTATCTGTTGACCCATCATTTACAAATAATATTTCTGTCTCTTTGACTGCAATATCTATAAATATAAGTAATTCTTTTTCTACTCTTATTAGGTTATCTTCTTCATTAAAAACAGGGACTATAATGGTAAATTCCGACATATTAAATGTAAAGAGGGTTTTCACAAAAGTATTTATTTTTTAATTAACTTGTCTAATAAATAATATCTGTTTAAAAAGATGTTATTTTTGTTTATTATGTGTTTTATATGAAAGTATTAATAACTGGTGCTGCTGGATTTATAGGTTCCCATGCTGCTGAAAGATTTCATGAATTAGGATTCGAAGTAATTGGCCTAGATAATTTTTCATCTTATTACGATGTTTCTTTAAAAGAGTTGAATGCAAAGACACTTTCAAATAAGAATATTGAAATATTAAGGTTGGACTTGTGTACAGATGATTTAATTAAAGAATTGCCTTCTCAAGTTGATTATGTATTACATTTTTCTGCTCATCCAGGAATTTCTGCTTCTTCTTCTTTTGAAGATTATTTATTAAATAATATTGTTGCTACACAAAACTTGCTGGCTTGGATAGAAACTCTAGAAAACAAGCCCTTTTTCATCAATATTGCTACTTCTTCAATTTATGGACTAGAGGCAACACAAGAAGAAGATCAGTTGCCATTACCAGCTTCGTCCTATGGGGTTACAAAATTAGCAGCAGAACAATTGGTGTTTTCATATATAAGAAGAGGCCTATTAAAAGGCACATCTTTGCGTTTATACTCCGTTTATGGACCAAGAGAACGTCCAGACAAATTATATACAAGATTAATTGATTGTGGTCTAAACCATAAAAATTTTCCATTATTTGAAGGAAGTGAAAAACATATAAGAAGCTTTACTTATGTAAAAGATATTATAGATGGTATTACAAGTGTTATTGGAAAAGAAGAAATCTGCAATGGCGAAATAATCAACCTAGGTAATGAAACAGAAAGTGCTACAGCCGAAGGTATTGCTGCTGTAGAAAAGATCCTTGGTGTAAAGATTAATATGAATTTAATTCCTGCTCGATCAGGTGATCAACTACAAACAAAGGCAAATATTGATAAAGCGAAAAGATTATTAAATTATAATCCACAAACCACTTTATTAGAGGGCGTAAAGGCTCAAGTAAAATGGTTTAAGGAGAGTTTTTAAATTTGCTATTTTTTTTATGCAGTAAAAGTTCTGCAGCTTCAAATGGAGTGGTTTTATTATCATCTAACAATTCAAATTGTTTTTTAAGTTCCAGTTTTACATTTGGCAGATTGTAAAAATCACTTTTTAAAGTGCTTTCTATAGTTTGAAGCAACCAAAATTTATTTTGTTCCTTTCTATTTTTTTCAAAGTAACCATTGTCTTTATTGAGATTCATGTATTCAGAAATCATTTCCCAAATCTCCAATATCCCTTCATTTTTTATGGCACTACACATTAAGGTCTTTGGGGACCAATTGTTTTCTTTAATAGGGTAGAGGTGTAGCGCACGATTAAATTCAACCCTTGCAAGTTTGGCTGCTTTTACATTTTCACCATCGGCTTTATTTATTGCAATTCCATCTGCCATTTCCATAATCCCACGTTTAATTCCTTGCAATTCATCTCCAGCTCCAGCTAACTTTAACAATAAAAAGAAA
Organism: uncultured Flavobacteriales bacterium; assembly: GCA_913058295.1. Lineage (GTDB taxonomy): Bacteria > Bacteroidota > Bacteroidia > Flavobacteriales > Flavobacteriaceae > Marifrigoribacter. The sequence continues at coordinate 1,565 of CAJXRD010000027.1, read as the reverse complement.
TCAGTCATGGAATGGACCGCTGTTTCACTTTGTCCCACTCCAACAGTTTCAATTAAAATAATATCGTAGCCAGCAGCTTCACATAAAATAATGGTTTCCCTGGTTTTTCTGGCAACTCCACCAAGGGAATCTCCAGAAGCCGAGGGTCGAATAAAAGCATTGGGTTCATTCACCAATTCTTCCATACGAGTTTTATCGCCAAGAATACTGCCACCACTAATGGTACTACTAGGGTCTACAGCTAAGACTGCAACCTTATGTTTTTTCTGGACTAAAAGCTTTCCAAATTGCTCAATAAAAGAGCTTTTACCAACTCCGGGTACTCCAGTAATTCCTATCCGAATCGATTTGTTTGCATAAGGCAAACAGGCTTCAATAACTTCTTTAGCTTGCTGTTGGTGTTTTGGAGCAGTACTTTCTACTAAGGTAATCGCTCTACTTAGGGCAGTGATATCCTTTTGTAAAATACCCTGAATTAATTCATTGGTAGTTGGCGTTTTTTTTCTGCTTTTCTTAAGTTGATTCGCAACAGTTATACTTAAAGTTTCCGGTTGTGGAACCCCTCCCTTTTCATGTAAAGCAGATGTAATATCTTTCTTTTTTGCCATTTATTTTTCTTGTAATAATACAGGTACCACTATTGTATCCCAAGCAAGAATCATTAAACTGCCTTCTCCTGCTTCTGTAAAAGAAATGGTGAAATTTTCGGCTACGGTTAAACTTTTCGAAGGAGATATAGTAGCTACTAATACATCGTCTTTGGAGTCCCGAGAGGGGGATTGATCCGTAAATTTCACTCCCCAATCATGCAATTTTGAATTAAATATTACCTGCCAAGAAGTTTCTCCTGGGATGGTCCATATGGTATAAGTTCCTTTTGCTAGCTCTTTACCCTCTATTATTAAATCTTTATTGGTAGTAAAGGTTGTAGGTTCATTTGCACCGGTTCTCCAAACTTTATTATATGGTACCAAATCACCAAATATAATTCTCCCTTTTTTACCTGGACTAGAAAAATTGGTATGTAATTCTAAATCCCCTTGAGTATAGCTAATGTTTTGTTCTGGGCTATGTTTTTTAGTATTGTTCTTCATAATCGGCCAGATCACAAACATCATTAATAATACTAAAGCGATAAGGCTTCCAAATACCCAAATAATTATTTTTTTCATGCTTACATTATTTTAATAGGTTAAAGATAATCAAAACAGTTATAACAAATAAATGGGAATTAATAAAAGGGGTTAATACAAATGAATTATTAAGTATAAAGGACGAATTTATCCTTTTAAAATTTATTTCTTCCATAGAAGTGATGAATGTTTTAGGACAAACCCTGTATGCTGAAACTATAAACACTAATAAAACTCAAATAGATCTTTCCGAATTTCCAACTGGGAATTACTTTGTAAAAGTTACTGCAGATACTGCCACTAAGGTATTGCAGATCATAAAGCAATAAGAATTATAATTAGTATTATTTTAAAAACCTTCCGCTTTTTGTGGAAGGTTTTTTTATTTTTATTAAAACTTTGCAACATTCGTATTTTTGTCTCGTCTTTAGT
>CAJXRD010000026.1 GCA_913058295.1 uncultured Flavobacteriales bacterium | reverse complement strand
TGCTCAGGAGTCTCGTGGGCTCGGAGATGTGTATAAGAGACAGGTTCCTAATAGTATTAAGATAATGTGTATTTCTCCATAGATGGGTATTAAAGTGTCATAGAAAAAAAAAGAAACTAACAAGCCAGCGACCAAGGAGGATGCTAATGGATTGGTTAATACTATTTTTGATTGTATTTCTATAGGGTTAGTGAGCTCATTAATATCCTTATTCCAATTATTATTTACTCGTCTTATTAATATAAACAAGAAAAGAATAAAAAGGATTTGCATTATAAATGGGAATTTATTTAAGGATATAAATTCTTTAAGTTGCTCAGTATTTTCATTGAAGGTATTTGACGCCGTCTGCTTAACACTAAGCTTTTCTTCCGCTTTATTTATAGCAACTTTGGTAGTGTCTACTTTTTTTGAAACCCAAATAGGAGGGCTGTCAAAAACAAAATAATCTTTTTGTAATTGTAATTCTGTAATTTCGATTTCTGAAATAACTTCATCTACTTTTAATACTATTTCTGTCAATCCACTTTGTACAATAAAAACACTATCAAGCCTTTTGTGAACTATACCTGAAATATCTTGTAACGTTTCTAATACATTGTCTAAACCTTGATATATATCTTTTGAATCACTATTACTAAGAAGCTTGTCTCTTGTTTTTTCCCATTTTAAAATTTCTTGAACAATTTCATCATTTATTTCGCTAATATCTTCTGTTCTAGTTTTAAGAACCTCATTATATTCTTTTAATCGAGTACGATAACTTAACCATGCTACTTTTTTAATCTTTAAGTCTCTACGAGTAATTTCGTTAAGTTCGATATAAAGAGAATCTTTTTTACGATTTATTTCTGTAGCAGCAATTACTAATAATGAATCTACTTCTGAAATATTTGAACTCGGTTTTAATATTTCCTTTAATTTAATGATACGTTGTCCTAATCTTTCAGTCTCCTCAGGAATATCATTAATTTTAATAGTGATATCTATAACTTGCGTACTATCTGAAGTTTGGGGGTTGTTCTCTTGTGCTTGAGAGACAAGTATAGATAGAATAGTAAAGGTGAATAAAAGGAATGTTGACTTAAAAGATGTATGGAATTTAGTCATTATTATAGATTAAATTTATGTGAAACAAGATACTTAATTTTTCTAATGCTTTTGAAATAAGAATTAATATTATTTGAATAAGATAAAGTGACGGCTTTTTAAATTTTCATTACATTTAATAAGTGTAAAAACCTTGTTTCATTAAACATAATTTATCAAAATAAAAGAATGACCACTGTAAAAAAGAATAAAAAAGGAATTTTATTGCCTCCAGCAATTGGTTATTCATTTAAAATTATAATCGGTCTAATTAAAAAAAATAAAATACAAGTAAAGTATTTTCCAAAACTTCTCGTAATAATTATTGTAAACCTTATCAACTTTCCTTTTAGAAGCTATGAACGTTTATTTATCAACCCCAAATACAAAAAAAAGGTCCTAAATAAAGCTCCAATTTTTATTTTAGGGCATTGGAGAAGCGGTACTACGCATTTGCATAATTTACTATGTCAAGATTCTCAAATGGCTTATGTTACTACCTACCAAAGTGTTTTTCCAGATACTTTATTCAATAAATTAGGACGTATATTGTTTTTAGGTTTTTCAAAGCTTTTAATCCCAGGAACTAGAAAAGGAGATAATGTTTCTCTTGGAGCCTCATTACCTCAAGAAGAAGAATTTGCCTTAGGGGATAAAATTCCAATTTCATTTTATTTTTTCTGGTTGTTCCCTAAAAACATGTTGTCTTATTATAATGAATTTATAGGTTTTAAAAACATAGACATAGCGCAACTGGAAAAATGGAAATCGAATTATAAATTATTAATTCATAAAGCAATTAAGAATACAAATAAAGAACGATTCCTTTCTAAGAACCCACCTAATACTGGTCGAATAAAAACTTTACTAGAGATGTTTCCTGAAGCTAAATTCATTTTTATTCATCGAAATCCTATTGAAGTTTTTTTATCTACTCAGAATTTTTATAAAAAAATGTTGCCTCCATTACAGTTGCAGGACATTTCAAATGAAGAAATTGATGTTAGCATTATAGAGGTTTATAAAAAAATATTTAAGGATTATTTTGAGCAAAAAAAACTAGTTCCAGAAGGTAACCTTATTGAAGTTTCCTTTGAAAACCTAGAAAAAGAACCAACCGAAGTATTAAAAAATATTTATGACACTATTCATCTAGATGGATATAATGAAGCAGCACCTAATTTTGAAAAATATATAAGCAATTTAAAAAATTATAAAAAGAACAAGCATATAATTTCCCAAGGACAAATGGATATTTTGGTTAAAGAATGGGGTTTTGCATTTGAAAAATATAAGTATAATCTTCCTTCAAATATTGAGGTAAAAGCAAAAAACTAATGAATAAAAGAATCGTTATAATGTTATTTATATTTTTTCAAAGTGTAAGCTTATTTTCTCAGGAAGATTGGAAACTAATTAAAGAATCTGAGGATATTAAAGTATTTACAAAAAATGAAAACAATTATAAATTGGATACTTTTAAGGCTAATGTTACTGTAAATGCCTCCATATCTAATTTTGTTTCAGTGTTGAAATCAATTCCAATATTTCCAAAATGGGGACACAATATCAAAAGTGCCAATTTGCTTGAGAAATCGGGTGATACCTTACAGATTTATTATTCTATTGCAAAAGCACCTTTTCCGTATAAGGATAGAGATGGTATTTATTTAAATAGATTTCGTTGGCAAAAAGAAAGAAAAACTTTAATGGTTGATATTGAAGTATTAGATGACTATTTAGCCTTAGATGAAAAGTATGTAAGAGTGAAAGGTTATGGCTATTGGGATGTGAAAGAAATATCCGAAAATGAAATATTTGTAACTTTTTCTATGCAAATAGATCCTGGAGGAAGTATTCCGTCTTGGTTAGCAAATATGTTTGTGGATGACTCCCCTTATAATACTCTTTTAAATATAAAAACTTTATTGGAAAGTGGTGATTATGAAAAACAGACCTTTAATTTTATTGATTATTGATTACACTATTGTTTTAGATTTTCAACTAGAAACTCATCATCATTAATTCCTTGATCAAATTTCACATCTGTCAAAATGATCTTTGTAGAGTGTTTCTTATTTAGATTCGTCATGAATACTTCTTTTGCATACCAATAGCCTTCTTTTTTTTCATAGGCATATGTAGCAGTTTTAAAGTGTTTATTTGTCTTATCAAAGTATTCCATTTTTAAAGGATAATGAACCGTTTTATTTAAGGTTAAAACAATTTTTGTGTACTTAGATTTTTTTGATTTTGGGATTAACTCAATTACATAATGCTCTGGATGAATAGAGTTGATGAATTTTGGTTCATATCTTTCCAAATATGGAATCCCGCTCATGTCTTCATGAGAAAAGTCGGTACCAGTAAATGCCTGACTTTTACTTAATAAATTAATTCGTACTGCCTTTCCAAAAGCAGGCATGTACAACCATATAGCATCGTCAGGAAGGGATAATGTAGCGATGCCAGCTTGTTTTTCAGGTCCGGTATATCGATATAGTTTTTTGAATTTACCTTTTTGTTTTAAGGATGCCTCTCGCTTTTTTTCTTTCCCAGTTTTGTCGGTTATTATCATTATAACAGCTGCTTCCTTATCTTTTGGAGCAGCAATTATTTCATCCATATCATGAAGCAATGAAGCAGCGTCTTGAGCATTTATGATGTTTATGCTGATAAATAGGATACTTAATAAAATGGAAATTTTTATAAAATTCATTATTGCAATTGTTTTTTTCGATTCATAAGAATTAAAATTGCTGGAAGTAAAGTTAATGCACCTAGACAAGAACTAAGCATACTTATTGCTATAAGTATTCCAAAATATTGCAAGGGTACCATTTCTGAAAAAATTAAAACCATAAAGCCTGCGGATACAGATACTACATTTATAATAATAGCCTTTCCGCTAATTTGAATAGACTCTTCAATAGCTTTCTGTAGGTCCTTAGTTTTTTTAAACGATTCGTTAAAATGAGTATAAATGTGGATAGAATAATCAATGCCTATTCCCAATGCAACACTTGCGACAAGTACCGTAGCAATATTTAACGAAATTCCTGTAAGCCCCATAACTCCAAATAAAATAAAGATTGCCGCAACTATAGGAATGGAAGTGTAAATACCTCCTCGTAAGGAACGCAGGATAAAACCAACAAAAATAATCACAAATAATATTGCAATGGTGATACTACCAATCTGACTTTTAACAAGACTATTGTCCATAGTAATATCAACAAATGGCATTCCTGTTATTGAAATTTGACATTGCTTAGTAGAATTTTCGCGAATAAAGTCTTTCATTTTTTTTGCAAATACCTTTTTAGATTTATTGTCAGGAGATTTAAATTTTGAAATAATAATTCCTTCATTTAATTCTTCATTTACAAAGCGGTTCATGACCTCATTGCCTTCTAATAAAAACCACAGTTGTTCAATTTTCTCTTGACTGTCGGGGATTTCTCGAGAACCAGTTATTGCATAATTCATTTCAGAAATTAATTTGGCAACAGACATCGCGCTATTAATATCTGGACTTTCTTTCATGAATTCTGAAGTTTGAATCATTTTTTTCAATACTTCAGGATTTTGCATATCTCCTTTAAAAAGAACAAATACTGGTTTTGTGCCGCCAAACTTTTCCACCATAATGTTTTCAGCTAAACGAGTTGGATTGTCCTTTTTAAAATATTCTTGAATATCAACACTTCGATTAATAGAAAACATTCCAAATAAACTGATTCCTAATAATAACATCCAAAAGATGAATATGGCTTTAGAATTTTTAAACAAGGCTGTAGTTAAGGGCTGAAGTATTTTTGTTGTTAATAAGGGTTGCTTTTTTTGTTTTATGACTTTCTTCTTTTCAGACTTAAAAAGATCCATAATAACCGGTACAAAGAAGATGGATAATAAACAAGCGAAAAATGTTCCTAATGCTGTAAAAATTCCAAAATCAACAATCATTTCTAGATAGGCACCGAATATAAAAGAGATAAAACCTATAATGGTTGTAACTGCTGCTAATATCACGGGTATTATCACATAGGACATGGCAGTACTCACCACATTTGAATGTTCTATTTTCTTTACTTGATTGATTCTATTTATAACATGAATAGTATAAGCACTACCAACAGCTAATAAAATTATTGGAATATTATTAGAGATCATAGACATGTTATAATCTAAAAAAGCCATCATTCCTAAACTCCAAATAATGGATATTACAGCTGTTAATAGAGGTAATAGCACTCCACTAATAGACCTAAAACTTAAAAATAAAACAAGAGCAATAACTAAAAAAGAAATAGGTAGCAGTTTGGTTAAATCTCTTTTCATTAAATCTGAAATGTAAGTAACCAACATTGGGGACCCTATATAATAAAGTTTTTCTGGTAATTGTAATGCTTCAGTTTTATTTATTATTTGTTTCGCTACAACATTAACATCTGTATCTTCTTCTAAAGTAAAAATGATTAATGTTGAAGTTTCATCTTCAGAAACAATAGAGCCTTTATACATTTCATTGGCTAATATTTTATTTCTTAATTCCTGAAAGTCTTCTGAAGTAGTAGGCATATCATACTCATCTACTAATTTTCCAACTTCAATGCCATAATCTCCTCCTTTAATATTAATGATATTACTAAGGCTTGAAACCGAAGAAATCCCCTCAATATTAGTCACGGTATCAGTAAGAGCTTGAACATGCTCGAGTACAGAGGTTTGGTAGATGTTATCGGTTTCTAGGATAATGACTCCCATATTATTTCCACCAAATGTTTTACCAATACTTTTTAGAAGTGTTGCGTCTGGATCATCGTCTGGTAGTGACCGCAGAATATCGGCATCAATTTTAAGTTGGCTAACTTGGTTCCCAAAAAATAAGGTAGAAGCCAAAACCAATAGAATTATAAGCCATTTGAAGCTCAATATTTTTTCAGAAAACGTTTTTAAATTCAAACCTTATTAATCTTAGAAATTGACATTGTATTTTAATGCATTGCTAATTTACCATAATTTTGGAATTAGAGCTTTCCGTTTTTCCGGATAATTGGAAAAGTGTTTTTTATACCATTTATGATGTCCTGCTGCTCTAGGTAATAAATTTGCTGCGGTCCAAATAAAGAAACTCAATGCAGGAAGATTCCAAGCCATTATTGCAAATCCAGCCCATTGCGTAAGTTCTCCAAGGTGGTTGGGACAGGAGATGTATTTGAAAAGGAATTTTTTCGGGATTTTATAACCAGTCTCTCCTGGTTTCCGAAGATTAATTAAATAGTTATCACTAATTTGATTTATTAGAAAGCCAGCAACAAAAAGGATAATGCCTAAATAAAAATTCCAATATAGAAATGACTCGCTATTATATTGTTCAAATACGGATAAATAATACCCATTTAAACTTGCATTAACGGTATTAAAAAATATAGCTGAAAGTACTATTGCTAGTGGTATTTTTTTCTTTTTAGTCCGAATTCTAAAAGGAAAAATAAAGGTTCTATTAAAATAATGTATAAGCCAAAGGATACTTAGCATGTAAGCATAATTGCTTTGACTTGATATTAAAGTAAAATATAAGATAATTAGGAAAGATGGTAGCTCCATAAAGACCCAACCTAAATTATTTGGAATTTCTGGTCCCCAGCCTTTTTTAATATGCCTTCCATATGGAGCTCTAACAAATTGTAATAAAACAAAAGATGAGATTCCAACGATAGACCAAACAATACAGATTATATTAAAAGTGTCTAATTTCATGAGTTTTGTTCTTTTCTAAACCAATGCAAAAAATCTTGTATGGTATCGGATAAAGGTCGGATGGTATGATCCAATTTATTTATTGCTTTTGAGCAATCCATTTGTTTTGGAGCATGTTTTAAAGTTATTAGGCTTTCTCTTGTAATTGGTAAATGCAAAGGAAAAATTTTTGTATAAATTGTAATTATTGGTAAAATAAAGATTAATAAATTTAAAGGAATAGATATTAAACGATTATCTGGACGAATTGCTTTAGCAATTAGTTTCATGCTATAATACTTGCCACTTACTAAATACACTTCTCCTGTCACTCCCTTTTTTATACTGTTAATAATGGTTTTAGATAAATCTCTAACGTCAATTATATTATAGCCACCACTAGTAATTGCAGGAATTTTTTTATCCGCTATTGCTAAAATAGTATTACCAAAAAGGGAAGGTTTAAAATCTGGAGGTCCTACAATAGCAGATGGACGAATGATAAAAGCTTCTAAACTGTTTTTAGTTACAGCAGCTAAGACTTTTTTTTCAGACAATGCTTTGGTCCAGGAATAAAGAAAACCTTTTTTTGTTTTATAGGGCCTATTTTCATCGAACACTTCATTTTCTTTAGTTTCCATCACGGCTGTTGAGGAACTAATGTAAATTAATTTAGCATTATGTTTTAGACAAGAATTAATAACAGACTCGGTTCCATTTACATTAGTGTTGTATACTGTCTGCTCTTCTTTATTACCTATCGAAATAACACTTGCGCTATGAATAATTAGTAAAGAATTTAAAAGTAGATTGTCTAAAGATTCAGCACTTAAAACATCCCCTTTTATCCATTGAAGGTTTGGATGCTGTATGGTTGGTTTAAAATTATAAAAAAGTGCATTTACCAAATAACCCTTTTGAAGCAACATTTGAATCAAGCAACTACCCAAATGACCACTAGCTCCAGTGATACTTATTGTTTTACTTTCAAGCATAAGTTTTAATCAATGCAATTTATTTTATTATAAAGATGCATAATTATAATCTAACTGGAAAGATAATTATTTTATTTTAAGCATAAAAAAATCCCCCAAAAAGGGGGATTAAAGTTGTAGCGAGAGGGAGACTCGAACTCCCGACCTCAGCATTATGAATGCTGCGCTCTAACCGGCTGAGCTACCTCGCCAAAATTTTAGCGACTGCAAAGATAGTAACAAATTAAACGAGAGCAAACATTACTTATATTTTTTATCTAAAAAATATTGTTTTTTTAGATAAAAAAGAACAAATATTTATTCCTTCTTTCTTTTAGAATAAGTATTTAATCTATATATTGGGCTTCGGCTAATTAAGAAATTATGGAAGACAAAATTAAATATGAAATGGAGTTTCCGATACACGCATCTTCTTCATTATTATATCAGTATATTTCTACACCATCTGGAATGCAGGAATGGTATGCAGATAATGTAAACTCAAGAGGTGAGTTTTTCACCTTTATTTGGGAAGGAAGTGAAGAAGTAGCAAAACTTTTAGCCAATAAAAAATCGGATTATATTAGGTTTCAGTGGATGGATGATGCTGATACAGACTATTATTTTGAAATGCGTATACAAGTAGATGAAATAACAAAGGACGTTTCTATTATGGTTACAGATTTTGCGGAAGAAGACGAAGTAGAGGAAGGTAAAATGCTTTGGGAAAATATGATTTCTGAATTAAAACATATTTTAGGTTCTGTATAAACTCAATCTAAAAACTATATTTGCACCGTCTTAATTAAATGAGACGGTTTTTTTATGATCAATTATAACGGAAATCTAATAAAAGAAAACGAAGAAGTAATTTCTTTTAACAATCGTGGCCTTCAATACGGAGACGCATTATTTGAAACCTTGCGTATATCTAACGGAAAAATACTATTCTGGGAAGATCATTACTTTAGGTTAATGGCATCTATGCGTATCTTAAGAATGGAAATACCAATGAGTTTTTCTATGGAATTTCTAGAAAGCGAAGTGCTTAAAACTTTAGAAAATTCTGAAAGATTAACTGCTAATGCAAGAGCTAAAATATTTATTAATAGAAAGGCAGGAGGGAAGTATACTCCAATTACAAACGATGTTGACTATTTTGTAATTACTGAAAAATTAGAAAATTCATTTTATACTTTTAATGATAGTAGCTACAAAGTAGAGCTTTTTAAGGATTATTATATCCCTGCTAGTTTACTTTCCACATTAAAAACCAGTACTAAAGTCATTCATGTGTTAGGCAGCATTTTTGCTAAAGAAAACGATTATGACAACTGTATTCTACTTAATGATAAAAAACAAGTAGTAGAAGCCCTTAACGGAAATGTTTTTTTAGTAAAAGGAGGAGAAATTATCACTCCAAGTTTAGAAGATGGTTGTCTTAAAGGAATTTTACGAAAACAAATAATCTCAATCTGTAGTAATTCTGAAAAATATACTTTAATAGAAAAATCGATTTCACCCTTTGATCTTCAGAAAGCTGATGAATTGTTTATTACTAATGTTATTCAGGGAATTCAACCGGTTTTAAATTATAGGAAAAAAGAATATGAGTCTATAGTTGCAAAAGATTTATTGCAAAAACTGAATACAATTGCTAGATTACAATAAAGGGGATACTAGTTGTAGTTTGGGTTTTCGGGTGCATTAGACCAAATTAAATAATCGCCACCAAATTCTATCATTTTCTCTTTCCAGAAATTAGAGTCTGTTTTACCTAAGATTTCTTGTTTGTATTCATTCGTGATAATTACCCAACTATTTACTTCTAGTTCTTGCTCTAATTGCTCATTAGACCAACCCGAATACCCTAAGAAAAATCTAATTTCAGATTCTTTTAATTTGTTTTCTTGTAGTAAAGAAATGATTTCATTAAAATCACCTCCCCAGTAAATACCATTCGAAATTTCTACACTATTAGGAATTAACTCTGGAATTTTATGAATAAAATATAAATTATCCTGTTCTACAGGACCACCGTTATAAACAGTAATAGAGGAGTTTAATTCTGGGATAAAGTCATTGAGTTTGTATTCTAACGGTTTATTAAGTATAAAGCCAACCGAGCCATTTTCATTATATTCAGCTAATAAAACAACAGACCGGTTAAATGAAATATCTCCAATGATAGAAGGCTCTGCAACCAATAACACCCCTTTTTCCAGTTTTTGAATAGTCATTTTTTTATTGTTTGAATACTTAAATTTAAGTATTTATTTAATAAGAAACAACATTATCCTAAAATGAATAAATAATAGGCATAAAAAAAGTCTCCAATTATCTTGCGATAGGAGACTTTTTTAAAGCAAAGATATTTAGTACTAGTTTACACTATTACTTAAATCGGAACCTGCTTTGAATTTTACAACGTTTTTAGCTTTAATTTTGATAGTAGCTCCCGTTTGAGGGTTTCTTCCGTCTCTTGCAGCTCTTCTAGATACTGACCAAGATCCAAAACCTACTAAAGAAACTCTATTACCTTTTTGCAAAGATCCTTCAATTTCAATAAGCATGCATTCTAATGCTTTTTTTGCAGCTGCTTTTGTAATTCCAGCATGTTCTGCCATTGCGTCGATTAAATCTGATTTGTTCATAAACTTTAAAAATTAAAATGTTGGTTAAACTTTCATTAATTGTTTCTACAAATTTAAAAGGAATATCGGTTCACGCAAGTAATAGTGGGGTAAATCGCGTTTTTTGTTAATAACTTTGATGCATTGTTAATAAAGCTGGCCTTTTTTTTTAGTTTTAAATGGATTCAACGATAGTAGGGCTTTACATCATTTTTGAATTTTCTTCAAAAGTGTATCCATTTAAAAGAGATTTAATGTCCATTTTTCGCTTCCCAGGAATTTGCATTTCTTCTATAATAAGGTAGCCATTTGATACTGCAACCTTTACCTCTTTATTAAAAATTATTATCGTTCCTAGTGCAAAAGTGTGCGTATTTATTTCTGGAGTACAGTTGTATAATTTCACTTTAACCTTTTCCTCCTTATTATATAGATAACACCAAGCAGCTGGATATGGATTTAATCCTCTAATAAATGCATCTATATTTTCTACAGACATGCTCCAGTCAATTCTTGTATTCTCTTTGGTAAGTTTTGGAGCATCTTTTAGATCATTATTTTCTAATTGTGGTATGGTAACCAATTTGTTTTCTTCAATAACATCTAAAGTATCTATAACTAATGCTGCACCTAAATTCATTAAAGTGTCATGTAAGCTACCAACTGTTTCTCTTTCTGCTATGGATATTTCTCTCCTTAATATAAGCTCACCTGTATCTATTTTGTCATCTATAAAAAAAGTAGTGACGCCAGTTTTAGTTTCTCTATTTATAATTGCCCAATTAATTGGGGCTGCTCCTCGGTATTCAGGCAGTAGTGATGCATGTAAATTAAAGGTTCCAAACTCAGGCATGTTCCAAACTACTTTTGGTAACATTCTAAATGCTACTACGATGTGTAAATTTGCGTTTAAACTTTTTAATTCTTTTAAAAAATCAGGATCTTTAAGATTGGTAGGTTGTAAAAGAGATAAACCTTGAGCTTTTGCATATTGCTTTACATCAGATTCTTTAAGCTTACGACCTCTCCCGGCAGGTCGGTCTGGTGAAGTGATTACGCCTACAATATTCTTTTTACTTTTAACTAACATTTGTAAAACTCCTACCGCAAATCCTGGCGTGCCCATAAATACAATTCGTAAGTCTCTCATAAATTTAAATAATATTGATTTTTAGTGTTTATTTTAATCTTGTTTGCATCTTGTAATAGACGCAAAATAACGAGTATTTTTGATTCTGTAAAAGTAAGTTTTTCTGAAATTTCTCGAGAAGTCATTTCATGATCTTCTAATAATAATTTAATCTTTTCTGAAATAAGAATGCTTTCCTTTTTACTAGGTGTGGACTGTTGGGATGCACAAACAGAACAAACCCCACAAGGTTGTGCATTGGTTTCTCCAAAATAACTCACCAATTGAAGACTTTTGCAAATTGATGAATTTTCTAAATAATTCAATACTGCTTTTACTTCTTCCTTTTTCTTTTGATTTAATCTTTCTAATTCTTTAGAAATTACATTTATTGTTTTATCATCTTCTCTAGGTACATTAAATGTGATGGAGGAATCTGTATGGTATAATTTTAATTCAATTACTTGATCTCGCTCCATTTTATTTAAAGAACTAATAATGGTTTCCATATTCTGACCAGTTTTTGAAGCGATAAGTTCTAGGTTAATCCCAGTAGGAGATTCAAAAATACCTCCATAAAGTCTAAGAATTGTCTTTCCTATGATAGATAGTGTAACATCTGTTTGAAAATATTTCAGGATATTATCGGAATCCAATAAAAACTTTAAAATCGTTTTTCTTCCAAACTGTTTCGAAAGTTGAAGAACTCCAAGTCTATCTAATGCTGTTAGACCATTATAAGTAAGTAAAGTATTTAATTTATAGGTTTCACAAAATTTAGTAAAGCTAAAACTGTGATTTGTAAATTCTCCTTCCCCATAAGAAATTTGAAAATAAGTACTCAATTTACGGTATAGTACTTTTATTTCATTGGTAGTAGGTCTGGAATCTATAAATTGCTTTTTTATCAATACTTTATCATAATCGTTATAAAGTATAATTGCACTAGCGTAGTTCTGGTCTCTACCTGCGCGGCCAGCTTCCTGAAAGTAACTTTCTAAGCTTTCGGATAATTGAATATGAAATACAAACCTAACATTTGGGTTGTCTATTCCCATACCAAAAGCATTGGTAGCTACCATGACATCATTCTTTCCGTCTAGCCAATCTTCTAATCGAGATTGTTTTGCTTCATTAGCAATCCCTCCGTGATAAAAATTACTAGTAATCCCTAAGCTATTTAATTGATTGCTCACCTCTACAGCCATTTTTCTACTTCTCACATAAACAATAGCAGAACCATTATTGTTTTTAAGCAAGCTTTCAATTCTATATAATTTATCATCTTCCTTAATAACTTGATACGAAAGGTTTTTACGAATAAAAGAACTTTTAAAAACGCTTGGATTTTCTAATTGTAATTGAATGATAGTGTCTTCTAAGACCTCTGGGCTAGCTGTTGCTGTAAGGGCAATAAATGGGACTAATGGGTGTAATGTTCTAAGGATATTTATGTTGTTATAAGCGGGTCTAAAATCGTTTCCCCACTGCGAAATACAATGTGCTTCATCTATGGCAAAAAGATTCACACTCATGAGTCTTATGGAATTCTGGACAAGTTCTTGCTTTAGTCTTTCGGGAGATAGATATAGAAATTTATAGTTGCCATAAATAGCATTATCTAAGAGAATGTTTAAATCTTGAAATTTAATTCCTCCAGTAATAGCTAAGGCTTTAATTCCCTTTTTTTTTAATGCAGTAACTTGATCATTCATTAATGCAACTAAGGGGGAGACAACAATGCAAATTCCTTCTTGAGCTAATGCAGGGATTTGAAAACAAACAGACTTACCACCACCCGTTGGAAGTAAAGCTATACTGTCTTTTCCATTTAAAACAGAAGTGATGAGCTCTTCCTGCATAGGAAAAAAACGAGAATGACCCCAATATTTTTCAAGTATTTGAATTGGATTATTCAATTAC
Organism: uncultured Flavobacteriales bacterium; assembly: GCA_913058295.1. Taxonomy (GTDB): domain Bacteria; phylum Bacteroidota; class Bacteroidia; order Flavobacteriales; family Flavobacteriaceae; genus Marifrigoribacter. The sequence goes on along the minus strand of CAJXRD010000026.1, from coordinate 29,870 downwards.
AAATTTCTTAATGTATTAAATATGAATTCTTTTCTATCTTCTAAATTACCAAAAGGTATTTCTATAACTCGATATCCATATTTTTCATATCCTTTTAATAGATAATCGTGAATTATTATAGCTTCTTCAAAAGTTTCATACCTTTCGTTATCTTGCTTGTAGATGTCTTTCCAAGGGGGTAATAAAAAAACGAGATCGTATTTTAAAGAATGACAGGTGTCTAAAAAATGATCTGGATAAATCGTTTTAGAATAATCCATATAGGCAGTAATATCTGGTAAGCCACGATCGAAAAATAAAAATGTATTTTTTAGATGATGAGTATCCTTGAATTGTTTTTTTCTGCCCTCTAAAAGTTTTTGACTAAAAAGGATAGGGTCTTCTAAAAATAATTGTTCAATTCCATTTTTTTGAGCCTCCAATATTATTTCTCTCGAAATCTCAGGCATACATTGATAGCCTTTATTTAAAAGATAAGATACTAGAGATGTTTTTCCAGTGCCAGGTCCACCTGTGATTACAATTTTTTTTGGCATAAGTTAAAGATATGCTACAAAGAACGGAAATAATTATGGTTAGCCTATCTTTGTTAACTATTTATTAGCGCAAATGAAAACAGATAAAAAAACAACAGAATTTTATAAAAGATTAAAAAGTCAATTGGAAACGGATACCTCTTGGCCATCCATATATTTATATAAGTTTATAGTGCCTTCTAATCTTGAAAAAACAGCTAAGATAGAGTCGATTTTTGATGGCATTAACGCAGAGATTAAAAAGCGAGATTCTTCAAAAGGGACCTATACTAGTCTTTCCATTAAAGTAAAAATGGATACGCCAGATGCAGTTATTCAAAAATATATTGAAGTTTCTAATGTTGAGGGAGTTATTTCTCTATAAAATTAGTATTTTGCAGGTCTATTAAGAAAATTACTTCATAAAAAATAACACGTTGTAGGTGATCAATTATACCACAACATTATCCATATTATTTTGATATACGAAATTGAATACAACTCAGAGCGTCCTATGCTCATTATACCTGAATATGGGAGACATATTCAAAAAATGGTGGACCATGCAATATCCATCGATGATAAAGAAGAACGATGCAAAGTGGCAAAAAGCATTATCTCGGTAATGGGAAATTTAAATCCTCATTTACGTGATGTACCCGATTTCCAACATAAGCTTTGGGATCAATTATTTATTATTTCAGACTTTAAATTAGATGTTGATTCTCCATACGAGAAACCTTCTAGAGAAGAATTACAGGAACACCCAAAATCATTATCATATCCTCAAAATTTTCCAAAATATCGTTTCTACGGAAACAATATAAAGCGAATGATAGATATCGCAAATAGTTGGGAAGATGGAGATATGAAAGAAGGTTTGGTATTAACCATTGCCAATCATATGAAGAAATGTTTCTTAAACTGGAATAAAGACACCGTTGTGGATAGTGTGATTTTTAATCATTTATTCGAACTTTCTGACGGTAAAATAAATCTTAAAGGAAGTGACGAGGTTTTATTAGACACCATGACTATTTTAAAAAATAAAAAGAGTTACGGTACTAAGAAAAATTACAAAGCCAAGAAAACTACTTCTAATAATAATAATCGTCCTAGAAAACGTTACTAAACATTTTTAATACAATATTGAATTTATATCTTAGTTATTTAAATATATATAAGATAGTATCAATAGGTTTCTAAATATTAATTTGGGTAAACCACACAAAACCTACAACATTCATGGGAACTTTTCAAATTGAAGGAGGACATCAATTACAAGGAGAAATAACTCCTCAAGGAGCAAAAAATGAGGCACTTCAGATTTTATGTGCTGTTTTGTTAACTTCAGAAGAGGTTATTATTAATAACATACCAGACATCCGGGATGTTAATAAACTGATTGAAATTCTTAAGAATTTAGGTGTTAAAATTAATAAGCTTGGTAAAGGAAGTTATTCTTTTAAAGCGGACGAATTAAATTTAAAATATCTAGAATCGGAGCAATTCAAAAAAGATGGAAGTTCTATTAGAGGTTCTATCATGATTGTTGGGCCTTTATTAAGTCGTTTTGGAAAAGGATATATTCCACGTCCTGGAGGCGATAAAATTGGAAGAAGAAGGTTAGATACCCATTTTGAAGGATTCATAAAATTAGGTGCAACCTTTAGATATATTAAAGAAGAAAGTTTTTATGGTGTGGAAGCACCAAATGGTTTAACAGGAACTTATATGTTGTTAGACCAAGCATCTGTTACTGGTACTGCAAATATTGTTATGGCTGCAGTTATGGCAAAAGGTTTAACTACCATTTATAATGCTGCTTGTGAACCTTATTTACAACAGCTTTGTAAAATGCTGAATAGTATGGGGGCTAAAATTAGTGGAGTAGGTTCTAACTTGCTTACTATTGAAGGTGTCAAGGAGCTAGGCGGTTGTACACATACAGTACTCCCAGATATGATTGAGATTGGAAGTTGGATTGGCTTAGCTGCAATGACGCAAAGCGAAATTACGATCAAAGATGTAAGTTGGGAAAACTTAGGTCTAATTCCAGATACTTTTAGAAAATTAGGAATTCAGCTAGAAAAGAGGGGTGATGATATCTATATTCCTGCTCAAGATGGTTATGAAATTCAAGGATATATTGATGGATCTATACTAACGGTGTCCGATGCTACTTGGCCTGGATTTACACCAGATTTATTAAGTATTGTTTTAGTGATTTCTACCCAAGCAAAAGGCTCCGTTTTAATTCACCAAAAAATGTTTGAAAGTCGATTGTTCTTCGTGGATAAATTGATAGATATGGGAGCGAAGATAATCTTATGCGATCCACATAGAGCTACAGTTATAGGACATGATTTTAAAAGTTCTTTAAAAGCTACAAATATGGTTTCTCCAGATATTAGAGCTGGGATTTCATTACTTATTGCTGCTTTATCTGCAAAAGGAACCAGTACCATACATAATATAGAACAAATAGATCGTGGCTATGAAAATATCGATGAGCGCTTACGTGCTATTGGAGCCAAGATAATTAGGCTCGATAATTAAGTATTAGGAGTCTTTATTTTTATTTATCTCGTCCTGTAGTTTTCTTCTTATTTGTTGCTCACGTTCAATAGATTTTTGACGGAAAGTATCCAATTCTTCTTCGGTTTCAGATATTTTAGTAAGTGTAGACTTTGTTACACTATTGCTGTTCTTAAATTTATAGAATAGCACAAAAATAGTAAAGATTAAAATTCCTATTAATGAAATTGCAATGGCATTATAAGTAGATTTATTGGTGAGAATTCCCAATAATTCTATACCAGTTTCTTTTTTCTTAGAATCGGTTAATTCGTTTTTGGTAGTTTCCAATTCAGTATTAAGACTGGAAATAGTGTTTTTTTGTTCTTCGATTTCTATAGAGGAAGAAGCTATACTTTGTTCTAATACTGCTACGGTATCTAATACGTTTTTTTTAAGAGCATTAATTTCAACTTTCTTAATTACCTTATATTCTTGATAATTGTTAGATTTTTTTAAGACCTCGTCGAATTGATTCTCTAAATCATTTTCTTGTGCTATACTAGAAAATACAGATATAACTAGTAAAACTATAAAAGGGATATTTTTAATCATAATATAAAGGTAGACGTTTATTTTTTAACTGTGCAAGATTATAAAAATTGTTTAAGACTACGATTTATTTATTAAAAAATTAACTTAGGCTGGAATCTTCACCGGATTATGACAAAAGTCTAAAGCACCAGACGGACATTTTTTAATTTGGGAGATGATCTTATTCGTTTCTGCCCCATCTAAATTAATCCAAGGCAATACAGAAGTTCTAAATACTCTAGAAAGTCCTTTTGCACATTTTTCAGCATGAATGCATTTTTTTGGTGTAAAGGTTACAGTAATTTCTCTATTGATATATTCATTTCTATCTAATTCCATAAGTTCTGTTTTTGGGGCACAGAGTAAAAAAAGTAAAAAATCGGTTATAAACAATATAATTTCGATAAAATGTATAATAAATCAGATAAATCCTACAAAACATGACGTTTTATTTAAAAAACGCTTATTAATAATATTTTTTCCGAAGCCAAAATGCAACTCTAACTAATATTATTAAAGCGGGTACTTCTACCAATGGTCCAATTACTCCTGCAAATGCTTGTCCAGAATTTAATCCAAAAACAGCAATAGCTACTGCAATGGCTAATTCAAAGTTATTCCCAGTTGCGGTAAAGGCAATGGATACATTTTTATCATAAGGTGCTCCCATAGTTTTACTAACAAAAAAACTAATAAAGAACATCAAGACAAAATAGATCAATAATGGAATAGCAATGATTAAAACGTCCATTGGAATTTCAATAATCAATTCTCCTTTTAAAGAAAACATGACAACAATAGTAAACAAAAGTGCTATTAAGGTTAATGGGGAAATCGTTGGGATAAATTTAGTTTGATACCAATCCTCTCCTTTAATTCTAACTAAAATTAACCGGCTTAATAAACCCATTAAGAAAGGAATTCCTAAATAGATGGCAACACTTTCTGCAATAGTCGCTATTGAAATATCTACAATTGCTCCTTCAAAACCAAAATAGGGAGGAAGGACAGTAATGAATAACCAAGCGTAAAAACTATAAGCAAAAACTTGAAAAATACTATTTAGGGCAACTAAGCCTGCTCCATATTCTTTACTACCCTCTGCAAGATCATTCCAAACCAATACCATTGCAATGCAACGAGCAAGACCTATTAATATAAGCCCAACCATATATTCTGGATAATCTCTTAAAAATGTGATTGCCAAAACAAACATTAATATTGGACCAACGATCCAATTCAAGAAAAGGGAAATACTAAGAATTTTTACGTTTTTAAAAACTTTGGGTAATAAGGAATAATTCACTTTAGCGAGTGGTGGATACATCATTAAAATTAGTCCAATTGCTATTGGAATATTTGTAGAGCCACTACTATAAGAGTTAATTATTGTGGGTACTTGGGGAATAAAATAACCAATTCCAACTCCTAATGCCATAGCTATGAAAATCCATAGCGTTAAATAACTATCTAGAAAATTTAATTTTTTTGTGGTAGACATTGTAAAATATTATTAAGAGTTAAAATGATTTTTTGATAGTCTTAAACTTTTGCTAAAATAACGGAATACTAATTTTTAAAATATGTTTTTGCCATCTAATTAAGTAAATTTGTTTTCAATGTAAAATAACTTAAAACCATTCACATGAAAAAACTATTCCTTTTAGCACTAGTATTAGCATTTACTATAAATACAAATGCACAGGTTAAAACCCCAGCACCAAGTACCTCACAAAAAATCACACAAACGGTAGGACTTACCGATGTTACTTTAGAATATTCTAGACCTTCTATGCGTGAAAGAATAATATTTGGAGGTTTGGTACCTTATGATAAGCTTTGGAGAACAGGAGCAAATGCAAATACAAAAATTACATTTAGTGAAGACGTAACTATTGGTGGTTCTGAAGTAAAAGCTGGAACATATGCAATATTTACTAAGCCTAGTGCACAATCTTGGGAGATCTATTTTTATAGTGATTCTTCTAACTGGGGTACTCCACAAGAATGGGACGAGTCTAAAGTAGCTGCTAAAGTAAAAGCATCTATATATCCAATGCCAATGAATATTGAAACCTTGACGATGTCTTTTGATGATGTAGCAAACGATTCTGTTAACCTTGGTATTTTATGGGAAAAAACCTATGTTGCCGTGAACATCAATTTCAATACTGATAAAATGGTATCGAAAAGCATCGAGAAAGTAATGGCTGGTCCTTCGGCTAACGATTATTATGCTGCTGCTGTTTATTATTTAGAAGCGGATAAAGACATCGAAAAATCTAAAACTTGGATTGATAAAGCTATCGATACAAGAAAAGAACCTGCTTTTTGGTATTACAGACAACAGTCTCTTATCTATGCAAAGTCTGGTGATAAAAAAGGAGCAATTAAAGCTGCTAAAACTTCATTAGAATTAGCAACTGAAGCTGGAAATGCTGACTATGTAGCATTAAACACTAAATCTTTACAGGTTTGGGAAGGTAAAGTAACAGCAGATAAATAAAACATATTTATCTTATAAATATAAAAGAGCCTTGATTTTCCAAGGCTCTTTTTTTATGCTTGTTTTTTAAACACGAAGGAAATCAATCGAGGTAGTCCTTCTTTTTTATTATCATCAAACCATTCTTTCATTTCCACGAATTCCAATCCGTTATTTTTTGCATCCTCCATATATTCCGAAATATGGTGAATATAAACTTCTAATTCCTTTGTTCCGTTTTCAGTTTCATACCTAGCCTTGCTTCCAGAATATTGCTTAAAGGGATGCAATTCACTTATAAAAAACAAACCATCTTTCTTTAATTTTAGATTTGCTTGATTAAAAACATGATTTAAATCCTCTATATGTTCTAGTGTTAAACTACAAGTTATTAAATCAGCAAAGTTATTGTCAACCTTCCAGTCTTCCTTTAAATCTGCTCTTTTGAAAACGGCTTTTTCATCAGTTATTTTTTCATTTGCTTTATTTAGCATTTCTTGGGAGAAATCAAATCCAATTATTCGCTTTGCTTTTTCTAATAACCATTTTGTGTTTTTTCCCGTTCCACAACCTAATTCCAAAACACTTTCAAAATCATATTTGCTTAAAGTTTCTATAGTTGATACTTTATCTAAATCCCTTGTACGGTTTTCATTTGTATCATATTGATCTGCCCAATTATTATATGCTTTTTCTATACTCATCACGTTATAATTTGAATTTATTCTGAAAGATTAAGTTGCCACGAAATGCCATATTTATCTTCACACCATCCAAATTTTTTACCAAAGCCGTAGTCCCCAGTATCGTAATTATCCAGAGGGACCATTATCTGACCTCCATTTGAAGAAAGCTTTTCGAATAAAGTATGTATTTCATTTTCAGTATTACAGGAAACGAACAGGGATACTCCAGGAGTAAATGACCAAGCGTGATTATAATTACTTTCGGAAACCATATATTCTTTGCCATTTAATGTAAATACACCATATTTAATAAGTTCTGTTGTTCCTCCAGCTTCTCCTTCTGTGTAGTTTACAATACTTTTAATTTCAGAATTTGGAAAGATAGAAGTGTAAAGTTTTATTGCTTCTTCCGCTTTTCCACATTGGTCTCCTACAAAGGTTAGAAATGTTGTTGTTTTCATTTTTTATTGGAAATTTAATGATTTTAGTTGAATTTCCAAACGTGAAATTCAGCCCTTATTACATTTATAAGTTGTTGGTAGGTATTATTAATTTTCTTTGAGAGTTGCTTTACCATTTTCATCATAGTATTCCCATTCGCCAATATCTTTACCATTTTCTTTTGATCCAACTTTACTTAATTCACCATTCTTATGATAGTATTTCCATTCTCCAATAGCTTTACCATTATCATATTTTCCAATTGCCCATAAGGTGCCATTATCGTGATAGTATTTCCATTCGCCTGTATCTAATCCTTTTTGATACTTTCCAATTATTCTTAATCTACCATTTTCGTGATAGTATTTCCATTCTCCATGTAACTTTCCTTTTACATAGTTCCCTTCTTTGCTTATTTTACCATTCTCAAAATAGTATTTCCATTCACCTGTATCTATTCCTTTTTCTTTTGTACCAGACACTTTTATATCGCCATTATCATAAAATTCTTTGTGTTCTTGAGCATTGATTGTTAAAGCAAGGAATAGTAAGGGTATAAATAAAATTGATTTTCTCATATATAGATTTTTGTAATTATGGTGGTTATTTTAAAAGGTTGTCAATGGTTTTGTGTAAAAGTCAGTAACTAATAAAGTTTGTTTACACCTTTTTTGCTACTGTTCTTTTTGTTTAATTCAAACATTAGTCACTTTTCAGTTTGCTAAAAACTTTTAAATCAATGTAATTGTTTTCGGATATTAATTCTCCATCACGCTCAATTCCCTCGAATTTAAATCCAAGTTTTTTAGGAATGTTTATACTTGGTTTGTTCTCTACTGCACATTTTATTTCGATTCTATTAAACCCTTGTTCTTTAAAGGCGAAATCACAAAGTTTATTAACTGATTTTGTTACAATCCCTTGTTTCTGAAATTTTTCTGAAAGCCAATATCCAATCTCTGTTATTCTGTTTGTTTTATCAGAATCTTTTAAACCAATCAAACCAATAAATTGATTCTGTTTTCTAATTGTGAAAGTGTATTCAAATTTTTCTTCAGGTGAATTCACAATTGAATTGACGAAATTTTCAGTGTCTTTGAGTTCTTGAGTATATGCAACAAATGGTAACCACTTTCCTAAATATTCTCGCTGACTATTAATTGTATTAAAAATATCAGCAGAATCCGATAATTTTAATAGTTTTAGTTCTAAACTTGAATCTATTTGTAGTGTCATTTATTTTACTTTTCGCGTATTGCAGTTAAGGTGTTTGTTTAAGATAAGTTTCGTGTTTAAGCAGGTAATTTAGTAAATACTAAGCCAACTATAAAATCCGTAAGAATTTTAGGAAGTAAGCTTGTTCTAGCAACTGTTTTTTATAAGGTGTTTTAGCCAGTTATTATGTCATTAAATTCCAGTCTTCAAAACTGTAATCGCGTCCTGGATAAGCAACTTTCTTAAATGGCCATTCTTTATCTATCCATTCTTTTACTTTAGTAAATAGTATGGAATCAAGCTCATTCTGTAATTCACTTTGTCTTACCCACATGTGAATTTCCGAGTCAAAACTATTCTTAGTAGATGGATCAATATACAAACTGCCAAGAATTTGACTTTCATCAAGGCGAACAATTGTATATAGAAACGAACTTCTCATTTGAAACTCTTTTTGATGCCAACCTAAATCAATTAAATTTTGCTCAATGGTTAAACTTTTCTTAGGCCATCTCCAATGAGGAAACTCTTTGTTTAAATGGTTGAAACTAGACATTACTGCATCGTAATCTTTAACAGCATCATTAATTGTGGCCATTCTTATTCTAAAATGTTCATTTTCTATGGAATCTGGAACTTTAAAATTCTGAGGCAAAAACAACTTGTTTTTTTCTAAATTTGAATATTGCATTTGGTTGTTAATTTGAGATTAATTTAATTAATGCTTTATGATTTTTCTTATTAGCTAAACGGATTGTGTATGGTTTTTGCGTTGGCTTGGAACTAAATTAGTAAAAGAAAACGAACCTGAGAGAAATCTATTTGGTTTTCCGACTACAGACAGACCCAAGCAAAGAATTATACACGTTGTTATGAATCGTTCATTCAGAATACTTTCTTATATATTGATAACAATCTTTTTGAAAGGAGTATTATTTATCCTTTGTGTATTTCAAGCTTGCTCCACCATGTTCTATAGTAAATCCAAGCACATTGTTTTCATCATCCATTTCAAAAATTTGATAAACATTCAGGCTTTGCATGTAAGGCCAAAAATGGGTGTCTGAAGTAGGTACCAATTTCAAATAAAATTGACCAACACTTTTAGAAAATAGTTGGCTATTTTCGATAAAAATTTCTACATCACTTTTGTCTTTTAAACGATACGTTCCCACATATTTTTCTAGTTGACTGGAAGAAAGTATTAGTGCCTTGGCTTTTTCATCGTAGAAAAGAGGATTAATTACCCAATCCGCAATTTCATCTGTGATGTATTGATATAAGTCATATTGTTTGAATATGCCTACAATTGCATCATCCATTAATATTTCCTCGTTTGATTTGCCTTGTTGCCTTAATTCAAATACACGACTGGAAAAATTTGAACGTAATGCCTTTTCTTTGATGAGATCTTCTCTGTTGCTGATAATGGTACCTGTAGTATTTCCAGAAATGTATTTGGTGTGCTCATCACCCATTTCTAACGCCATATCAATGCCATTAAAATGACCATCTAGTCCAAAGGGACCTTCTATTGTCATCCATTGGCTTCTAAAACTGTCAGCCATAAAAGTTGTATTGGCATTTTCAAGATGAATGTTGATGTGGCCAAATGAATGACCCAGACTCCTGTAGGCAATGATTGATTCCGTTCCGATATCCAGTGAGAATTTATCCTTAAATAACAATTGGGTATGGATGTTTCTGTGGTACACTATATTTTCATGTGAAATAATTATCACATCCTTGTCCTTGAAGTACCAATTGGCAGCAACGTTATAATTATCCCAATTACTGTTGATGACATATTTTACAGGCATATCAGATACCTCCTGTAGTGCATTCATAAACTGATCCGCTTCATCACCACTGAATAATGGATTGATGAGCAATAGGCCTTTTTCACCAATAATCACTCCCATATTAGACCTGCGGGTAGCAGAACTACCTGTTCGAGTGATGATATAAGCGTGGTCACTTAATTTGGTGGACTCATATTTTATCTTTTTACCTTGACTAAAGGTGATCGATGGAAAAAATAAAATAAACCCTAGAATTGTTAATATGTATTTTTGTAATTTCATGTTTAAATTTTGTAATTCAATGATTCACAATTTGTTACCCCATCATTTTTTGCGCGTTTATCGACTAATAGCTTTGGATAAACACATATTTACTTTTCCTTATTAGGAAGTATAGTCTGTATTATTATTGCAATTCCCATAACGATAGCACAACCCACTAAGTTTAACCATAAGTAGGGCATAAGGTCGATATACCAAATATAGATAATGATAATTTGTGTAATAATGGCTGCCCAGAATACCGCTTTGCTTTTTACATATTTAATAAAAAATGCAAGTAGAAATACTCCTAAAACATTTCCATAAAATATGGATCCAATAATATTTACCAACTGAATTAAATTATCAAACAAGTTGGCGACACAAGCCACCGAAATAGCAATAATACCCCAAAGTAAAGTAAACCATTTGGAAGCTTTTACATAATGAATATCGCTCTTTCTACCTACATTACGTTTGTATAGATCTATAGCTGTAGTAGATGCCAAGGCATTTAATTCAGATGCTGTTGAGGACATAGCAGCACTTAATATCACCGCCAATAATAAACCTATTAATCCTCTTGGTAATTGCGTTAGTATAAAGTGTATAAAAACATAATCCTTATCATTGGTTTCTGCATTTGGATTGGCTTTTAAAATCAGCTCTTTGGTTTGGGTATGCAAGTCTTTTTTAAGTCCGTTTAAATGACTTAACTCTTTAGAAAGATTTTCTTTTAGAGAAACGTCTTCAGAATCTGCAAATAACAATTGTTTTGTTTTAATAGATTTTTCTAAATCCATATTGTCCGCTTCCAATTGCTGATATTCTGCGGCATATTCAGATTTCTTTAAATCATCAATCGCTGCCGGATTAAAGTTTAAAGGAGCACTATTAAATTGATAGAAAACAAAAACCATGATTCCAATCAATAAAATAAAGAATTGCATAGGAACTTTCAACATTCCATTCATAATCAATCCCATCTGACTTTCACGTACAGATTTACCACTAAGATAGCGTTGCACTTGACTTTGGTCGGTTCCAAAATAGGAGAGGGCTAAGAAGGTACCCCCAATAATCCCACTCCAAAAGGTATAACGATTGTCAAAATCGAAAGAAAAATCTAATATTTCCATTTTTCCACTAGCAGCAGCAATATCTAATGCCTTAGTAAATGAAATTTCTAAGGGAAGAAAATTAAGTATGATTAAAAAAGAGATAAACATACCCAGAAAAATAACTCCCATCTGTTGTTTTTGAGTGATACTAACTGCTTTTGTACCTCCACTAACTGTATAAATAACTACAAGTATACCAATAATGATATTCAGAGTAACTAAGTCCCAACCTAAAACTGCCGATAAAATAATAGAAGGAGCAAAAATGGTAATCCCAGCTGCTAAGCCTCTTTGTATTAAAAATAGAACAGCTGTTAGTGTTCTAGTTTTTAAATCGAACCTTGTCTCTAAATATTCATAAGCCGTAAAAACTTTTAATTTATGGTATAAGGGTATAAAAACAATACAAATAATAACCATGGCAATAGGAACTCCAAAGTAAAATTGCACAAAGCCCATACCATCATGGTATGCTTGACCAGGAGTAGATAAAAAGGTAATGGCACTCGCTTGGGTAGCCATAACACTTAAGCCAATAGTCCACCAATGCGAGTCACTTCCACCTTTTAAATAATCGGTTACATTTTTATTTCCGCGGGTTTTGTAGGTACCGTATAATACGATAAAAGTCAATGTTCCAATTAGAACGATCCAATCAATTGCTAACATACTAATTAAAGCTATTCATTAATAAATAAAACAATACAATGTAAAGGGTGTTAAATAATAATACCCAAGTATAGCTTGCCTTCCAAGTAAATTTTACAGTTTCTTCTTTGTCTTCTATCATTTTCCTATAGATAATAAATTAGCAAATAATCTGTACGCACCAGATACCCCAGCAGGTAGTTCTCTAAAAAAACTAATCCCTGTATATATGTAATATCCTTCACCGTATTGAGCAACCAATAAGGATCCTTGTGTTTGTTTTTGATTGTTGTCCTGCATTCCTAAAATGGGAGTAAATTCTTTCGACCATTCGTTCGGAAAATAAAGCCCTCTTTCTTGTACCCAGCCATTAAAATCTTCTTGTGTGATTTTATTGGGAGTATTTAAAACAGGATGTTTAGGTGCAAGAAGAGTTACTTTTGAAAATTCATCGGTTACTCTGTCTCTAGACAATTCTAAGGGATATGGAGCCAAATCTTTCGTTACCAATCTATGGCTGGTATTGTACTGAAGAATTAAGGTCCCACCATTTTCTACATAAGCATTTAATTCTTTTTGTTTGAAAGCCAATTCCGGAAGAGTATTATAAGCTCTAATTCCAACAACGATTGCGTCGTATTGTTTTAGTTCTTCTGAATTTATTTCTGAAGGATCAATAGAAGTTACCTGATAACCTATTTGTTCTAAGCTTTCAGGAATGGCATCTCCAGCTCCTTTTATATAGCCAATATTCTCTCCTTTTTTCTGAAGGCTAATATGAACGATTTTCGCTTCTGAAGGCAATAAAACAGTTTGATAGGGGATATGATCGTAATCAATTTCTATAAGTTCTTTATGGTAGGTATCGTTTCCAATTTTTATTACCGATTTTAATTGCCCTTCACTTTGATTGGCAGGCGGTTGTACCGTGAACATAACCGTTGCATCTTCTCCTTTTTTAGTTAAACTAAAGGCTTGACTATCTGGGGTAATTATCCATCCTTCTGGATATTGCAAAGAAACCGTTCCTTCTATATTGTCCTTTCCAGCACGTACTTTAACAGGTATTTGTTTTGAATCATTAGTAGAGAAAATAATTACTTTTTCTGGGATGCTAGAAGTAACTTCTGGTAATACATCAAAAGGTTGATATACTTCTCCTTTAACAGGATCGTTAAATTTATAAATTAGATTTCTTGATAAGTCAAAAGAAACGCCTTCGATAGTAAGGTTAAAAATAATTGGAAAATTCATTTCTCTATCTGGGAATCCAATTAAGTTAGAATCGTTTACCTGATACATTCCAATAGTTCCTTTTTCATTTAACCAATATGGATTATTGATTTCTCTTACTGAAAAAGTTCCTTCTACACTTTCTAATGTATATTTTTTATTCTTTAATAATGGTGTAGGAGCAAAAGTAGTAGGGAAGGAAACAATCGGTGATCTAACAGAACCAAGTTCGATATTCGATTTAGATCTATTAATCGCTTCAATACTAATAATCACTTCTCCATTAGGGGAAATGCTTTGCGCACTTGCAACCGCTTCAAGATACAATCCAGCGCATTCTGCAATTAGGTTTTTTAATTCCTCCAACTTTATAGTTTTCCAATGTCCTTCTGGAAGTTTTTGTAATAACTGAAATGCATCTATTAGTTGTGGAATCATTTCGGAAGGATTTTTAAAATTGAAATTATCCTCCAAGGGATTTAAAATATCTCCTATAGATTGACCACCTTCAACTCTTGTCCAAGTAGTATTAATCCCTTCAAACAAATCTTTTTTGCCATTTGGAAAATCTCCTTTTAAAAACTCTAAATATTCTATTTGACTCCCTCTAGTTCCAGTATTACCAAATCCTTGAGATTTATGCATACTTCTACTTAAAGCAGCAATCTCTCCGTTAGAAAGTCCAAGATCTGAATAATAAGTTCCAGTTTCTACTTCTAACAAATTGGTTTTGTCCGCTTTTTCAAACTTCTCTTTAGACCCATAAAACCACCAAGAGGTATTGAAAAATAAGCGTTTTGGTTGCCAGGTTCCAAATTTTTCTACAGTTTCTGGATAGTGAGAATCATCTCCTACTAAATCGAATGCATCTACACTTAACATTGCAGAGGATGTATGATGCCCGTGTGTACTTCCTGGGTTTTTATAATCAAACCGATTAATAATGATATCTGGTTTAAACCTTCTAATATTTAGAACGACATCTCCTAAAACTTCTTTTTCATTCCAAATTTCTAGAGTTTCATCTGGGTGTTTTGAATAACCAAAGTCATTCGCACGAGTAAAAAACTGTTGGCCTCCATCAGTTTTTCTTGCAGCTACTAATTCTTGTGTTCTAATAACACCTAATAATTCTCTAATTTCTGGGCCAATTAAATTTTGACCTCCATCACCTCTAGTAATAGAAAGGTAGGCAGTTCTTGCATGTACATGATTGGCTAAATAAGAAATCAAACGCTGGTTTTCATCATCTGGATGTGCAGCGATATACATTGCCGAACCTAAAAAATTAAGTTTTTGAAGGTTGTGATAAATTTCTGAAGCTGTTGGTTTTTCCGGTTGTTGTGCAAAAAGAGAAACAACACTAAATAATAATAGGAATAAGGTAATGGTAATTTTTCGCATAGATGGTTTTAATTGGAATCTCCCAAATATACTTAAATTGAAAATTTGCAAAAGTAAATTAGCTAATCTTTAACAATAAAAAAGGAAACTGAACTTACAGTCCTAGTGAATCTCTAAGAGTTCTGTCTTTATTACTGTTTTGTGCCCAATAATTAGTTCGCATTCTATTAATTTTTGTGGCAGTAGTTTTTAAACCAATGCTGTCCATCGGATTTGCAAAAGCAGATTCTTCCCATTTTTCAATTTCAAAAGGAAAAGAACTATTAAAGTAAATAACCAATTGCCTAGGAAGATTTGGATAAATTATGGTATAAATACTTTCTGAACCCTTTTTAATAATATTTGCAGTTGCTTTATAGGGTTTTATTGCTTTATGATCTAATCGCAAATATTCAAAAGAAGGAATCATCATAAAATCACCAATTGGTAATTCTTCAGGATTGATTCTAATTAGATTCCAAAGTTCGTTTTCAAGTATTTCTTTATCAAGGTTTAAGTTTTGATCTGCTTCTCCTTCAAAATAGGAGTGAGAAAGAATTTCAAACTTATCGGTATTATTCAATTGCATATATACTTGTCCACACCATTCCTGTGAAGAGGTAGAGATTTTAATAGGATGTTCTTTTGTCGATAAAGGACTAAAAGTGCTATTCATTATAGAATAGGGATAGATTCCCGTTATGAATTTTTTAGTACTGTTTAGTTTTATAACTGGGATGTTATTTTCAGAATAATCATTCGCTTTAACATGTTCATTAGGGAGAAAGTCTTCAGTAACAAAAATACTAACTGCTGTTCCTTCCCGAAGTTCCCCATATCGTAACTGCGAAAGTTCATAGGAAGTAATTTCAGCTTTTCCAGAAAACCAATATTCTTTAAATTCTGGGCTTAAATTTCTATAGGTAATGTCTTCAGCTATAGTTTTGCCTTTATGTGCTTCATTTTTATTACAAGAAATGAAAAGTGAAATCACAAAACTAAATTGAAATAATAGGTTTAAAGCTTTAGATATCCTTTTCATCTTTTGAAGGAGTTTTAAATTTAAAATGAACAAGTCTAATTTACTATAAAATTAAGAATTGGCAATTTCCATTAAGGTTTTATAAACTAGATGTGTTGGTAAACCCATAACGTTAAAGTAGGAGCCTTCAATTTTATGGATGCCTATATAACCAATCCATTCTTGTATTCCATAACTACCAGCTTTATCATAAGGATTACAGGTGTTTAAGTAATAGGTTATTTCTTCATCTTTTAAGGTATTGAACCAAACTTTTGTAGAATCATGGATGGTTTTCTGAAAGTTTTTTCCAGTAAACGAAACGGAAGTAAATACTTCATGCATTCCTCCACTAAAGGATTTCAACATTTTAAACGCATCTTCAAAGTCTTTCGGCTTTTCTATTGCTTTTTCATTCTGCCATACTATAGTATCACTTGTAATAACAATATCTTTATTAGAAAGATCACTAAAAGCAGCAGCTTTTAGTTTAGAAAGATAATCTGTAATCTCTGCACCTTTTAAATGCTCTGGGTAGATTTCATTTATTTCTTTTACTTCAATTGCGAAATCAATTCCCATTTCTTTAAAAAAATGATGCCTTCTTGGGGAACCAGAGGCAAGAATAATGTTATGGTTTTTTAATTTTTCAGATAGCATAATTAATAGATTATAAAAGGATAGAGTAGGATGGAACACATTCCTAAAAGCATAATAATTTTTAATAATTTAGATAAAAAGTGATAGTCGCTTTTATCTTTTGCATCCCAAATTTTTGTGCAAAAATAGAGTAGGGGTGCTATTATTAATAGTAAAAAATAGACAATTGCAATAGTAAAATTGTAAAGGTGTACATAGATATAGTATATCGTTGCAAATAAGGTTAGGATCCCTAAACCAAAAGCTATATAAGAAGCTCTTTTCCTTCCAATGGCTATAGGTAGGGTGTTTAGCCCACCGTTTTTATCTCCATTTATATCTTCTATATCTTTTACAATTTCTCGTATAAGGTTGATGATAAATGCAAAAAACGCATAATTGAGGACCATACTAAAAGCTAAAGATTGGTACTCTTGATTTATAGAGTTTATAGCAGGTAATAAATCGAATAATCCCACTATTATAAGACTTAAAGCTACTAAAGAGGATATTACAATATTCCCTATAAGTGGTAGTGCTTTTAAATAAGTAGCATATAAATAAAGCAATGCTGAAATTAAAATAAAAAGAGTTGCGAAAACAGATTTGTTAATGGTATTAGATAAATAAAAACCTATACCAACACCAATTACGTTAAAGATTACAAAGAGATTATAAGCTGTTTTTTCTGAAATCTTTTTACCGATTATTACTTTTGAAGGTTTGTTTACTTTATCTATGGCAACATCATTAATATCATTAATAATATTTCCTGCAGCTGCAAGACAAATGGTAGCTAAGATTAATAGGGTAAATTCAAAATTTGATAAAGTGATATCGACACCTAAGGGTAAGAAAAGTCCAAACCTTATGAAAACCTGTATCAAGGCAATAATGATAAGGTTCTGAAATCGTATTAATTTTAAATAAGACAATGGATAAGCTGAGTTAATTATTATAAAAATATTGCTTTTTTGAGTGAAGTAGAACCAAGTTTTGATTCTATTGTCTTTTCTCTTTATTCTATTTTTTAATTAATCGTATTTAGCGCTAACATTGTCGTTCGACAACCACTTTCCTTGAACTTTTAAAACTTGTTCAATCACATCTCTAACACATCCTTTTCCTCCTTTTTTATGAGAGACATATTTAGAAACTCCTTTAATTTCTGGAACGGCATCTTGTGGGCAACATGGCAATCCAACCTCTTGCATCACATATAAATCTGGTATATCATCTCCCATGTACAAAACATTTTCTCTTTCTATATTGTTGCCCTGTAAATAGGTGTTCATGGTCTCTGTTTTATGATGTGCCCCTAAATGTATATCTGTTATTCCTAAACCTTTTAGACGTTTTCTAACTCCTTCGTCAGTTCCACCAGAAATAATACAAACATGAAATCCTTTGTCTACGGCTGTTTTAAGTGCAAATCCATCTTTGGTGTGCATAGTCCGGTGCATACTTCCATCGGTTGTGATAATTATAGTGCCATCGGTTAATACACCATCTACATCAAATATTAAAGTAGTGATTTGATTTAGGTATTCTTTATAATTTTTTTCCATTGTCATGCCCGCGAAGGCGGGTATCTTTTAAATGTTATTTATAATTTTTATTCTGTATTTTCTTTGTCATTACTTCATATATCTCCTTATAAGGACTTCCTTCTAACAAATGTAAATGATTTTCAATTGTTTTGAAGTCATTTCTTTTGGCTGGTCCTGTTTGCGAATCTACAGGATTTAAGCTTTCCATTTTTTTAGCGGTTTCTTTAATAAGTGGTTTTAATAAATCGAAGGATAAAGAATTATCCAAGAGTAAATCACTTCCAACTTGATATAGATAATTAACGAAATTATTTACAAATACTGCAGATAGATGCAATTGCTCTCTTTCTTTTGAATTTATTTCTTGGATATTTTCAGAAATCGCCGAACCCAATTGTTTTAGCGATTTTAAATCCTCTTTATTATTAGCTTCAATACAAATAGGAATACTTTTAAAATCCACTACTGCATTTTTTGAAAAAGTTTGTAAAGGATAAAAAACTCCCTTCTTGTTATTATCTGAAAGATGATTCAAAGCAACACTTCCTGAAGTATGAACGACCAATTTATTTTTTAGTGGTAATTTTTTAGAAAGTTCCTGGATGGTATCATCAGGGACAGCAATAATATAAATATCAGCTTCTTTTAGTTGCCTAATATCTGTTGTGAAGCTAACTTGAAACTCTTCAGAAAAATTAATTGGAGATCGATTAAATACCTGAATAACATCCACTTTTGAATTTCTTGAGAAAGCTTGATAAAGGTGCTGTCCAACATTTCCAAATCCTAAAATTATCACTTTAATCATAAAGCGAAGATAAGTATTTTGTTATTGAAACTGTCATTCAGAGCGGAGTATACAAAGCGAATAATCTTATTTTTTTATTTCTTAGTTTCTGAGATTCTTCAGTCACTATGTTCTGTCGGAATGACAATTGTCATTCCGACAGAAAGAGGCACGAGAGATGAGGAATCTCAAATTTTGTTTTTTTGAGTAACAACATTCTTTCAGAAAAACTAATGGAATCTATACCTTTGTAGTATAATTATTAGGATGCAAAAAAAAGATATAAACTCAAGAGAAGATATTGCACTATTGGTAAATAATTTCTATTCAAAAGTTAGAGAGAATGAATTATTAGGGCCAATTTTCAACACGGTGATAAAAGATTGGGAAACTCATTTAGATCTATTAACGGATTTCTGGGAAACGAATTTATTTTTCCTTAAAAAGTATACAGGAAACCCTTTAGTGAAACATATAGAGGTAGATGAACAATATAATCATACCATAAATGAGTTGCATTTTGGGACTTGGATTAATATGTGGCATAAAACAATAGATGATATGTTTGAAGGAGATGTTGCACAATTGGCAAAAAATAGAGCTAGAAATATGAGTACTTTTATGAATATGGAGATTTTTAAAAACAAACCAAAAATGTAACTTAAACATTAACATATATCATATAATTACTGAATGGAATTACTTAAATTTGCTGAAAATTAACATTCCATGATAAAGAAAATATCCGCTATTCTTTTTTCAACTCGATTAACTTCCGTTTTATTTATTGTTTTTGCAGCTGCTATGGCTACTGGAACCTTTATGGATGCCTCGGCAGACACTTCTCCGACTCCTTATACCAGAGAATTAATTTATAATGCTTGGTGGTTCGAAGCAATAATGGGAATGTTTGTCATCAACTTTATCGGTAATATTTCAAAGTATCGTTTATTTAGAAAAGAAAAGTGGGCAACTTTGCTGATACACCTTTCTTTTTTATTTATTATTCTTGGTGCTTTTGTTACTCGTTATATAAGTTTTGAAGGAATGATGCATATTCGAGAAGGTGCTACAGAAAACACAATGTTATCTTCAGAAACCTATTTGAATACTTTTATCGATGGCGATTATAAAGTAGATGGAGTTCCACAACGTAGAACTGTAAAGCCAATGCAATTACGTTTATCTGAGCGATTAAATAATGATTTTGAATACAATACCGATTATAACGGTCAAAAAGTATCTGTAAAGTTTAAAAACTTTATTAGTAATGCAAAGAAAGGCGTTGTAGAATCTGAAGATGGTAAAGGATATTTAAAAATTGTAGAGGCTGGAGATGGTCAGCGTCATGACCATTGGATAGGCGATGGAGATATTCTAAACATTCATAATATATTATTTGCCTTTAATAATCCAACCGAAGGCGCTATAAATTTAAGTCATACCGATGGAAAATATAGTATTAAGTCCCCTTTTGAAGGCGAGTATATGCGTATGGCAGATCAATTTAAAGGGACTTTGGTAAAAGATAGTGTACAGGATTTTCAATTACGATCTTTATATCAAGTAGCAGATATGGCATTTGTTATTCCTGAAAATGTAATGACTGGAACCAATGGCATTATAAAAGCTCCATTAAGCGAACCAACCAATCAGGATGCATTGATCTTGGAAATAACATCTGGAGGAGAAACAAAAATCGCTGAAATATTAGGAGGTAAAGGGGTTGTTGCAAATCCTATAGCAACTGAAGTAGGTGGGTTAAAGGTATATTTAAGCTATGGTTCTAAAGAATATGAGCTTCCTTTTAGCATTACGTTAAATGATTTTATTGCGGACAAATATCCAGGGACAGAAAAAAATTATTCGGCTTTTAAAAGTAAGGTGACCGTGAACAAAAGTGAAACGGAATTCTATGACTATGAGATTTTTATGAATAATATTTTGGATGAGCAAGGATATCGCCTTTTTCAAGCTTCATTTGATGGCGATGAAAAAGGATCGGTATTATCTATAAATCATGATTTTTGGGGAACATGGATAACTTATATCGGTTATAGCCTTTTATACTTTGCGTTATTGGCTATATTATTTGATAAAAATACAAGGTTCGCAGATTTAAAGAGAATGCTTGAGAAAATTAAAAAGAAGAAGGCAAAGTTATCTATGATATTGTTGTTGCTAATATCTTTTACTGGTTTTGCACAAGAAAATGATTCCCATCAAAGTGAATTGTCAAAAGAAAAATTAGATTCCATCATTCTAGTAAATGCTACAAGTAAAGAGCATGCTGCTAAGTTTGCACATTTAGTGATACAGGATAATGGTCGTATGAAACCTGTAAATACTTTTGCAAGCGAATTACTTCGTAAAATAAGTAGAAAGAATGCCTATAATAGTTTAGATGCGAATCAAGTATTTGTGTCTATGATAGAATTTCCTCGTCTTTGGATGGAAGTTCCAATTATAAGCTTAAAAAGAGGTAATGACAGTATTCGGGAGATTATAGGAATTGATAAAGATGCAACTCATTTTGCTTTGATGGATTTGATTGATGAAGAGGGATATAATAAATTGGGGCCATATATTCAGGAAGCATCTAAGGCAGTAAATAAAAATCAATTTCAAAAGGATTTTATAAAGGCTTATGAGAACTTTTATTTATTAAACCAGACATTGAGTGGAAGTATATTTAAAATATTCCCTGTTCCGGAAGACCCTAATAATCAGTGGGTTTCTTATCCAGAGTTAGCGGAAGTAAATTATAAAGAAGCAGATTCTGCTTTTACTAGAAACATTCTTCCTTATTACTTTGAAACTTTGCGAGAATCTCGTATTACAGGAGATTATTCTACGGCAGTGGAATTATTAGATGGAATAACCAATTTTCAAAAGAAATTTGGAGTTGAAGTAATGCCTAGCGATAGTAGAATAAAAACAGAAGTTTTATATAATAAGGTAGATATTTTTAATCGCCTATATAAATACTTTGCCTTGTTTGGGATGATTATGTTTGTGTTTATTGTTGTTCAAATATTTAATGAGAATAAGACTGTTAATACCTTAATAAAGGTCTGTAAATATATTATATGGTCGTTTTTCATCATGCTAACTTTGGGACTTATTGCACGCTGGTATGTTAGTGGTCATGCACCTTGGAGTGATGCATACGAATCTATAATTTATGTGGGTTGGGCAACAGTATTTTTTGGCATTTCACTAGGCAAGAGAAGTGATTTAACTATAGCTTCTACAGCTTTTGTTGCAGCTATTATCTTATGGGTAGCTCACGAAAATTGGATAGACCCTTCTATTTCTAATTTACAACCTGTTTTGGATAGTTATTGGTTAATGATTCATGTTGCTGTTATTGTAGCAAGTTATGGGCCTTTTACCCTTGGAATGATATTAGGATTAACATCTTTACTTTTAATAGTTCTTACTACAAAAAAGAATTATAAAAAGATGGAATTAAATATAAAGGAGCTTACTGTTATTACCGAAATGGCACTTACTGTTGGATTGGTTATGTTAACCATTGGAAACTTCTTAGGTGGGCAATGGGCTAATGAAAGTTGGGGTCGCTACTGGGGTTGGGACCCTAAAGAAACATGGGCTTTAATTAGTATTATGATTTATGCATTTGTAATACATATGAGAATAGTACCAGGTTTACGCGGCAAATGGAGCTTTAATTTTGCAGCAGTGATTGCTTATGCTTCCATAATGATGACTTATTTTGGTGTTAATTTTTATCTAACTGGATTGCATTCATATGCAAGTGGAGATGTACCTGTAACACCAAGCTTTGTTTGGTATTTTACAGCATTTGTTTTACTGCTAAGTGCTCTAGCATATGTTAAGCACAAAAAGTATTATACAAAAAAAGGATAAGCGTTTAAGCTTATCCTTTTTATTCTAAAAAGTTAATTTAATTTTAGTTGTAAATGTAATCTGGTTGACTATCTACCATTCTAAAATCTTCTTGAATATGCTCACTAATTTCAAGCTTTTGATACAAATCTTTAGTTTGTTCTCCAACTTCACTTTCAGTAAGTTTTAATTTACGAGCAATTTTAGCATTGTTTTTACCTTCAGAAATATATTGTAATAATTTTATTTCAAGCCCATTTAAATCATATTGCATGATTAGGTTTTCAAGATAGATTTCTTCTATCATTTCTTCAACTTTAGCTCTATTCATAACATCTTGTCTTTTAAGGAATATTCTCATTTCGGTTTGTCTTAAAACTCCCTCTTCTTTTACGGCTTGCATTCTAAACATTATAGCATAAGAGAGAAGTAATGCTTCAAATAATGTTGCGACTTTTAAATGTACAGCTTCAGTAAATAAAAAGTCTATCCCAAAATTCTGTAGTACAAAAAAGTCTATTGAAAATAATAAGGGTATAAAGGATGCTATCACGTAAAATTTAGCATAGTTCTTTCTACTAAATAGTAAAACGCCAGTAATAAAATAAACACCAATTAATCCAAATAATAAGGCATTTGCCAAATTTGCAATAAAGGGATCTCCAATAATCCAAGCAATACTAATTAGTACAGTAGCTATAATTAATAGTGGAAGCGTTATATTATTCAGTTTAGGATAGTGATCCTTTAAAGTAAGATACTTTGAGGCAAATAAAACACTTAAGGCAATAGCAAACAATAAAAAGGTAGATTGTAAAATTTCTGTTTGAATTATGCCGTTTATGCCAATAAGCGGAAATAATCCTTCCGCAAAAAAGAGGGCTACCGTCAATGCCGCAAAAGTTGCAGAAAAATAAATAAATAGCGTTTCATCGAAAATAAAATAACAGACTAAATTTAATAGAATTACTGTTAAAGCAAAACCATAAAATAGACCTTGGTAAAATAGAGATGAATTAAAATGCATTCCAGATAAATTTGGAGCATTTGAAAGGACGTTAGAATTAAATATTTTGTAGGAATTTTCCTTTTTAATTACTTTTCCTTTATTTGCAACTATAACAGGGTTATTTAATAAAACTTCATTTACATCAACCTTATAAGGATTGTTTATTAATGGAGTTGCTAACAGTTTTTTAGAACCTTCTTTAGGCTTCTTAAAATCTGTAAGTAATAGTCTTTCAGCGATTAACAAGTCTGTTTTACTAAAAACATCTCTATCTACTGGAGTGTTACTCCAGACATGAATTGTAGTAAAAAGACATAATAGCAGGGGCAATATTTGCTGTCTCATAATAAGTAAGTTTAATAATTTGGGTACTCGAATATACAATTAATTTACAGATAAACTAATAAATATGCATTTAATCGATATTATAGAATAAAAAAAAGGTTGTCCTATAAGACAACCTTTGCAATATTATATAAGATTTATTGACTAATTACCAACCATATCTTCAGGTTTTACCCATGCATCAAACTCCTGTTCTGTTAAGTATCCTAATCGAACAGCTTCTACTTTTAAAGTGGTTCCATTTTTATGTGCAGTATTTGCAATCTCTGCAGCTTTATAATAACCAATTTTAGTATTTAATGCTGTTACCAGCATGAGTGAATTGTTTAATTGAGTTTTAATTACCTCTAAATTTGGTTCTATTCCTGAAACACAATGAATATCAAAGGAAAGACATGCATCTCCAATTAATTGAGCAGAAGATAAAAAGTTTGCAGCCATTACTGGTTTAAAAACATTCAATTCATAATGTCCTTGCATTCCTCCAACAGCAATTGCCATATCGTTACCAATTACTTGAGCACATACCATAGTTAAGGCTTCACATTGGGTAGGATTTACTTTGCCTGGCATAATCGATGAACCAGGTTCATTTGCCGGAATTGTGATTTCACCAATTCCACTTCTAGGTCCACTTGCCAATAAGCGAATATCGTTTGCAATTTTATTCAAAGAAACCGCTATTTGTTTTAAAGCCCCATGTGATTCAACAATCGCATCGTGTGCAGCTAAGGCTTCAAATTTATTTTCAGCTGTTATAAAAGGCAAACCAGTAAACTTAGCAATTTGTTCCGCTACATGATTTGCATATCCTTTAGGGGTATTAATACCTGTTCCTACAGCGGTTCCTCCTAATGCAAGTTCAGAAAGATGTGCTAATGTGTTTTCTAATGCTCTAATACCATATTTTAATTGAGAAGAATAACCACTAAACTCTTGACCTAAGGTTAGGGGAGTAGCATCCATTAAATGAGTACGCCCAATTTTTACAATATCTTTAAACTCATTAGACTTACTTTCTAAGGAAGCTTGCAATTGTTTCACTCCTGGTAAAGTTACTTCGACGATTTTTTTATAAGCTGCAATATGCATTCCGGTTGGAAATGTATCATTAGAGGACTGAGACTTATTTACATCATCATTTGGGAGTAGAGTTTTTTCACCTTCTCCTATTATATTACCAGCTAATTGATGTGCTCGATTTGCAATAACTTCATTTAAATTCATATTGCTTTGCGTACCACTTCCAGTTTGCCAAATAACTAATGGAAATTGATCGTCATGCATACCCCTTAAGATTTCATCACAAACTGCAGCAATCAAATCTCTTTTTGCTTCAGTTAAGACACCTAAATCACAATTGGTATACGCTGCAGATTTTTTTAAATAAGCAAAGCCATATACTATTTCTAAAGGCATAGATGCTGGTTTTCCAATTTTAAAATTATTTCGGGAACGCTCTGTTTGTGCACCCCAAAGCTTATTGGCTGGCACTTTTACCTCGCCTAATGTATCTTTTTCAATTCTGTAATCCATAATTCTGTTTTTATAGAACAACAAAGGTAAGTAAAACGCTATTTTTCTTGACTTTAATACTGTTTAATTCCTGTTAATAAAATTTATTTATTTTTGTTTTATATAAAAAAAGGATAGTATATTTGGGGCATAAATAAAAAAAGTAAAGTTATGTTTGATTTCAGTCAATATTTAGGATTTTTAGCATTTATGACCATAGTTACTATTGGTTTTTGGCTAATGATTTTTTTAATATCTATTCTTCCTTATTGGATAGGAGGCGCATTATTAGAAAGATGGAAATTAAGTCGTGAAGCAAAGAAAAACGGAGAGTCTTAAAAGCCTTATCATTATATATAAAAAAAGGGATGTATTTTAAATACATCCCTTTTTTTATTCATTGTTATAAAATAAAAACTCTCCAAGATATACTTAGAGGTTTTTATTTTAATATATTTAATCAGCTTCAACAAGCTCTAAATTATCTAAAGCAAATTCATCGTAGCCTCCAGTTCCACTAACTTCATCACTAGTAAATCGTAGATATAGGTTTTGTCCATTTGGTATTAATGTATAAAACACAGCAGATTTTGGGGTTCTTACCCAAGGTGAGCCGTCTGAACCTTCAGGAGAAACAAAATCTAAATCGTCTAAGGGAGTGTAATCAACACCATTATTTGAATATGAAAAATTTAATGAATTTGAACCGTTTTTGTTATTCAATACATAAATATCATAATCAATTTGAAACCTTGTTAAATTATTACCTGTAGTATTGTTTAATTTTACTTCTATATAACCAGGGGTAAAATCATTAGTTGCAGGCTGAAAACCAAGGGCATTATCTTTAATACCACCATTACTAATATCAAATGCATAAATACCTGCATGCGATTCCCCTCCAGTAGATTCGCCTTTTGCATAAACACCGGTAACTTCAGTCCCTCCATAATTTAATAATTCCCCATTAAACCCATTTGCAATAATAATATCTGAATCTAATTGACCTGCACTAGGCACTGGTGCAAAACCAGCTCCAGTAAATGCATTGAAGCCATTATTTGATATAGTATTTACAGAAACAGGACAATCAAAAATTGGGTCATTTCGAAAGAATCCGAATACAAATCCATTGTTGGAGGTATTAATATTGAATATTCCAGATACCTCTGAACAGTCTCCTGGACCAGTAGCTTCATTATTAAATGTATGATTCCCATTCCATTTTACTGGATTTACTCCTATGATAAACCCTTCATCACTATCTACACCGTTTCCACTTTCAATATTGCAATCAGTAGTTGTACCCGCATCAGGATTGCAATTGTCTTGTACACCAATACCGTTGTATAATACCTCATCATAAACTACCTGCGTAGTAATTTCGGTATCTCCACTAGCGTCTGTTGTAAACATTAAATTAAATGTTTGGTTTGTACCGTCTAAAACAGGATGGCCGAAGCAAGTCAAAAAACAAGCATAAGTTCCTGTTATTGTTTCTACAGGGGCTAAGTTGGTATGTTTCGCAATTAAAGCATCTGCCTCTGTATTGTTATAAATAACATTTGATACTATAGGATTAGTGCCATCTCTATTTACTGAAAAGTTAAAGCTGATATCATTTGACATAAAAACAGCTTGCTCAACAGAATAAACAGATGTAATTTTATCCTTAGAAGTTGCAAAAAGAACCTCTCCAGTTTGTAGTCTTATTTCAGCTTTATGAAATTTTTCTGTAAAACTGTTTGCATTAGAGTTTGCAATATTAATTTCTATTTGCCCTCTAAATTCAGAATCTAAAGTTGTAAAAACTCCCTTATAAGTCCCAATATTAGTTTTATCATCAGTAGTAAGTTTAAGATCTTGAGATGAGTCGGTAACTTCAATAGTTTCCTCAGAACAAGAAATTAAAACAAGTGCTAAAAGCAGTGTTATGGTATAAGATAATCTTTTCATTTTATTTTTTTAAATAATAATTCCTACAAGAATACGTACAAAATTTAAAAAAAATAAATAGAAGTGATTATGATTAAATTAAATTAGTTAAAATAACTAAAATCATCGCCGTCCTGCATTTGTAAGAGAGATTCATAAATTAATTTGATCACATTTTCAACATCCTCTTGATGAACCATTTCAACAGTAGTATGCATATAACGTAGAGGAAGTGAAATTAAAGCACTAGCAACACCACCATTACTATAAGCAAAAGCATCAGTGTCTGTTCCGGTAGCTCTAGAAAGTGCAGCACGTTGAAAAGGTATTTTGTTTTTTTCTGCGGTATCTACAATTAGGTCTCTTAAATTTTGTTGTACAGCTGGAGCATATGCAATAACAGGCCCTTTACCAAGTTCTATATGTCCTTCTTTTTTCTTGTCAATCATTGGAGTGGTAGTATCGTGAGTAACATCTGTAACGATTGCAGCGTTCGGTTTGATTCTATCAGCAATCATTTGTGCTCCACGTAATCCAATTTCTTCTTGTACTGAATTAGTAATATAAAGGCCAAAAGGCAATTTCTTTTTATTTAAATGTAAAAGCCTTGCTACTTCAGCAATCATAAATCCACCCATTCTATTATCTAGAGCTCTACAAACAAATTTGTCATTATTAAGTATATGAAATGAATCTGGATACGTAATAACACAACCAACATGAATCCCTAGTTTTTCAACGCCTTCTTTATCTTCACAACCTACATCAATAAAAATATTATCGGGTTTAGGAGCCTCTTCTTTTCCTTTATTTCTAGTATGTATTGCTGGCCAGCCAAAAACTCCTTTTATAATTCCATTTTTGGTATGAATATTTACTACTTTAGATGGAGCGATTTGATGATCACTTCCTCCATTTCTTATCACATAAATTAGTCCATTATCACTAATGTAGTTTACATACCAGGAAATTTCATCTGCATGCCCCTCTATTACAACTTTATATTTTGCTTCAGGATTTATAACACCAACGGCAGTTCCATAAGTATCTGTTATAAATTCATCTACATAAGGAGTTAAATATTCCATCCACATTTTTTGTCCGTCCCATTCGTATCCAGTAGGTGCGGCATTGTTTAAATAATTTTCTAAAAACGTTAATGATTTTTTTGTTAAAATTGTAGAGGCCATATATTGTATTGTTTAAACTATTAATTATTGATTTCAAAATTAATAATTTAATAATAAGTTGCACTGTACAATTTGTTTAATTTTGAAGCGTATTATAAAAGGACGTTTAATTCGATTGTTTTTGATGAATATTATAAAATATACATACCTATTATTAATAGTTTTTATTTCACAGTTAAGTATATCGCAAAACTCTGGAACTCTAGTAGAACAGAAATCTGACAGTACGGATGCTTTTTACTATATAATAAAAGGAGATACAGTTCCTAGAGAGTATATTGATTTAGATGAAGTGATATTGTTAAATAAGTTAGAGTTTAATTCAAAAGAAGACAGAAGACGCTACCTTATATTACGTCGGAAAACAAGAAAAGTATATCCTTATGCCAAATTAGCTTCTGAAAGATTAACAACAATGACTGAAAGGCTAAAGACTATTGAGAAAAAAGGAGCTAAAAAGCGATATACAAAAAGAGTTCAAAAATATATAGAAGAAGAGTTTTCAGAAAAACTGAAAAAGTTTACTAGAACTGAAGGTCAGATACTATCCAAACTCATACATAGGCAAACAGGAAGGACCTCTTTTGAGTTAGTAAAGGAACTTCGAACAGGATGGAGAGCATTTTGGTACAATACTACAGCCAATATGTTTGATATATCTTTAAAAGATGAATACGACCCATACCTTAATAAAGAAGATTATTTAATAGAAGATATTTTAGAGCGTTCTTTTCAGTCAAATATTTTAGAAAGACAAAAACCTGCTGTCCCAATTGACCTTTTTGATCTTAAAGCTCATTGGAATAAGCAAGCTGATAAATAATAATACAACAATCCTTAGTTCAGTTTCTTGACTTGTAGTATATTAGTAGTTCGCTCTTTTGTTTTTTTTGAAATTTCTTCATCTTAATTTAATTTAATAGGAGGTAGGGCTTTAGTATTAGTCACTCTATATTATAATTTAGATATTGAAATAATTAGGTTTTTTACAAATCATAATTTAATGGCTATCAATAGCTTAAAGTTTGATTTAAGATTTCTTCAAAAACATCATTAAAAAAGTTACGAAAAGTTTGTTTGGTAGCTAAAGCTTTCTATCTTTGCA